>NZ_CP041405.1:1222000-1833000 GCF_007066085.1 Paenibacillus thiaminolyticus | reverse complement strand
GTGACGGTGAAGGTGATGTCGTCCACGCGGAGCTCATGCTGGGGCAGCGCCTTCGGTCCGCAGCTGTTGCTTCCTAAGCCATGCTGGGCTTTGTCCAGATGGACGATGATATCTTCCCGCGGCGTCAGATCTGCGTGATGCGGCGCGCGCTCCAGGTCGGCAATTGTGTAGCGATGGGCGCTGAAGTCGAATGTGCCGTTGCTTAGCGCCAGCAGGCCGAATCCACGGCGGTTCGTCCAAGTGGCCCAACGCGTGTCGGTCCGGTTGCCGTTCTCCTGCGGCTTCTCATAGGCGGTCATCAGATCGCTTACGCTCGCTTCGTACCAGTCGCAGCCTGCCGCTTGTTTGCTGTCTGCGTAACTCTCGCCCGGCCCGCGGCCGTACCAGACGCAGCGATCGAAGGCGCCCGGAAGCGTGAGCTCGTAACCGAATCGCGGCATCACCTGCGGATGATTCCCTTCTGGCGTGCTGTGAACATGCAAGGTGATGGTTCCGTCCTGCCGAATCGTCCATTCATGCCGGCAGCGGAGTCCCCAAGACAAGGCTGGCGGGCCCAGGCGAGTGCGGCGGATAACGCGAACCACACCATCGCTGGCTCGGGACGCGTCGAGCTGAACCTCGTCCACCCGCTCATCCAACTGATGGAGACCGAAGGAACGCCACTCCGGCACGTTGTACATATCGTTGTCAATGGCGGCCCGCCATAATTGCAGCCGGGGGCCCGATGTGAGCAGATCCGCGCCTTCGGCCTGCCAGGCGAGAAGAGCGCCGCTGTGACGATCGATGTCGAAGCGGAAGCTGCGCCCGGTCAAGATATAGGCCCCTTCTTCTTCCCGCACGCCAATTGGCGCTACGGTGCGATCCGAGAGGCAGTGTCGGGCCATCTCCGCCGAAGCTGGCGGCAGGAAGACGGCCGGATCAAGCGGGAACTGGGCCCAGGCCAATTCATGGCCCGCTTCGGCCCAGGACGTGCTGATCGGCATCTGGAAGGACAGCTTCAGCCATACCTCCTGACCTATCAGGGAAGGGGCGATCTCGCGCAGCGCCAGGCCGATGTGCCAGATCCAAGCCGCTTTGCAGCGAGGAGCGATGTCCGGAACGGGGAAGCTTCCGCTTGCGGCAATGCGTCCGCCAGCCACGACGGTGTAGAACCCTTGAAGGGTATTCAATGGCAGGAAGTCAAAACGGTTCTCCACTTCGAATTGTCCGGAAGCGGGATCGATGGCGGTAACTTTGACGGGTTCGATTGCCTTTTTGTATTCATGCAGCGCGGGCCATGGCTGCCGGTCGCCGTCGATGAGCCCGTTCAGGCAGAAGTTGCCGTCGTGAAGCCGCTCCCCGAACTCTCCGCCATAAGCCATCTCCTGCTGACCGTCCACTCTGATCCGGCGGATGCCCTGATCGACCCAATCCCAGACGAAGGCTCCCTGCAGCTTCGGATAGCGGTAGAACAGCTCGATATAGTCCTCGAACGCGCCCGGACCGTTGCCCATTGCATGGGCGAATTCACACAGAATGAACGGGCGCGGATCATCATTGCCGGCAATCTCCTCCACTTCCTGAACGGAGGTGTACATATGGGAATGAATATCCATGCCGAGCGTATCGTCCCAATCGCCCTCGTAATGAAGCGGACGGGTAGGGTCATAGCTGCGCGCCCACTCCGCCATCGCGCCATGATTCGGTCCATAGCCCGATTCATTGCCGAGCGACCACATGACGATGCTCGCGAAGTTTTTGTCCCGCATGACCATTCGCTCCATCCGATCAACATAAGCAGCGGTCCAGACTGGATCCTTGCTGAGGCGGGACCAATCCCCCGCTGGCTGGAATCCGTGCGTCTCCAGATCGGCCTCATCAATGACGTACAGCCCATACTCATCGCACAGCTCGTAGAATCGGGGATCGTTCGGGTAATGCGACGTGCGTACCGCATTTACATTGAAGCGCTTCATCAGCTTGATATCTTCGATCATGGTGGCAAGCGGCACAGCCCGTCCCAAGTCAGGATGGAATTCGTGGCGGTTGACGCCCTTGAACATGACCGCCCGGCCGTTCACGCGCAGATTGCCGCCCTCCAGCTTCACTTCTCGGATACCGACCCGGTGGGCGACGGTCTGAGTCACTTCGCCCCGGGCGTTTTTCAGCTCCAGCAGAAGATGGTACAAGTGAGGCGTCTCGGCGCTCCACAGCTTCGGGTCCGCAACGTCAAGGGCGGCGCTGAGCGATTGTGATTCTCCCGCGGTCAGCATGTCGATGTCGACGGCAACCGTCTCGGACGCCGGCCGCAAGGAGCGATCCAGCAGGGTGATGGACAGGGTGCCGCCCGAAGAAGAACCGCCTGCGTTGTGAAGGAGCGTCTTCACATCCACCCGGGCGTGCTTGCCGGAGTCGAACAGGGTTGTCCGCACGGTCATGTCCCACAGATGCATTTCCGGGAAGGCCAGCAAATAGACGTCACGAAAAATCCCGCTCAGCCACCACATGTCCTGATCCTCAAGATAGGTGCCGTCGCTCCACTGATACACCTGCACGGCGATCAGGTTCGCTCCGCTGCGAACATGGCCGGTAATATCGAACTCGGCGGGCATGCGGCTTACTTGGCTGTAGCCGATAAGGACGCCGTTCACCCAGACGTGATAGGCGCTGTCTACCCCTTCGAAGCGGAGCACGATTTTCCGGCCGGACCAGGACTCGTCGATCCAGAAGGTGCGGCGGTACGATCCGGTTGGATTTTCGTCGGGAACATGCGGCGGATCGACGGGGAACGGATAGAGTATATTGGTGTAGGCGGGAGCTCCATACCCTTCCATTTGCCAATTCGATGGTACGGGAATGCGCTCCCACGCCGCGTCATCATAGTCCGGTTGCTCGAACTCCTTCGGTGCTTGCTCCGGCCAAGGCGCGTAATGGAACTTCCACTCTCCGTTCAGCAACTGGAAGAAGGGCGAGAGCCCTCTTTCATAGGTCAGCGCATCGTCTGCGTGGGCATGCGGAATGAAGTAGGCTCTCGAATCCAGCCGGTTCAGATGAAGCTTGGTCGGATCTTGCCAGATGGGCAGTGTCAAGGAAATCATCCTCTCGTTCGTTATCGGGAAACATGAATGAAAATAATGACACAATATGAAGCTGTTCTCTATCTATGATAGGACCGTGATCCATTGCATTTCAATCTAACGATTTTATAATGGATATAATAATATGAAAGAATTCGATATTTCCATGACAAGGAGGGGGACGATTGGACAGCATTCATTTCCCCATTCTGACAGACGAAGAGCGTCTGCTTCCTCTGGTCGTAACGACGGTGGGGAGCTGGACGAACCAACTGGAGACGATCCGCCCGCACGGTTACCCGGATTATCAGTGGCTGCAATGCACGACAGGAAGAGGCATGTTCCAATGGAAAGGCGGCGGTCCGGCAGTGGAGATCGGTCCGGGACAAGGGGTGCTGCTGTACCCGGATGTGCCGCATGTCTATCGGCCGCTGGAGGAGCCGTGGGGCATCTATTGGCTCGGTTATCACGGAGCGCTGGCTCAGGAACTGACCTCGATGGTGCATGTTCACCATTCGGCCGCCATGACGGTCGGTGACCCGGAGCAGACGCTGGCGCTCATTCGGGGCGCGATCTCCTGGTTGGACCGGGCGAGCGGCGGCCATGGACCCCGCTTGTCCGCATTGGCTTATGAGTTGATGATGGCATGGTCCGAATGCGGCCGGCATGACAGGGGCTTGCATCGCAAGTCAGGCGTCCAGCCGCTGGCCCCGCTGCTCGAGTGGATTCACGAGCATTATCAGGAGGATGTCTCCTTGCAGCAGATGGCAGATCGGCTGCAAGTATCGCCGCAGTACGTCTGCACGCTGTTCCGCCGCACCTTCGGCCTGCGGCCGCTGCAATATGTGAACCGGCTTCGCATCCGGAAGTCGAAGCAGCTCCTGATCAGCTGCCCGGACATGGCTGTCGCTCATGTGGGCAAGGAGGCAGGGTTCCGGCATGCAAGCTATTTCATCCAGCGCTTTAAGCAGCAGGAGCATATGACACCGGTCCAGTTCCGCCAGATGTACGGGCGCCTGCCTTACAAGCCGGACGAGCAAGAACGGATGCTGCTGCCGGATGCGATGAACGTTATGGGCTGGGCCGCTAAGAAGAGCTGATGCGCAATCCAATTGGGGAGGAAAACATAAAGACAAGCCCCTCAGCCTATTCGTCTGAAAGGAGGCCGAGGAGCTTGTCTGTATAAAAGAAGGAATCATCGCAAGCGATTATTCGATAATGCGGAGAATCTCTTCGACGGGCTTGCGTGGAAGCTTGGCTGGCGTATCTGCGGCATAGCCAAGCGAAAGCACCATATTGACCTGCCGGTCCGGCGGAATGTCAAGCAGTGATTTGATCGGATTGGCGGCGAGCAGCACGGGCCCGGTCATCGGGCAGGTCGCCAATCCGCGCGCATGGGCGGCGAGCATCAGATTTTGCAGCGCGAGACAACTGCTCTTAATGCCTTCTTCCTCCCATACGGACTCCGGCACGAATTGAATCGGATCGAAGATCCGTTCGCGGAACTTGGACGTATAAGGCGTCGCCAGTCCGATGATCAGGACGGGCGCTTCGGAGAAGGCGGTCGCATAAGGGCCGAACGACTTGACGAGCAGGCGGGCTTCCTTGGCGAGGCCCCGCTCTTCCGCTTCGGCCGCCTTGGCGTGCAGCGCGTCCCAAGTCATCTGCTCGATCCGGCGAATCTGCTCCCGGTTCATGACTGCAATGAATTCCCACGTCTGCGAATTCGTATCGCTTGGCGCATACCGCGCGCAGTCGATCAGTTCCTTCAGGTCTTCGACGGCGACGGGTTGCTCCGTAAAGCGGCGGACGCTTCGGCGGCTGTGAATGACTTCCTTCACGGTATCATATAACGTCATCGTATCATTTCTCCTTCGCTGTATAAGAGGTTGTTCAAAAAGTCCGTCTCTGGTTTGACCTGCACTGCTCTTTGCAAGTATTGCGTTGCGCATCATTTAGTACCACGTACTAAGACCTGATCATATTATACGGGCCGCTCTGCCGGATTGCAACGATTTCCGCTTTACAGTCGGAGTGACCACGACGCTTCCCCTCGGCGTAGAGCGATCTGACAGCGCTCAAAGAGTTGCCGCGACATGGCAGCAGAGCCTCTCTGTGCGAAATGCGGCCTCGGCAGCAGGACCTCTCGATGCTAGCTGCGGCCTGGGCAGCGACGCCTCCCAATGCCAGCTGCGGCCTGGCAGCCGACATCTCCAAATGGCTTGCTGCTTCCTGGCGTTGATGGTTTGAACGGCGTAATTTCCGCCATCTTGCCACAGATTATCGGCGTCGCCTCGGCCATCGCGTCCCGGTCTCAGCATAGCGGGAATGAACGGCCATTGCGAGGAAGCCGGCGCAGGCGGCGACGGCGAATGCTGCTCCGACATGGAAGACCATGTCCTTGCCATTTGCTTCGAGCAGCATGCCTCCGAACGTGCCGCTCAGCAGACCGGCGATGCTCGACCATACGATCGTATAGAGCGCGAGTCCCGTGGAACGGTATTCTTCGGGAATAACCCGGCTAATATAACGGACGGCGACAAAATAGAAAATACCGAAGGACACGCTGTGCATCAGCTGCGTCGCCACGATGGCGCCCGGGGTCTGCAGATTGGCAACGAGCAGCAGCCGGATCGCATAGGTTAATCCGGACAAAGCGAGCAGCGGGAGCTCCTTGAAGCGATCGCCGAAGGCGTTGAGCAGGAAGAAGATTGGAATCTCGCTCACGGCCGACAGCATCCAGGCCCAGCCGACGAGCGATTCGTCCGCGCCGAGTCCGGTCAGCGTCACTCCAAGGAAGGCCTCGTTCAACCGGTGCGCGATGGCGAGCAGCAGCACGAACAGGAAGAACAACAGCACCTCGCGTTGTCTGAGCACCGCCCACAGCCCGGAGAACTCCATTTTTTTCAGCGATGCCCGCTTGTCCGTCAGGAAGAAGGCGATGCCAAGCGACAAGACCCCGATGAATACGAGCACCCATACGGTATAGATGGCGCCTGCTGTGCGCAGCACCATACCGAACAGCAGGGCAGCGACAGCGAATCCGATCGAGCCGAACACCCGGATGCCGATGAAGCTCTTGCCCTGAGCTTGTGCCGTCACGATAGAGAAGCTGTCGTTCAGCGGGAATATCGGGAAATAAAAGAAATAGAACAGGATAAGAATCGGGACAACCGATCCGAACGAAGCGAATTGACTAAGAATAAGCGACAGGATGATTTGGGCGCACAGCAGCAGAATCAGAACTTTTTTCAATGTGCCGAGCCGATCGCTGATTAAGCCCCAGAACAGATTGGATACGATGGAGATAAGCGGTCCGATGGAATAGAGCAATCCAATCTGAACGCTTGTAAATCCGAGCGCCTGATAATAAAGCGGAAGATAGGATACGACGACGGATGACGCCATAAAGATGGAAAAGGTAAAGGCACGGAGCCAATGGGCGTCACGGCTCTTCACAATCGGTTGCGACATGATGGTTCCCCCCACGAAGTCAAGCATTGCATCATTAAAAGCATGCTATAGTATATCATGCTTTTACGGGATGCGGGGCGAGATTCGCGACAGATGACATTTACTTTCCAGGCCCGTAATGGTACAGTAACTGCAAAAGTCGCTTCTGCACAGAAAGCGGGAGGAGAGAGGTCGCAGGTATGAATCGGTATCGCTTCGAGCGGGATGAACGGCTTGGCATTGAACTCCCGGTGCTGGTCGTGCCCTGGGATTCGTTAAGCTTCACTGAACAGGCGGAGGTCATCGCGCGTTGGGAAGACATCCGAAGCTGCATACCGGAGCGGGTGAAGCAGCTCGAGGGCCGCATTGTCGCCCTTCAGCACGAACTGAACGAGGAAGAACGGTTCGAGGCATCCTGCCGTCTGAATTGGAATATCGCGGAGCTGGCCAGCATCATCAACGATCTTCATCTATGGTTCCGCGTGCAGCAGGATACTGTCGCCAAAAGCCATCTCTAGGCAAATAGGCGCAGGAATGTTTGTGCAAAGAGTCACTTCGTAATATAATAGTTTTGGCTAAAATGAGTGCATCCACTGGTGGAGGACTGGAGAACGGGAGGTTATTCTTGGACCATCACAAGCTTAGTCGTTCAGTGGCTCCAAGGGGGCCGTTGCGGCTCATGCACCGCGTATATAAATACATCCTGCCGGGGGTACGTTCCGAACTGGATACCTGGCGGGCGCGGGCAGAGAATATTCCGAACGAAGAACTGCGCAGACAGGCCTTGGCCAGCATCGCCACGAAGCAGTTTCACTGTCAGGGCGGTGCGGTATACGCCGCCATCCGGCCGGAGACGCGTGGTATCATCATTCCGTTGATTGTAGCTTTTCAGACGATAAGCGATTATTTGGATAATCTGTGCGACCGAAGCACCTCGCTGGATCCGGATGATTTCCGGCTTCTGCACCAATCGATGCTGGATGCAGTCCAGCCCGAGCGCCCGTTTGCAGACTATTACGCCCTGAGGGAAGACAAGGATGACGGCGGGTATTTGCGGGGACTGGTCGAGAAGTGCCGGACCTGTATCGCGCAGCTTCCCGGCTACGAAGCCGCCCGCACGGATATCGTCTGGCTCGTCGGGTTGTATACCGATCTTCAGGTGTACAAGCATATCGATCCGGCGAAGCGGGAAGAAGCGCTGCTGGCTTGGTGGCGGGACTATGAGGCCAAGTTCCCGGAATTGACGTGGAATGAGTTCGCCGCAGCGACGGGATCTACTCTCGGCGTGTTCCAATTGTTCGCCGCATCTATAGACGGCGGGCTAACGAGGGAGGATGCCGGGCTTATCCGGGAAGCTTATTTTCCATATGTATGCGGACTTCACATTCTGCTCGATTATTTGATTGATCAGGAGGAAGACCGGGTGGGCGGAGACTTGAATTTCTGCCATTACTACCCGGACCAATCTACGGTCGTGAACCGGATTGGCCATATTGCGGAAGCGGCGAAGGAGCAGGTGAAGAAGCTGCCGGAGGAACGGTTCCACCGAATGATTATCGAAGGGCTTCTGGCGCTGTATCTGTCCGATCCCAAAGTACGAGACCAAGCTGAGGTGCAGGACGTATGCCGGCGATTGATGCGGAATAGTCCGTTGATGCGGTTGTTCTTCTGGGTCAACAGTCGTTGGATACGTAAACATACGCATAAGGAGAACTAGGAGGAAACAACATGTCTGATGTCAAAAAAATTGCTATCCTGACGAGCGGGGGAGACTCCCAAGGTATGAACGCGGCGATTCGCGCAGTGGTGCGGGCAGCCTTATTCAATGGAATCGAGGTCTTCGGCATTCAGCGCGGCTATCAAGGCCTCCTGAATGAGGATATCCGTCCGATGGATCTGCGCAGCGTCGGAGACATTATCCAGCGCGGCGGCACGATTCTGCAATCGGCACGCTGTCAGGAGTTCCGTACGGAGGAAGGCCAGCGCAAGGGCGCGGACATTCTGCGCGCTCACGGCATCGACGGCTTGATCGTCATCGGCGGCGACGGCTCCTATCAAGGCGCGAACAAGCTCAGTAAGCTGGGAATCAAGACGATGGGCCTTCCGGGAACGATTGATAATGACATCTCGTATACCGATTATACGATCGGCTTCGATACGGCCGTCAGCATCGTGGTCGATGCGGTGAACAAGCTGCGCGACACGATGAGCTCCCATGAGCGCTCCTCTGTCGTCGAAGTTATGGGCCGCCACTGCGGCGACATCGCGTTGTATGCCGGTGTGGCCAGCGGCGCGGAATCCATTCTGGTGCCGGAAGTGCCGTTCGATATCGATGAAGTAGCCCAGCGTATGAAGCATAACTTCGAAGCAGGCAAGCGCCACAGCATCGTCATCGTCGCCGAAGGGGTAGGACGCGGCGAAGACGTGGCTCAAGGCATCATCGAGCGCTGCCCGACCGTCGAGCCTCGCGTTACGGTGCTGGGACATATCCAGCGCGGCGGAACGCCGACCGCCTTCGACCGGATTCTGGCGAGCCGCCTTGGCGACTTCGCGGTCCGCAAGCTGATGGAGGGCGAGTCCGGCAAGGGATGCGGCATGATCCGTGGCGAGTTGGTCGCAACCGATATTGACAAGGTCGTCAACACGAAAAAAGAATTCAATATGGAGCTGTACGAGCTGGCAACCCGCCTGTCCCAATAAGGGAACGGATTGGATATCCGCCGTTCAAGCTCTCGGATAAGAATCCGGCTGACTGCAACCGATGCGGTCGGCCGGATTTTGTTATTGCGCTACATGGAAGCGTATGCAAGCGCGAATGAACAGAGCAGCAGCGGAATCGCGAACAGATAAAACATCCGGTTCGGCCAGGGGCCGCTGCCGATCCGGGCGGCATGTTCATGCAGCTTCGGCTTGGACATTGACTCTCCGCCTGCAGCATCGATGCGATTGGCCGCGTCTTCGGCTTGTCTTTTACGCTGGAGATGGTAACTCAAAGATTTGAAAAATCCGATATTTCGGACATGGCAAAACAAAGCGATACATAAATAGACGAGCCCGATGATGAAAAAGGAATTCGAGAGATTGACGAGAGTCGGGACATGTCTGTTAGAAATAGTAAAAATACTGAGAAGCAGTGAAGTAAAAATGATTAATCGTAACATGGTAAGACTCCTTTCTAGATTTACAAATCTATTTCATCAACTGTTTTTATCCGAATCAAGAGATGCGGGAATAGCGGCCCTATTAGAGTCCATCTTAAATCAAGTTTGCAGGCAAAAGCAACGGAACAACTAAAGGCGAGGCACTATGAGCGCTCAGAAGAAAGTGCAGGTTACCGTAATGGATCATATCCTCATCGGCTGACAACAAGGGTGGGGCAATTAACCCTGCAAGTGCCGCGTTTCCACAACGGTCGGTTCTCTGCGGAACTTTTTTCTCGGTACCAGCGCAGTGAGCAAGCCCTTGTCTTATCCATGATGGAGATGGTACTCAATGGTGCTCAACGCGAAAAGTAAGCAATATCACGGAAGAACTGTGCGGGACGGAGCTTCCCAAATCGACTGTTAGTGAGCTCTACAAGCAACTGGATCCCCTCGTATAGGTTGAAATAACCGAAAACTGGACAAGGCCTACCCCTTTCTTATTGCTGACGCTCTGTACGTCAAAGTTCGGGAAGACGGTCGTGTGCGCTCACGTGGCGTGATGATGCAAATGGGATTAATGCGGATGGGTACCGGGAACGGCTTGGGACTTACCATAGATGATACCGAGTCAGCAGCAACGTGAGGAGCTTTCTATACGCACCTCAAAAGCGGGTCGCATGGTGTTGATGTCATTACAAGCGACCATCACGGTGGTTTGGTAAAAGCGATTCGGCAATATTTCCAAGGAATAACCTGGCAACAGTGCCAAACCTAATTTATGCGTAATGGATGCTGCTCCTACATCTTGCCGTGACGAATAGAAGGCCCATGTAAGGGCCTTCTACGAAGCTGTGGACGAGACCCGTGCCCGTACACTGCTAAAGCGGACACAAGAAACATTTGAAGAAAAGCTCTAAAGGCCATGAGGGTCTTGGAAGAGGGCTTTGACGATGCGACAGCGATGGACAATCTGCCAGCCTTTTTTACCGTAATAACGAAAGCCAACTGGCTTCATCATGCCACGTCAGTTGCTTGCTCTATCATCCATTCGGAATCTCCTTTTTCCATTTTAGGGTAATTTTTCATGGAATATCCCTCATTTCATAGATTTTTTGTAGGGTATTGAGATGCAGCGCTTTTTCGTCGGGGGACTTAGCGAATTTGTACCACTCTATAAGCCTGTATCCGAACATAACAAGGATTAGCTCGCTAACGCAATGATCCGAGATATGGGATATGTCCGCATATTCCGAGAAACCTTTGTAATACGCCGGAACGCATTTTTGGTAGTATTCAACCATGTGGTTAACGTCTGGTTCATCCGCTATAAGACTTGCGATGTCCTCGCCCATATAACCCCATCCGGTGGTATCCCAGTCGATTAGTACGATTTTATCGTTTGAATAAAATATATTCGTCACCCAAAAATCTCTGTGGCACAGCACGATGGGCAGCTTTTCTATGCGATTGAATATTTCGTCTGTGTTCTCATCAACGTCGATGAGCATTTTGCACAAGTGCCTTGGGATTTCGCAGTCATGACCACGAATGTAATCATAGACTTCACTCCATGACTTGTAATGCAGATAGTAGTTTTTCATGAACGCAACTTTGCTTAGGTTGGTTAGGTTTTGCAACAGGGTTGGCTGTTCGGCATACAGTTTGCCTTGGAATCGCCCTAATTCCTCGGCTGCACGTTCGTACATTTCTACGGTTAGGTATAATCCTGATATACCGTCAATATATTCCAGCCATAATTGCGTTTCATCATTGTTCAACTCCGCATGGTAACACACAGGCCAGCGAAAGGAAGGGGAGAAAGCCGCACTTAAATCCGATGCGTAAAGGTCATACTCCCTGCGCCATGAATCGGGGTCGCCACGGCGCTCCCATCTCTTCTGTACCTTCAAAACCACATTATACGTCAGTTTCCCGCCGGTATCGGTTGCGGCTATGCCTGTGACAAGTCGTACATCCCCTACTGTACCGCCGTGTAACTGCTTGGCTTCGTAGTCGGCATGAATCACGTTTGCGCCGAGCATTTTGCTTAAAACACTTATTAGTGTTTCAACTTTGATTTTGGAATCGCTCATCTCTTGAACCCTCCGATTTTCTTTTTTTGTTTGCTCCATCAGCGCATTGAGCAGCGATGACTGCTGGCCACCGCTTTGCCGCGCCTGGTCAAATAACGCGTGATACGGTTGACGTCGAAATTCGCTGCTACAACCTGTTCGAGAATGGCTGCTATGCGGAAGCACCGCTCTTTTTCTCGTGTAATATTACCCGTCCGGGTATTAAGTCACTTCTCGGCGTGTCAGCTTCTACATAGCCATATTGCTTCAAATCTAACATATTTCGCTCCTTAGAATAGTTGTTTTTGGGCGTAAAAATGCCACGGACAAGCAGCCTCTAAAGAAGCTGCTGACCGTGGCATTAAAAACAAAAAGAGATACGACCTCCACCGTATCCCGCTCTCAGCAGTATTCACGAAAGGTTACTGATTGGCGGCACAGCAAAAAGACGGGTAACCATCCCGTTTTTTGGCATATGCCTGATATTGAACTTTAAGGAATAACCACCAATATCATATAGATAGTCATAGAAAACATCTCCTTTAGGAACAAAAATTTCCCAAGTGGGCTAGCTATATTATCGGTGAAGTCAAGCAGACAGTCAAGCTGAATCGGTCATTTTAGGCTCTATGGCAAATTTGTGATTGTGCTTCTGCAATAGGCTGGCTATCAGACTCCATTCGCACACAGAGACGGTTCGTCCCACGTTCGTTGGAGGGCCTGATAATCGCGGATCATGCATTCATCTTCCAACAAAAGATGACGAATTCCCGCTGTTCTTTCGTTAGTCGTGGGGAGCGCCCGGGGGAGAAACGCATGATCAGGCCCGACAAACCTTATTTTTCATAGGCGAAGATGTAGAGGCGAATGGTTTTCTCCGAACGACAGATGATCGTGGCAATCTTGCGTACAGACATACCTATTAATCGCAAATGCACAGTTTGAAGTTTGCTCGTACATGCGGCGATCCTTCCCTTCTATTATGAAAGTTCAATGGTTCAACTTTCATGGAATATTTTTAAATAATTGCTATATTAATAGTGATATTGACATAAATTGATGCATGGGATATATTTCAAAATAAGTATAGTGAAAGGAGGTGTGAAGAGGTGGAAGAGATGTTTGCAATGAGCAATAGAGATGGAGATATTATCATTAATGTGCAGTGTGGCGGGTAATTTTTTTGTCTTTTGTAGAAAGCGGTTACAGGAAGGGAGGATGTCTATCCTTCCTTCCTGTAACTTCATAATGGTGGAGGTGTTGATTTTGGTTATAACTGATGAAATTGCTGTTGCACAAAATATACTTAAGCCGTCACGTTTTAATGTAATGAGTCAAGATGGGGACAGACTCCGATTATATAATTCTTATCGCGGGAAAATCGCTGTTTTTGACGGTGATCAAGCAGAGCGCGTAAAGAGTGTACTGAGATCAAAATCAGTGGAATTATTACATAATGACAGGAACTCTGAGATTATAACTTTTTTATTTCAAAAAGGTTTTCTTGTACGTGAGAGTGTAGATGAGTTTCAAATGGCTACCGCGCAAAAATATAATTTGTTGTCCTTTAACCGGACCCTTGAACTTATCTTGATGCCGAATGAAGATTGCAATTTTCGTTGTGTCTATTGTTATGAGGATTTTGTTAAATCGGAAATGAAGGAATCGGTTCAAAAGGGCGTTCTCAAGTATTTGGAGAAAACATTGCCGAGATATAATAGCCTGGTAATTAACTGGTTTGGCGGAGAACCACTGAAATCATTTAATATAATCAAAAAAATGTCGCCACAAATCATAGAGATTTGCAAGAAAAACAATGTTCATTATCGAGCGGGTATGACGACGAATGGTTATTTACTTGATAAAGATAAATTTGAGCAGCTAATGGAATATGAAGTGAGATCATTCCAAATAACGCTTGACGGAACAGCAGAAACGCATGACCGTTACCGGGTGGGGACATTAGGAGAAAAAACATTCGACACGATATTATCTAATCTTATTCAAATGAAACACAGTCCCGAAAAATTTCACGTCACTATACGCTCAAATATTAATGACGAAGTAGCCACGACGATGAATCAATATATTTCAATGATTGGAGAGTTATTTGTAGAGGATTCACGTTTTACTTTGCATTTCTCATCGATTGAAAATTTAAAAAGAGAACAGACCTCCGATATCCATTTATGCGATAAGAAAGAATTATATACTTTTTATGATAAAGCGAAAGAAGAAGGATTCAATTTCGATTATTACAAGCAATATTTACAACCGGGTGGCTCTGAATGCTACGCTTCCAATCCTTCTTCTCTAGTTATCGGCTCTGATGGAATGATCTATAAATGTACCGTTGCTTTTAATAATCCTTATAACCATGTTGGCGACATTTTAGAAAACGGTGATGTAGTAATCGATCAGGAGAAATGGAGTCTATGGACTACAGGAGGCGTTAATGAAGACCCTGCATGCACCAAATGCTTCTTTAGACCGTCTTGCCAAGGAAACGCCTGTCCGCTGAAACGTATCGAATCCGGAATAACTCCATGCCCTCCAATAAAAAAGAATGTGAAGAAATATATGAAACTCGTTAACGGAGATTACTCAGTCCATGCATCAACATGCGAAAGTAAGGTCAAAGCCTGACCTCCCTAATAAGACCAACGAGATTCAGCGAAGTAGTGAACAGCGGAACGAACAGAGACTATCTCGTTC
Organism: Paenibacillus thiaminolyticus; assembly: GCF_007066085.1. Taxonomy (NCBI): domain Bacteria; kingdom Bacillati; phylum Bacillota; class Bacilli; order Caryophanales; family Paenibacillaceae; genus Paenibacillus; species Paenibacillus thiaminolyticus. The sequence continues at coordinate 1,818,561 of NZ_CP041405.1, read as the reverse complement.
ATTTCCTTTGTAGTTGAGTATGATACTTTGACCATTATATTGACTTTTATTATTGAATAGAATATATTGATTCAAAAATGAGGGATGAAAATGGAAATGCTTTATGAAAGGACGTAGTTCGATGGACGAGCATTTGAAAGCCACGCCCCAATCCGGTATTTGGGGCAATCGCAATTACCGCTTTTTTTTGACGGCGGCCCTTATTTCCAGTCCCGGTTATTTTATTTATATCATCGCCGTGGAATGGCTGATGCTCACGATCTACGAGTCGCGCAGTTATTTGGGCATGATGTTGTTCGCCTCTACGTTCGCCCGCCTGTTGTTTACGATCTATGGCGGAATTATTGCCGATCGGTTAAACCGGAAATTGGTCGTTCTTATCTCGCAGTGGTCGGAATTCCTTCTTATCGCGTCCATTTTGACTTGTTATCTGACCGATACGCTTACTCCGATTTTCCTGATCATCGTTTCCTTTCTGTTTGGCATTATGGACGCATTTTCCGGTCCCGCGCATTCTTCCATGATCGTCTCCATTACCGATAAAGATTCGCTGCAGCGGGCGAATGGATTGTTACGGATGGCCGGGCAATACAGCCTTATTATCGGGCCGCTCATAGGCAGTACATTAATTATTTCTATCGGATTTACTGGCGTTTTTTTGTTCTGTATGGCAATGCTTCTCATTTCTTCATTGCTTATCGCTTGCGTTCGAACCCCGCCGCAGCAGGTTGAATCCACACGCTCAACAACCCCATGGGAGGACTTTCGCGCTTCGCTTGCCTATGTTCGGGGACATCGCATTTTGCCAATTACCACCGGAATTGGTTTCCTAATGAATTTTTTTATCGCTGGGCCGATGGGAGTCATGATTCCGATTATGGCCCGGGATATTTTGCAGGGCAGCGCCTTCGTGCTTGCTTGTCTGCAGATCTCGCTCGGCATCGGATTTATACTGGGAGCGCTTACGACCTCATTGTGCAAAACGTTTGTTCGTCCCGGGCTTATGATGCTGTGCTTCCTGGCCGTCGTCGTGCTCGGCTATAGCGCACTCGGCTTCATACACCAGTTTGCGCTGGCGGTATGCGCGCTTTTTGCAATCGGCTACTCGATTCAACTATCCAATATTCCCATTTTTACATACATTCAGAAGACGACAGAGGCTCGTATGCTGGGTAAAGTGACAGCTATTATGACATCTGTATCGACTGCTTTGACTCCGTTATCTTTGGCGCTGATGTCGTATCTGTTGCATCTAGGTGTCGAACTTCAATCTGTCGTTCGTGTGTATGGAATTTGTTTGATTCTGATCACAGCGGGTGCTTTCTGTATTACTCCGCTACGAACGTTGACTGATAAGACATCTACGGTACAACAGGCAAATACAGTCCATGAAGACGGAGTATCTACATAAACCAGTTGCCAACATAAGCGGAAACACATTCGGGTTTGCAGGCAGTGCAGACCCTTTTTACATAGAATTTTACCGGAGCAGACATAGCAGGCCTCTGCAGTTCAAGTTCATATGTGTTTCCGATTTGAAGTTTTTTTCTGTTTTTTCGGTTAAGTAAGAAAATTGAGAAGGAAGAAGTTTGGTGCTGGAACATACACCGTTTTATGGAATTGCTTTCTCTTCTATATAAAGTTTAGCAATATCCCCCTTCCGGATCACATATTTATATCTTGACTACGATTTGTCACTTTGATAGGCTTTTAATAATGCATTCCACTATTTTCCTCGAGCGTATACTTCTTTGTCACTAATGTAATGCATATCCTTTATCCAAAGATTTGATCTGGTAAAAAAATGGATCGTAATTGCATTAATTAACATTTAATTGATTCCATGAGGAATTTTGTCGATGGAATAGGTTTTCTGCATGTCCGTTTTCATTGTTACCCGCACAAATTAACATACATGAACAACATTTAACTTGAGGAGGGGATCTTATGACACAGCCAAAAAAACCGTTCTTGGTGATTTTGGCCATGTTGATGGCGCTGACCTTTGCTGGTTGCACCAGCGGAGGAGGGAATGACGCCAGCCAAACGAAGCAAGAGAGCACAGAGGGGGAAAGCAAGGAAAATACCGGGGATAAGGAAGCTTCCGCGAAGCCAACCGTAGTTCGTTTCTCAGGCTTGTCGGCAGAGACATTCAACCAGCACACGAGTGAGAGTGCGGAGACGTCGTTACTAATGGAGTATATATATGGAAATTTGCTTGAATTGATCTATGACGAAGCTACAGACAATGTAAAATTTGTTCCTAACCACGCCGTTGATTTGCCCGAGACAAGCGACAACAAAACATGGACCTTCAAGCTGAAGGAAGGACTGAAATGGGCGGACGGGACACCGATAACGGCTCATGATTACGAATATTCACACCAAATGCTGCTGGATCCGAAGCTGGTCAACCGCAATGCATTCATGTTGTTCGATAACATCCCTGTTGTAAGCGCTAACAGTTATTTTAAGGGCGAGGCCAAATGGGAAGAGGTCGGCATTAAAGCAAAGGATGATCTGACTCTGGAAATCGTCCTGGAGACGGCAATGCCGGAAATCGACGTCTTCCTTGTCTTCGCAGGCGGAGGATCGACATCGCCTATTCACAAGCAGTTGTATGAAGCCGGAATGAATGCGGATAGAACCGCAACAACCTATGGCACGACGCGGGAGCAAGTCCCTTCTAGCGGGACCTACCGTCTGACGGATTGGGTGCGTGACCAGTACCGCATATTTGAGAAGAATCCGGATGCGCCGCTGAAAGACGTATATACGCCGGATCGCATCGAGAGCCGGGTCGTCTCGGAGCAGTCTACCCGCATGCAATTGTGGGAGAAGGGCGAAATTGAATATGTCACGATCAGCGGAGAGCAATTCGATAAATATGGCGACGATCCGAGGGTTGTGTATACCGAAGCCAGAGGCGTATGGGGATATTATATCAACTCGGAGTCGAAGAAAAACCCGATTCTGGCCAACAACGACCTGCGTAAAGCATTGTTCTATGGAATCGATCGCGAAAAAATAGTAAAAGGGATATTTAAAACCTACAAGGCTGCACCGTATTATATCTCCACCTTGAACATGGTAGGAGACTATAAAGAGGGTCAAAGATATCGCGAAACGGATGAGGCCAAAGCGATAGTGCCTGAAGGAGCCGGCTATGATCCGGAGCTGGCGAAGGAATACTTCGACAAAGCTTATGCGGCGAACGGCAACAAAAAGATTACGATCGAGATCACTTACTTCGACGGTCAGGAAAATATGAAGAGAACGGCCGAAATGACGGAAGAGCTGTACGAGAATCTGTTCGGCCAAGACCGGATCGACATCAAGCTGCGCGCCATGCCGCCTAGCGCCGCTTACGACACATATCGGGATGGAGATTTCGATCTCGGCATCGGCTCTATCACCCAAAATGCGTTCAACCCATGGTCCAGCATGAAGGCATGGAGAACCGATTTCCCGAACCGTTCGCATCGCTTCAGCAGTCCTGAATTCGATGAACTGCAAAAGCGCACGACGATTGGGGATTTGCTGCTGAAGCCGCAGGAAAGACTCGAAGCCTTGGCGGAAATGGAAAAAATGCTGTTGGATTTTGTTCCGCAAGTTCCGGTATTCCAAAATAATAATGCGGTGCTATATCAGGACCGGATTGAATTAAAGGCTAAAGGGACGTATTTCCCGTCGGTCGAGTTTGCTCCACTGCAATCCATTATTCATGACTAAGTAAAAGATTGGAGACCTTGCACGGCCTTCGCTGCGCGAGGTCTCCGAATTTGCGAAAAGGAGCTTCAGGCCTATGCTGCGTTACATATCGCAAAGACTGGTTGCAATGGCAATCACTTTGTTTTTGATCATCAGCCTGTTATTCTTCTTGATCCATTCGATGCCCGGGAGCATCGTAAGCGACCCGATGCTCCCGCTGGACGTGAAAGAGCGCATTGAAGCGAAATATCATTTGGACAAGCCGCTTGTTGTCCAATACGTTTATTTTTTGCAAGATTTCCTGACCTTCAATTTCGGCGACTCCATTAAGATGCAGCCGAATGTTCCGGTCTTCAATATCATTAAGGACAAGCTTCCGATCACGATTCAGCTCAATATTTTCGCGCTTGTCTTTACACTGCCGATCGGCATCATGCTCGGTATTTGGGCAGCTCTCAAGAAGAATACTGCCACGGATCATACGCTTAATATTATGGTCGTGTTGTTCATCTCGGTGCCGTCGTTCGTCTTCGCGGCCCTGCTGCAGTATATCGTCGCATTCAAATGGGAGCTGGTGCCGATCCTGCTCTCGGCGGAGCAGTCGCTGAGCTGGACGAAGCTGCAATCGATGATTTTGCCGGTTCTGGCGCTATCCTTCGGTGAAATCGCGATCATTACCCGCTATTTACGGGCGGAATTATGCGAAGCGCTCAACTCGGATTATATGCTGCTGGCCCGGACGAAGGGGCTTACCCTTAGGCAGGCGACCCTGCGTCATGCGATTCGCAACTCGTTCGTTCCGCTGGCGAATATTATTATTCCGCTGTTTTTCTCGATCTTGTCGGGAGCGATCGTCATCGAGAATATTTTTGGCGTGCCGGGGCTTGGCTCCCTGATGATCAACTCGATTACCGCTCTCGATCATCCGTTAACGATTGCCATCATGTTCTTTTATTCCTTGATCGGCTTGATCAGTATTTTGGTCGTGGACTTATCATACGGCATCATTGATCCGCGGATCCGGATGGGAGGGAAGAAATGATGAACATCGAAACGGAGAAACGCAAGGGGCAGAACCCGTTCGAGCTGGTGCAGCGCGAGAAGCAGCTTGCCGATCAGAAGTTCGAAGGCCAGGCGATCGGCTTCTTCAAGGACGCAATACTGCGTTTCCGCAAAAATAAAGCGTCCACCGTCGCCGCTTTTTTTATCGGCTTGATCATCATGATGGCGATCATCGCGCCGCTGATCAGCTCTTTTACATACCGCGAGCAGAATATTGAATGGACCTTGCTGCCGCCGCGTGTGCCGGGGATTGAGAAGCTGGGCATCTTCGACGGTACGAGGACGTTGGATATTCAAAAGGCCAATCTGGATGGGAAATATAAAGACAGCGTCGTCAAAATCATCGATGAATTCGAAATGGATTATCGCGGCCGTAAAATTCCGATGGTGAAGGCGAAAGTTGACATGTACCAATTGAAAGAAGCAAAGGATCAGTATTTTTGGATGGGCACCGATTCGCTGGGGCGTGATCAGTGGACGCGACTGTGGAAAGGGACGCGCATTTCGCTTCTGATCGGATTTGTGGCCGTTACGATTAACGTGCTCATTGGCATCACCTACGGATCGATATGCGGGTATTACGGCGGCAGGATAGACATGATTATGCAGCGGATTATCGAAATATTGAACGGTGTCCCGTCGCTTGTGCTCGTTATTCTATTTGTCATGTATTTGGGAGCGGGGATTATGCCGATCATTTTGGCGATGGTCATCACCGGCTGGATCGGGATGAGCCGGATGATTCGGGCCCAGTTCTATAAATACAAGGGGCAGGAATATGTATTGGCATCGCGAACGATGGGGGCCAAAGATCGGGCGCTTATCTTCCGGCACATCCTGCCGAACGCTATCGGTCCGATCATTACGCAAGCGACGCTTGCCGTTCCGGGAGCTATATTCACCGAGGCGTTCCTGTCTTATCTCGGATTGGGGATCGCGGCGCCCGATCCTTCGATTGGCGTTCTCCTGTCGGATGGTCAGAAATTGCTGCTCGATCATCCACATTTGACGCTGTTCCCGGCCATCGTCATCTCGATTCTGATGCTCTCGTTCAACTTGTTCGGGAACGGATTGCGAGATGCTTTTGATCCGACGCTAAGAGGACAAGAATAGGAGCGGGGTGAAGACAGATGACTGTGACAACGAACAAGGAAACGGTATTGCAGGTCAAGGACTTGCGCATTACGTTCAACACCTTTGCGGGCAAGATTCATGCCGTGCGCGGCGTAGGCTTCGAGCTGCATCGCGGAGAGACGCTGGCGATTGTCGGCGAATCGGGCTCGGGCAAATCGGTGACCAATAAAGCGATTATGGGCATTTTGTCGAAAAACGCCAATATCGAGAACGGAAGCATTCTGTATCAAGGGGATGATCTGACCCAATATTCGGAGCGGCAATTTACGCGAATCCGCGGCTCTAAAATCGCGATGATCTTTCAGGATCCGATGTCTTCGTTGAATCCGATCATGAAGGTTGGGAAGCAGATTATGGAAGCGCTCCGGGCGCACAACATCAGCAGGGCGAAGGCGCGGGAAAGAGCGCTGGAGCTGATGATAGCGGTCGGCATTCCCGATCCGGAGAAGCGGTTCGAGCAGTATCCGTTCCAATTTTCGGGAGGGATGAGACAGCGGATCGTCATCGCCATCGCGCTGGCGAGTGATCCAGAAATCCTGATCTGCGATGAACCGACGACGGCGCTGGATGTGACGATTCAGGCGCAAATTCTTGATCTGATCAAGCAAATTCAAAAAGAGCGCCAGCTATCGGTCATTTTTATTACTCATGATTTGGGCGTTGTGGCGAATATGGCGGATCGGGTAGCGGTCATGTATGCTGGCAAAGTTGTGGAATACGGCACGGTCGATGAGATTTTCTATAATCCGAAGCATCCGTATACATGGAGCCTGCTCGTCTCAATGCCCGATCTGGATACGAGCGCATCGGATGAGCTGCTCGTGATTCCGGGCACGCCGCCGAACATGCTGTACCCGCCGCAGGGAGACGCGTTCGCGCCGCGCAACCGCTATGCGATGCGCATCGACTTCGAAGAAGAGCCGCCGATGTACCAAGTGAGCGATACGCACTTCGCCGCCACATGGCTCCTTCACCCGAATGCTCCGCCCGTGCAGCTTCCCGATGTCCTGAAGCGGCGGATAGCGCAGCAAACCGAAAGGCTGGTGCGATAAGATGACGAATTCGACGGTACAGCCGGTGCTGGAAGTGAAAAATCTGAAGCAATACTTCACGAGCGGCTTCGGACGGAGGAAAACGGTGCTGAAGGCGGTCGACGATGTCAGCTTCACGATTCACAAGGGGGAGACGTTCGGTCTCGTCGGCGAATCCGGCTGCGGCAAGACGACGACCGGCAGGACGATTATCCGTCTGTACCAGCCTACGGGCGGGGAAATTTACTTCAATGGGAAGCTGATTTCGGGTCGGTTGAGCAAGGAAGCGAGACAAGAAGTGACGCGCGGCATGCAGATGATTTTCCAGGATCCGATCGCTTCGCTGAACCCGCGCATGACGGTGAAGGAAATTATCGGGGAAGGCCTGAAAATAAACAAGCTGTGCAAGAACGAAAAAGAGATGCTTGCCATGGTCTATGACATTTTGGAGACGGTCGGCTTGACCAAAGAGCATGCGAGCCGGTACCCTCACGAATTTTCCGGAGGCCAGCGGCAGCGGATCGGCATCGCGCGGGCGCTGATTACGAATCCTGATCTGATTATCGCGGACGAGCCGATATCGGCGCTGGACGTATCGATCCAAGCCCAGGTGCTGAATCTGCTGAACCGGCTGCGGAAGAAGCTGGGGCTGACGATATTGTTCATCGCGCATGATTTGTCGGTCGTCAAATATTTCTCCGATCGGATCGGCGTCATGTACAACGGCAAGCTCGTGGAGCTGGCCAATGCCGATGAATTGTATACACGGCCGCTGCACCCGTATACGCAGTCGCTGCTGTCAGCGATACCGCTGCCGGATCCGCATCACGAGCGGAACCGCAAGCGGATATACTACAATCCGGACATCCATGATTATAAGTCGGAACGTCCGGAGTTGATTGAGATTCGGCCGGGTCATTTTGTCTATGCGTCTCCGTCGGAAGCCGAGGCATACAGGAAAAAAATATCGTTGTAGGCGAACCATAATACACCGCGGCTTTCAGAAGGCGGATCTGAGGCGCGGTGTCTTGCATTCACGGAAGCAATTAGACTAACACTCACGGAAGCAAGAAGATCAACCCTGCCTCCTTCCTAGGGCGACAACCTCGTCATGCTGCAGACGGATCCTGTTCTTGACGGTTACTTCCTGTTTATGTATGATTTGCGAAAGGGGAGGGACAAGGCATGTACATATACCGGTTGGAAGCATCATCGGCGCAGGGACCGTTTGTCTGCGTCGTAGTGGCAGAGTCGGAAGCAGAAGCATTCGCGCATGCGGAAGCGTATGTGACGCGCGAAGCCCCGGGCGCAGAATGGACAGACCTGGCGTTGCTGGAAAAGAAGCGCTGCCGTTCGGGCAGCGGGTATGTCATCCCCTCCCGTTAAGTAAGGTTATTCGTTCAAAGCGTCCGCTTCCGTCCTTTGTGGACACGAAGCGGAAGGCGATGTTCGCTTGCTAACCGCAACATGATGGAAGGAGAGAAGATTGTGCGTATAGTATGTATTGCCGGGAGCAATCACGCGGATGCGACCAGCTCCAAGCTGGTGCGCTATATCGCGGCACGGCTGCAAGGGGAGGATCATGAGGTGGAGGTCGTGGAGCTTCATCTTCTGCCGCTTCCTTGGTACAACCCGGACGTGAACGAAGAGAACGCGAACGTGCTTCGTCTGAAGAAGGCGGTTAAGGAGAGCGACGCGATTGTGCTGGCGACGCCGGAATACCATGGCACCTTGTCGGGCGTGCTGAAAAATGCGCTTGACTACTTGAATTTCGAATATTTCAACAACAAGGTGGTGCTGTCGGTCAGCTCGGCCGGCGGGGCGGTCGGCGTCAGCTCCTTGACCCACCTCCAGACAATCGTGCGGAATCTGCATGGAATCAACTGCCCGGAGTGGATTTCGATCGGAGGAGATCAGCGGGAATTCGCGGCTGACGGCGTGCCGGCGCATGATCATGTCGTGCAGCGCGTGAACAAGACGCTGGACTATTTCCTGGCGCTGGCGCAAAATACGCGCGCGCTCTAAAAATCGCAGGTTGTCCGGATGAACTCATAAGATCAGCGAACAAGCCCGCCCTTGCTTAGGGTGGGCTTGGTTTTTGGCGGGAGGGAGCATGTCCCCGCAGAATCCTTACTTCGACATCGGCCGGCGGAAATTGCCAATGACGCCGACCGTCTCCACGATATTGACGAATGCCTTCGGATCGATCTCCATGATGCTGCGCTTCAGATCGGGCAGCTCGTAGCGGGTCGTCACGGTCATGAGCATGTCCTTCTCGATGTCGGTGAACGCGCCTCGCGTTTTGATGACGGTTACGCCGTGCGGAAGACAGAGCAGCTTGTTGATTAGCGCTTCCTTCTCCCGGGTAATGATAAACACGGTCACCTTGTAGTGGTTGATGTAGATCGTGCCGATAATTTTGCTCGTCGTGAAGATAGACACCATGGAATAGAGGACAAGCTCCCATTCTTGGGATATGTATCCGTGCGAGAAAATAACGGCACCGTTCAAGACGATCAGGATGCTCTGAATCGAGAAATCGCGATAGCGGGTCACGATCGATCCGATGATGTCGAAGCCGCCGGACGAACCGCCGACGCGCAGCGAGACTCCGCTGCCGATCCCGACGAGCGTCCCGCCGAAGATGGCGGCAAGCAGCGGCTCATTGGTCACCGAATGGACGGGGATGACAGTCAGCAGCCAGGTCGTAGTGGCGACGCTGAGAATGCTGTACCCGATGAACCGCTTGCCCAGCACGAACCAGCCCCAGATCAAGATCGGAAGATTAAAGGTGAAATACAATATGCTTGGATTCCAGCCAGTCAAGTAATTCGTCACCAGCGACACGCCCGATAACCCGCCGCTAAGCAAATGGTGCGGCAGCAGGAACAGATTGAAGGAGGCGGCGATACAGGCGGCGCCGAAGATGATAATGATGCAGTGGAAAATTCGCTTCAACGTGATGTCACCTCATGAGGTAGTATTGGTTAGTTCGGAACTGGTATTCTTTCAATCGTTTGTGTTATAATATGTTGGATATTCTTGAGTAGGCTTATGATACCCACGATGTCCATAATATGATTACATGGTGGAAGTCCGCCGTGCAGGACCCCTCCGCATTGTATATGAGAAGACGAGCGGCTGGAAGTGCCTTTCGTCACCATTGTCGCGCTACTTAAGAATACAGACAAGGCTGTGGATTGTCCACAATGAAGGAGTATGAATATATTGAAGACATTTGTAGAATTCGGCCTAGAGCCGAAATTGCTTCAAGCGATTACGGAATTAGGGTTTGAAGAAGCCACTCCGATTCAAGAAAAAGCGATTCCGGTAGCAATGACGGGACGTGACTTGATTGGACAGGCTCAGACAGGAACAGGCAAGACTGCCGCATTTGGAATTCCGCTTATCTCCAAGATTGACCCGTCGGAAGAGCGAGTCGTCGCTCTCGTTATGACCCCTACCCGCGAGTTAGCCATTCAGGTAGCCGAAGAGATCGGCAAGCTGACCCGATTCAAAGGAGTTCGTTCCCTGCCGATTTATGGCGGACAGGATATTGGCCGGCAGATTCGCGCACTGAAGAAGCACCCGCAGATTATTATCGGAACGCCGGGCCGCTTGCTGGACCACATTAACCGTAAGACGATTCGTCTGAACGATGTGCAGACGGTCGTATTGGACGAGGCGGACGAGATGCTCGACATGGGCTTCATGGAAGACATCACGTCGATTCTGAGCCTCGTGCCGGAAGAGCGCCAGACGATGCTGTTCTCGGCCACGATGCCTCCGAACATCCAGAAGCTGGCGAATCAATTCCTGCGCGATCCGGAGCATGTCTCCGTCATGCCGAAGCAGGTGAGCGCTCCGCTGATCGAACAAGCTTATATCGAAGTACCTGAACGGGTGAAGTTCGACGCATTGAGCCGCTTGCTCGACATGGAATCGCCGGAGCTGGCGATTGTATTCGGCCGCACGAAGCGCCGTGTTGACGAACTGTCCGAAGCGCTGCAGAAGCGCGGCTATTCCGCTGACGGCTTGCACGGGGATCTGTCCCAGAATCAGCGCGACAACGTCATGCGCAAATTCCGCGACGGCAGTATCGATGTGCTGGTCGCTACCGACGTGGCAGCCCGGGGCTTGGACGTATCCGGGGTTACTCATGTCATCAACTTCGACCTGCCGCAGGATCCGGAATCTTACGTGCACCGCATCGGCCGTACCGGCCGCGCCGGCAAGGAAGGCAGCGCCTGGTCGTTCGTGACGCCGCGCGAGATTGACCATTTGAACTTCATCGAACGGGTTACCCGCCACCGCATCCCGCGCAAGCCGATTCCGACACTGGCGGATGCGATCGAGGGCAAGCAGCGCATTGCCGCCGAACGTATGATGGAAGTGCTGAAGGATACCGATTTGAACGAATACAAGGGCATTGCGATTCAACTGCTCGAGCAATACGACTCGGTGCATCTGCTGTCCGCGGCATTCAAGTTGCTGACGGGCGAGAAGAAGGATGTCCAGATTTCGCTGACTCCGGAAGATCCGATTCGCGTGAAGCGCCGCAAGCCGGACCTGCGCTCCAGCGGCCGCAAGCTGTCCGCGCCGTATAACCGCGGAGGACGCCAAGGAGGCGGCGATCGCCGCGGAGGGTACGGCCGGGATAATCGTGGCGGTTATGGCCGCGACAACCGGGGCGGCAGCCGCGGAGATTCCCGGGACCGCAACGGGGATCGCAGACCGCGCCGCTTCAACGATGAAGGGCGCCGCCAACGCGACGAATAAAATGTGAATAGGCGACGGCTAATGCCGTCTTCACGATACAGCAATACAAAGAGACCGCATTAGAGCGGTCTCTTTGCGTTTACGGCGCCGCCGAATCAGATGATAAGGGCGCGGCTAACGATAACTAACAGAATGAACAACACGAGAATTGTACCTGTTGACGTCCAGAAACCGCCGTATCCTCCTACGTGGCCCATGTTACAACCTCCTTTAGAACATGCAAAGGTTTTGAACTACAGTAGTATCATATGCCGGGGGGGCATTTGCGCCTGAGCAAGTACCTAGAGCGTTGGAAAATAGGCACTGGCATAGCAGGGGAGCTTTGTATTATAGTAGATAGGACAGGATGATGTATTCGAGGGGGAATGACCTTTGGAATTTCGAGGGATAATGGGCGGCTTTTACCGCATTTCAGAATGGATAATGCGATTCTCGGTCACGAACGTGCTTTGGCTCCTCTGTTCGGCGCCGTTTTTCTTTTTTGTGCTGGTCAAATTGCTCGTTATGCAGCAAAACATGCTGAATGAATCGATCACGATGAACTGGATGATGGGGATCAGCGCCCCGTTCACGCTCTTCCCGGCGACAGCCGCCATGTTCTCGGTAGGCCGCAAGTGGGTCATGGGCGATACAGATGCCAAATTGCTCAAAACCTTTTTCAAGTCCTACAAGGAGAACTACAAGCAAGCCATGGTCGGCGGCATCTTCTATACGCTGCTGTTCGTTATCATGTATGTGGATTATACCGTATACATGACGCAGCTCAAGTCTATGCAGCTCGTCGGATTCGTCATGCTCGGACTGCTCATCGTCTTGTTCGTGTCGCTGTTTAATTTTTTCTCGATGGTGGCACACTATCATATGAAAACGGTTCAGTTGGTCAAGAACAGCATCCTGCTGACGCTGCTGCGCCCGTTCCGCATCATCATGACGACCGTCGTCAGCGGCGCCATCTTATATTTCAGCTTGTTCAAATGGCCGTTCCTGCTCATCTTCTTCGCAGGCTCTGTCATTGCCTACTATGCTTTCTTCAACTTCTATGCGGTCTATCAGAAGATGCAGGATCAGCATCAGCGCATGCAGGAGAAGGAGGAAGCGGGAGAAGAGCCGGATAAGGACGCCGATACGGAAGTGCCTTTCGATGAAGTCGATCACGCTCCGGTCAAGGAGCATGAAGACGGGAACCGTTATTCCCGTCCATAGTTCGTAGGGCTTGCCGGGTGGCGGGAAGCTGCTGCGCACGCTTGGCATGATTGGGAATAAAGTACCGGTTTACATTTGCGGTTCGCCGCTATATAATAAGAATACTTCCTGCGATGTACGTGTCGGCTTTCGTTGTTTTGAACCAATGTTTGTTTCTTGGGAGTCCTAGATCGAATTGCGGCTGGCAAGCCCTCTCGAAGGGAAGTCAAAAGCATTTTTGCGGACACCCACCTGCTAGAGCAGGTTCAGAAACATAAGAGCCAAACGGCATAGGCGGGTTTTCCTATTGACATTTCAGCCACCTTTCATGTGAATGGCCATTCGCATGGAAGGTGTTTCTCTTTATTGGACACATTTTTCCTTCCGTTAACTTCGGAACAGTGATACACTATAGATAAGTGAGCAACGGCTGTCATGAAAAGGAGGAACACGCTCTTGTCACTCAAACGAGTATTGGTCGGCATTATTCGCAGTTTTGAATCCAGCGGCGATCGTGCCAAAGACCCCAAATTGAAAACGCATTACTATCAAATGTCCCGGGATAAAGCATGGGAAGAAATCGCATCGACATTGAAGAAGATTCAGGGGTACAAAATACTTCATGAGGTTCCTTCTGTCGGTGAAATCACTATGGAGAAACGGACGATGACCGGACGGACGATGGATATTACTGTCTCTGTCATCAACGTGGGACCAATGAGAACAGCGGTTGATATTTACTCGGCTTCACGCGGGGGATTAGGTGATTTGGGCGCCAATTATCGCGTAATACTCGATTTGTTCGCTGTCTTGGACAAGAAGCTGGCGACATATAAGGTAAATAGTTAAGCAAGCGGCCGCTGATAGAGGCAATGGGCACTGCCTGACGATAAAGCGAGAGGAGAGCCGAAACTCTTCTCTCGCTTTTGTTCTCCCTGGAAGCGGAATTACAGCAAGCTTTTGACGGCTTCGACCGCTTTCTCGTAATTCGGATGCTCCGTCATCTCGCCAAGCACTTCGACGTAACGAATCGTGTTGTCTGTGTCGACGACGAAGATGGAGCGCATATCGAGCTGAAGCTCCTTAATCAGGACGCCATAGGCTTCACCGAATGTATTGCCCTTGTAGTCGGAGAGCATGACGACATTATCGACGCCTGCCGCTCCGCACCAGCGGGCTTGCGCGAACGGAAGGTCGGCGCTGACCGTCAGCACGACGACATTGCCGCCAAGCTTGCCTGCTTCTTCATTGAAGCGGCGGGTCTGCGCATCACATACGCCCGTATCGATCGAAGGAACGACACTGATGAGCTTAATCTTGCCTGCAAAATCGTTCAGGCCTGCTACCTCTGTCAACGATTTGTTCAATTGGAACTCAGGAGCTTTGTCTCCTGCTTTTAATTCCGGTCCCACCAGCGTGATGGGATTGCCCTTGAGCGTAGCTTGACGTTCATTAGACATACAGTTAGCCTCCTTCAATAAAGTGACGGTAACTTATTGCGGTAGTTCAAAAAGTACGCTTTGGATTACGAAGAGATGCACCTTTTGAACAGTCATTTACCTTATTTTTCATTATAAAGCTTTGCTTGTACGATTGTCCAATGTCCGTTCGTGATAGGTTCCCCGCATCGATGAGAACGATTGGAGAGTTCAGGCCGGCGGAGAGAGAGGAAGAGAAAACTCGTGATATTTATCCGATATGAAAATTGGCGCAGTTACATCAAGCAGTTCCCGGTAACGACGCTCCTCATTATCGCGAATGTAGCGATGTTCATCGTGCTCGTATTGAATGGGGGAAGCCAGGACGGCATGACGCTGTTGAAGTTCGGTGCCGTCTGGAAGCAGGAGCCGTATGCCAGCGAGACTTGGCGGCTGGCAACGGCAATGTTCCTCCATTCCGGCTTCCAGCATCTCTTATTCAATATGTTTGCGCTCTTCGTGTTCGCGCCCCCGATGGAACGCATCCTCGGCTCCTTCAAATATGCCGTGCTGTATCTGCTCAGCGGCCTGCTGGGCAATGCGGCGGCCTTGTACCTGTCCGAATGGGGGACACTGGCCGTGGGAGCCTCAGGCGCGATTTATGGCGTGTATGGAGCCTATCTGTTTATCGCTATTTTCCAACGATGGGCGCTCGATCAGGCATCGCGGAAGACAATTATGATTATTCTTGGTATTGGGATTGTGCAGTCGTTTGTCATCACCGGCATCAGCTGGAGCGCTCATTTGGGCGGCTTGGCGGCCGGATTCGTATTGTACGCCATATTGCAGCGCATTCGGTCGTAACGGGCTGGCAACGCATCGCAAGAACCGTATTATTGAGTAGAACGGAGCGAGAGATTCGTGGAACTTAGGCAATTGTTGTACTTCGTGAAGGTGGCCCAGAAGGAGCATGTGACGCAGGCAGCGGAGGAGCTTCATGTCGCCCAGTCTGCCGTAAGCCGGCAGATCCATCAACTGGAGGAGGAGCTAGGCGTCAAGCTGTTCCTGCAGAAGGGGCGCAACCTCCAGCTGACGCCGGTAGGGCAGCTGTTCTGCAGCCGGGCGGAAGCGGTGCTGAAGGATCTGGAGCGCGCGGTTCAGGAGGTGCAGGAATTCATGCATCCGGAGCTGGGAGAGGTGCGAATCGGGTTTCCGCACAGCTTGGGGATCCATCTGATTCCGAAGCTGGTGGCCGAGTTCCGGAAGCGGCACCCGAACGTGAAGTTCCGGTTCAAGCAGGGCATGTACCCGTCCCTCATTCGGGATATCGTTTCCGGCGAAGTGGATCTTGCCTTCATCTCCCCGTATCCGAAGGACAGCGACATGGTAACCGGGGAGATTGTGCTGAACGAGGAATTGCTCGCCATCCTTCCGCCGAATCATCCGCTGGCCCGGGAGGAGACGATATCGCTGAAGCAGCTGAAGGAAGAGATGTTCGTCATGTTCAGTCCCGGATATTCACTGCGGCCGATCGTATGGGATGCCTGCATGAAGGCAGGCTTCACGCCGCATATCGGCTTCGAGGGGGAAGAGACAGAGACGATTCGAGGCCTCGTGGCCGCCGGCATGGGAGTCAGCCTGCTGCCGGATATGGCGCTCCAGCACACATCAGAGCTTCAGCCGGCTCGCGTCAGGGTGATCGATCCGGTGGTCACACGCTCCATCGGGCTGATTCGCCGCATCGACGAGAAGCTGCCGTTGGTCGCGCAGACCTTTCACACCTTTTTGCTGCAATATTTCAGAGAGCATGAAGGCGGCGCCCCCAAGCAGGGGAAGCCGGACTCGGCACAGGATGAGCTTGAGCTGCTGTAGCCGCGTTATCTATCCACACACAAGAGCCCCTTCCCCCTGCGACTGCAGGAGGAAGGGGCTCTTGTCAGTGTATCCCTGTTCGGGATTAATCCCGATTGTTCGCGAAGATCATAATGAACTTGAGCAGTTCAAGAAGCGAGATGAGGGCAGCCGCAACGTACGTCAGGGCGGCAGCGTTCAATACTTTGGCGACGCCGCGCTCCTCTTCGTTCGTAATGAAGCCTTCGGACACCATCAGCTCTCTTGCCCGGTTGCTGGCGTTGAACTCGACCGGCAGCGTGACCAGTTGGAACAGCACGGCGGCCGAGAAGAACAGAATCCCGACGAGCAGCATGTTCGACCATTGGAACAGCAGGCCCGCAATGATGAGGAACGGAGCTGCGCCCGACGTCAGATTGACGAGCGGGAACATGCGGTGCCGCAGCACGAGCATTGGATACGATTGCTGATGCTGAATGGCATGGCCAACTTCATGGCAGGCCACCGAGATGGCCGAGATCGAGCTCTCGTAATAGACGGGCTCGGATAGCCGGACGACCCGGTGAATCGGATCATAGTGGTCGGTCAATGCCCCCTGCACAGGCTCGATGGGAACGTCATGCAGTCCATTCGAGTCCAGCATGCGCCGCGCCGCTTCGTAGCCGGTCATGCCGCTGATGGCTTGCACCTGTGTGTAACGGTTGAACGTTCCCTTGACGCGGAATTGGGCCCAGATCGAGATGCCGAGCGCAATGAAAATCAAAAAGTCCATAGGATGAAATAAAATCATATTGTTGCCTCCTATCCAGTACAGATGATGCGAGCTTATTCAGGACCGAAGACGTCACATCATGAAATGATTGTTCTTGTCAATAAAGGTGAGCAGCACTTCGATGCAGGCCGCGCTCTGGGTGCCGAGACGGTTGAACAGTCTGCGGGCTTGCGTCGGCTTCAGCTTGTCAAGCATCGGCTTCAATTCCTTCGCCTCGCGTTCCAGCTTCTGCATGTGCAGCTGCAGCTCCGTCAGCCGGTCGGCAAGCTCTTGTTCCGCCGACGCGTGCCTCAGCTGGGCGAAATACTGCTTGATTTCCTCCAGCGAGTATTTTTCTCTCTTCATTTGATGTATACGTTTGAGCCGCTCGATCGTTTCAAGGCTGTACAGACGATAGTTCGTCTCTGTCCGTCCTGCCGGCTCGATTAGCCCGATCGTCGTATAATAATCAATTGTCCGCTGGCTGACCTTCGCCGCCCGGGCAAGCTCTCCGATCCGTATTAGCGACTTAGTCCCATCGTCCTCACCTCACTTTTCTCTAAGAGGTTGTTCAAAGCGTACGCTTTTGATCACGAAGTTACACAGGAAGCTACTCGACATCGAATCTTGGACTCACTTTCGAAGAGCGTATGCTTCCGAAGTATGTTTCCTGCGGAAACATTTTAGCTCATGTAGTCTTGCCTACATTGCGCTGCTTCTTCTTCAAGTTCCCGCAACCTTCTCGGTGCTGAAAACCGTCCTCTTTGAACTCTTATTTATTATGATACTAAAAACCAAACCATACAGTCAAACGTTATGGTTTGGCGAAATAGGTACATTTTTTGAACGATTTGCAGGCTAGGCCGAGATCGTTCTTCCCCGGAAAATATAGGAGAAGGCCGGTTAGCGCACCTTTTTGTCCGGCTTGATGAACAAGAACACGAGGATGAGCGCAATGACGGACAGGACCGTGACGACGATAAAAATGAGACGGTGCGATTTGTCCATCATCCAGCTGAACAGCGGCGGTCCGAAGGCGACTCCGAGAAAGCGAAGGCTGCTGTAGAGCGATGTAATCATGCCGCGCTGCGCCTTCTCCACCGTGCCGGTGATCATCGTGTTCAGACATGGCAGCAGCAAACCCGTCCCGATGCTGCTCACCGTAATGAGCCCGATAAAGCCGTACACGTTTTTATAGAAGAAAATCGTGCATCCAAGCGAGACCGCCATAAGCAGCAGCCCGATGTTCATCAGCCACCGCATCAGCAAGCCGTTTTTCTTGATGATCGATCCGGTAATATAGGCGGTCGTCACCATGCCGAGCAGCGGAATGGCCAGCACAAGACCTTTGACAATCCCTTTCAAATGGTATGGCTTTTCCTCCAAAATGTCAGATAAATAGAAGAGGATGCCGAACAGGATGAACAGGGACAGCGCCCCGGCAAAAAAAGCGGGAATGAGCCAGCGGCCCTGCTCCTTGAAGATTTGTCCGATGTTGCGGATATACGTTTTGAGCGGTTGCGGCTTCTGCTTCCGTTCGGGTTCCTTAATCAGGAAGATGACCGCGACCAGCGACAGGGCGCAAAATACGGGAAACGCAAAAAAGGGCGCTGTCCAGGTCCAGAGGGCAAGCGCCGAACCGAGTATCGGACTGATGACCTTGCCAGTGCCGTTGGAGGCTTCGATCAGGCCCAAAGCCTGGCTCTCCTGAGCGTCCTTGTACAAATCGCCGACGAGCGCCATCGCGATCGAGGCTGTACCGGCCGCGCCCAGGCCCTGGACCGCGCGGAACCCGATCAGGATGCCGTAGGATTCCCATAACGCCCCGAGGCCGGTGACGATACCTGCCGCCCCATATACGATGAGGGAAGGGATGATGATCGCTTTGCGTCCGAAGCGATCCGACAAGTAGCCTGCGATCGGAATAATCAAGCCCGCCGATACGGAGAACAACGTAATGATGAGACTGGTCTGCAGCTGAGTCAGATGCAGATGACGCTTGACCTCCGGCAAAATGGGAACAAGCATCGAGTTGCCCAGTACGAGCACAAGCGGTACGGTGGCAATCGCCGTATATTCGAGCCATAGGGAGGAGCTGCGTTGTTTGGCCATGATCAGGTTCCTTTCCTGCGTAATTTCTAGAGAGCAATTATTGCAAGCACGTCGTTACTATTCCCAGGGAAGGATGGAGTCATACCAGCGGGCGGAGGGCCGCAAGGATCGTATTTTATGTAGAAAAAGGGTACAATACATATAAAAGCACATGTTCAGACTTGCCTGGCCGGCATGCGAAGCCCGGCAACGAAATTGATCAATAACGTTGAACATTTAGTTGAACATTTAAAGGAGAGAATCCGTAAATGAAAAAAAGTGCAGGCGTGCTTATTGTTGGCGTACTGTTCATTCTCTTCGGGGTGTGGCAGAATCTAAGCCAGTCCTCCGTCTCTTCGAGCGACATGAGGCAAGGCTCGGGCGAAGTTGCCCTGCCAACGGAGACGGGGCCGCAAGTAGGGAAGCTGGCGCCTTCGTTCACGCTAGAGACGGCCGATGGAACGAAATATAAGGTGGGCGGCAAGCAGGATAAACCGATATTTTTGAATTTCTGGGCCTCCTGGTGCACGCCATGTCAGGCAGAAGCGCCCGATCTTGTCAAATTGCATGCCCAATATAAGGATAAGCTCGATCTTCTGGCGGTCAATGTGACGAATTATGATACGAAGGAGAAAGCGAAGGAGTTCGTGAAACAGTACGGGATGGTCAACCCGGTGCTATGGGATGAGAAGGGGGAGGCCTATAAGCTGTATAACGGCATCGCTTTTCCGACCAATATTTTGATTGACAAAAACGGTGTCATCCGGGAGTTGTTCATCGGGCTGCGTCCGCCGAAGGAATTGGAAAAGGCCATCGAAAAGGTGATTGACTAATACCTGGCGGTTATCGAAAAGAGGCTGTTCCATTGGCTGTCATAAGGATGAGCAGCAAGACGGGACAACAGAGAATAAAGAGGCGGGAAAAGAGTTGAAAGATGGATAAGTTGGATAGGCTGTCAAACCCTGTACTAATGAAGCAATTTACGGTCTTTGTGGTGATAATTTATCGAATTGTTGCAAAATCACACCATTAACATCGATTTTTGCCTTCTATTGATTGCATGGGCTCAAATTCATGCTGTAGTCAGGCTGTTGGAAAACCCCTGTTTTTTTCGGAGGGGTGATTACCTAACCGAAACTTGGCATTCAGAGCGTCATCGCCTTCTGGAGACATCATTGCCTTCAGGAAGCATCGTTGCCTCGTGGGGCTTAAACGTGTGGAGGGAATTGCTGCTATTTTACAGGAATTTCGGCTCAATGAGTCCACATTTCGAGGAATTGCTGCACAGCTACATCATTTTAGGCCCTTTTGAGCTAAGTCGAAGAGAAACGGGTGAAATTGCTGCAGTTTTACAGGATTCCCTTTCAGGTGAAGTTGTCCCTATCGAATTGCTGTATTTGTACAGGATTTTGCCTACCGAATCAACGTATCTTGAGAAACCGTGCAGTTTTCGGAATGTCGAGCTCTAAGAAAGCCGGGGGCGATCTCAATGTAGCTAAAAACTACGTATGGGATAGCCCCCTCTTCGTCTTGTCCGTGATAAGGATTAATGATTAACGAGCCCCAGCGGCTCTCTGCGCTCGGGCGCGAGCTCGAGCTTCTCTTTTCCGATGAGCGCATAGCGGATGCTGTCCACGAGAGCCTCCCAGCTCGCTTCAATGACGTTGCTCGATACGCCGACCGTGCTCCATGTATTATGGGAATCGGTCGACTCGATGAGCACCCGCACCTTGGCGGCTGTCGTATCATTCTCGTCCAGTACGCGTACTTTATAGTCTGTAAGATGCATATCTTCAATAAAAGGGTAGTGGCGGACGAGCGCTTTGCGAAGCGCGTTGTCAAGCGCATTCACCGGACCGTTGCCCTCGGCTGCCATGTACACGGTCTCATTGCCGACATTCAGCTTCACGATCGCTTCAGAATTGACGGAGCGATCGGCCGATTTCTCGACGAGCATTTTGAAGGAGGCAAAGGTGAACGGCTCCTCATGTGTCCCGGTCGCCTGACGGAGCAGCAATTCGAGTGAGGCGTCTGCGCCTTCGAATTGGTATCCCTGATGCTCCAGCTCCTTGATGCGCTCGATAATGGCGCGCGTATTCGGATTGCTGGCATCCAGCTCATAGCCGAGCTGCTGCGCCTTGGACAATACGTTGCTCTGGCCAGCCAGCTCCGAGACGAGCACCCGCTGCTTGTTGCCGACCCGTTCCGGTTCTATATGCTCGTACGTGCGCGAATCCTTCAAAATCGCCGATACGTGGATGCCTCCCTTATGAGCAAAGGCGGCGTTGCCGACGTAAGGCTGGTTAACCGGCATGTTGACATTGGCGATCTCGCTGACGTACCGTGAGACCGACGTCAATTGGCTAAGCTGATCTGCGGAGACGCACGAGTATCCCATCTTCAATTGAAGATTCGGGATGATGGAGCACAGATTGGCATTGCCGCACCGCTCGCCGTAGCCGTTCATCGTACCTTGAACCTGGGTCGCCCCGGCTTCCACGGCAGCCAGCGTATTGGCGACAGCCAATTCGCAATCGTTATGCGTATGGATGCCCAGCTTAATGTTGACATGGCTCTTGACGTCCCGGACGATGCTGGCGATCTCGTGCGGCAGCGTTCCGCCGTTCGTATCGCACATGACGACCCAGTCGGCTCCTGCCTCCTCGGCGGTACGAAGCACGGCCAGCGCGTAGTCGGGATTATGTTTGTAGCCGTCGAAGAAATGCTCCGCATCGAGCATCACTTCCAGTTGGGCCCGCTTCAAGTAGGCGATAGAGTCCGAGATCATGGACAGATTCTCTTCCAGCGTCGTCTCCAGCGCCGTATGAACGTGGAAATCCCAGGATTTGCCCACAAGCGTCGCTGCGGGAACGCCCGCTTCAATGATGCGGTTCAGGCTCACGTCTTGCTCGGCCAGCGACATTTTGCGGCGGGTGCTGCCGAAGGCTGTCAACTTCGCTTGCCAGGAATACGACTTGACCCGCTTGAAGAACTCGATGTCCTTGCCGTTGCTGCCCGGAATGCCGCCTTCAATATAAGACACCCCGAAGGCGTCCAGCTTTCGCGCAATTTTAATTTTATCATCCGCGGACAGGCTGATTCCTTCGCCCTGGGTGCCATCGCGCAGCGTAGTATCAAAAATGGAAACGAATGTCGACATACTCGAAACCCCCTTATTTTAGTACACGGACGATACAGTACCGAAACTATATTTTCCTATTATAGCATCCGAAAAGAGGATGTATAGTCCGTAATTTCGGCGGCGCCGGCAATTGATCCGGTTGTATTGGCATGGAGAAAGCGGTAAAATGTACCTAGAACAGTTGTTCTGGATCGGAGTGCAGCTATTCCTGCATGAGTAGTTGAACACTTCCATGAGGGAAGAAAGGTGAGAGGAATGGGCGGTAAGGAAGAGGCGCGTGACCGGGTCGAGCGGCATTATCCGCCGAAGGGCCGTGTCATCCTCCATGTGGATATGAACGCGTTCTATTGTTCCGTTCATGAAGCCGAGGACCCGGAGACGTACCGGGGCAAGCCGACGGCCGTCGCGGGCAGCATCGAGCTGCGCAAAGGAATTATCGTAACCTGCTCCTACGCGGCGCGGAAGAGAGGCATTCGCACAGGCATGCTCGTGAAGCAGGCCCTGCGTCTATGTCCCCAGCTTGTCTTGATCCGCCCGGATTTCTATCTGTACCGGCGTTATTCGCAGGCATTTATTGCTATTGCGCGCGATTATACCCCATTGGTTGAAGTCGTCTCCATTGACGAATGCTATATGGATATTAGCGGCTCGAAGTTATTCGGCACGCCGCTTGAGATTGCGAATGAGCTGCAGCAGCGCATCCGCGGCGAGCTGTCGCTGCCATGCTCGATCGGCATCGCGCCGAATAAGCTGCTGGCGAAGATGGCTTCGGATATGAAGAAGCCGAACGGCATTACGGTGCTCCGCATCCGGGATGTGCCGAAGCTGCTCTGGAGCAGGCCGTGCGGCGAACTGTTCGGCATCGGCCAGAAGACGGCCATGAAGTTGTCGCGATCGGGCATCCGCACGATCGGCGAGCTGGCGCAGGCGGATGAAGCACGTCTCGTCTCGCTGTTCGGCGTGCAGGGCCATTGGATGAAGCGGGCGGC
This sequence comes from Paenibacillus thiaminolyticus, assembly GCF_007066085.1. Taxonomy (NCBI): domain Bacteria; kingdom Bacillati; phylum Bacillota; class Bacilli; order Caryophanales; family Paenibacillaceae; genus Paenibacillus; species Paenibacillus thiaminolyticus. The sequence continues at coordinate 1,795,420 of NZ_CP041405.1, read as the reverse complement.
GAATGGGCTGGATGAAGGGCCCGTTCGCCCGGAACGGGAGCCGAACAAGTCTGTCGGACATACGACGACATTGCCGCAGGACGTGACCGCGAAGGAGGATGTCCGCCGAGTGCTGCTGAATCTGGCCGATCAGGTGGCCCGCCGCATGCGCAGGCAGCAGCTGATGGCCCAGACGGTTCAGATCACGATCCGCACGCCGGAGATGAAGACGATTACGCGATCGGCGACGCTGGAATCGCCTACGGACGATGCGGCCCGCCTGCTGGAAGAAGCCTGGCGCCTGTATGAGCAGCATTGGCCGGAGGAGCGGCCGATACGGCTGCTCGGAATTACGGGTCAGAACATGGTGGCCAAGGAGGAGGCGGCGGTTCAGCTCGATCTGTTCGACTTCGAGCAGCAGCCGAAGCGGGAGCAGCTAATCCAGGCGATGGACCGGATCCGGGACAAGTACGGGGAGAACGCGCTCGTCACCCTGGGCATGCTGGGAGATGATCCTTCGGCGCTGCTGCGGAATCACAAAGTAAGAGGGACTTCCCTGCAGACGGATTTTCTACGCCAGGAAGATGGGGGCAACGGTTCCGATTAAGGCTGCCCCGGCATCGGAAATCCGCGTGGGGGCGCGACAAAAACGAGGATTTCGTTTGAATTTCCACCCTGTTTGTATTATATTGATTACGGAGGAACCATGACGAACTGTTCTGATTACAGGAGGGAACGAATCAATGGCAAAATATACTTGGGTAGATAAAGACACATGCATCGCTTGTGGAGCGTGCGGCGCAACCGCTCCGGATATATACGACTACGACGATGAAGGCATCGCAGAAGTGATATACGAAGGCGACAACAACCAAGGAATCACCGAGATTCCGGAAGATTTGTTCGACGATCTGCAGGATGCGGCTGACGGCTGCCCTACGGATTCGATCAAGATCGCGGATACGCCTTTTAACTAACTGCGTTGCATCAACATAGAGTAAGCTTGTCCCTGCCTAGAGCAGGGATTTTTTTTATTTTATGGAAAAATACATTTGCGCAAAATTCATGTAAACCTCAACCTTTTTCTTTTCATAAAGGGACGGCGGTATAAGCAAGCTCGAGTGGGGTTCGTGTCATTGCCAAGATTGCATTCCTCGTTCTACAATGTTATAGGTTAACGCCACGATAATTGAATATATGGGCATATTTTTATTTTGACAGCCAAGGGGAGGGCTGGGATGAAGAATTACGGAATTCCGCTCGGGATCGCGGCCCTCGTCACCATCATTGCGGTGTATGTGTACGGCTTCGGAACCGGGGGCACGTTCCAGATGGCGGAGCACGCCCTTCGCGATGCGCTGCGCACCAAGAGCGTGGCGGAGCAGGCTCCCGACGATCGGATCAAAATTATTGCGATTGACGAAGAGTCCCTGAATCAGTTGGGGCCATTTCCTTGGCCGCGCAGCGTATATGCAGATATGATCAACAATCTTATGGAAGCGGGAGCCAAGTCGGTGGCGCTGGACTTGCTTCTCATCGATCCGGCTGCGGATAAGCGGGATGATGCGCTGCTGTCGGAACAGTTGGAGCGCTATCCGCAAGTCTACCTGCCGGTTCAGGTCACCCTGCAATCCCGTCAGCCTGATGCGGAATCGCTGCTCGTCGAGCGCGTCGATCGGCCGGCCGCGTCTCTCCATGTGCAGGAAGAGCAGCTGGGCCATGTGAATGTGCTTCCCGATCCGGACGGGGTCATCCGGCATATGACGCTCGGGCTGCGCGACGAGAACGGCGAGCTGATTCCATCGCTTGACGTACTGCTCGCGAACCGGATGCTGCCCGAAGGGGAACGAATCCGTTGGGAAGAGGAGAAGCAGATTTGGCTGCGGGGGGACAAGCCGATTCCGACGGATGCCCGGCATCAGGTAGCGACCGATTTCTTCACTTCCGCTTACGGCTATGGAGAAAGCGAACTGAACGGCTATGATCGCCAGTCGTTCATCGATGTGCTGACCGGCGTCGTCGATGCCGGGTATTACAAAGATACGACGGTCCTCATCGGCCCATATGCGACCTCGCTCAGCGACAAGCATATGACGCCGCTCAGCCGGACGATGACGCTTCACGGTGTGGAGATCCATGCGAATATGGTTCAATCGCTCCTGGAGGGGCGCTTCTATAAGGAAGCTCCCTTCGGCTGGAGCGTGCTCGCGCTCGCCGTGGGCATCGCCGCTGCCGCATGGTGCGGGAACCGTGTCCGAGGCGTGCTGGGAGCAGGATGCGCGGTGCTGCTTGCCGCCCTCTATACGGTGATCTGGATCGCGGTCTATGAGACCGGTTCGGTATTCATTCCGTATTTCACGGAAATATGCGGGATGACCGCCTCCTATACGCTGCTTCTCGCCTATCGCAGCCGGGAGGAACGGCGGGCGCGCCAGCAGGTGGAAGAGCTGTTCGGGCGGTACGTGTCGCCTGCCGTCGTAACGGAGCTGCTGCGATCCAGGGAGCCGATTCGGGTCGGCGGAACGCGCTGCGATATTACCGTCATGTTCATCGATATTCGAGGGTTCACTCCGCTCTCGGAACGGCTGGCCCCTGAGGAGACGATCCAGGTGCTCAATCAATATTTGCATGCCTGTGCCGACGTCATCTTCCGCCACCAGGGAACGCTGGACAAGTTCATCGGCGATGGCGTCATGGCGATCTTCGGCGCTCCCTATCCGCTGGAACGGCATGAAGAACATGCGCTTCAAGCCGCGTTGAGCTTGGTGAGGCGGGCGGAGCTGTTGAAGCAGACGTTGGGAGCGAAGGATATCGCCGTTCAGTTCGGCATCGGGATTCAGAGCGGCGAAGCGGTCGTCGGGAACATCGGCTCGGAAGCGCTCAGGCTCGATTACACGGCGATTGGCGACACGGTCAACACCGCCGCCCGCTTGGAATCCCAAGCGAAGCCGGGACAGCTGCTTGTCGGGGAAGAAACGGTGAGCCGCCTTGGCAGCCGGTTCAACATGTCCGAGGTGGGGCCTCTCAAGCTGAAGGGCAAAGCGGAGCCGGTTGTCGTCTACGAGTTGCTGGCGGAACAAGAAGAGGCATGAATTAGGACCGGAGGACGGATTTCATACGTAAAAAGGATGGAAAAGTAAAAAAATGCTCGCAATTTGGCCTTTTTCATCCGATAGAAAAAGAGAGGAGGGATAACGTGCAACGACGGAGATGGAATCTGATGTTCATCATCGCATGCTGCTTATTGGTGGCCGGACTCATCCGGCCTGTGCCGGCTGCGGCTGCCGATAAGGCGGTGCGCGTAGCTCTCGTGAAGGAATGGAAAGGAACGGCCTCAGTTACGAAATCTGGCGGCGGGAAGCCGCTGCAATTATTCAAAAATATGAGCATCAACCAAGGTGACCGGATCGTCACCGGAGCGAAATCCCGCGTCGTGCTTCAACTGGTCGGCGGAGATGAGGAGGATGAGCTGACGATCGGAGAAGAGGCCGATGTTGCCTTTACCGAATTGGATGGGGAAAATGGGGCCAAGACGAAAATCGGAGTATGGGCCGGTTCCGTCTTTGCCAAAGTGAAGTCGATTCTGGGAGCGGACGATCGCTTCGAATTGGAAACGCCGACGACCGTGATGGCTGTCCGCGGGACTCAATTCGCCGTACGCGTCGATCCTGGCGCCGGATGGACGGATCTGCATGTTACCGCTGGCGTGGTCCGCACGCAGTACAGCGGCGTCGACACGAATTCCGCTATGCGGGGAACTCCAATCAAGCCGCTGCTTGAACGGAATGTGTATCCGGCGCAGGCCGCCAGCTTCGTTCCATCGGCATCGGGAGGAGTGCAAGCCTTGTTCGCGTATGCGGATACCGAGTCGCTGGCGGCAGAGCTTGACCCCGCCGTGCTGCGGGCGATGGTGAGCGGCTTCCGCGATGCGGCCGGGGAGAACAGCCGCTTGCTACGCAAATGGCAGGAATCGTCCTGCTCGACGGGACCGGTCACGACGGCCGGAGCGTCTTGTCCCCTGCTTGACAGCTTCCTGGAGCTCGGGACGGATAAGTCGGACAGCGGAATTTCGGAAGAGGCGCGGAGCAAGGCGGAACTCCGGATTCAACGCAATCTGGCTGCATTCCACGGCGTCATCGTCAGAGCGGCTCTGGAGGCCGGGAGACTGACGGCAGCCGAAGCGGCGGCTTCCGGGATGGCTTGGCGCGACGCCGCCCTGCAGCTCACGGAGGGCGAACGGGAGCGTATCACCCAGATCAAGGAACAGCGAAGCCGCCTGGAGGAATCCGTCTCCGCTGCCGACTTGGCTCTATCCAAGGAAGAGGAAGCGCGCCGGCAGCAGCAGGCGAAGCTCGATCGGGAGCGGCAGCTCCAGCTGGAGCGAGACTATGCCGCATCGCTGGACAAAGAGGAACGTAAGCGCTTCGCCGAAGACTTGAAGAAGGCCCGCCTTGAAGTATGCGAGAACGGGGAGGCAGCGGCAATGTGCGCCGAGGCTTCGAAGCCGGGCAGCGCAACGGAGGGGACTTCAGGGAACTCTTCGGGGAATGGCGAGAAACCGGACCCGAACCCTGGGCCTAATCCGAAGCCCGATCCCGATCCGGATCCAGACCCGGATCCAGACCCGGATCCAGACCCCGACCCGGATCCCGATCCGGAACTGCAGCAGGATGTGCTGGAGCTGACCGCAAGCGCGACGGAAGTACAGGCAGGAGCCGCAATCGAGATTACGGCGGTCTTGAAGCGATTGACGCAAGCGGTTGACGTCGCCGGCATCCAGTTCGCAGTCCATGCGACCGGCGGGACGCTCGATCGGAAGAAGCTTGATCAGAATGCCGGGCAATACCGTCATGGCGGCGGCAAATTCAATATTGCGCTGAGCCCGGATAATTATAATGAGAAGAACAGTGTGGACGCGGTATCGGTCACCGGCAGCCGGGTATTGTACCGGATTCTCGTCACAACGCCCGAAGCCATCCGGCTGGACAGCGACGACATGATGCTGACGCTGCCCTATCTTGCCGGCTCGGGAGGAACAATGACCTTCACGATATCCGATATCCAGTTCTATGACGCGGCAGGAACGGCTCACTCCATCGCCCCGATGGAGAAGCCGCTGGAAATTAAAGTGAATCCATAAGGCAAAAAGGAGAACAGCATGAATCGAAAAGTAAAGCAATTCCGTTGGGCAAGCAAGGGGCTCCTTCTTATGCTGTGCATCGGTGCGGTCAGTGCGGAAGGTACGGCTTCCGCGTTGTCTGCGCCAGCTCCTTTGACGCCGCCGGTGCAGGAAATGAGCCGCTTCGACAGCTTAGCCACCCCTGCGTTCGACTTCGCCGCCTGGAGCCGATCCCCGATCTGGTACGAGACGATCGATTGGGCGGGAACGGGCGTGTCCGGTTCGGTTGACGGCCGCGCTGCACAGGCGCAGTTCCGCTATCCTGCCGGGCTGCTGGCAGGGAAGAACGGCGTGCTCCTCATCGCGGATACCTATAACCATCTGATCCGCCAGGCTGACGCTGGGGGACAGGTGAGCACGCTGGCCGGACAGGTTCGCTTCGCTGCGGAGACGCGGGAGCCGAACGGGAGCTGGGCAGACGGCAAGGGCACGGAGGCCCGCTTCAATGAGCCGATGGGGATGGCGGAGGATCGATATGGCAATCTCTATATTGCAGATGCGGCGAACCACGTCATCCGCAAGCTGGACAAGTCGGGCCGGGTCACGACGGTGGCCGGCAGCGGTCTGGCCGGCTGGAAGGACGGCACTGGATCGGAGGCGCGCTTCAACGAGCCGCGGGATGTGGCCGTGGCGGAGGACGGTTCCCTCTACGTCGCAGATGCGTTGAATCATGTCATTCGGCGCATTGATGCGAACGGACGGGTGACGACGCTGAATGCCCGATCGAAGCGGATCGTCGAATACGCCCCTGGCGCGGTCGCGGCAGGAGGCGATTATGCGGACGGCAAGCTTGCGGAGAGCAAGTTCAACGAGCCGAGCAGCCTGGCCTTGACCCCGTCCGGTGAGCTGGTCGTGAGCGATTCTGGGAATCAGCGGCTTCGCTTGGTGAATCTGAAGCAAAAGCGCGTGACGACGCTTGCCGGCGCCGGATCGGTCGCCAGCTACAGCGGCAAGTTCCCGGATACACATCTGTATGCCGCGGGAGGATACCGCGACGGCAAGGCGAGCGAGGCGCTGTTCAACGGCCCGGCAGGCATTGCGGTTACGGCCGAGGGCGGCATCGTCGTCGCCGATCGGTGGAATCATGCCATCCGCTATCTATATGATGGCAAGGTATATACGTTAAGCGGCGGCGGGCGGACAGGTCATCAGAACGGTTGGGCGGAACAGGCGACATTCCGCGAGCCGATGGATGTGGCCGTGCTCAGCAACGGAACGATCGCGGTGGCGGACGGCTTCAATAATTCGATACGCCTTATCCGCCGTTATACACTGCCGGAGGAGGTTCGTTCCCCGGCGGCCGCAAGCCCGTCGGCACAGGACGCGGTCAATACGGTGCATAACGACCGGCGGGTCGAGACGCCTGTTCCCGCGGTCATTCGGAACAATCGTGCCTTCCTTCCTCTTGAGTCATGGAAAGAGATGCTCGGATACGGAGTGGAAGAGCTGGAGTCAGACCGGGTAAGGGTAACATTCGGCTCGTCCGTTCTTATTCTGGAGCGGGATGTGCCGCAAGTACAGATAGCGGTTAATGGAACGAAGCGGACGCAGACGCTGAGCGCGGAGGAAGCGCCCTTCCGGCAAGACGGGCAATGGCTGATCCCGGCGCGCTTGCTCGATCAATTCGGGCTTCATGTGAGTTGGGTTCCGGAGCTCCGGACGCTCATTCTTCGGGATACCGTATTTGAACGGCAAGACGTGTCAGAAGAAGCGGCTGGACGATAGAGCAAGACCCCGGGACAGAAGATGACTAATGTGGAAAGGAGGAATCAGAATGCCCCCTCAATCCGGTCAACCGGCCCCTCAATGGTCCCCAAAAGACCAAGCCTATATGAAGGAGTACCTGGAATCCCATCCGGACAACCGGATGGCCTGGTATTTGCTCGGCAAGCAATATGAGCGTTCCGGTGAGCAAGGGAAAGCCAACTACTGCTTCAACCAGGCGGGTGATATCTATAAAGCGTTCGAAAATGAGCCTCTGCCGCAGGAGACCGTAGAGGAGCAGATGAAGGAGCGGACCGAGCGCGAGAAGCGGCGCCGGACGAAGGCGGCCCAGCTGCGGGCCGGGTTATTGGCCATTCTGTTCCTTCTGCTGCTCGTCCTCTTGCCCGGCGGAGAGGCGGCGGCTCCCGATGGGATGCGGCTCAATGTTCAGCAGGACAAGGGCCATGCGCCGGGGCCGCAAGAGGAGATCGCTGGCGGCACCTTCTACCGGCTGGTAGCCGCAGGAGATGACGAGGGCTATGCGCATGTCTTGAGGCGGATTCTGGAGAAGGATCGGAAGCGGGCCGGCGAGGATGTCGTCGTTCGGATGCAGTCCGATGAAGCTTGGCTCATCTGGTCGCGGACTCCCGAGCCAGTTCTGTTGGCCAGTACGCCATCCGAAGGCGGACCGATCGAGATGCTGCCGCTGGCGGAACCGGATTGCCGCTGCGAGGAGGAGAGGCAGGCAGCAAACCAAGGCGCGGCGTTGTGGGCGGAAGCGAGCGAGCGGCGGCTGATTGCGAAGTCCGCTCTGACGGCCTACGTGAAGCAGGGCAAGACGGCTCCGGATCAATGGCCCGCTATGGCGAAGGCCTATCCGGCCAATTCCGTATCCGGCACCTCGGCGGGAATTGAGCAGGCTTACGCGGAGGTGCTGCAGGTATACCGGAACGGGATGGCCCGTGGAGCGAAGCGGAAGCGGACCGAGCAGGCGCTCTCCCGCATGTGGGCCGATGAGGCCGATCCGTTCCGCGAGCCGATTCGAATCGTGGTCGATAAAAAACGGCATCGCCTAGGGGTCGTTAGCGGAGGGATCCTGCTTCGCAACTATGAGGTCGGGCTGGGAGGCAGCCGCACGCCGAAGGGGAAATTCGTCATCTCGGAGAAGGTGGTGAATCCGAACGGATCCTCGACCGGCGTCTTCGGAAGCCGGGGGATGACGCTGTCGGATACGCTGTATGCGATTCACGGCACGAATGAGCCGGACAGTATTGGCCGGGACGAGTCGCTGGGATGCATCCGCATGCTCCCGGACGATGTCGAGGAGCTGTTCGACATGGTGCCGATCGGGACAGAAGTCAGCATTGAATCGGATGTGCTGCCCGGCGATCTGCAGGTTCCCGATCCGGAAGATCGTTACCGGCTCGATCTGACGCCGAAGCAGGACAACCCGGGCAAGGTCTACCGCTGGCTGGATTAACCGGCACGGCGGAACAAAGAGAGAGCCGTGTTCCCTCGGAAGCTCAGGGGCACGGCTCTCTTATTCCTTGAACGGTCAGGCATGTTATCCGTTCATCACTAGTAAGATGGAAACGATAATGACAAGAACCAGCGCGATGCCTCCCGCCCAATAAATGGCTTTCTTGTTCACGGCATCCTGCGGCTTGGTCGCGATAACGGGAGGTTTCCGTTTCGTTGCCATAGTTCATCACCTTTCTTAGTAATCGCTTGTTCACTGCCTTTATTGTAATCGTTTTCTGGGCAAAAGGCCAGACGAATTGAAAGTGAATCCAGACTTTTCTTTTGCCGAAGAAAGATTTAAACTATTTGTTAGGGCCAAAAGCGCCTGCTCTCTCCAGGGACGGCTGCCGTGCCGGAGAAGGGGAGGCGACGAGCCACAATCGTACCGAAGCAGGCTTATTGTCTGGCATGGATGAACGGAGTGAACACGTTGTTGTATCAATATATTGTAAAACCTCTGCTATTTAAAATGGACCCGGAGCGGGCGCATCATCTCGTCATCGGGGGGATGTCCAAAGCGGGCCGCATTCCGGGCGTGCCAGCGCTGCTGAGAGGGATATACGGGGTTGGAGAGGATCCGGCCTTGAAGACCGAGCTATTCGGCTTGTCCTTCCATACGCCGATCGGGCTGGCTGCCGGCCTGGACAAGAACGCGGAGGCGGTAAGCGGGCTCTCCTCGGTCGGCTTCGGGTTCATGGAAGTGGGAACCGTTACGCCCAAGGGACAGCCTGGGAACGAGAAGCCGCGCATGTTCCGCCTGCCTCCGGACGAGGCGCTTATTAACCGGATGGGCTTCAATAACAAGGGAGCGGGCAGTATGCTGCATTCGCTGGAAGCACTGCGGAAGCGGCCGATTCCGGTATGGGTCAATATCGGCAAGAATAAAGTGACGCCGAACGAGCAGGCGCAGGATGATTATTTGTCCTGTCTCCGGACACTCTATCCGGTAGCAGACTTGTTCGTCATCAATATCAGCTCGCCTAATACGCCGGATCTTCGCAATCTTCAGCATGGCGACGAATTGAAGTCGCTGCTGCAGGCGGCCGTCTCGGACATGAAGCAGCTGAATGCGGAGCATGGCCGGAACAAGGCCGTGCTGGTCAAAATCGCTCCCGACGTGTCCGACGCCGAGCTGGAGCAAATGACGAATACGATTATGGCGAGCGGCGTATCCGGGATTATCGCGACGAATACGACACTGTCCCGCATGGGAGCCGAGCACAGCAACCGGCTGGAGGCCGGCGGCTTGAGCGGGCGGCCGCTGGAGGAGCGATCGACCCAGGTCGTGTCCCAGCTGTATCGCTTGACGAATGGCTCGATCCCGATTATCGGGTCGGGCGGCGTGTTCAGCGCAGAGGACGCCTATCGCAAGATTCGGGCCGGTGCCAGTCTGGTTGAGATCTATACCGGCTTCATCTACCGGGGCCCGGGCGTTAACCGGGACTTGGCGGCGGGTCTGTCCCGCTTGCTGGCGCGTGACGGATTCCGGCATATATCCGAAGCCGTTGGCGCGGATCATCGGTAGCAACGATAAAGATATCCGCTTGGACGATCATAGATTACGGACGGTGGGAATGACAGGAGGCGCTTGAATGGACGGAAGAGATTGGGGAAAGTTTTTGCTGCCATATGAGCAGGCCGTCGAAGAGTTGAAGGTCAAATTCAAGACGATGCGCACGGAACTGAAGAAGCGGGAAGAGTATTCGCCGATTGAGTTCGTTACGGGACGGGTGAAGCGCATCTCCAGTATTCTGGACAAGGCGAAGCGGCTGGACGTGCCGATGGACCAGTTGGAGCGCGGAATCGAAGATATTGCCGGCATCCGCATCATGTGCCAATTCGTGGATGATATCCGCAGAGTCGCTGAGTTCATCCGCCATCGCAAAGATATGAATCTGTTGTACGAGAAGGATTATATTACGAACTATAAAGAGAGCGGCTACCGCAGCTTCCACATGATCGTGGAATACCCTGTGCAGACCGCGCTCGGCCAGAAGATGGTCTTGGCGGAGATCCAGATTCGGACGCTGGCCATGAACTTCTGGGCTACCATTGAGCACTCGCTCAATTACAAATACCGGGACAGCCTTCCGGAGGATGTGCGGCTGCGCTTGAAAAAGGCGGCGGAAGCCGCGTTCATTCTCGATAATGAAATGTCTAGCATCCGGCAGGAAATATTGGAGGCGCAGCGCGATTTCGAGGATCAGTCGCGCTTGGTGCATCAATGCCTGGCGCTGATTCAGGAGCTGTACTTCTATCACAAAGTAACGGAAGCCGTCCAATTCCAGCAGCGGTTCAACACGCTGTGGGAGCGGGAAGACCGCGTGGGAATCAAGCAGCTGGAGGAAGATATTATCGATATGCTGCGGCAGGCGAAGAAATCGGGCTCAGACGGCGAATGAGCGGGCTGAGCGATGCTGGAGCCGTGAATGAAACCGTGGCGGCTAAAGAACAGAAGAGATGATAGCAGAGGGACGGCATCCGGAAGGGGCCGTTCTTTTATGACATGAATCTCATGCATCAGCGTGTATCGTGGCCGGGCGCTGAAGAGAAGCAGCACATTGAATTAGCACAACAGCGCGCTATGGAGATTCTACCAAGGTACTGCTCCATAAGCAGTTTTTACCTCCATTGAGATAGTCCCCCCTGCTTCTCACCGCTCGACTTGCCGAAAAGCTGCGAAACCCCCCATGACGTCTACAGTTTTCCATTTTTGACGTCTACTCCGTGACCGACATTCCTGCAAAACTGTAGGATTTGTTGCCATGCCAATGGGTTGGAAGCAAAAATCGAGGAAAAGGATGTACTTTTCAGGCTGTTGAGAAAAGTCCAAGAGATTCTGTGGCACTTCATTTTTTATGTGGTGGATCTCGTCTCTCCGTAGAAATAATCGAGTTAAAACGCTATGGGTGCCAAGTTTTGAGCAGGAAAATGGACAATCTCCACCCCTTAATCAAAAAACAGGGGTTTTCCAACGGCCTGAAAACTGCACCATTTCCCTTGACACGCCTATTCGGTAAGCGAGTTCCGCAAAACTGCACGATTTCTCCAGACACGCCTATCCGGTAAGCGAAATCCTGCGCAAATACAGCAATTCGATATGGACGACTTTACCAGAAAGGGAATCCTGCAAAACTGCAGGAATTTAACCCGTTTTGCTTCGGCTTGAAGCAAAAGGGCCTAAAATGATGTATATTTGCAGCAATTCCTCGGGATGTGGACTCATTGAGCCGAAATTCCTGTAAAATAGCAGCAATTCACACCACACGTTCAAGCCCCAGGAGGCAACGATGCCTCTAGAAAGCAATGATACATCCTGAAGGCGATGATGCCCCCAGGATCCGACGCGGTCTTCTTGGATCCCGTAAAATCAGGCCATTGAGAAGTATATGGGAATTTTCGCCATTTCATATTTTATATAGCGGAGCTCGTCTCTCCGTAGAAAAAATCGAGTTAAAACGCTATGGGTGCCAAGTTTTGAGTAAGAAAATGGACATCTCCACTCCTTCGTAAAAAACAGGGGTTTACCACCAGCCTGACTTCTGCAGGAATTTCATCAGATAGCGGCTGAATGGCGTGGAATCCTGCACAAATGCAGGATTCACTGCATCAACCATCTTTTCGCTGCTCGTCTCGCCGCCGTCTTTTCGGCCTCTACATTCTTTGTTGTTAGCTTGATGAGGAAAACGGAAAAAAGATATTTTTCGAGGTCTCTTTACGATCTTTTTAAGTATTCTCTTTTTCGTATTTTTAGGGTTTGTGTTTACAATTGGGAAGCTTACTTGACTGACAATCGAATTTTCTCGAGTAAAGGTTGTCTCTACGGGAGACAGCCTTTTTGGCGTTGCCGCAAATGGTTGCCACTGGAAGGCAGGCAAAAGGAAGGGGGAGGGAGCTAGAGCAAAGCGAATAGTCGGAAAGGAATGCGGTTTTTATCGTTAAAAATATTTTTAATGAATATACAGAAGACTATTTACAAATGATTTTTTATCAATAAAATATATTTTAACGATAAAATTTATTTTGGAGGTCGTCCCTTATGAAACTGCTCTTCAGCAATTCTTCCTACCGCCGGTTATGGTGGGCCCAGATCATCTCCGAGCTTGGGGACGGAATAACCCGCCTGGTCGTTATTTTCCTGGTGGCTCACCTGTCGGCCAGTCCGCTGGCGCTGAGCATGGTCGTGTTGTCCCAGGTGCTGCCTCAGATGCTGTTCGGGGCCTTCGTCGGACCGCTCGTCGATCGGATCAACCGTCCGCTGCTGATGGCCGCATCTGATATCTACCGCGCGGGCATCGTGCTGGCGTTCATCCTGGCCCAAGACAGCCTGCCGTTCATCTATGTGCTGATCTGGCTGCAGGGCATCGGCACCGTCTTTTTCGAGCCAGCGCGCTCCGCCCTTATCCCGCGCCTCGTCGGCAAGGAGCAGATTAGCTCCGCCGTCTCTCTGTCGCAGGCCACATATATGGCCATGAGGCTGGTAGGCCCCGCACTAGCCGGCTTGCTCATTCCGCTCGGCCACTTCGGCTGGTTGTTCACCTTCAACGCGATTACTTTTCTGCTGTCCGCTGTCTTCGTCTTCTCGCTGCGGGGAGTGGAGCCATTGAAGTTGAGCAGCGCACAAGCGGGGGGCGGTAAGGCGGTAACGGAAGAAAATGAAGAGCATGAAGGAAGGGAAGCTCAACAAGAGAAAGAAGCGAAGATATCGTATATGGCGTCGTTCAAAGAGGGGCTCACCCAAATGTACCGGCATGAAGGCCTGTTCGCGCTGCTCATGCTGGTTGTACCGGTGATGCTGGTCGTCGGCGTCATCAATTCGAATCTGAATGCGGCCCTGCTCCAGACGTTCCGCATTCCGGCGGAGCATTTCGGCTTCGTCTCCAGCGTCATTGGCGCCGGAAGCATCGTCGGCGCGATCGCGGCGCCTCACCTGCTGCGCCGGATTCAACCGAGCACGCTGCTGCTGAGCGGGATAGCGGGCATAGGAGCCTCTTGTATCTTCATTGTGCCGCTGGCGCCGATATACGCCAATACGAGTATCATCAGCATTTACATCTGGTCACTCTTGACCGGATTCACAATCTCTTGCACGAATGTACCGCTCAGCAGCTTGTTCCTGACTCTGATGCCGGATGAGATTAGGGGCAGGGGGGCTGCCGTATTCGGAACCGTCGCCGAGACGGGCACGGTGATCGGGATTGGCCTGGGCGGGTTGTTCGCGGTCTGGTTCGGGGTGCTGGAGGCCACGGCGGTGGCAGGGGGGCTGCTTGTTATTGTCTCTATCGTTTTCCCTCTGTTAAAATATAGTCGAGCCTTGAAATATAAAGCATCAGGCACGATGAACCCGCCGGAAGGAGACGCGCAAGCGGCTATGCCTTCTTAGCGGTTAAGGAGGCCATGGATTGAAGAATCACCGTGTTATTTCAGATCTCGAACTGGCGAAGGCCCTGCTTGACTCGAGAAGAACCCAAATACTGCGATTGGCGCGGGAAGAGCCGGTAACGGTGAAGCAGTTAGCGGAACGCCTGGACGAGAAGCCTTCCCGCTTATACTATCACGTCAAAAAGCTGGAGGAGCTGGATCTGCTGCAATTGGTGGAGACGAAGCAGCATGGCAATCTGATTGAGAAGTATTATCAGACGAACCCGATGCAGCGCAGTTATACGTTCGATCGCGAATTGGCGGCGGAGAATTCCGCCTTTATTGTACAGGAGCTGTCTCGGCTGTTCCAGGAAGGGATCGGCATCATCGAAGAGCAGATTCAGATGGAGCGTCACGGCGAGAAAATGCTGGCCGAGGCGAATATCGCTTACCGCAGGATGACTCCGGTTGAATGGGGGCACAAAATGGCGTTGATCCAGGGGGCGGTAACCGCAGAGAACGGCTCCGATACAGTCGAGCCCCATGAACAAGAAGATATGGGACCCTACGCCGATCAGACGGAGGAGGACGACTATGTGTTCGTCACGCTGTCTTATCGGCTGAAGGATGTGCGGACGCCGAAGCCGTGACGGGCCAGCCGCAGGAAGCGGAAGAGCCCCCGGCATGATGGTTCCTTCATGCCGGGGGCTCTTGCTCTGGCTGACTGCTATTGCAGGACGACCTGATCGCCTTCCTTCAAGCCCTCCAGGACTTCCGTTTTTTCCGGAGTCTCCATTCCAATCTTGATGTCTTTCCGTTCTACTTGTCCGTTGCCTTTGTCGAGGAAGACATAATACTGGTCCTTCTCGCGCAGCACGGCCACGGTTGGAACGACGATAGCGTCATCCTTGCGCTCGGTCTCGATCTGGCCGGTCAGGCTCAATCCGGCGATGAGCTGCTTATTCGGCTCCAGCGAGATGATGACCTCGAATTGAGCGGGCTGATTCGTATTCTTCTCGTCGGTACCTGCCTTGGCGAATTTGGATACTTTGATAACCTTGCCGGTCAGCTTCACCTGCTTCAGGGCGTTGATTTTCACTTCGACCGGCATTCCTTCCGCGATGCGGAATACATCCTGCTCTCCGACAAGCGAGACGAGCTGGAGCTTGTTCAGATCGACGATCTTGCCGAGGCGGTCATTGCTGTTCACTTGAGAAGGAATCTTCTTCGGATCCTCGAACAGGAAAATGCCGGACGCTTGGGCGCGGTAGTTCGCTTCATTCAGCTTCTTTTGCTTGTCCGCAATGTCACGTTCCTGAATATCCAGGGTGACTTCGCTTAATTCCTCTTGAAGCTTCTGAGCTTCCCGCTGCACGAATACTTTTTTGCGGTCCGCCTCCGTTACGCCTAGCGCCTGATCCTCCTGGCCGAGCGCGCTCTGGACTTCTGTCAGTCTTATTTCGAGGCGCTGCTTCTTGATGGTCGCTTGCGTCTGTGCGATTTCATTCTCCAGAGCGGTCGAGTCGAGCTGGAACAGCACATCTCCTTTTTTGATTTGCTGGCCGTCCTTCACGTTCCACTGTCTTACTTCAGCGCCGAACGGAGCGTGTACGAACGTCTCCTGCTCATAGCCTGACTTCCCTTTGACTTCAATGCTATTCACCAGCGTTTCTCTCGTCACGGAGAAGGTGATGGCGTCATTGTTCTCCATGCCCGTCTCCGGGGCGGGAGGATTGCCGAATGAATAGAGTCCGTAACTGATTCCGGCGAGTACCAGGATAATGATAGCCCATTTTATTTTTTTCTTCATTCCGGTGAGCGGACCTCCTTAGTCTATAGTTGTGGCGCGACTGCGATCAGTCGCGCTTGATGGCCGTCAGCGCATCGGTGCGCGACGCGCTTATCGCAGGATAGAGGCCCGATATGACCCCGGTCATAATCGCGAAGGCGATGCCGATCGGAATAAAGTTGGATGAAATGAAAATGATCGGATCCCCGCTCCCGTCTGACATGGCTCCTGCGGCCGCCCCGTTGATCGCCCAGACGATCCAATAGGACAGCATAATGCCGACCAGACCGCCTACCAGCCCAAGCAGCGCCGCTTCGATGATGAACATATTGCGGATCTGCTTCAAGTTGGCGCCCAGCACCTTCATAATTCCGATTTGCCGGCGGCGCTGATACGTTGACATCGTCATCGCGACGACGATGGAGATGGAAGCGATGAACAGGACGAACAAGCCGATGCCGAGGGCGATCGTGCGCACGATCGCGAACTGCTCCTTCAGACGATCTATCTGGTGAAGGTTGGTGTTCGTGCTCAGGACGAGCTTTTTGATTTGCTTTTCGACCTGCTCCACATGCTTCTGATCATCGATCTTGACGACTAGCGAATTGTATGTACCTGGCTTGGGAACGGAGTCCCCTTCTATCTTCAGCTCTTGCTGCAGTAATTCGGCGGTCTCCAGCGAGACATACGCCTTCTTGTCGTACATGACCATATCATCCGTGCTGCCGGCCGGCTTCTTGAGCACCGCGGACACGCGAAGCGGGGAACTGGCCTGCGGCCGCTTGCCGTCCTCCCCACTGAACGGAATCAGCCGGATCTGCCGCTGATAGAGCGAGCTCGGCGTACGGCTCAGATTGCGGTATTGCTGCATTAATGCATCGTCGTACGGGTTCTCGTTCAACTGCTTTATCAGTTTGTCCATTGTCTCCTCGTCGACGAGTCCGAGGGTAGCCCCGTAATTCAGAATGACGGTCCCCGTCAAATCGGAAGCCGAGCCCTGCATGAATTCATGGCCGAAGTCGGTCAGCGCATTCAGGTCGGTGCCGATAATCTCCAGGCCGGACTTGCGCTCGTCGGCGGTCTCCATCTGCATATAGCCGAGCTGCTGAAAAGCGGCTACCGCCTTGACGTGCGGAATGTTGCGGATGACCTCCAGCTTCTGCTCGGTAATCTGCCCGCGTTCCTCGGCTTCGCTGTTATCGCTTCTGCTTGCGTTTTGTGCACTCGGGTCCGAGACGCCCTTGTTCGGAGTGACGGTAATCTCGTCCATTTTCAGAAAAGAATTCAATTGCTTCTCCGCGAACACCTGGGCCGATTCCCCGACGCTCATCGCGACGACGATAGAAGCGCAGCCGATCGAGATGCCGATGGCGCACAAGCCGGTGACCACTTTGCGCCGCTTCAACTGATCCCAGGACAGCCGGATATAGTCAGCGATTCTCAATGGGTCTCACCTCCGGACAGGACCGCTTCTTCCCGGGCTTGGTTCGGAGCGGGGCTGTCATCGTGCAGATGGCCGTCTCTCAGCGTAAGAATGCGCTTCGTATGTTCAGCCACTTCATGCTCGTGAGTAACGATAATGAATGTCGTATCCATTGTCTTGTTCAACTGCTTCAAAATCGCGATAATCTCCTCCTCGGTGCGCGTATCGAGATTCCCCGTCGGCTCGTCGGCAAAAATAACGGACGGATCGGTGATCAGCGAACGGGCGATACTGACCCGCTGCTGCTGTCCGCCCGAGAGCTGGGACGTGAACAGCTCTGACTTGTCGGGAATGCCGACCTGTTCCAACAGGCGCATCGCCTTGGCCTTCCGCTCCGAAGGGGCGACGCCTTGAAATATGAGCGGCAGCTCGACATTCTCCCGCACGGTGAGATTGGCGATCAGCTCATAGGCTTGGAAAATAAACCCGATATGCCCGCGCCGGAATTCAGCCAGTTGGTTCTCATTCATCGTGACGATATTTTTATCGGCGATATATATGCTGCCTTCCGTCGGCTTCATCAGTCCTGCCATCAGATTCAGCAGGGTTGACTTGCCGGAGCCAGAGCTCCCGAGCAGGGCGACCATCTCTCCGCGCTGCACACTGAACGATACCGAGTGCAGCACCTGGGTCGTCTCCGGCCCGTTCTTGAAGGCGTGCGACAGATTTTCAACACGTAACATCCGTCTCCTCCTATCTCTCATTGTCTGTTGTCCGGATGATTGTGAAAACAATGCTTTCATACGGATATTGTACAATAAAGTTTCATCGTTGCGGGCATACATGACAATAATGTAAGCTGCTTGCCGATATACGATAAGAGCGGGAAGCAACCCTTCATCGGTTTCTTTTCCAAACGGACAACAACATGGTATGCTGATAAGGACATGTTCTGCATTAGGGCCATGCGATCCGAAGGGACAAGAACGGTTACAGGCAGAGGAGGTGACCCTGTCGTCATGGGCAAAATGATGCGGATCGACAAGCTGCTGGCCCATATGGGACGAGGTTCCCGGTCGGATATCAGAAAATGGGCCAAGGCGGGGCGGATATCCGTCAACGGCAAGAGCGTGAAGGATAGCGGCCATCAGGTCGATCCGGAGCAGGATGTCGTCCGGCTGGACGATGAGATCGTGCTGTACCGAGAATATATTTACGTGATGATGAACAAGCCGCAGGGCGTCATCTCGGCGACGGAGGATACGCGCGAGAGGACAGTGCTCGATCTGCTCCCGGCAGCGCTGCGGCATTTCGAGCCTTTCCCGGTGGGGAGGCTGGATAAAGATACGGAAGGATTGCTTCTGATCAGTAACGACGGGCAGCTGGCCCACCAGCTGCTGTCTCCGAAGAAGCATGTCCCGAAGACCTACTTCGCTCATGTGGCGGGCCAAGTGACCGCCGAAGACGGCGCCAGCTTCGCTGTGGGCGTAACGCTGGATGACGGTTATGTAACGGCTCCGGCGCAGTTGAATATTCTCGGCCACCGAACGGAGGAGGAAGGGAACGTTCTATCGGATATCGAGCTGACGATAACGGAGGGCAAATTCCATCAGGTGAAGCGGATGTTCGCCGCGGTCGGCAAGAAGGTCGTCTATTTGAAGCGACTCTCGATGGGAACGCTGGAGCTGGACCCGGAGCTGAAGACCGGACAATGGCGCGAATGCAGTGCGGAAGAGATAGAACGGCTTCGCTCGGGACACAATGAGGGATAGAACCGACAGAAGGGGAGAGAGAAGACCTATGAATTACCGAATGATTGCCTTGGATATGGACGGGACGCTGTTGAATGACGATCACGCGATTACGGGTCGAACGGCCGCTACGATTCGCAGCGTAGCCGAGCAAGGAGCGGAGATTGTGCTCTGCACCGGACGCGCCCCGCAGAGCACGCTGCCTTATCTGGACGAGCTGGGGCTGGAAGGGGTTGTCCTTACGCATAACGGAGCGGCGACAATCGCATCGAAAGGCCGGCGCATTCTGCACCGGTTCGATATTCCGCCGCAAGAGCTGGAGCCGTATATTCAATATTGCCGCGAGCAAGGCGTTCATTTCAATATTAATACGGTGTTCGACCTGTATGTGGATGACCTGGCGGGGATGATGCCGGAGATGCTGGATCTCTACGCGCAGTTCCTTATCGAGCCGAAGCAGCTTCCAAGCTGGGACGCGCTGGAGGACGCGCCGGTCAAAATGACGATAAGCGGGCAGAAAGAAGACATGGATCGGGTGGAGGCGGAATTGGGCCTGTGGGATCATCAACTGCATTATATCCGATCCGGGGATTATTTCATTGATATTATGCATCAGGATGCGACCAAAGGCAGCGCGCTGTCGAAGCTGGCGGAGCTTCGCGGCATCGCCCCGGGGCAGGTGCTCGCCATCGGCAATTACTATAACGATCTGTCGATGATTCAATTTGCGGGTATGGGCATCGCAATGGATAATGCGCCGCTTGAGGTGAAGGCGGCCGCACAGGAAGTCACGAAGTCGAACAATGAAGAAGGCGTGCATGATGCGCTAGTCAAGCACTGTCTGGAAGCGGGAGCGCGTTAGGCTTCCGCGATGGACGGGATAACGCGGAGTAAGGCGGGGGCATCCCCGCCTTTGCTTGTTCCTGCTGGTCTTCTAGTAGATGAACGACCGGGATACGATGACCAGCAAAATGAACAATACGAGAATAACGCCTGTCGATGTGAAATGCCCAAATCCTGCACCCATGGAAACATTCCTCCTTGTTCGAGATGAAGCGGAACTGCGGGATGGATGTGCCGCCGGGACGGTGTCCCCCTTGTTCCGACATCCACAGCGTATGCAGGGAACTTCGCCTTCGATTGGACGGATATCCGTAGCCGTCTGGGAGGAATGTAACGGCAAGGAACGGGCAAGCTTATAGTAATACCGGATATACCGGAAATGGTAAGGGAGGACACGCAGATGATTCAATTTCGCCCTGACTTCCGGACGGCAAGCGGGGAATCGCAGGACGTGCTTTTCAACGGAGCCTATGCGGGGGAGTTCATCTGGCTGTACCGGGAGCGGGAACGGCTTCAAGGGATCTTCATCATGGACGGAACCGATGTGCAGGAGCGGCACCGGAGAGCGATCGAGGAACAGGTCGAGCGCTATGTCCGTCATACGGCGGATGCGCTGGGCGTCGCCGATCTGGAGGTCGTGTTCGTGACGGGACAAGTGCAGCGCATCGTCACCAATGATGATGCTGCGGAATATCGGGCGGAGGCGCCGGGGCAGCAAGCGGGGCCGCTCGGCATCGGCCCGGAAGACGGGCTGGAGCTCGCTCCGGACGGGGAGGACATGACCGAAGGGGCGGACGATCGGATTCACGTGATTTTGGCGCGGGATGACGGCAGCGCGCTGCTCTATGATATTTACCGCGATCAGAACGGCTCTCTGCCAGTCGGAGAGGCGACCATCAGCACTGACGGTCCGGAAATGTCAGGGTATATTGATTTTCGGGTACCCGGAACGGGGGCCGATCGGGCCTGCATCGGTCAGGAGCTCGCCTGTCAATTGGCGAAGGATAAGCAGGTGCAGTCACTCCATCTGACGATGATGTTCCATAATGAGATGATTGACGAATTGCTTGTGGACTTTGCGTCCGACGGGCAGGGGTAACCGTTAACCTTGCAGAGGCAAAGCTCCCGAGGGGCATTTGAAGCTGCAAGGTTAGCGGTTTTTTGGTGTGTTGGGCGGGAGCAAAGATTCCATACATATCATGCATAGGTGTTGCATCGCCTTATCGACGTTCTCCCTTTGGGTCAGGAGCTCGTGCTTAACGGAGGGCGCGGAGACCTTTAGGAAGATGGTTCTTAATCATGCTGTCGGACGCCTTGCCCCAGCCGATCGGCAGGCCGTCGACGGCGACGAGGGTCCAGCCCTTGGCGGCGCCTTGCTCCGGGTTCAGCGCGATCGGTTCGCCGTGCAGATAAGCGGCAATGCGCGGATCGTCCGCCGCCATGTCGCAGCAGAGCGCGGCCTGGTCCGCGGCGGTGCAGGCCATTGCCAGCGCATGAGCCGGTTCAATGCGGTTCTTGCGCATATGGGCGATATGAAGCCCGGGACGAGGCAGGCGCAACCCGGCGAATACGGAAGCGTCGTCCAGCAGCGCCCGTGCCGCAGGATGGGCATCAGGGACGTAGTACAGCTCGTCCCCGAACAGCAGCGGCCTCCCTGGCGGAAGCTCCAGGCCGGGCAGATGCTCGCGGGCCCATGCGGCGTACTGCCGGAACGCGGCCGCCGCCGGATTCGCCCCGGCAGAGCCTCTGGCCTTGCGTCCGCCGCGCCGGCCGGATGGGGCACTGGCCGTTCCGTCCGCCGCGCCTGGCGCGGAGGGGGATTTCTTCAACAACGCTACGAAATGCCCTTCGCCTCGATGACGGTGCGGCCACAGCCGTTCCATGCGCACCAGCTCGAATTCGGGATAGGTCTCCAGCCAATGTGCGATGATGTCCTCATTTTCCTGGCGATTGAAGGTGCAGGTGGAATAGACGAGGCGTCCTCCCGGCCGAAGCATGCGGACAGCCGCCCGGATAATATCTCTCTGGCGGAGCGCGCATGCCTCCACATGCTCGGGCGACCATTCCTTGACCGCGTCCGGATCTTTGCGGAACATCCCTTCGCCGGAGCAGGGCGCATCCAGCATAATGCGGTCGAAGCTGTACGGGAACCGTTCGGCCAATGCATGCGGATCCGCTTGAGTGACGATGCAGTTGACGATGCCCATCCGTTCCATATTTTCGGCCAGTATTTTGGCCCGCTGCGGGTGGATCTCGTTGGCGACAAGCAGTCCTTCGCCCTTCATTCGCCCGGCAATCTGCGTCGCCTTCCCTCCCGGAGCTGCGGCCAGATCCAGCACGAACTCGCCTGGCTGCGGATCGAGCAGCTCGGCGGCCGACATGGCGGAAGGCTCCTGGATGTAATACAATCCGGCATAATGGTAGGGATGCTTCCCGGGCCGGGACGATTCTTCATAGTAAAATCCTTCCGGGCACCATGGGACGGGCTCCAGACCGAAGAGGGCGGCCGCGTTCCGGCGGGCCGTGTCATGCCGGCTCCACTTCCCGGGCTGAACGCGCAGGCCGTAGGTCCGGCGCGCCTTGTAGCTGTCGAGGAAGGGCTCGAACGGCTCGTGGTCCGCTTCGAATTGGCGCTTCATCTGTTCTTGATAAGCCAGAGGCAATTCATCAGGCAGTGATATTGACATCGCATTAACTCCTTGTGTGATAAAATGGGCCATGCCACCGTCATCCCAGGCAAGAAAAAAGCCGCTGATTCCCGGTAAGAGAACGAGCGGTAATCTGCGCTTTCTCATGTAGCTTGCCCTGAACGGCGAGCCGGAATCCGGCGTACGGTCATAACATGGTGCAGAACCTTAAAAAATGAAAATAAGGTCAAGGATGCTCATTATGGAATAAAAAACAAAGGCGATTCCAATACATAAAATCATGATTCTGAAAAACCAGGGCAATTTGGGAGGAGGGAAGGAAGCAATGATCCCCGCCGTTAAAAATAGCAAGCCAGCCAAAAAGGCATACATCCATCCGAACATATCCATGCTTCCACCTTTGCGTGGTATACTCGGTGCAGATTCATGATCGTCTAAGCCGTTATAATTTTACTATAACCGAAGCGTGTGATTCAATGTTAGACAGGCATCTTTTGGCCGCTGAAGATGAGCCCCGCAGCATAGGAAAGCATCCGCGTAACGATTGGATCCAAACGGGCCGCCGGGTAAAAAAGGAGGCCAGCAAACCGAAGGAATTTGGACACAAGCGAAACGAGTTGGCCGATGTTGCGTACCAAATAGATGTCGGGTCCGATCGCCAGCCGCGGCAATGTGGATCCCCGCAGTTGGAATGAAGGGAAGAATCCGGTAAAGTAAGTCAGAGAGATACAGCAACATGAGCAGCTGTATTCTGGAAGGAGTGAGATTCGATGCAAGCCACCGATGATACCGTTGTAGAATTGGAAGGCGTGACGAAGAAAATTCGGGGGAAAACGATTATCGATAATTTGTCGTTCCGCGTGCGGCGCGGGGAAGTCTATGGCTTCCTCGGCCCAAACGGGGCAGGGAAGACGACGACGATCCGCATGATCGTCGGGCTGATGTCCATGACGTCGGGACGAATCCGGATTGAGGGTCATGACATTCGGACCGACCGGGCCAAAGCGATGACTCATGTCGGGGCGGTCGTCGAAAATCCGGAGTTGTACAAATTTATGAGCGGACGCAAAAATCTGCTTCATTTCGCCCGTTTGAGCGGCAAGTCGATCAGCGAGGAGCGGATCGAGGAAATCGTGCGGCTCGTTGAGCTCGAAAATGCGATAGACAAAAAGGTGAAGAACTACTCGCTAGGGATGCGGCAGCGGCTCGGCATCGCACAGGCCCTGCTTCACGATCCTTCGATTCTGATATTGGACGAGCCGACGAACGGACTCGATCCGGCCGGCATCCGGCAGCTGCGCGACTATTTGCGGCGCTTGGCGCGCGAGGAGAAAATCTCGATTCTCGTGTCGAGCCATCTGCTCTCGGAAATCGAATTGATGTGCGATCGGGTCGTCATCATCCAGAACGGCAAATTCGTCGGGGAGCGGGAGCTGAATCCGTCCGCAGACGTGGCGGAAGCGCAGTCGGCGACGATCTATCTGGAGGTGGACCGGGCCGATGAAGCGCTGCAGACGCTCGCTGCGGCCGATTGGCAAGCAGCCCGGGACGAAGCGCGTTCCGGCATCACGGTGAATCTGATGCGGAACGAGATTCCGAAGGTCGTCGAGAAGCTGGTCCACGCGGGCATCGCGATCTATGAGGTCCGGACCTCGGCGCCGACGCTGGAAGATACCTTCCTGACGATGACGAAAGGAGGCCGGATCGAATGAGTTACTTTTTCTCGCTCGTCCAGAATGAATGGATGAAGACGAACAGCAAGCGGCAAGCCCCGTATTATTATATTTTTCTTGCGTTGATGGCGGTGCTGCTCGGCGTTGTCACCCGGTTTTTCGTGTTCAAGGACGGAGCCATGCCTTATTTGGGATTTGCCGATACATTTGTGTTCATCGCCCGGCCGCTGACCACGATCTTCATCATCATCGTCGCGGCGCAGACCATTACGGACGAATTCAAGGACGGCACGATCAAGCAATTGTTAATCCGGCCGGCGAGCCGCGCGCTTGTCCTGGCTTCGAAATGGGTGAATGCACTCCTCGTGCTGTTTGCGGCCTATATGATTATTTTGCTGCTTGGATTGGGTATCGGCGCGGCGCTGTTCAATCTGTCCGCCGAGGACGCTTCTTTGATGGATTCGGTCGTGGCGCTCTTTCTTGGTTACTCGGATGCTGCTTTTCAGCTGACGCTGGCATTCATGATTGCGGTGCTGACCCGAAGTCTGGGCTTGTCCATCGCGCTGCCGATCATTTTCCAGATGCTTGCCGGAACCGTCACAATGATGCTCCATCAGAAGGTATGGTACAAATGGCTGGTATTCCCGCATTTGAACTGGGGGCCTTATTTCGGAGAAGGCCAATTACCATATGAGGGGGCGACGTTAGGCTTCAGCCTTATGATGTACGCGATCTATTTTGCCGTGCTGCTCGCCATCTCGTTCTTCGTCTTCCAGAAGCGCGATGTGCAGTAAGTGATGAACAGCGCCCCTGCCGGAATCCGTTCCGGCAGGGGCGCTTCTGTTCAACGGCCGCCGCCCGCGGAAGCGCGCTTGCGCTGTCGGGGGCTGCCAATCGTCTCATAATCGGTAACTCGATTCTTGCCTGTCGTCTTCGAGTGGTACATCGCCTGATCGGCTTCTCTTACTAGCTCCTCGGGAGTCATCCCGCTGCGCAGCGTGCTGTGGCCGACGCTGACGGTAACGCTTGTCTCTGCCTCCACTCTCCGGCGGATATTCTCGGCGAACTGCTCCACGCGGGCATGGGGATTGACGATCAACGCCACCAGCTCCTCGCCGCCGAAGCGTCCCGGGATGCCGGCTTCTTCGACTTCCTCCCGAATGATCGCGGAGACCAGCTTCAGCTCATCATCCGCCTTGTCATGCCCCTGCGTATCGTTCAAGCGCTTGAAATTGTCGATGTCGCAAAAAATAAGCGAAACGGCGGCCTCCTTCTGCACATAGCTCTGCATCGCCTTGAAGAGGTAGCGGCGATTGTACAGTTGGGTCAGCCCGTCGGTAATCGAGGAGCGGTACGTCCGCTGAAGATGCTCGACCACGCGCTCGAACAAAATGAAGAACATGAGCGTGAAATAAACGAGCGGAAGCCCGTGTTCCAAGTAGAACAGGAGCGTGTTCATTCCGCCGAAATAAATCGAGTTAACGGCGGACGACAGGTTCATCAAAAAATGGACGAGCAGGGTGAACGCGTACTTCACCCGCTGTCCCGCCCGCGGGCCAATCCAGAAATAACAGAATACGGTGAACGTCATATGATAGACTATCAGCGGCCATGTCGGCTTGGCGGACATTCCATACTGCTCCGCCAGGATGAGGGACAGGGCGGCGGCGCCCGCCAGCAGCAGCAGAGCGGCCAGCACGTACACACGCATTCTCCGGTTGCTGCGCTTGTACAGCCGCAGCACCGCCAGATTCATCAGCAAAAAAGAAAACGCTTGCAGAGCGGTTCTTCCTATGCCATACTGGTCGAACCATCCGGGAAACCAATCATAATCGGTAAGATCCAATGTCCGCTCGAACGCGATGAGAAGCAAGGCGGCGATGAATAGAATATAGGCTCCGGAACGCTGCCTGGAATAGAGGCGCACGGTCATCAAGAGCATAATGAACACAATATACATCATACACGCCGACGTCACCGCGACGGCGGTGCTGCCGGAGAACTCTGGGGTAAAAAGCCGATTCATCGCAATCGATAGCTCCATTTGCGTAGTCTTTACTGAAACATATGTTCTAATATATCATAAATGGTAGACATCGAAAAGCGAAAGCAACATGAAGGAGGCTGGCATGAAAATATTGCAGGCGTTGTTCTTCCCGCCGGAACAGCCGGGAGGCGTGTCCTCCATGGTTCCCTATATACAAGACCGGTTCCAGCTCCCCCGCTGGGAGATGGAGCTGTTCTCGCTGCCCAAGCGGCTGCGGGGCAAAGGGCAGGAGGAGATCGCGTTTGCGACCTTCGACTGGACCGCATACGGCGATTCTCCGATCGTCTCGTCGTCAAATATATGCAGACGATCCGCGATTACATATGGTGGACGAGACGGCGAATCACCGCTTCCTATGATCTCATCCATGCCCATCATCCGATTGCCGGCTGGGTGATGAAGCGGCTCTTCCCCGAGACGCCGGTCGTTCTGACGGTTCACTCCAGCTATGAGCGGGAGCTGCTTCTGAACGGAAAAATCGAGCCGGACGGACCGGAATTCCGCTTCTTGACCTCCCTGTACGGGGAACTGGAAGCGCATGTCGATCTGATGATGACGGTATCGAATTCGTTCCGGCATGACCTGGCGCCTTACGTCGCTCGACCGGAGCGGATCGAGGTGCTGCCGAACGGCTTCGACGAGAAGAGGTTCCGGCCAATTGCCCATGAGAATGAAGTGCCCCAGCTCATTGTCGTATGCCGCCTCGTCCCGGCGAAGGGGCTTGACGTGCTGCTCCGGGCTTGCGCCGAGCTGAAGCGGCGCGGCCGTCCTTATGTGCTCCACATCATCGGCGACGGTCCGATCCGCGAGGAGTTGGAGCAATTGGCTCAGGAGCTGGGCATTTATGAAGAGACGATATTTTATGGCTATATGCTCCATCCGGAGGAGTTCATGCCCTTCTCGGACATCTTCGTGCTGCCGTCCCGGGCGGAGGCGTTCGGCTCGGTGTTCGCGGAGGCGGCGCTATGCGGACTCGCCCTGGTGGGAACGAATGTCGGCGGCATCGCCGAGCAGATCATCGACGGCGTGAACGGGCTGCTCGTGCCTGTCGACGATCCGGACGCGCTCGCCGCGGCGCTGGAACGGGTCATGTCGGACCCGGCGTTCCGCTATGAACTGTCCCGTACGGCCTGGACGAAGGCGAAGCAGGATTACTCGCTGAGCGGCGTCGTGAACGATCTGAAGCGGATCTATCTACGCTTCCGCGTCAAGGCGGATTGACTTCGCCGTCCGGAGAATGCCCAGCCAGCTATGCGAACGCCCGGCGGCCATCTGTCGGGCGTTCGCGCACGAACAGGAGAGGAGAGAGGAAGTTGAATGCGTTTCGGTTCATACATGCGGCAGACCTGCATGTGGATAGCCCGTTCCGGGGCTTGAAGGAGCTGCCGGCTTCGCTGCGCTCGCGCGCCGTCGAATCGACTTTCGCCGCGTGGGACGCGCTCGTGGAACTGGCGGTGCGGGAGCAGGCCGCATTCGTCGTCGTCAGCGGCGACCTGTATGACGGCAAGGATCGGTCGCTCAAGGCTCAGTGGCGTCTCCAGCGGGGAATGGAACAGCTGGCGGCGCACCGGATTGGGGTCTATCTGATTCACGGCAATCACGATCCGCTGCATGAAGGGGTGCAGTGGTCATGGCCGGACAATGTGACCGTCTTCGGCACAGGCGCGCCCGGCACGGCCTTGGCCAGAGGCGCCGACGGGACGCCGCTGGCGGTGATCGCCGGGATGTCCTACGGCGAGTCCGCAGTAAGGGATAATCTGGCCGCGCGTTATCCGTCCGAGCCGGAGAAGGCGCTGGCCGCTGCAGAGGCGGACAGCTTGCCGGAGCGGGCGCGCTTGTTCCGCATCGGCATGCTCCATGGGACGGTCGACGGGCGGCCGGGCCATGATCCGTATGCGCCCTGCTCCAAGCGGGAGCTTATTGCCGCCGGGTACGATTATTGGGCGCTCGGCCATATTCATCTGCGGGAAGTGCTTCATGCCTCTCCATACATCGTCTATCCCGGCAATACGCAGGGACGGCATGTCAAGGAGACGGGTGCGAAGGGCGCTTACGTCGTCGAGGTGGACGAGCGCCGTCATGTGTCGCTGCGCTTCGAGCCGCTCGATCAAGTCCGCTGGTGCGATGAGGCCGTCGATATCGCGGATCTGGCCGATATGCAGCAGGTGATGGAACGGCTGGACGCGGCGCTGGCCGGACTGCGCCAGCAGAGCGGCAGCCGCCTCGTCTTCGCGCGCCTTACGCTCGTCGGGCGCACGGCGCTCTACCGCGAGCTGCAGCGCCAATCGCTGGAGCAGCAATGGGCGGCTCCGGCCAACGAGCAGGAGCTGGAACGGATGGAGCGTTCCGGTTCGAGTGACGGGATATGGATCGCCGAGGTTCGCATGCGGTGCCGCCCTGATCTGGATCCTGGCGTCTGGATGGAGTCGGACAGCTTCCTCGGCGATCTGGTCCGGCTGGCGGACCGGGGCAGACAGGACAGCGCCCTGCGGGATGAACTGCTGGCTGAAGCGCTTCGGGCCTTCGAGGCGCAGCCCCGGCTTCGCCAATGGCTGGCCGATCAGCCGGAAGAGGCGGCCGCGGACTGGCTGCAGGAAGCGATGCTGCTGTCGCTCGAAGCGCTGCATGAAGGAGGGAGCGCATCATGAGGCTGCTGCATCTGTATGTGAACGGCTTCGGCGAGCTGCGCGATCTGGAGCTCGATCTGGGCGAGCCGGGGAAGCCCGGCGGCATTACGCTGCTGCTCGGCCCGAATGAGGCGGGGAAAAGCACGATTGCCGCCTTCCTGCGGGGAATGCTGTACGGCTTCCCGAAGCGCGGCGGCGCGGCCGGCCGCTACGAGCCTGCGGAAGGCGGCGTCTACGGCGGGCGGCTCGCCGTGGAGGACGATCAGGGACAGGAATGGCGGATCGAGCGCCTGGAGCGGAACGGCAGCGTGCAGACAGTCATCCACCGCCGGGGGGCTGACGGGCGCCTGGACCGGATGACCCAGTCCGCGCTGGAGACGGAGCTGCTGGGCGGACTGAACGGGGAGCTGTTCCGGCGTCTGTTCGCGATTACGCTGGACGAGCTCCATGAGCTGCAGGCGCTCCAGGGGGACGAGGTCGGCGCCTTCCTGTACGACACCGGCCTCGGGGGCGGCCGTCAGGTCGCCGAGGCGGAACGGTGGCTGCAGCAAGAGGCGGACAAGCTGTATAAGCCGCGCGGCCGCGCGCAGGACCTGGCGCATACGCTGCAGGCGCTGGAACGGGCGAACCGGGCGCGGCGGGAAGGCCAGGCGCAGGCGGGGCGGCTCGCTGACGTGGAAGCGCGGCTGGCGGAAGCGGACGCCGGGCTTGATGCGGCTGCCGCCGCGCGCCGCTCCGTCCGCGAGGCGCTGGCCATGACGGAGCGCGCCGCCCATGTCAGCGAGACGTGGGTGCGCCTCGTCGCGGCCCGCGAAGCGCTGGCGGGACTGCCGCCGCTCGCGGATTGGCCGCCCGACGCCGCCGCGCGCTGGGAGGCGAACGAGCGCCGGCTGGGAGAGGCGGAGGCGGCGCTCGCCCGCGCGGAGGAGCAGCGGTCCGCGTGGGAACGGCGGCTCGCCGCGCTGCGCCCGCAGGGGGCGCTGCTGGCGCTCGCGCCCGAGGCTCGCCGCTTGGCCCGGCAGGCGGATGCGATCCGCCACTGGCAGGAGACGGCGGCCGAGACCGAGACGGAAACCGCGCGGCTTGCGGCGGAGCTGCGCCGCCTGGCCCGCCAGACGGATTCCGGCTGGACGCCGGAGCGGCTGCTTGCCTGCGACGCGAGCTTCACGCAGGCCGAGCAGGTCCGGGCCGCGCAGACGGAGGCCGATGCCTTGAGCCGGGCGCGGGCCCAGGCCGCCGACGCGGCCCAGCGGGCGGACCGCGAGGCGGACGCGGCTGAGGCCGAACGCCGCGAAGCGGAGCGCGCTCGCGCGGCATATGGCGGCCGGCGTGCGCGGCACCGGCTTCGCGCCGACGCCGGCCCAGGCCGAGGAGGCCGTGCGCCGCGGCCAGGCGCTGCAGGATGCGCTCGCGTCGCGGCAGGCTCTGGCTCCGGCGCGGCCAACCGGCCGGGAGGGCCGGGCGGCTCGGGCCGCCGGGGAGCGCCGCAGCCCGGCCGCGGCCGGCGCGTACGCCTTCGGCGGCGGCGCGCTGCTGCTGGCCGCGCTGCTCGGCTTCGCGGCGGGCCAATGGCTGGCCGCCGGGGCGGTGGCGGCCGTCGGCCTCGCCAGGACGCTTGCGTG
Source organism: Paenibacillus thiaminolyticus (assembly GCF_007066085.1). Taxonomy (NCBI): domain Bacteria; kingdom Bacillati; phylum Bacillota; class Bacilli; order Caryophanales; family Paenibacillaceae; genus Paenibacillus; species Paenibacillus thiaminolyticus. The sequence goes on along the minus strand of NZ_CP041405.1, from coordinate 1,765,253 downwards.
GGCGTATGCCGGCCGCAGCGGGCACGCGGGCCAGGCTGGGGCTGGAGGCCCCGCGGACGAGGGCAGCGCGGCCGAACGCATGGCCGTGCTGCAAGCCGAAGCGCTGCGGGGGCTGCTTGGCCCGCTCTGGCCCGGCAGCTGCGGCGCGGCGTTGCCTGACGATGCGGAGCAGCAGGCGCTGGCGCAGGTGCTGGCCGATACGGCCGAGTGGGCGCGCGACCAGGCCCAGCTGGCCGATCGCGCCCGGCATGCGGCCGAGGGCGCCGCTGCCGCCGGGCGGCGGGCCGATGCGTTGGCGGATGAAGCCGAGACGGCCATGGCGGCGGAGAGGGAGGCTGCCGGGCGCTGGCGCGGCTGGCTGAGGGCGCGTGAACTGCCAGAGTCGCTCAGCCCTGCCGGCGCGCTGGAGCATCTCCGCCGTGTGGAGCAGGCGCTCGATATGGAGAGCCACCGGGAACGGCTGCTGGAGCGAGCCTCCCGTCTGCGGCGGCAGATCGAGGAGGTCGAGCAGGAGTGCGCCCGGCTGCTGAAGGCGGCCTGGGGAGCTGCCGAAGGAGACGGCGAAGCGGCCGCGGCGGCCGAGCGCCGGGAAGCGGAGGGGACGGATTCGGCGGGTGGCCTCCCGGACGAAGCGGCGGGACGCCAGGGCTTCTCTTCCATCGGGGAGCTGTATCGGCTGCTGGAACGGCTGGAGGCCGAAGAGAAGCGGCAGCAGGAATATGAGCGCGGCTTAGAGCAGCATGAAGCGGCCGCCGAGTCATGTCAAGCTGCGGCCCGGGAAGCGGAGGACGCCCGCAAGCGGAAGGAACGGCTGCTGGCGGAAGCGGGCGCGAAGGAGGACGCGGAGTTCATCCTGCGGATGAATGCCGAAGCCCGCCGGCAGGAGTGGGAGCGGACGCTGCAGGAGAGCGAGGCGATCGTGTACCGCGGCGGAAGTCCGGAGCAGTGGGCTCCGCTGGAGGAACTGCTGACCGGCTATGATGGAGCCGAACTGGAGCGGCGCGCCGCTGAATTGCAAGCGGAGCTGGAGCGGTGGGATGCGCGCATCAGCGAAGGCGAGGAGCAGCGCGGGCGGTTGAGGGAAGAGCATGAGCGGCTGACTGCCGAGGTCGAGGGAGCGGCGCATCATCACGAGGCGGCGATGAACGAAGCGAAGCTCGACGAGCAGGCGTCCCGCTATGCGGTGCTGGCGCTGGCCCGAACGCTGATCCAGCGGACGAGGCGGCTCTACGAGCAAGAGAAGCAACCGGAGGTGCTGAAGCGGGCGGCGGCTCATCTGCGGGCGATGACCGAAGGAAGGTATGTGCGGGTGACGGCGCCGTACGGCACGAAGCGGCTGGAGGTGGAACGGGCGGACGGGCGCATGATCGACAGTTCCCTGCTGAGCCGCGGAACGGCGGAGCAGCTATATCTGGCGATGCGCTTCGCCCTGGCGGAAGAATTGTCCCCTAAGGCGACTCTTCCTCTGATTCTGGATGACATCCTCGTCAATTATGACCGCAGGAGGCTGGGGCTAGCCGTACAAGAGCTGCATCGGCTCTCATCGTCTCATCAGATCGTGATGACGACCTGCCATCCGCATCTGGCGAAGGCGTTCCGGGATGAGGCGGCGGATGTGCGCATTGTGGAGCTGGGGCCGATCGGATAAGCTGCGGGAAGATGGAATCGAGGCCGGGCACTTCGGCAGACAAAACAAAAGCATCCGCCGCAAGCGCGAAGCGCAGCGGAGGATGCTAGCAAGTTCCGAAGCAGCCTTGACTTGGCAATCTGCCTAGGCATATGGCGTGCTCGTCATTTTTTGCGCGGCAGCGGCTTCAGCTTGATCTTCGCTGCCGCAGGAGAAGAGGCGATGGGCGGTGGCGGCCCAGACTTCGCCGGTTGGGCAGCCCGCAGCAGCAAATAGAGCCATATCAGGCTGAACATGCCGAACAACGGGTACAGGAACGAGAGCAGATTGCGGAAGCCGAACTGGCTAATCGCATAGCATACCATCATAATGAGCGCTGATATCAGCTTCTTCGGCATTCCGGTCCGTTGGTGGAGCTGGAGCGTAATGCCGTACAGATCGGCGATGAAGGTCGTGAATATTTCCGAAAAGATGAGCAGGACATAAATGAGCTGGATGGTAACGCCGAGCGTATGGGCGATCTCCCCCATCGGAATGTCGAACTGCTGTATGCCAGGCATATGCACAGACAGAGCCAGATGGGCTGACAGCAGCAGCACGCCGATGAGAACGCCCCCGATCGCTCCTCCGATGCGTATGATTTTCTGGTTCGGCATTGAGGCGCCCAGCGGGACGAGCACCGCTTGGGCCATAGCCAGATTGAACGCGCTGTACAGCAGCGGAGCGGTCCAAGCGGCATACCACGATGTATCCGTCGTCATGGTGAAAACCCTTCCTGCGTTCGGCATATGCAGCGTGTCGGTCACGATAATGACGGTGAAGACGAGCATCGTCGGCACGACGAGCGAGTTCAGGCTCAATATCGCGCTCATTCCTCGATTGATGATGAAATAGGAGGATACGACCGTCAGCAGCAGTCCGGTCTGGTAGTGAAAATTCAATTGCTGGACGAAGACGGAGCCTGCGCCGGCGAGCATGACCCCGTTCACGCACACAATGACGATCATCGCGAAAATGCTGACCCAGCCGCCGATCCGGGATCCGAACAAATAATGGTTCACATCCTCATAGGAACGGGCCTGGATCTGATGGGCAATCAGCATCAGCTTCGTTCCGAGGGAGAGAAAGATGATGGTGGACACTCCGATCGTGAGGGAAGCAATCCATCCGTATTTGGTGAAAAATTGCAAAATCTCCTGACCCGTCGCGAACCCGGCTCCGACGACGGTTCCGACGTAAGTGAAAGCAATTTGTAATATCCGCAGCGTCTGTCTCAACGATTAGGCGCCTCCTTGTCCGACGAAGCTTGGTGCGAAGGATTGAGCAATAGCTTGTTCGCATTACTATACGTATGACAAGCTTGGGCCGGACATGACTCCCTCAATGTGGTAAGATAGTAAGGGAGTGAGAGGAGGAGCCTTGTTTGCTAGAGATTACATGGGCCTTGACCCATTTCGGGTACATAGCTTTATTTTTTCTGCTTGCGCTTGGCATCGTCGGACTGCCGATACCGGATGAGACGATCATGGTATTCGTCGGCAGCTTGACAGTGGAAGGGCCGTTCGGATATGCGGCCGCCTTCGCCGTATGCCTTGCCGGGAGCATGACCGGCATGACGGTCAGCTACATCGTGGGACGGAGGGTCGGCAAGCCGCTGCTGGATCGGTACGGCAAGCGGGTGAAGCTGACGCCTGCCCGGGTGGAACGCACCGAGCGCTGGTTCCAGCGGTTCGGTCCATGGGCCATCGTCTTCGGGTACTTTGTTCCTGGCTTGCGCCACTTGACCTTTTACCTGGCCGGAATGACACGGATGAACTGGTCTCTTTATTTATTTGTAGCCGGAACGGGAGCGTTGATCTGGGTCGCCACTTTTTTAACGATAGGGCATTTCGTCGGAGTTCATTGGGAGGCGGCGGTTCATTGGATTCATACAAAAGGAACGCTATATATGGTGGGCATGGCAGCGATGCTCTTGTTCATCGGTTCACTCGTGTTCGTCCTTGTCCGGCGCCGCGTGCGCCCAAAACAAACGCCTTGATCCGCAGCGGAGTCAAGGCGTTCTATGATCAGCAAGAAAGTTAAGCCTTCAACGCGCTCTCCTCCATCGGGAAGAGCTTGACGGACTGAATCTTGCCTGTCTTCGGATCGAGATCAAGCCGGAGCAGGGCGTTGGCCGCTTGGTAGCTCCAAGCATAGCCGGTATCTTGATCCGGAGTGCCGAGAGACTTCACGGCAGTATCGCTTTTGCCTCCGATGTGCAGGCCCTTGATGCCGGTGGACAGGCTATCGCCCGACACTTCGACGAATACGACCTCGTCGTTATCGTGACAGCCGAACGAAAAGCCGTCATATTCCAGCACATGAATCGGCTCATCATCGTCCATCACGAATTGGGAGACGGGCGCCCCCCAGAGCTGCCGCACCTTCTCCTCGGTATCGGTTAGCCCAATCCCCTTCAGCTTCGGCTGCTTCCGGTTGAATTCGGCTTCCTCGCCCGTGGCCGAGGAAGGGCGGGAACTATCCTTGTTCGAAGCGATCTCGGTACGTTCTTGTGTCTTATCCTTGCCTGCGGCCGGAGTCTCTTCCGCCGGGCCTGTCTTGGCTTCAGACGTCGTCTTCGAGTTGGCCGGGGGCACGCTGCCGGCCTGCGCCGAACAGCCAGACAGTAAAGCGCCAAGGGCGGCAGCAACTGCAACCATATGTATCATTCGGGTAATCGGGGCACGGGTCATCGGTGCGGTTCCTCCTTCGCCGTCTCGCGGGTATGACGATAGATATAGGATCGGTTTTGATCTGAACCGTAACAGGTTATTTGTAACTAAGGAGAGCGGGACTTAGGACACTCTCATTAATATAGACGGCACTCACTCCAAGAAGTTGCAGTCAATGTATGAAATTGCCTGCTTTCTCCATTCACCTGTTTGGCATATAATAAAAGATAAGTTGGTGAGAGGGGGCGACGAAGATGATTGATCAACCAACAGCTCGTTTTTTGCAGGAGAAGGTGTCGGAAGCGAAGGTGCATTTTGAACGGGCTCTCGATTGTAAGCATACGGAGTTCGATGATTTGTACCCCTATATGATTGAACACCCTCAATTTTTCTGGTACAAACGTTACGTGGCCTGGTCCGAATTACTGACTATCGTCAAACTGTGCGAACAGCTGCAGGTGGCTTGGCACGACCAATTCACCCCGCAGCAAGTCGAATATATACAAAAACGCGTCATGTCGGCGAAAGTACTGGACTATTGGTTCGAGACGAACGATTCCAGAGAGCATGTCGGCGGATAACCTTCACGTGACGGAGGAAGCAAGGCCTGTCAGCGTTAGCCGGCAGGCCTTGTTCCCTATTGCAGTATGAGCCAGACTCGCTGGGTGCAGTCGAGATGAGAAAGGAGGTGCGGCCATGATGGACGAGACGATGCTTGACCGGTTCCGCCAGGAGGGTACGAAGGTGCGTGTCGTACGGGATATGATCGAAGCGAATGATGTGACAGGCACCGTCGTCGCCTGGAGCGGGGACGAGGTGATGATTCGCAAGCGTAATCGGCGCATCGTGAAGCTGAGCCGGAGCTATTTGATCCAGCCCTTCAGCGACCCGCGGCCGGAGCTTGAGGAATGGAACTCGGGCCCGATAATCGAAATAGTCGAAGGCGAGGCCTGAATCGAATGACGATATGGAAGGACTGTCGTCTTGCCGGGACAGTCCGTCCTGTTTGTTGTCGTTGATCGCGGCCATAGGGGCATGAGGTGCCGTTACGAAATGGGTTCAAATTATTTTGCGAAAAAGTGTTGACGCATATCCGAATCCATGATATTATATTTCTTGTCGCTAAGAAAATTAAATTACGAAATGTAAGATACTAAATATGCGGTCATGGCGGAATTGGCAGACGCGCTAGATTCAGGTTCTAGTGGGGTAACACCCGTGGAGGTTCGAGTCCTCTTGACCGCACCACTTTATACAATGACAGGTTTCTGATCTGCTTTTTCTGGCAGAGAAGGAACCTTTTTGTTATTCAAAATCTTTAAGCTGGTACACAAGGGGTGACTTTGGATTTCGTAAAAGACAGCGCTACTTGATCTGCCTTGATCTCCAGGAGTCCAAATGGCGTGACAAATGCCTTGGAAAAATCGTGCTTATCCGCTTTTACCGCGATTCGACTGGATCCACCTCTGGAAAAATCGCCAATCTTTACGCGGTCTTTCGTATCGATTGAGATGCGAAAGACGTTATTCTGATCTTTCGTCTCTTCATGCGTTTTCTTCAGCTTGTTGAATATGGCGTCCGTTTGCTAAGATTTTTTTCGTTTCCTGAGACAGTTTTAGTCTATTATTTTCTTGCATGTGCCTAATGTAGGTGAGGTTCATACTTGATATTGTGGTCGCTCACAAAACCAAAGTGTACCAATCCACTTTTCCCCACTCATTAGAATTTTTGATCCATGTACCGATCGCTGATCAGGAATGGATGTACCTGGTTGGCAGTTTTCAAAAACTAATAAAGTTCCAGTTGTAGGAGAAACTTCGATATTTAAATTCGGAAAATATGTTTCTCCTCCAGTGACAACATCATTCAAATAAAGAAGCGCAGTATATAACCGTTGACCTGATTGCTCGAGAAATGCTTTGTGTGCTTCTTGCGAATCATAACAATCCAAATGAGCGTCAAATTTCCCGCCCGGTTTATAATGAGCAACTTGTAAATTTTGAGCGTAATGAATGGGTTGCTCAACAATTTCTGCCATTTGCTTACATATACTTTGTACAACTTCATTGTGATTATGGTCAAACCAAGTCAAGTCTGAAATCCTTAAATGAGAAACTTCTAACCCCCCGGATTGACCAACCACGGTTGCTGGTGTTAACTGGCCACGTGCTAAATTAATTAAGGATTGACAAGCTTCTGGAGAGATCAACGAGGGATAGCAACCGATAAACGGTTGTTGATTCAGTAGCTGTGCAGGTTCTTGCATAGAATTTCATCTCCTAACAAGTAAATTCAGTTAAGTTAAATTTATGTATATGTATAGGACTTTTTTTTGTGATATTATCGCTCCTCCACACATACATTATTTTCAACACTTATATCACTTATCACTAGCGTGTTTTGAAGATTAGTAAGAGTCAATTAAAACATGGGACCATACAACTTTAGAGGCAGCTAAAAAGATTGTTATGGGGTATATAAGAGGTCCGGATATTATCCATATAAGCCTAGCAAAGGTCGACTATAATAAATTTTTTGTTCGTGTAACCATGCCATTAATGAAGCAATTTGAAGTCATGAATCATTATTACTCGGTGCTTTTTCATGAATTGATTCATTGGATTAAGCAAATCATCATGAGTGCATCCGGTAAATATCTGTACTGATTACGGTACCAAACCATTGAGCGAAGCTTTGCGGATGCCAAGAGACTCCATTGGCTTCGCTACTGCCGGTTCCGCGGAAAGAAAAAATTGCAGCAAGCATTGATGACCGCCATATGCCAGAACGTGATGAAGATTGCCACAACCTACCACGGGAGGGCCGGTTCAGGCTGTCTTCTTATTTTTCTTGTACGTTGGCTGATATAAAAAACAAACCCCCGTAAAATTGGGGTTTGTCAATAATCTGAACCAATCAATTTACTTGATAAGCTCTTAATCTATCAATTATCTAGCTAATACCTAACCCTGCACTCGCATAACCAGCGACTGCTAATCCAATATCCAAACCTTCTGCCTCAGCAGTAAATACGATTAATATACGGGTTCCTGCTGTTACAGGGATATTTGGTAATGCTGTAGTTACACTAGAAATAGTACCTACATCAACTATTCCAGGTCCTAAGGTTGGAGCTAAATCAACAGAAGCAACTTGGTTAAAGATATTATTTGGTACTGGGGACGTGTACACCCGAGCAGTAATAGTAATAACACCTGATAACGTAAGAGCTTCTGTTGTACTAAAATATGCCGATATTGAAGTCAGATTACCATCTCGTGGCATGGAGAATGCTTCGTTTACAAGTTCACCTATTCCACCTTCGATGTCAATTTGACCTCCTAAGATAGCAACAACAGTACCATTAGTACCAAATCCAATAAGTCCTTGAGTTCCATTTGTCCCTAACAAAGCTGATACTAACAGAACGGGTATACCTGATGCAAATGGGATAATAACATCTCTTCCCCCGGCTCCGGTTGCTCCGGTGGCTCCGGTGGCTCCACGGGCTCCAGGGGCTCCAGGAATTCCAGGAGGACCAATAGAACCTGCAGCTCCGGTAGGACCAGTCGGGCCGGTTACTCCTGCACCAGTGGCTCCGGTAGCTCCCGTGGCACCGGTAGCTCCAGTGGCTCCAGTAGCTCCGGTTACTCCTGCGCCGGTGGCTCCGGTGGCTCCCGTGGCTCCAGTAGCTCCGGTAGCTCCCGTTGCTCCGGTAGCTCCCGTGGCTCCAGTAGCTCCCGTGGCTCCAGTAGCTCCGGCTCCCGTTGCTCCGGTTGCCCCTGTCACACCAGTAGCGCCAGTTGCTCCTGGAGGTCCACCAGATGGCCCTGTAGCCCCAGTTGGGCCGGTTGGACCTACTAAAGAAGGAGCAGCCAAGATGTTTTCCAGTTTAGATTGAAGGAGCAGCTCTTTCTTAATTAATCCTTGCAGCGTAGTTTGAACACTTGAATTTACCTCCAGCAACTCACTGATGGTCGCCGGAACCGAAAGTCCTGGCAGCGTACCGATAGCGTATTGGATTTTTTCTGCTTCGGCATTAATAATGTGTCCTAACCCTAACTCTTCTATCGCTATAGAAGATAACAAGAGGTTCAAGGCGTCATCTCTAGTAATCGTGATGCTAGGGGTTATATTAGGAATATTCGCTTGCGACATTGTCTTCCTCCCACTATGAATTATTGTTTTCTCGTGTGTTCTCACTCATTCTTAGATTTTCAACCATCGAACATCCCGAGAGATGGAGAAGTCATGTAGCTATGACATAATTTCTGGAGGAGCCGGTGACGGAAATAGAGGTTGGGACACCATTCCCAGTCTTTGGGTGACTTGTATGACCGCACTTTGGATATCCACTCCCTTCCCTCGACAGCTTACCCTCCCATGTCGCACTGGGTCGTTGCCCTTATGGAAATAAACTTTACGGCTGCTCCGTGCTTCAATTCTCGTTGGTTTATTTCATGTTCTGGTAAGGACGCGAGATCGCTTCGATTCAAGCAGCTTATTCAAACCTCGAAATCATTCATTACAGGAATGGCTCCTTTTGGTCGTATAATGCAGGATATGATTTTTTTTCATTAAAGGTGTGGGCTTTTAACCATTGTTCGTGTTATACACGATTTTCAGAAGCAATTGGAAAATAGCTGCCCGATTGCATAATATTAATATTTACAGCAATGGATCGTCTGTATAATCGATGAGGATTCGTCGCCAGCAGGGATGATGACAGACACTTCCAGAAGATTCTTGTCTAAGCTGTTCATCTCCTCTCTCCCCCTCCCTCCCACAAAAACAGCCGTAACCCAAATGTTTTTTCCAGTTCGGGTTACTGTTGAAATAAAAATCCCCCTACACAAGTAGGAGGAAAGCAGTTTTGATGGTACGAGGAAATCTTTTCTGTATCTGCCCCGGCGAATGCGAGAGTCTATTTAATTCAAAAGGAGTTTCCTCATGAATATAACCCTTACTGTACTCACCGTTGATGGTTGCCCTCTAACAAGATCTATGAATGTGAGGAATGTGCGATTGCCCAAATGGGATTAAAAGTAATGGCCAAAAGAGCTCTTGAGGATGACGAGAAATCCGTGATCTACGCCCGGCGTAAGGTGGAGGTGGAGAGCGTGTTCGGTCACATCAAGGGCAATCGGTCGTTCCGACGGTTCTCCTTGCGGGGGCTGGACAAGGTTAACGTCGATTTCGGGATTGTGACCATGGCCAACAATTTACGGAAAGTGGGGAGCATCCGCCTCGCTACTTTCCTGCAAAAGCAAACGCACAAAAAAAGTTGGGCGGAAAACATTATGTTTCTCCGCGCAACTTTTGATTTCTGGGGCTTATTGGAATTATAATTTCTTTTTATTATATTTCCGTTTTAAATCAATAGAACATCAGAACTGTAAATCTTATGGCCCCACTCTGGTAAAAGTAATATATGCTGCAGCACCTGGAACCGCCGTTAAATTAAAGCTATTGGTACCATCGTTTTTAATTACCACTGTATCCCCTACTGCTAAAGGCAGCATAGAACTATTAGTCATCCAAGCATCAAGACTGGAAGTAGTTCCACTTTTAAGGGTCGTATCACTACGACCGAATCCACCTGAAAATATAATGGTGTTAACTGGTAACTGCGCAGCTGATGCAACGGTATAGTGTATCCCGTAAATGATTAAATAGGTGCCAGCAACCGTGATAGTAAATGTGTCAGATCCTGATGGATGAATAATTCCAACAGGTGGCACAGGGTTTTGATTAAACGGTATATTCCCACCAACTGGTATAGTTAATGTACCAGTAATTGATGTGTTAAGGGAAAAAGATCCAAAAGCAGCAAGTGTACTAATTGATGGACCGGTTGCTCCGGTAGTTCCTGTTACCCCTGTCACACCAGTAGGTCCAGTAGCGCCTGTTACCCCTGTCACACCAGTAGGTCCAGTAGCGCCTGTTGCTCCTGTCGCACCAGTTGCCCCGGTTGCCCCGGTAGCTCCGGTTGCCCCAGTTGCTCCGGTTGCCGCAGTTGCTCCGGTAGCCCCGGTAGCCCCGGTAGCTCCAGTTGCTCCTGTCACACCAGTAGCGCCAGTTGCTCCTGGAGGTCCACCAGATGGCCCTGTAGCCCCGGTTGGGCCGGTTGGACCTACTAAAGAAGGGGCAGCCAAGATGTTTTCCAGTTTAGATTGAAGGAGCAGCTCTTTCTTAATTAATCCTTGCAGCGTAGTTTGAACACTTGAATTTACCTCCAGCAACTCACTGATGGTCGCCGGAACCGAAAGTCCTGGCAGCGTACCGATAGCGTATTGGATTTTTTCTGCTTCGGCATTAATAATGTGTCCTAGCCCTAACTCTTCAATCGCTATAGAAGATAACAAGAGGTTCAAGGCGTCATCTCTAGTAATCGTGATGTTAGGGGTTATATTAGGAATATTCGCTTGCGACATTGTCTTCCTCCCACTATGAATTATTGTTTTCTCGCGTGTTCTCACTCATTCTTAGATTTTCAACCATCGAACATCCCGAGAGAAGGAGAAGTCATGTATCTATGTCATAATTTTCTGGAGGAGCCGGTGACGGGAAAAGAGGTTGGGATACCATTCCCTCGACAGCTTACCCTCCCATGTCGCACTGGGTCGTTGCGCTTATGGAATAAACTCTACGGCTGCTCCGTGCTTCAAGTGTCGTTGGTTTATTTCATGTTCTGGTAGGGACGCGAAATCGCTTTGATTCAAGCAGCTTATTCAAACCTCGAAATCATTCATTACAGGAATGGCTCCTTTTGGTCGTATAATGCAGGATATGATTTTTTTTCATTAAAGGTGTGGACTTTTAACCATCGTTCGTGTTATACACGATTTTCAGAAGCAATTGGAAAATAGCTGCCCGATTGCATAATATTAATATTTATAGCAATGGATCGTCTATATAATCGATGAGGATTCGTCGCCAGCAGGGATGATAATAGACACTTCGCAATTTGACACGGGCAGAATCCTGGGCTCCGATTGGTATTTGTTCTTTAGCCGAATGACTTGGCGTTCTGATAAACTAAGCGCTGCCGCTCCCTCCCTATTGGTCATCCGCCCATCTATATTTTCTCCACAACGAGCACCTTCTTCATTTCTGCTTTTGTCAATGTCATTATCTCCTGTCCCATAGTGACATTATCTCAGAACAGTTATAGGGTGACATTGTCACAGAAGAACAACACCGTGACAGCGTCCCATTGACAGCATCAACCGTATCGGGGTATACTTCGTGGGTACCATATATTCCTCGTTAGGTGAGGCTCCTATGCAAACATAGGCCACTGCCCAGAAATATCGAAAGATGCCCATGGGTAGAACAGGGATTGCCGGATTAAGGCTTTTCATAAGGTGGCTAAGGAAACGAATCTCGTTTGCTTTACGTTGTATAGTGCCAAAACTCGACCAGGGGGAGCAGGCCTCTTTGTGCGCGTTCTAACCCTCTGGCATGTTCAGAGGGTTTTTATTTTGTATGGAAAGGGGAGAGCAGATATGGATGGCAGTCCGAGTCGGAGCAATGGCGTTTTTATTTCGTGTGTGTCCTGCAAAGAGAAAGTGTGTTGTTCGGTGTGCTCTCCGATCTTCGCCTAGCCTTCACCCCTGATCCCTGCGGATGGATTCGCGATGCGCAGACAGGGTGCCGCGGCAGGTTGATTTGATCTGCTTTCAGTCATCGGATAACGGCTGGCTCTCTCTTTGCGGGAGAGCTTTTTGGTGTTCCAACATGAGCTTGTATCCGAGAGGTGATCGCAATGATAGTGATGATGATGAAGCTGGCACTGGCCCTGTTGTTCGGGCTGTTGATCGGACTTGACCGGCAAATGAAGCAGAAGCAGCTGGGGATGCGGCCCAGCATGGTGATTTGCATTGCCAGTTGTCTGCTGACGATTGTGTCGATCGAAGCCTTCGGCAAATTCGGGGGCGCAGATCATCCGAATATGGATCCAATGCGGCTGGCCGCCCAGATTGTTAGCGGCGTCGGCTTTATTGGGGCCGGTGTTATTTTGCGCAGAAGCAATGAGGTGATCTCCGGGCTCACTTCCGCGGCGCTTATCTGGTCGGCATCTGCCCTTGGGGTCGCTATCGGGGCCGGGTTTTATGCCGAGGCGATCTGCGGCGTCCTGCTGCTGATTGCTGCCGTCAATCTGGTTCCCATTCTTTTGAAGTCGCTTGGGTCAGCGAGATTGAACCGCTGTGATGTGTCGCTGAAGGTCGTGGTGGAATCGAATCCTCGCATGACCGAGCTCATCCGGCGGATTCAGAAGAATCATATGCCTGCCCCGGAGGAGATGGCATCCACAGATAAGGCCGAATTCAAGATCCGGCACTTTAAGCTCAAAGATCTCGACAGTGGACGGCAGCGGATGGATCTGGTGCTGTCTGTGCCGGAGCATCATTATTTGACCGAGATCTATTATTACATCAAAAAAATTGATCATGTGCTCAGTGTAGAAGTGGAGCAGTTATAAACGGGAAGGGGAAAGGAGCGAATGTGATGATCCGTCTGAATGAATACCGGTATAAAGAGGAGTACACTTACCATTTGCTTCAAGCGCTGAAGTATGGGGAGGCCGAAGCTTTCCGCAAAGATTTCCAGGAGCTTCATCCGTCCGATCGGGCCCGTTTTTTCCTGGAGCTGAGCGAGAGCGGACGCTGCCGGGTATACTCGGTTCTGTCTCCGGGCGAGTTCGGGGAGATGTATGCTGAACTCTCGGGAATGCAGAAACGGTGCATGCACGAGTTGAACCGTCCCCAAGCCGTTCATATGCTGAATAAGTCTGGATGAGATGAACACAGGTTGATAAAAGGAGCAGGAGGCTTCATGGACAAGCTATCGATCGGCCGCATGGCGGAGCTGAACCATACCTCGGTGCAGACGCTCCGCTATTATTACAAGCTGGGACTGTTGAAGCCGGAGTTCGTCGATGAGACTACCGGTTACCGCTATTATTCGATCAAGCAGTGCGCCAGACTTGATTTAATCAATTATATGAAGTATCTGGGCATGTCGCTGGACAATATTATGGCCTGGTTCGACAGCGAGGATATCGCCTCGATTCCTGCGATGCTGCGGGAGCAGGCCGCGCTTGTTGATCGCAAGCGCAAGGAACTGGAGCAGATGGATAAGGCGATCCAGGTCAGCATCAAAAATTACGACACGTATATGAACGCGCCGCAGGACGGACAGCTTGTGCTGCAGCGTATTCCCGCGTGCTATCCGATAGGCGAAGTCCCTAAAACTGCACGGTGTCTCAAGACACGTTGATTCGGTAGGCAAAATCCTGCAAAAATACAGCAACTCGATAGGGACGGCTTCACCAGAAAGGGAATCCTGTAAAACGGCAGCAATTTCACCCGTTTCTCTTCGACTTCGCTCAAAAGGGCCTAAAATGATGTAGCTGTGCAGCAATTCCCTGAAATGTGGACTCATTGAGCCGAAATTCCTGTAAAATAGCAGCAATTCCCTCCACACGTTAAAACCCAAGGAGATTATGATGTCTCCGGAAGGCGATAACGCTCTGAATGCCAAGTTTCGATTAGGTACTCACCCCTCCCAAAAAAACAGGGGTTTTCCAACAGCCTGATTTACTGCAGCAGTTTTTTCAGGAGCGGGAATATGCCGGGCGTCTGCTTGACCATGTGAAGGCAAAGGGCTGCGAAGTGGCCGGCGATTATATCTGCGAAGTCGTGGTGGAGCTGCCGGTATTCCATACCGATGAACGGAATATGTTCATGAAGCTGCAGGTTCCGATAACACAGGGTTGACTCTATAGTTACTATAGAGTTTATGATAAGGACAGAGGAGCTCCTGCAAGACGATGGCATAATAGATTGTGAAAAAAGTAACAATATCTTTGGGAGGTTGTCCGTCATGAAAGAGAAAATTAGAGTCATTCAGTACGGCTGCGGAAAAATGGGTTTATATTTTCTAAGATATCTGCATGAGAAGGGCGCGGAAATCGTCGGGGCCATCGATGTGAATCCGAATATCGTCGGCAAGGACGCAGGCGAGGTGGCAGGCCTGGGCCTCAAGCTGAATGTGCCTGTCCGTGCGGATGCCGAGCAAGTCTTCAAGGAATGTGATGCGCAAGTCTGCATTATCGCGACGACAAGCCTGCTGTCGGATACGTACGCAGCATTCGAGCTGGCGGCCCGTCACGGGGTGAACGCGATCAGCACCTGTGAAGAAGCCTTCTATCCATGGACAACCTCCCCGGCTTTGACGAGCCGTCTTGACCGGCTCGCGAAGGACAACGGCTGCACCTTGGCGGGATCCGGGTATCAGGACGTATTTTGGGGCAATCTAATCACAGTATTGGCCGGAGCGACGCATCAGATTACGAGAATCGAGGGCAAGTCGAGCTACAACGTCGAGGAGTATGGCATTGCGCTTGCCGAGGTGCACGGGGCCGGATTGACCCTGCAGGAATTCGAGGAGAAGATCGCCAGCAACAACGACCTCCCGTCCTTCATGAGAAATGCGAACGAATGGCTCTGCTCGCAGTTCGGGTGGACGATCAAATCAATGGATCAGCAGCTCGTGCCAATGACGCATGATCAAGATCTGCATTCCACGACGCTCGGCCGCACCATCCCGGCAGGCGATGCCACCGGCATGTCCGCCGTCGTCACGACGGTGACCCATCAAGGTCCGGTTATCGTGACGGAATGCATCGGCAAAGTGTATGCCGAGGATGAAGTCGACCATAACGATTGGGTCATTAAGGGCGAGCCAATGACTGAGGTCAATATCTCCTGCCCGGCAACGGTCGAGCTGACATGCGCGACGGTCGTCAACCGGATTCCGGATCTGCTGCAGGCGCCGGCCGGCTTCTACACCACCGAGAAAATGGCTCCGGCTCAATACCGGACTTATCCGCTTCATTATTACGTCAAATAAGTTGATGATAGAACAGGCGACAGCTTCCGCTGCCGCCTGTTCGCCTGTTCGCGTGATAAGATGGTTCGGGCCATGCTCTCGGCTAGGCGCACAGCCTGAGGGATGGGGGAGAATTGGCGAACGCCCCTGCTTTTCCTTTATAATGGTCGGAAAGGGAAAGCTCTTTTACGGATTAAGGGGGTACAGCGATGAGCGTATTGGCGGTACAGGCATGCGTGGAGATTACGAGGACCATAGATTGCAACGAGGCACGGATTACGGAGACCTCGTACCATATCGAGCTGCACGCACATGAGGTGCGAATCCGGGACAAGCGGATCGCCATGTCGCAGATCTATGATATGTCTTGCCATCGCAAGCATGGCGGATCGGATGCGATCGGCTTTCTCTATTTGCATACGCATCGCGGGGTGGAGACTTATTTCGTCCGCGATAATCCCGCATCGTTCATCAACGCGTATAAGAAGCTGAAGCGGGAATCCCGAGTGATGAAGAATCATCCCTCCGACCAGCCGGAGGGATGAAGCCGGCTTGACCTGGTTATCCTAGGGAACGAAGCAGATTGGCCACTGCCCCTGAGAAGAGATGTGCTGCATCGGGGGCGGCAGAGAAGGAGCGATCATATCCGAAATGGATAACAAAGTGCAGGCTTATAAGAATGAGATTGCCGAGCTGGAATCGACCTTGCCGGACGTCACGCAAGCTTATCATGCGTTTACGGGCGCTTGCTTCGCCGACGGGGCGCTGGATGCGAAGACGAAGCAGCTGATCGCCCTTGGGATCGGCTTGTTCGCGAACAATGAGGTATGCACGTTATACCATGTGAACGAGGCGAGACATAAAGGAGCGGGCGACGCGGAAATTATGGAGGCCGTGGCGGTCGCGGCCGCTATCGGAGGCGGTCATGCGCTGTCCCAGGGCGTGATGCGGGTTCAGAAGGCGCTGAACGGCAACGGCGCTCACTTGTCTTAGGCCTTGGGCGTGTCCCGTCTAAGCTCGGAAAGTAAACGTTGAAAGTCCCCGGCGTCGTCGTTACTGCCCGGGGACTTTGGCGTTTTCCGCTATTGACTGCCGCCAAGCACCATCGCTTCCAGCTTGCGGCCGGCAGGGGTGTTGGCCAGTCCTCCTTCCGCCGTCTCGCGGAGGGAGCTTGGCATGGAGAGGCCGACTTCATACATCGCCATGATGACCTCGTCGGGCGGTATTCGGCTCTTGATCCCGGCCAATGCCATATCCGCGGCTACAACCGCTGCGGAGGCGCCGACTCCGTTGCGCTTCACGCAAGGAACCTCCACCAGGCCAGCCACCGGATCGCATACTAAGCCGAGCATGTTTTTCAGCGCGATCGCCATCGCTTCGGCTGACTGGCGCGGCGTTCCGCCCGCCATCTCGACAATCGCCGCCGCGGCCATTCCCGTGGCGGAGCCGACCTCGGCTTGGCAGCCTCCCGCCGCGCCCGAGATGAAGGCATTATTGGCGATGACGAACCCGAATGCTCCCGCCGTGAACAGGAACTCCACCATTTGCTTCCGTGTAGGCTTCAGCTTCTCCTTGACCGCGAATAGCGTCCCCGGCACGACGCCTGCCGCTCCAGCGGTAGGGTTGGCGCAGATGATGCCCATGGCCGCGTTCACTTCATTGGTTGCCACCGCCTTGCTGACCGCATCGAGAATGAGGGGACCGGCCAAGGAATGGCCGCCGGCAATGTAGCGCTGAAGCAGGACGGCATCTCCTCCGGTCAGACCGGAATGGGAGACGACCCCCTTCAGGCCTTTCTCGATCGCCTGCTCCATGACAGTCAGGTTGGCCTCCATCATGTGCATAATTTCTTCTTCCGATTGCTGTCGAATCTTCATTTCTCTTTCCAGCATGACACGCGATATGTTAATCTGTCTCTCCTCGGCAAGCTGGAGCAGCTCGGCTACGCTATGGAACATGGTCTGCCTCCTTCGGAGTTCGTGCGCTGATATGTCTTCACTTGCCATATCTCCTTAATATGAGGGAGCTTGTGCATATGATGGATGACCGCGTCGTCGATCGATTCGTCGAGCTCGATCGCCATCAAGGCGCTCTGTCCTTTGCCCGAACGGGATACTTCCATATATCCGATGTTGATATGATGCTCGGCGAGCAGCGACGTCACATGGGCTACGGCGCCGTGCTTGTCCTCGTGCAGGACGAGCATCATTGGATGGCTGCCGTACGGGTTGTCGTCTAATTGAATGACTTCACGGATTTCCATGCTGCCGCCGCCAATCGATACCCCGACGACCTCCAGCGCGCCACGCTTGTCTCTCAGGGTAAGACGCGCGGTATTGGGATGCTCCACGATGTCATCCGACAGCACGAACTGTACGTCCAGCCCTTGCTCCGCGGCGATATCGAGGGCGTCCGGAATCCGCTCGTCCGCCGTGTCGAAGTCAAGAATTCCGCTTATGATGGCCACATCGGTTCCATGGCCCCGGTAAGTTTTGGCGAATGATCCATACAGGGTTACCGTCACGGATTCGGGTAAGCGCCCGAACAGCTTGCGCGCCACGCGGCCGATGCGGTTGGCTCCGGCCGTATGCGAACTGGACGGACCGATCATAATGGGGCCGATAATGTCAAAAACGGAGTGAAACGGCATGGTTCGATTCTCCTCTGCATAGATTGTTGATGCTGCGTGAATACCCGTACAAGACTACATATATCAACTCGCTCAAGCCGCTTCGGTGCCGGTCGCGGGCGCGGTTCCGCGGATTTCGGCGACGGTGCGGATTTTGAAGTTCTTGAAGATGATTGAGCCGATGAAGCCCGCCACGATGCCGCACAGCGCACATAATACGGCCGCGATTGTCACGGTCTTGGCATCGTTGAAGCCATACATGACCATCAGTCCGGCAATCGGGGTCGCGGTGCCGGTCGCATTGTTGGTCAGGTTGAACAGGGCGACGACGATTCCGGCCATGGCCCCGCCCAGGAAATTGGTCACATAGACCGGTATCGGGTTGGCGGAGATGACGTCCGCCTGGGTTAACGGCTCGATAGCCACGGCAATCGTGGAGCTGCGGTCGCCGAACTTCATGCGGTGGAAGAACACGAAGTTCATGAAGGATGAACCCATGACAGACAAGGCCCCAATCGCCATCGGCAGCCCGGTCAGACCTAGCATCGCGGTAAGCGCCATGGAGCTGAGCGGCGCGGTCGCGACGACGGTAATGACTCCGCCCAGGACGATGCCCATAATAATCGGATTATTGTTCGCTGCTGTCGTAATGATGCCGCCGATATTGAGCAGCGTGGCGTCGACGATCGGCGTCGCGATATTGGCTGCGAAGCGGACGAGCGGTGCGGCGACGATAATGCAGACGATGAGATCGAGTCCGTCCGGAACCTTCTTCTCAATAAACTTGACGATGAACGAGACGAGGTAACCGGCGATAAAGCCAGGGAGCAAGCCGGTGCCGGCACAGGCTGCGCCAAGCAGCAGCGCATAGACGGGGGAGACCCCCATAGCGAGCGCGACCAGCGCGGCAGCGGCTACGCCGCCCATGCTGCCGGAAGCAAGCCCGACTTCCTTCGCGAGCTCGAAGCCGAACAAGTCTCCGCCTACATAGCTTTGGAACGCTTCCACCAAAAAGCTGGCAACCGCCGCATTGGCCAATGCCCCCATCGCCTTCATGCCGTTCGGCGCTTTGAAGCTGAAGAGGGAGAACAGGGACAATACCAGTAGAAGCAATAAGGTGCCGATTGCGATGTCCATACTCGAAGTTCCTCCTTGTGTGCAGGTTAATTAGTAACCGCTTTCAAAATTTAAAAATTAATGCATTGCTTCAGGGAATCAATTAAGTTTGAGTTAATCTTGGATTTATTAATCTAATCAAAAAAAATTGAGTCGATTAACTAGAATTGATTATATCAAGTTTGTTTCGAACATACAATATCGCTTTTGATAGAGTTTGAAAATTTGCCGCAAGTTATGCGAAGCCGTCAATATTGTGGCCGATTTGGACGATGTATCGGGGAAATTGGCGAAGCGGGGGATTGATTGTGGCCATCGTTCGCGTTATGATGTTACTAATCGTTAATAGAATTAACTTATGTTGATATAATCAAATTTTTTTAATTGACCGCAATGCTCAACTACAGGTTGCCCAAGGAAGGATTTGATTCCATGAACACAAGATTTACGGAACAGGATCGTTCTATATTGGAGTCGTATGATTCGGTGGTGGAAGGCTTGGCTGATTACTTGGGGGATGCCTCCGAGATCGTGCTGCATAGTCTGGAAGATTACCAGCATTCCGTTATCAAGATTGCGAACGGGCATCATACGGGAAGGGAATTGGGAGCGCCGATCACCAATCTGGCTCTGCAAATGCTGCAAGAGATTGAACAGTCCAACTCGAAGCAGGCAATCAGTTATTTTACGAGGAGCAAGAACAATCGTCTGATGAAGTCGAGCACGATCGCGATCCGGGGCGAGGCTGGGAAAATTATCGGATTGCTGTGCATTAACATAAATCTGGATGAGCCGTTTTCTCAGGTACTCCAAGCCTTTGTGCCGCATCCGGATCTGGAATCAAGGGGGCAGACGGAGCATTTTGCCTCATCTGTCGAGGATATGATTCAGGAAACGATTGAACGAACGATTGAGGGGGTTGACGCTTCTCCCGATATCTCGTATGCGAACCGGAATAAGCATATTATCGGCCTCTTATATGAGCGGGGCGTATTCAATATGAGGGACGCCGTAACGATTGTAGCGAGCGCGCTCAAGATTACGAAGCATACGGTGTATTTGCATCTGCGCAATCATACATCGAAAAGTGAAAAGAAGGTTAGCCATTAAGGTGGAAGGGGAGGATTCTCCTGCCATTCTCCGGAGCTTCAGCGCGTTATGCTGAGGCTCTTTTTTGTTTCTGTTATGGCCTCAATATAATCTGTAAAATATTCCCTTTACTTTCTCGTTAATAATACATATTATTTATTATAGCCATAATTAGATTTAACTGGGTTTTATATAAATAAATAACAAAATTAGTTGAGGAGTTGTGGCACTGTGTTGAGGGAAAGATGCGAACGTGATGAGCTTTTTTTTCATGAATTATGTGATACCTATTTCAAGCCGATCTATAAATATTGCAGGAAATTGGCAAAATCGCAGTTGGAGCTTATGGACTTTGCCGATGAATGTACGCAAAATACCTTTTTGGAAGCGAGAAAGCAAATCTCTAAGCTGAAAAATCACCCGAATGTGGAAGGATGGCTATTCACTACGGCCAGGAATTTCGTGAATCTATCGTTTCGAGCGATGTATCTCAAAAATAGGTATGAAGTACTCATGACGGATGATATTAATAACCAATTGGAATCGCGGAATAATGAAATCGATCAGCTTATCGAAAACGCTGTCGATGTGGATGAATTATATGATCAAGTGTTAATGAACTTGAGTACAAGCGAATATGAACTGTATACGGATTATTACATTCAGAACATGTCAATTGCGGATCTGACTCGCAAATATGAGGTATCGGGTAATGCAATTACGACAAGAATCTACCGGATTAATAAAAAAATCAGGAGCATAGTTCAGACGCTTGTCGTGAGTCTCGATATTGGATAAGGCCCTGCAAATCATTCAGCCGCGGCTGTTCGGGAAATGTTCAATCGCAATGGGGCTGCCCCATTGCGATTGAAAAAAATAGAATCATCCGATCTCCGTCACATAATTGACTGCTACCCAACCCCAAGCATTATGTTTGTAGCTATATACATTGATCCAGTTATAGCCGTCTGCGTATACAGGATCTTGACGTCCTCCGTTCACCATATCGCCCTTATTAAGCAAGCCAATCACTGTCCCGGATAAGGAAGGATTGCTTCGGAATCGAACTCCATTTTCCTTTATTTCATACGTTGCACTTAGAAGGACCAGTCCGCTATCGGCGGTCACGGCTTGATGCTGATTATTCACATTAGCTTGAACCTTATTCTCCGCGGCATATGCTCCTTGGGCCAGGACGGACGTACTAGCGATCGCCAACGACAAGATTGCAACTTTTTTGAACATTTGAATAACAGCTCCTTTTTACGATAATGGCTTTTATTTTCGGCGAGGGGTGAACTCTAGCTTATTCGTGGAAGCAGGATAAGTATGAGTTATCCCCTTCATCTATATCATTGTTTATGAATTCCTAGATTACATAAAATTTGTGAACAATTTTCAAAATAAGGGATTAATCATGGCGAGGTTAGGTCCAAATGTGTCAAATTTGGATTAATAATACAGAATTTTATTATTTTATTTGGTAACATTAATATCGAAAAAATCCATAAGAAAGGTTGTTGAACATGCTTTCTTTTCCCGTTCATGGTTCTAAGCACGATGTATTAGGAGAACATAGAGCAATGGAGACAAGATTTACAATCTCAGGTAACGCACAAATTGATGCTACTACAAAAACCTGGACTTCCGATCATTGGGAAGGATTTACTGGGTCTGTTGTAGTTCTTCTTACAGATGCTTCTGGTAACATCCTTCATGCGACTGATACCCACACGTATGATGTCAATGGTGTCTACATAGGGGATCCAAGTCGAGAAGACATTTGGAATGAGACAATCCCTGAAGACGCATTACAGAATATGGCAGGATATGCAGTTTGGCAGACACATACTCCTAACATTATGATTACTCCTGACGCATTTAAAGAGTGGGCGGAGGCGATTGCACCAATAACAAAAGTGTTTGTATCCCAAGAAGAATGAGTAAGATCAGGACCGACTCTTCCTCTTATTTTGATGTTTTTCACTATTTCATCCGGAGATACTTACCTCTTGAACAACGGAAATCTCATTGGTTCCGAAAAAAAGAAATATCGGGGAGGAGCATAAAGAGTGCGATAAGTTGTTTTTACATCCATATATGCTTTATGATCAAAATAATCAAATCATAGACGAAATCTTCCATGCTACTATTGCATGAAAGATGAGGATGTCGAGTTGGAGGATTATAAAAGCTTTTGGACTAGGCAATGAATAGAACATGAAGGAATCTGCATTTCCATTACGTGATGTGCAATTCCTGAAGGAAAATGGCAAAGGATTGAAAATTTAAAAGATGAAGAAGATACTTTTCGAACTGGTAGATGAAGTGACAGATGAAAAATCTTTTCTACACTTTATGAATGAACTTAGAAAGGACAGGATTAACCATAAAGAAGAGTGGGAGAATGAATCGATAGAAGCCTTTCTGGAAGCCGCCAATGAATGGGGATTGACGTCAATTGACGGTCTGCCGTATTACAACAAACCCGATAACCCATGGAAGAGGTGTGCTCAGATCCTGTATATGGGGAAGATTTATGAGTAACATCGGATTATCATGACTTGGTTGCTCGACAGCAAAATCATCGTTAGCCATAAAATCACATAACGATGATAAGACCCCTAGAAAGGAAGAGAGACGTTGAGTAATCTTATTCGAGATATAGATTGGATGGAAATACGAAGCGAGGCATATTCACTGCTTCGGCCAGAGGAGTCGTGCATTTTTCCCATGAAGTCCGGTCTGGAAGCAGAGGTAACGAAAATCAGTGTAGGCGAGCTTCAGTTTGTGCTCAAAGTCTGGAATCGCGATTCCAAGCCCGATGTTCGTAATCAGTATAAGCTGTTAGAAGCTTTTTATAATCGGGGGTTGCCGGTTTCTAAACCGTATGGCTGGGGGCTTGATCGAGACGAGAATTCTGTCTTATTAACGAGCTTCGACGGAAGTCCTATCGAGAAAGCAAATCAGCGTTTGTTTAAAGCGCTTATAGAGATGCTAACTCGCGTACATAGAATTCCTCTCCAAGATATAGATGAATTCGCGCTTCCCAAGCATGATTTTATTTCTTATTTTTATCCGGGGATTGAAGAACATATTGATCTACGAGATTTGCTTGTTCAACTCGTTGAATGTGCGGATATGAAGCAAGATTGCCTGATTCATGGGGATTTTCATATAGGGAATGTGTTGGAAGCGGAAGGGACGCATACCATAATCGATTGGACCAACGGGCAGCTTGGTGACCCCAGATACGATATGGCCTGGTCAATGGTGTTGATGAAGATATATGGCGGCATGAGGCTAAGTACCCATTTACTTTCTGCGATTGTAAAAGAAACTTCATATACAAGCGAGGAACTGGAACTGTTCGAGGCAATTGCTTGTTTGAGGTGGATTTTGTTTCACAGAATGGCTTTTCTGCCTCTCCGAAAAGGCACGATTTCAAGAGTAAGGAGCATATTGAAAAATAATGGGCACTTGAATGAAGAGTTACTTTGAAAGGCGTTAAGAAATTCTAATGTGCTTCTGTTTGCGTTGACAAAAAAATGCAACTGTGCTTTAATGTGAACGAATAAAATAAAATTCATTCATAAGAGGTTAGGTAACTGATGGATAAAAAACAGCTTATCTTTAATTGTGGTTGGGAATTATTCCACTCCAAAGGATTCAAAGATACGAATATCGCAGACATTGCAAAAATGGCGGGAATAGCAGTGGGGACTTTTTATAACTACTATTCCTCGAAAGAGAAATTGTTCTTTGAAATCTATATGAAAGAAAATGAGATATTGAAAAAGCGGATTGTTGAATCCCTAGACATGAATCAAGATCCCGTAACACTTGTGAGCACATTAGTGGAGCAGAACATCAGTGCTATGAACTCGAATATCATACTGAAGGAATGGTATAACCGGGATCTCTTCCGGGAACTGGAACACTACTATGAAGAGGTCAAAGGAAATGATGATTCCATTCGCAGTCTATATAATGACTTATTTAAAAAATGGAAAGCGGAAGGAAAAATAAGAGAGGATATTGATGATGAACTTTTGCCCGCATTCTTTGACTCGTTAGCGTATATCGATTCACATAAGGAAGAGATTGGGGTTCGCCATTTTCCACAAGTGATACAGTATTTGGCGGAGTTTATCATGAAAGGGTTAACGGACTGCCAAAAATAGGATGAATTCAGGCAGTCTTTTTTTTCTTCGGGAGTGAATGAATTTAAAAATATTCATTCATATTTGCATTGTTATTTCACTGCAAGTGGGTTCTACCCGGGATTATCGGCTGTGTGTTAGGTATGATTACGATGATTTGGTTGAAAGGTAACGGCAGCCCGAAGCTCGCAGGATGGACGCTTATTATTGTATCGGTGGGCGTTTGTATTATTTCGGTATTCGGATTCATTCCTGCCATGTTCTATGTTACAGCAGGAATTATGGCATTGGTAAGAAAACCAATTGTAAGAAAGAAACAAGGAATTCGGTAAGGGGCATAAATTATTTTCTCCCGAACACATTTGTCTCCATTCGGCCAACATGTTAGGATATCCAGTAATGTTATGTTCTCAAGCAAGGCTCCTCAGGCAAGCCATATGGGGGGCTCTGCTCCAAAAAGATGTGAGGTCATCCTATGCCAAGAACGATATTGATTGTAGAAGACGAGCCTATTTTGCGGGAAATTATGAAGGATTATTTGCTGAATGAAGGCTATGAGGTGCTGGAGGCGAGCGACGGGAAGCAGGCGCTGTCGCTATTTCATGAGCAGGAAGTGGACTTGATTATTCTGGATATTATGCTGCCGGAGTTGGACGGATGGTCGGTGTGCAAGCGTATTCGCAAGGCGTCGAACGTTCCGATTATTATGCTGACGGCGCGTGCGGATGAAGACGATACGCTGCTCGGGTTCGATCTAGGCGCGGATGACTATGTAACGAAGCCTTACAGTCCTCCCATATTGCTGGCTAGAGCGAAGCGGCTGCTGGACAGCCGGCATATCCGCGATCAGGAGGCCGGTACCTTATCCGGCGGCGGCATTACGGTTCATCTCCCCTCCCGATCCGTGACGATAGACGGGGCGAGCTGCAGCTTGACGCATACGGAATTTGAAATCTTAGCGTATCTGATGAAAAACAAAGGGCTCATCATCACGAGAGAACAGTTGATTACAAAAGTATGGGGCTATGACTTCGTCGGCGACGATCGCACGGTCAACAGTCATATTCGCAATCTGCGCTCCAAGCTGGGGGAACAGGCCAAGTCCATTGTCACCGTCGTTCGTTCGGGCTATAAATTCGAGGATCAGCCATGAAAAAGGGTATCGTATTCAAGCTGTTTCTATTAACGACCGCCTTGTGCCTGTTCATCCTTGCGATCGTTTTTGTTGGACAAACCTTATTTTTCAAACAAATGTATGTGCATCAAAAGGTAACCAGTGTAAAGTCTGCCCTTGAAGCCTATGAACAGGAATACCTGAAGCATGCCGGGAAGGGCGCACAGTCGATGGTCAGGCTTGAACAAGATTTTTATCAAAAGCATGGCACCTGGATCGCGGCCTTGGACGATAGGGGCAACCTGCTGTATACCGATGATTTTCAAATGGAGATCTTATTGGATCGGGTCGGCGGCAACTCCGGCTTAGGAGGCAGCACGCTTACCGTTCCGCTGTACACTGTCATGAAGGTCGAGGACTTCAGCAGCGACAATCCGTTTTTGGCTCCCTGGATTGAAGAGGGGGAACCGATTGCGTTGGAAGGCCTAATCATGAAGAATCAGCTCGTCGTGCAGCGGATGGGAAGGACGGTCTCCAATCTGAGGGAGGAGAACCGTCTGGAAAACCACCAGATGGTGAACAAGGAATACGAAGTCGTCCCCCGGTTCAAGAATCCAACGGAATATTTTGAAAAGTATCACTCTTTCCTTGAAAAGGGCACGATTACGGCTATCCGGACACCGGTAGGGGCGGGCGTGTCACGCTACACGAACCATTTATTTCTGGACCGGATCAAAGCGTTTCAGGCGGATCTGCTGTACGGCGACTACGACAGCGGCGCGAATCCGAGTCAGATCATCGATTTTGAAGAAAACCATGTGAATTACAAAATCTTCGTGGACCGCATCGATGAGCGCAACGGGAAGGCTGCCTACCTGTTCGCGATGACATCGCTGCAGCCCGTGAACGAAGCCGCGGGGATGATGCAGGACTACTATGTGTATATCATCATTGCCACGCTGCTGCTTGTGCTGCTGGCCTCGTTCTATTTCTCGCGCCGCATCGCCCGTCCGCTGCTGCGCATGAACGAGACGACGCAAAAAATGGCTGGCCTGGACTTTTCCGAGAAAATTCCGGTCACGGCCAAGGATGAGATTGGCGAGCTGTCCCGCAACATTAACGAGCTGTCTGCGCGGCTGCATTCCCATATCGCCCGGCTGGAGGAGGATATCGAGCAAGAAAAGCAGCTCGAGAATACGCGCAAGGAATTTATATCCGGGGTGTCGCATGAATTGAAAACGCCGCTGAGCGTTATTCAAAGCTGTCTGTCCATTCTGAAGGACGGGGTGGCCAGCCATAAGCGGGATTATTATTTTGCGGCGATGGAAGATGAAGTGAGGCGGATGGATCTGCTGATCGCGGATATGCTGGAGCTGGCCAAATATGAATCTGGGACGTACAAGCTGGAGATGGAATCGTTCGATATCGCTGCTGTCCTGGAGCGGATGTGCGGGAAGCTCGCTTCCGATATCGCGAGCAAGCAATTGCAGTTGCATATTCATCAGCAGCCGTTCGAAGTCGTAGCCAATCAACGCCGGATCGAGCAGGTGATCGTCAATTTCCTTACGAATGCGATTCGTTACACGCCGGAACGACAGGCCATTATCGTGTTGGCTCTTGATGAGGAGGATACCGTACAAGTTTCCATCGAAAATAAAGGAGCCCATATTCCCGACGAACAGTTGGAGAAGATATGGGACCGTTTCTATCGCGGCGAGCCTTCCCGTCAACGCGCTTCCGGCGGAACCGGACTTGGACTGGCGATCTCCAAGAAGATCTTGGAGCTGCACGGGGTGCCGTATGGCGTGATCAATACAGGGGAAGGCGTAATGTTCTATTTCCATTTGCATAAAAAAAGGTAGAGAGTGCAGAACTTCGGTTCTGCGCTTTTTTCTTTATTTCATCTGCATTTTATCTTTATCTCTCTCTATTATTCTGTCTAGTGTGAGAGGGGATGGATGGAACATGACAGCACGAACCAACCTTGAACGAAGCACGAGGGAAGGAAGGTCGATAAAGAAGAAACGAGGCCGATTCATCGCAGGACTGGCGGCCGTTATGCTGCTCGTCTTTTGCTTCATGAAATTTACATCATTGCTGGAGACGGCGACGGCGAAGCAACACGGACAGAGCCATCAAGCGGCGGCGAATAGCAGCGGCGCCCGGCCGCAAGGGAAAATCGTTTATTTAACCTTCGACGACGGTCCGAGCGAATGGACCGGGAAGTTTCTGGACGTTTTGCAGGGGCACGGCGTCAAGGCCACTTTTTTTATGCAGGGTACCAATCTGGAACGCCGCAGCTGGCAAAGCAATGTGAAGCGCGCGGTGCGTGAAGGACATTATGTTGGCGGGCATAGCATGACTCATCAATATAAAAAACTGTACGAAGAGGGACAATTCGTCCCGGAGATGAGTGAAACGTTGTCGCTCATCCGTGATATTACGGGCGAGAATCCGCATTTGGTGCGTCCTCCTTACGGCTCGGCCCAGGTTCTCCCGGAGATCATCGCCTTCTATCAACAAGAGGGGTACAGCTTCGGCGTATACGATGATGCCAAGCATTTTCACCTGAATTTCCAGAAGGATCATCGTTTGTAACGGGAAGGGAGAGGAACATGGCAAAAAAATTAATCTTTACACTGTTGATCGGGAGCATCGTATTCACCTTGGCCGCATGCGGACAGGAGTCCGGCAGCCAACAACCGCAAAATCCGCCGCCTCAAGCGCAACAACAGGAAGGCGGATCTGCCAAGTCAACCGAAGCTTCGTACCCATCGATTTTTCAAGACAGCGTATTTCTGGGGGATTCGATTACCGAGGGGCTGTCCTTCCATGATGTGCTCGATGAGGCGAATGTGTTGGCCGGCGCGGGCAAAACGGCGGAATTCGCGCTGGAGGATATCGGCGAGTTGACGAAGCGAAGCCCGAAACATATTTTTATTCAATTGGGGTCGGACGACATCCTCTGGCCTACGGACGATCCGAAGGCCTACTCGTTGGCGCATTACGCCACCTTGATCGGCTCGATCAAGGAAAAGCTTCCGCAGGCCAAAATCACGATCTTATCGGTAACCCCGGTTACGGCTGAGCGGGAGAAGGAAGAGCCCCGTTACAAAAATATAAGCGATTATAATCAAGGCTTGAAAGAGCTGGCGGAGAAGGAGCAGGCCGGATTTGTCGATGTATCTCCGATCGTTGCCGACCATCCTGATCTGTATGATGAGGACGGCATCCATTTTCAAGCCGGGTTCTATCCGTTCATGCTGGATGCGCTGAAGGACGCAGTGAAATAACATGCTTATCGTTCGATTATGCGAGGTGACAGAAAGTGGTCTTTAGCAGTCTCCTGTTTCTGTTCCTCTTTTTGCCGGCAACGATTCTGATCTACTATGTATCGCCGAAGAGGCTTAGAAATGCGGTACTGCTCGCCGCAAGCCTGATTTTCTATGCCTGGGGCGAGCCTGTCTATATTTTTATCATGATTTTCTCGACCGTCTTCGATTATGTTAACGGACTGTTGATCGAGAAGTACCGGCACCGCAAGCCGATCGCCAGAGCGGTCTTTATCGGCTCCATCGCCGGCAGCTTGGGCATTCTCTGCTTCTTCAAATATGCCGGATTTGTCGTCGACACGATTAACCAGTTATTCCATTTGCATATCCAGGCGGCGGATCTGCCCCTGCCGGTGGGCATATCCTTCTATACGTTCCAGACGATGTCTTACATCGTGGACGTATACCGGGACAAAGTGCCCGTACAGACGAATATCATCTCCTTCGGCGCTTATGTCACCATGTTCCCGCAGCTTGTCGCGGGTCCGATCGTCAAGTACGGCGATATCGCGAGACAATTGGCCTCCCGAACGATGACGCTGGACCGGTTCGGCGAAGGGGCGGAATTATTCATCAGAGGACTTGCCAAAAAAGTGCTGCTGGCCAATAATATCGGCTTGCTGTGGACGAGCGTGAAGGCGGCGCCGGCAGAAGAGCTAAGCGTATTGTCGGCCTGGCTTGGCATTATCGCCTTTACGTTCCAGATCTATTTCGATTTTAGCGGATATTCGGATATGGCGCGCGGACTTGGGAAGATGTTCGGGTTCGATTTTGTGGAAAACTTCAATTATCCCTATATATCCAAAAGCGTTACGGAGTTCTGGCGCAGGTGGCATATTTCATTGGGAGCCTGGTTCCGCGAATATATCTATATTCCGCTCGGCGGCAACCGGTCGGGCCTGCTGATCCAGTTCCGCAATCTGTTCGCCGTCTGGCTCGCAACCGGCTTGTGGCACGG
Organism: Paenibacillus thiaminolyticus; assembly: GCF_007066085.1. Classification (NCBI taxonomy): domain Bacteria; kingdom Bacillati; phylum Bacillota; class Bacilli; order Caryophanales; family Paenibacillaceae; genus Paenibacillus; species Paenibacillus thiaminolyticus. Next base: position 1,735,618 of record NZ_CP041405.1, on the reverse strand, counting down.
AGCGAACTGGAATTTTATGCTGTGGGGCTTGTATTTCGGTATTTTCGTTATGGCCGAGAAGCTGTTCCTGTTGCAATGGCTGCAGCGCAGTCCTCGCATCGTTGGACATGTCTATACGCTTCTGATCGTGATCTTCGGCTGGGTCTTGTTCGAATACGAAAATCTGGGTTCCGCCGCGGAATTCGCCGGGGCGATGTTCGGGTACGGCACGCATGGATTGGTCGACCGTCAAGCACTTTATGATCTGTCTGCGAATGTTGTCTTGTTGATCGTGGTGACGTTGTGCGCGACGCCGCTTCCCCGGAAGGCATTATCGTTCTTCAGGGAAAAAGGGAACATGGCAGGAGCTATCCTCGTTCCGGCGATGTATTTGCTGTTCCTGTTGCTGTCGACGGCTTATCTGGTCACGGAAACGTACAACCCATTCCTATATTTTCGCTTTTGAAGGAGGCGGCGCCGATGAACAGATACGACAAAATCTATAAATATGTAATGGCCGTACTGCTGCTCCTCTTTATAGGCGCGCTCGCCGTGCTGAATCTTCTGACGGCGGAACGTGAATTTTCGGAAGCGGAAAATCGGGTGTTGGAGAAGTGGCCTGACTTTACGCTGCAGTCGCTGGCGGCGGGAAAATTTACTTCCAATTACGAGCAGTATGTGTCCGATCAATTCGTCTTCCGGGATGCCTGGATCGGAGTGAAGACCGATGCGGATCGGGCGATGGGAAAAAAGGAGAGCAACGGGGTGTACTTGGGTAAGGACGGCTTCCTTATTCAACGCTTCAACCCGCCGGAAGACAGGGATGTGGAGGATAAGATAGAGGCCATTCGCGCGTTCGACCATGCCACGCCCGGCGTTCGCAAATATATGATGCTTGTGCCTACCGCGGCCGCGCTGCACCAGGATAAGCTCCCGGCGTATGCCGCATCCGGCGATGAACCGGCGTATATGGACAAGGTACGGCAGAAGCTTCCTGGCACGATTCGCTTCGTCGATGTGCATCCCGCGCTGTCTGCAGAACGGGAACAGCCTATTTTTTACCGAACCGATCATCATTGGACCACGACCGGCGCCTATTACGCCTATCGGGAGCTGTGCAAGCACATGGGGATCATCCCGCTGGACAAGGAAGATTTCCGCATTCAGCGCATAACGGATCAATTTTACGGCTCGCTCTATTCGAAGAGCGGATTCCGGCATATCCGGCCGGACGGGATCGAGCTCTATCTGCCGAAGAAGGAAGCGAGCTATAAAGTGGAGTACGTCGATGAACAGCGAACGGCGGATTCTTTGTACGAGATGGGCAATCTCGCACAGAAGGATAAGTATACCGTGTTTTTTAACGGCAATCATGCGCTTATTAAAATCACGACGGTCCACCCGGAGGGAAAGAGGAAGCTGTTGGTGGTCAAAGATTCGTACGCCAATAGTTTGCTGCCCTTCTTAACGGAGCATTTTAGCGAAATTTATGTCGTCGATCTCCGGTATTACGGGGAAGACTTGAAGGCACTCGTGCGGCAGCACGGTATCCGTGACATGCTGCTGCTCTATAATGTCAATACATTCTTTGAAGAGCCATCTATTCAGAATCTATCGGAGTTGGTCGAATGAAACAATATAGACAAGGGGCTTGGAAATGCCTCGCCTTTTTATTCATGTTAGCCGTTGTCATCGGCGCATTGGCCGGATGTTCCGGTAAGCAAGACGGGGAGGAGCTGTCGGCCGCCGCGGTGGCGGAGCGAATTCAACGGGCGGTGAACCTGGATGAGATGAATCAGGGGGATCGGAAGAAGCTGCATAAGCTCTATCATCTCGATGCCGATGAAGTGGAGGATTTTATTCTGTATACGGCTGCATCCAATGTAAAGGCGGACGAATTGGCAGTTATCAAAGTAAAAGATGCGGATCAGGCAGAAAGCGTCAAACAAAACATATTGCAGCGAATCGAAGCCCAGACGGTAAAGTTTAAAGACTATCGCCCGGAAGAATATTTTCTCATCGAAAAGCATGTTCTAAAAACGAAAGGCCGCTTTGTCTTTTTCGCGGTCTCTAAGGAGGCGGCACAAATGGAAGCGGCGTTTGACAGCGCGTGGTAGCTCGGCGTGAAGCCTCAGTTCGTTCTATATAGTGGCGAGTCCAAAAAAGCGGAAGATCGGCAGAGCTTCCGCTTTCGCATGCCGGGATCCTTATTCAAATTTTTAGGAGGTAAAGAGGAAGATAGATGAACTATAATATCATTATATGAGGACTCAATATTTTACATAATTAAGCAGGTGCATGATGGAAAAGGAACAGCTGGCTTTCAAATGTAGAGCATGCAAGCAAGTCGCGGAAAGAAACGAACTCGATAGCAGAGGGTTCGAGATCGTTGCGTATGAAGATATGATGGATTGGTCCGATTTTTCCCGATCTGTGCCCGGCTTGGACGAGCAAATTTGGCAAAGGACTTTGAAAACGCCATGAGCTCGATTCCTCCGCATTGGTGAAATGCCGTTTTGAAAGCATTCTATCCAAAAATGAAGAAAAAGCGTGGATAACTCTCGGCATTGAAGAAGTGTTGTTGTTAGCCGAAATATGCGATAAGCTGCCTGAAAAAGAGGGCGCCGGATATTTGGACGGGTTCAAAATGTTTGGAGAGTCTTATGTGATGAAGTACAAAGATTGGATTCTGTTTGACGAGGCGCCCAAGGAGATTTAGGAATTTGGGCTTTAGTGAGACAGCACAGCAAGAAGAGCAGTTTGGTTGCATATGGAGAATGGGGCTTTCACTCCAGCCTGGTCTACTGCGCGAACAAGGTACTCCCTGAGAGCGAGCTGAACGAATTATTGGATTGCTCCCTAACATATGATGGTTTAAATCAATGATGAGAGGTGAAAAAATGAAAATCGCTCTTGTGTGTTTTGATGATTTTACGGATCTTGACTTGTTCCTGCCGTGGGATGTATTGAACAGGGTGAGGTTAGTAGGCGGACTGGACGATTGGGACGTCAGGATACTGGGAACGGAGGATTCGCATGTGTCTATGGCAGGACTTCGTATTCCTACGCATGGAAGGATCGAAGAGGCGAATTCATCGGATGCCGTTCTTTTTTCCAGTGGGAAAGGTGTTCAGAAGCTGTATCAGAATTCTCATTATTTAAAACGTTTTCAACTCAATCCGGAGAAGCAATTGATAGGCTCTATGTGCTCAGGTGCGCTGCTTTTGGGAGCTATGGGATTGTTGACGGGAAAGCAGGCAACTACGTATCCTACGGCTGTTCATCAACTTGCCGAATTGGGAGTGGAGATTGTCAATAAGAGCTTCGTCAATGTCGGGAATATAAGCACGGCCGCCGGATGCCTGGCCGGGCAGGAGTTAGCTGCATGGCTCATCGATTCGTTAATCGGGGCAGACATGACAGCGAAGGTCATGGAGAGCGTGCAGCCTGTTGGTAAGGGGCTGAGCCTGCCTGATACCGTTACTCTACGAAGCGGGGCTGGCGGGTCGGCCTAAACGGGAAATCGGGTTCCTCGGTTCGTAAATTGGATAGACGTTATGCACGAATGCCGTGGAATTCTACAGATGTCATGTTTCCAAGGAAGGAGTCGTGAAAATGAATAAAAACATGCTTAAAGGCGTAGGAATTGGTGTCTGTGCAGCCGTCCTCATTCATGCGTCAGGCATGGTTGAAGCAAGCGGGCAGGTATTAAAAGGTTATTTTAAAGACCGCGGCTGGTGGTCTGAACATGCGGAATGGGCCAAGGATAGCGGGTTGATGAGCGGCATTTCCGACAACCGGTTCGGCGGCGACGAGCCTCTGACCCGCGGAGAAATGGCAACCATTCTCCGAAATTTATCGGATCGCGGGTTATTGGGCACAGCGTCTGACAAGAAGACGGAACCTCAGTTCGGAACTGATTTTTATCACAAGCAGCCCATGAATTTGCCTCTTTCCAAAGATCAGGTCAAAAAAATTTGGGGAGGCAAGTACGCTGAAGTAAGAGATGCTGCGGCTGGCGATTTGATTCTATGGCGTTATGACATCGGGGCAAAAGACGATTATAAATTTGAAGCGGACAATGACTCCATTGATATGGAAGGCCTGAAAAATAAAAAGGTTTCGGGACAACTATTTATCACCTGGAATGAACAAGAAGAATTATTGGACATTACGTATTATTTTCTCAAAGACGGCGCTGTCCATGAGTATAAAGTGGCGGGCGAACTTAAAAAACGCCAATAAATCATTCCGGCATAATGGGTTCAACAATATTGTCCGATAAGGGGAAAGGGCTTGAAATCAGGCTTTTTCCTTTTTTACTGTGTGCCTGGCATCAACTTCGGGGAAATTCGATTCTATGTTTAACGGATTAATAATCCGATCTTGCAAAGAGGTGCGAAATGAAATGTTTCATTTTTCAAAAGAAATAACCGATTATTTTATGAAGTTCTTAAGTGGAGGCATTCATGTAGAGGAGTTGGAACAGTGGATTTATGACAAAAACTTTTTATCCGAGTTAGGCAATAATACGTATGAATTTTTTATATCGCTAGATTTTCATTCTCTTTGCACTGAAAAGGATTTAACCCAGTATATTCTAAGTTTGTACGAAGAAAAATCTATTGATGTACAGCGGGAAAGAATAAATTGGATTGTTAGCGGTATGGTTGACGGGTCTTATGATCTGATATTAGGATGTGCTGAATTATCACAATTACGGTCTTTTGATAAACGCTATGAATATATACCGATCTTATTTGTAGGGTATGATAGTGTTGTTGAAGATATTAATCATCGCTATAATCATCTGATTGAAGAAGAGAAACGTGAAATGGAGAGACTAATTAACTTATATAAACGAGAGATTGATAATCTTTCGAAAGATTTTTTCAAAGTACGAATGCCCCAATCATTCAGCTCGATTTTGAATCAAAATATTGGGTATTCAGTAATCAATGAGTCATTTACTTCATGGGATGATTATGAAAGGTTCGAGGGTAAAAAGACATTTAGAATCTATTCTACATCCAGGTTTTTAGACTACATATCGAATGCTGCGTTTGCAAGTCAGGAATACCCGGGGCCTTATCTACATTACGGGATTGTGGATCATATTGTCAATGTTGTAACGATATCAGAACCGAAAGTGCGAGAGATTCATCGGCAATAAGCGTTGTTATCTTGCTTACTTCATCGCTTTACGGAGTGCATATTAGTCCACATGAAGGAGATATCCATGAAAACAATTCATTTAGGCATGATTGGAAGCGGACATGTCAGCAATCGATATTTTGAACAGGCGGCTCAATTGGAAGGAGTTCGTGTTCTGGCTACTTGCGCCAAGCATATGGAGCATGCCGAGAGGAAAGCGGCAGAGCATGGAGTCCCCAGATGGTATGATGATTACCGGGTCATGATGGATCAAGAGGAGCTCGACGGGGTCGTTGTGACAACTCCCCACTCATTGCCGCGCTGGAACGGGGCCTGCATGTACTTAATGAGAAGCCGATCGCTACTTCCTTCGAGGACTGCGAACGCATGGTCTCCCTGGCCGAGGCGAAAGGCGCTATCTTCATGAGTTTGCCGTTTGATTTGCATCCTGTCTTCTTAGCCGCCTCCGAGTTTGTGAATGAGCGCTACATCGGCAAGATTACGGGAGCCGAAGCGCAGTTGTCCCTTCCCGGCCCATGGCGTGACAACTGGTATTATACTAAATCCATCGCCCATGGAGGGGCGGTGCTTGATTGCGCGGCATATCCGATCAGCCGGCTCGTCGGTTTGTTAGGACCGGCCGTCAGCGTGATGGCCGAAGTGAATACGCTGATTCCGAACCGCATCGTCGGAGACGGGAAGAAGGTACGCAGCGATGTGGATGACAATGTGACGATCATCCTCCAATTTGCCGGAGGGCAGCATGCCGTGATTCGCTCCTTGTGGGGCATGGCGTTCAAGCAGAATAATACGATTATTTATGGACGAAAAGGAACGATCGCGATCAATGACAGCGGCTATCCCTTAATTGTTCAAACGGCGGAGCCCATGCCAAATGCGGAACAAGTCCATTGGCGCGGGCAGGAGGATTGCTATATCCCACGCGGGGAGATCGCCAAGCAGACCAACGAAAGTGTGATCGCCCATTTCGTTCATTGTCTTCGAACCGGCAAGCAGCCGATACAGTCAGGCAAGCAGCAGCTCCACGTGCACGAAATTATGTTCGGAGCCTATCGATCAGCGGAATCGGGCGAACGGTACTCTTTAACGACAACCTTTACGCCATGGGCCAAGCTGGATCCGCTTCTGTTCGATACTCGAAGCGAGTATGTATAAGGTACTGTGGTCTCAAGGTCAAGGAGAGTGGGAAGATGGCGATTTGTATTGAGTTCGAATTAATCGAAGAGAGAGGAACCGTCGCGCGCTACCGATATGGCCATTGCATGCAAACCTTGGAATATGAAATGGAAGTCGATCTTTCCAAATTAATGAGCGGGGAAATAGCAAAAGACACACCATTGAATAATATCATTGTTTTTACGAGTGAAAAGAAAAGCGAATTTATGGCATATCGCGTGTTCTCCAAAATCTATAAGCATTACGCTGCCGAAGGGCAATATGTCAAGCGAGGCGGATATTATGCTTGATGGACGCCACATGACAAGGAGGGGTGAATACGTATGATCACGCTTCAATATTTCGTGCCTTCCGATTTTCAAGAACTGATATCATGGAGCGGGGATGAAGCATTTTTGCTCCAATGGGCCGGGCCGGAATTCAAATATCCACTGACTGAAGATCAACTGCTCGAATATATCAAGGGAGCTAATGATGTAGAGCGTTCACACAGACTTATATATAAAGCAATCGAAACGGAAACCAATCAGACAGTCGGTCATATTTCCATCGGCCGAATAGAAAGACATAACCGCTCAGCAAGAATAGGCAAGGTACTCATCGGAAATAAGAGCAGCCGGGGCAAGGGGTACGGTACACAAATCATGCAGCAGGCGTTAAGAATAGGATTTGAAGAACTGCAGTTGCACCGGATAAGTCTTGGTGTTTTTGATTTTAACGAATCAGCCCGAAGATGCTATGAAAAACTGGGCTTCGTTCAAGAAGGCGTAACAAGGGATGCAAGACGGTATCAAGATTCATATTGGAGTTTGATAGAGATGAGTATATTAGAAGATGAATGGAGAAACATGAAATCGCTTTATGAATAAATGCAGCTTTCAGGGGAGATGATTTGAGCATGAAATCATTGGTTCAAGCGGCTCAGGAAAGTCCACATTTTCCCGTGAACTCGGCGAGATTTTGAAGCTGCCTGTGTATCATTTGGATGCTTACTTTTGGAAGCCGGGATGGGTTCATACTCCCCATGAAATGGGTGAACTTCAATATCATCACCACCTATAGGGTGCTTAAGCGAAGAATTCAGTATCATGGCCAAACAAGACCTGACTTGAATGAAGGCTGCCCGGAATCCATTGACTGGGAATTTATCAAGTACGGCTGGAATTTTCGAAGGGATAAGCGACCTGGAATTATGGCAAAGCTGGAAAGCTATTCGCCAACTACGAAGATTATAATCATCAGGAAACCGAAGGAAGCAAGCTTGATGTTAGAGGAAATACGGCGTTTGGGACTAAGCTATTTTGAAGAAAGCGAAGCTTGGGGACCTTAGTGCAGGTGTTCTCTACATGCTGCAATCTGGCTATATCGAATCCTAAGTTGCTATACAAAAATGTTTTACGGTACCGATAGCAAGGATATTCTGATAAATAGGTTGTAAAATCAAAAAATCGGGTGAGAACGATGAAAATTAAACTGCAAGAAATCATTGACGGCATGGCAATGCAATTTGAAGGAACCTATACTTATTTATGCCGAAAAACTGGAGAGGTAGTTTCGGTATCAGAAAATGATATTAGAACCGCAGAAGAAATAGAGGATGACGAGATCGAAAAGTTAATGGATTGGGAGCAAGAAAATATAAGACTGGCGATTGATATCTTAGAAAATGATGAGGATTATGAGGAGTTGCCAACACAATTTGATATCAATGAATACGAGATGCTGGAGGATTTTAGTTACTCCATTCGTGATAACAGAAAACAGAATATTTTATTGGACGCTATACAAGGCAGAGGCGCCTTCAGAAGATTCAAGGATAAAGTAATCGATTTGGGGATTGCAGAGGATTGGTATCAATATCGTGATCAGTGCTACAAAAAGAAAGCTATCGAATGGTGTAATGACAATGATGTGGAATATGAAGAATAATGGCTAAGGCCATATATTCATTATGAATGCAGTGTGAAACATATCATGGAGCCAGCAAGATGGCCGGCCCCGCACTGCAGGGTTGCGCATCGGGGTTTCAATCCACGTGACGGGTCAGGGATGGCCAGAGCAACGAATTCGTAGAGCAAAGGTTATCACTTGCATGAATGTGTTACGATAAACAAGGAACAAATATCCAGAAAAGCATCCAGGAGAGCGTAGAGAAGGTGAATGAGATTAACCGGCGGCTGAAGGAAGACGGCTTCAATGTCGCACCGCCGAAAAGATTGCATGGCTGGACATTTTATGTGAAGGCCCCGGGCGGGTTCACCGTCGAGGTGCTCGCTTCATAAGCCGTTTCGCCCCTTAGCCCTTGTGCGCCGCGCAAGGGTTTTTTTGACGATATTGTGGCTTGGAGCAGTTACAGGGCGGCATGTTGACGGAAATTCAAACATTATAACGTTATATTGACGCAGACGAAGTGCAGTGCTACGATGAGACCAAACATTATAATGTTTGGCTTATCGACGATAAAGGATTTCCTTCATTATTCGAAATGAGGTGAGCAACTTGGCAGAGCGGATCGTCCTGCGCGGCCTCAAACGCGTGGATGGGACGGATATGGATCTGGTCGTCGAGGACGGGATCATTGCCGGCATTACGGAAGCGGGCGCCAGTCACGGCGGCGATATTATTGATTACACGAATACGGGAACTTACGTATCCAGCGGCTGGATCGATCTGCATGTTCATGCCTTTGAAGAGTTCGATCCTTATGGCGATGCGATTGACAAGATTGGCGTGGAGCAAGGCGTTACGACTGTCGTCGATGCCGGAAGCATGGGGGCGGATCGGATTGGAGATCTGAGGGCGAATGCGGAACAGGCTGTTACGAATGTGTTGGCGCTGCTGAATATTTCCAAAATCGGGCTGAAACGAACGGATGAGCTGTCTGACCTTGCCTGGATCGATCCGGTTGCGGTGCGGGAAGCTGTAGCGGAACATCGTGATTTTATTGTTGGGCTCAAAGCGCGAATAAGCCGGAGCGTCGTGCGTGACTGCGGCATAGAACCGCTCAAGCAAGCGCGCGCCTTGTCGGACGATACAGGACTTCCCGTCATGGTGCATATCGGCTCGGCCCCTCCCGGCATTGAAGAGATTATTCCTTATTTGCGGCGGGATGACGTGATTACCCATTACTTGAACGGCAAAGCGAATAATTTGTTCCGGGAAAATGGAGAGCCGCTTCGCGTGCTGACCGACGCGATATCGCGCGGCGTACACCTTGACGTTGGGCATGGGACAGCGAGTTTCTCGTTCAAGGCAGCAGAATCCGCCAAGCGGCATCGTATTCCGCTCCATACGATCAGCTCGGACATTTACCGCGGCAACCGGCTGAATGGTCCAGTATACAGCTTGGCCCGCGTCATGTCGAAGTTCCTGTATCTGGGTTATTCGCTGGCAGAGGTCATCGCGTCTGTGACGGTTAATGCGGCGGATTGGCTCAGGAAACCGGAGCTGGGCCGGATACAAATAGGGGATCGGGCCCATCTGACGCTATTCGAAGTGCGGAATGAACCGATAGAGCTGACGGATTCGGAAGGCGATGTCCGCATCGGGCATCAACATCTTGTAGCTAAGGGAGTGTATGCAAATGGCAAGTACGTTGCATGTGAAGTACGGACTGAAGCGGGTCATTAATGCCAGCGGCCGCATGAGTATCCTAGGCGTATCCGCGGCGACGGACACGGTGATGGAGGCGATGAAGATCGGCGCGCAGAGCTATGTGGAAATTGCCGATCTCGTCGATAAGGCAGGCAGCTATGCCGCTAGGCTCATCGGTTCCGAAGCGGCCGTCATTGTGAATTCGGCATCGAGCGGAATCGCGCTGTCGGTTGCGGGCATCGTGACGCAAGGGGAGCGCCGCCGCAGCCTTCGCCTGCATCAGGATCCGATCGAGAAGAACGAGATTCTTATTCTGAAAGGCCACAATGTGCAATACGGCGCTCCCATAGAGACCATGGTCTATCTGGGTGGCGGCAAGCTAGTGGAAGCCGGTTATGCGAATGAAGGCAGGGCCGAACATATCGAGGACGCGATTCATGAGAAGACGGCGGCTATTCTCTATGTGAAATCCCATCATGCTGTACAAAAAAATATGATTTCGGTCGAAGAAGCATGGGAAGTGGCGCAGCGCAACCGGGTGCCGCTCATCGTCGATGCGGCTGCAGAGGAAGATTTGCAGAAATATGTGAAGGTATCCGATCTGGCGATCTACAGCGGTTCGAAGGCAATCGAGGGACCGACGACGGGCATCGTGGCGGGCAAGCGGCAGGCTGTGGAATGGGTGAAGACCCAACTGCATGGCATCGGTCGGAGCATGAAGGTCGGCAAAGAGTCGGTATTCGGATTGCTGCAGGCATTAGACGAATATATGGTGAAGGAAGACAAGAGCGAGCAGGAGAAAGAGACGCTTGCCCAACTGATGCCACTGAATGAACTCGAAGGCGTCACGTGTACGATCGTTCAAGACGAAGCGGGCCGGGCCATATACCGTGCGCGCATTCAGATCGATTCCGCGCTTGCCGGCACGATGGCCACAGACGTCGTAGAAGGCTTGAAATCGGGAGAGATCGCGATCTATACGCGCGACTACGGGGCAAGACAAGGCTATTTCGATATCGATCCGCGCCCGCTCATGGGGGACGACATCGACGTCATCACGTCACAAATTCGTAAATTAGCGGGAGGAACTGCTCATGTCTAAGATGGATAAACGGTTGTACAAAGGACGCGCGGCGCTGAATGTGCTCGCCAACAGCGTAGAGAATGCGAAGGAAGTGTTCGATGCGGCGGAAGGACATGTGCTGGTCGGCGTCCTGTCCAAAAACTATTCGACTGTCGAGGCCGCCGTCGAGGCGATGAAGGAGTACGGTGCAGCGATTGACGAGGCCGTATCGATTGGGCTCGGAGCCGGCGACAATCGCCAAGCGGCAGTAGTCGCGGAGATCGCGAAGCATTACGGGGGGACGCACATTAACCAGGTATTCCCTTCGGTAGGCGCAACCCGCGCCAATCTCGATGGCAAGGACTCCTGGATCAACAGCTTGGTGTCGCCTGCCGGGCAAGTCGGTTACGTCAATATTTCAACGGGTCCTGTAAGCGCCGAACAAGCAGATCAAGCGGTCGTTCCGATCAAGAGCGCTATTGCTCTGGTGCGCGATATGGGCGGCAATGCGCTTAAATATTTTCCGATGAATGGCCTTGCTTGCGAGGACGAACTGCGCGCCGTGGCGAAGGCATGCGGCGAAGAATGCTTTGCGCTGGAGCCGACCGGCGGAATCGATCTGGACAACTTCGAAGCGATTCTCCGCATTGCGCTCGAAGCGAATGTGCCGGTCGTCATTCCGCATGTCTACTCTTCCATCATCGATAAGGCAACCGGCAAGACGAAGGTTGAGGATATGCGCGTCTTGTATACGACTATGAAGAAATGGGTCGATTATTATGCCTGATTGGACTCCCACAAAGATCGCGGCCTTCGGAGAGGTGATGATGCGGTTAAGCGTGCCTGGAGTGGAGCGGTTAAGCCAAGCCAGCCGGCTCGATTATTCGTTCTCGGGCACGGGCGTCAATGTCAGTTCGCAGCTTGCCCGCTTCGGGCATAAGGCCTATCTGGTATCGAGGCTGCCGGATAATCCGCTGGGCGAAGCGGCAGAGTCGCAACTGCGCAAGCTCGGCATCGGCACGTCTTATCTTGCCCGCGGCGGGAAATATATAGGAATGTACTTCTACGAAAAGGGGTTCGGGGCGCGCCCCGGGCGCGTCACGTATACGGATCGGCTGGGAAGCAGCTTCAATACCGCTCCGGAAGATGCGTATCCGTATGCCGGTATCGCGAACGGGATCGACGCCGTTCATGTCTGCGGCATTGCCCTGGCGATGAACGATGGCGTCCGCCGCCATATGAAGGCATTGGCAGCCGCCGTCAAGGCTGCGGGAGGGCTCGTCATCTTCGATTGCAACTACCGCCCGGCGCATTGGGGGGAAGGCGGGCATGTGAAGGCCAAGCCCCATTATGAGGAGATGCTGCAGCTGGCAGATATCGTCATGATGAACGAAAAGGATGCGATGCTGACGCTGAACATGAAGAGCGGGAAGACCGGACGGCGGGAACAGGCGGAGGAATTGATTCCCCAGGTGGCCAAGCAGTATAATATTTCCGTCATCGCAGGCACCCATCGCACGATTGTGGACAGTCAGACGCATTCGCTGCAGGGCTTTTTGTATAAGCGGGACTCATTGTATTATGCCGAACCGTTAACCTTCGCGGTACATGATCGGATTGGCGCGGGGGATGCCTATACATGCGGCATCCTGCATGGCGAATTCCGCGGCTTCCCGCCGGAGCGGACGGTAAGGTTCGCCGCCGCCTCCAGCATGCTGGCGCATACGATCGAAGGCGACACGCCGATGGCGGCCGAGCAGGAAGTGATGCGGGCGATGGAAGAGTCCGGGATCGACGTCGAGAGATAAGGGGAAGCACAGCAAGTAAAGGAAAGGCAGGCCGTAGTCTTGAAACTGTCACGGAACAAACGTCCTTTGTATGTACAGGTAAGAAATGTTTTGCGCGAGCGCATTTTGCACGGCGTCTATCCGCTCGGCACGAATATTCCGTCAGAGCCTCAGCTGGAAGAAGAATTCCAGGTCAGCAAAATAACGGTACGCAACGCCATCATTGAACTGGTGCAGGAAGGGTATGTAGAGAAAAGCAGCGGGAAAGGCACCAAGGTCATTCGCAATACGTCTGCCTCAAAGCTGTCCAAATGGAAGCGGTTTACGGAAATTTTGGTCGAGGAGGGCCACCGGATTCATAAACGGGTCGTGAGGGCGGAAGTCATCCACGCCGAGGAGGGAACCGCTCCTTGCCGCTTGTTCGGGGCGAACTGCCTATGCATCGAGCGGGTCTATGATCTTGACGGTTCGCCGTACATCCACTTTACTCACTATTTGTCGCATCAGGCCGGAGCGCTCGATCTGTCGGAACTGGACGGGCAATCGCTGTATGAATGGCTGGAGGAGCAGGATATCGAACTCGGCCAGTACAAGGACGAGTTCGCCGTGACGACGGCGCCGCCCGCGGCCAGGGCGGTGCTTGGCGTAGGAGCGGACGTGCCGCTCTTGCGGCGCTCCCGGTATTCTTATGACGTGAACGGCATGCTAATCGAATATAGCGTAGGGTATTATCATACGGCTCTTCATTCTTATGTCGTGAATTACGACGGCTAATAGGGCGTGGCGGTGCACGACTTGAGGTGAATGATGGGGCCAGGCAGAAGCCGCTCAACGTGCTGGCATCGGGCAGCGCGGACGAGGCGGCTTCTGTCTTTTTGTTGTTGTCCGTCCCGGGGTCTTCCTCTTCACGCTCCAGTGCTCCGTCCGCGCCTCTCCGGAGATGTTCAATTTGCCTCCCGATGAACAGTGCAAAAGGTTGAATCTTGGCAGCGGCTTGGATGTGCGATACCGTTAAAGCAGGGAAGAAGAACATATCGTGGCGGTTGCGAACTCATTGACAGATCAAGACTGCGTACAGGAGGGACACATAATGGATAAGCAGGTCACGATCGTGAATCCGCTTGGGATTCATTCCAGGCCAGCCGGAGCGTTAATGAAACAAGCAAAAGCGTTTCCATGCGATATTCGCCTCCTTAAAGGCGAGAAGGCGGCCAACGCCAAGAGCATTGTCGGCATTTTGTCACTATCGCTCCAGCAGGGCGATCAGGTCATTGTCGAAGCGAATGGCGAGCAAGAAGCGGAAGCGGTAGAGGCGCTCGCGGCCGTGCTGGAGTCGGTACTGGAGGCATGATGGATTCGTGCCGCCAGCAGGCGATAAGGAGTGATGCGGTATCGCACTGTCAACGCGTTCTCGAAGCTTGCTTAAGAAGTTGATGTTCGTGAATACGCCGCTCCACATTAAAGAATTGGCCGCCATGTACGAGGTGAGCGAGCGCTCGATCAAGTACGATCTGGAAGCGATTCGCATGTGGCTGAAGGAGCAGGGGATGCCGCTGCATTCAAGCCCAAGCAAAGGGATATGGCTGGAATGCGGCCATGCGGCGCAGACGGCGCTGCTTCACAGGCTGGATGAAGCGGGTGAAGGCGTCTTCATTAGCCAACAGGAGCGGATGGCCTGTCTCATGCTTGATTTGCTGCTCGGCGATGAACCCATCCCTATCGGGCGGTTCTGCACACGGTATGATGTCACCCGCAATACAATTGTGTCGGATGTGGCGCTGGCTGAGGACCTTCTCGCGGAACATCGGCTTGCGATTGAGCGTACGCGGCGCGGCATCAAGCTGAAGGCTGGCGAGCAGGAGCGTCGTGCCGTATTGGAAAACGTTATTTATGAGCAACTGGATCAAGCCGATATGCTGCAGATCGTTCAGGGCGTTGCGCTGCGGAGAAAGCCAGACACGTTCGCCGTCAATGTGTTGGAGCGCTTGCTTGAGTCCGTTGTCGACGTGAATATGCTGTTCGTGCTAGTAGCGAACATCGTGCGGGATATCGAGCGGGAGCTTGGGGCAACGTTGTCTGATCGCGTCATGATCGGGGTTTTTATCCGGCTGTGCATTGCCATTCAGAGATGCCGATCGGCAAGCGGTTCAGGGTACCCGCTGCCGGCGGATTGCGCCGGCGCCCCGCAGAACAGACTGATGATCCATTCTATTATTCGAATGGGACTGAAGCCATTGTCGGAACGGTATCCGATATCCTTCACGGACGGCGATCTGTGGTTCATCGGCTTGCAAGCGGAAGGGCTTGCCGCTCCGCAAGCCCAAGGCGGACAACAAAAGCCGCTTCCCGATGTGTATGTGCTCACGATGGAGTTGATTCGGCATGTGGAGCGAGAGATGCAATTCCCGCTCCAAGACAATCCGGATTTGTTGAACAGTCTGTTCGCACATATGTCGAGCCGCATCTCGAAGCACAGCCTGGGGGTTGCCGATCCGAATCCGTTGACGAAGGATGTGATGTTGAAGTACAAGACGATGTTCCGGCATGTCAAGGCGGCGTGCACGAACGTGCTTCGCGAGCATCAGATCTTTCTTACCGATGGGGATATTGCGTTCATCGTGCTGCATTTCCAGACGGCGTATGAGCGCCGGATCGATCAGCACAGGTGGAGAGCGCTGGCAGTGTGCGGTACAGGAAGGGGAACGGCCCAACTGCTCACCACCGTTATCGAGAGCGAGTTGAAGCATATCCGGTTCGTCGCCACTTGCTCGGTGATGGATGTCAGGAAGGTGCTTCAGAACATCGAAGTCGATTTGATCATTAGCAACTTGCCCGTAGCGGCCGAAGTTCCGGTCGTCGTCGTACATTCGATTCCGGGAACCAGGGATGTCGAGGCGATTCGAATGCAGCTTGGCCGATTGAATCGCGGCACGGCACACACGGAACGCAGCGGGCATATCTTCGGCGATGCGAAGACGCATCCTTCGTGTGATGGGAGCCTGGAAAGCCGCATTCGCGATGTGATCTATACGGGCTATGAATTGTCAAGAGCTGTCATCGCGCGCTTCAAGCGCTATCTGTCGCCGGAGCGGGAGGAAGGACTGCGGCTTCACCTTATGTTAATGGTGAACCGCGCCGCATGCGGGCGATCCTTTGCGGTTAGCAGGGAGCTTCCGATATTGGATGAAGCGCAGCGGACGATGAAGGTTGAGATTGAACAGATGCTTAGAGAACGAAATGTAAGCGCTTCAGAGGAAGAGGTTTTTGCCATTCTCAGATATTTGGAAGCGTACAACGACAACTTGAATGATGGAGAGCGATCAGCAGATGGATAGAGTCGAACGAATACTTCATGACATTCCCGCCAAGACGAAGGCAGACCCAGACGAACTGGGAGAGCTGCGGCCCATGCTGTACGGCCTGCTGGCAGATAGTGAACGGATTGGCTTGCCGCTGACGGATGACCGTCTGCTCGTCATTGCCATCCATTTGCTCGGGTTCGCCCGCAGGCTGAAGCAAGGAGAGCCGTTGCCCGAGCTGGAGGAATCGATGTTGGACGAGGTCAGTCCGCAACTGGTACAGCTGAGTCACCGGACGCTGCGAAGTTACGGGGAGTTCGCGGAGCAAGCGATTGATGATGCGGAAGTGTTTTATTTGACGGTTCATTTCGAAGCTGCCAGGAATCAATAAGAAGAGGTGAATACGATGGAGAACAAAGTGAAAGTCGTGATTGGAGATCGTCTGGGTAAAGGACAGCAAGTCGCGAAGGGAGTAGAGGCGGCCGGCGGGGAAGCGATCCTCATCCCGGGCGTAGGGGCGGACATGAAGGTCGGCGACGTGATGCACGCGGAGCAGGCGGATTTCGGCATTTCGTTCTGCGGCAGCGGGGGAGCCGGAGCGGTTACGGCCAATACGAAATATAAGTATCCGATGGAGTTCGGCCTGCGTTCCATTGATGCGGGCGTCACGGCCATTCGGGATGGCAAGAAGGTGATTGGCTTCGGCTTCATGGATGTGGAGGAACTGGGCAGAAGGCTGACGGAAGCCTATATTCAGCAATATAGGGGGTGAGACGTCATGTTCCACGTATGGGAGCAGAAGATCGAGATCGAAGGGAAGGGGGATTCGAAGGCCGCAGCCTTCCAGCAGGCGCTCTCCGCCATGAAGAAGAAGCTCGCGCAGGAGATTCCCGATGTGCTGCTGCAGATTGAGCCGCAGAATGTCGAAGTGTTGTCGGCGAAGGAGGCCCGCTATACGGAACGGTTTCTCGGGCTATTTTTTGCGAGAGTAAGGACACGTTACGAGATTCGAGTTCGCATCCATATCAAAATCCGCGCCGTAAAGCTGGACGAAATCGCGTTCGAGCAGCAGACGGAATCTTTGTCCCCGCCCCAGCGCATTCTTCATTTGCGGTAGTACGGTAAGCAGCTTGCAAGCATTACATCCGAGTGGGGAGGATTCCGATGGAAACCGTTACGATTATTGTGGAATCTATCATTATCGGTCTGTTGGTCGGGTATGGCGTTGGGGCTGGGGCGGCGCGCATGTTCCACGCCCCGAAGGTGCAAGGCATGGGAGCGTTCCGCACTTTCGGCGAGTTGAATGCATGCGAAGGAGATCCTGTGGCACATTTCTCCTTCGGACTCGGCTTTCTGTTCAACGCATGGGCATCCGTTGTCGGTGCCGGCGGACTGACCCAGGATGTGGATCACCGCATCATTCCGAACTGGTCAGCCGCGCTCCTGATGATTCGCAATAAAAATGTGGAGGATACGCTGCACAATCCGAAAAAAATGGCGTATGCCGGAGCGCTGGTCGGCGCTATCCTCGTGCCTCTGTTGAATTCCACGGCCGCAGCCATTCCGGCATCTCTGCAAGCCGTCGCGACGCAGGTGCTGGTGCCGGCGGCGAATTGGCTTATTAATCCGATCATGCCGATCGTGTTCTGGACCGCGGCAATGGACGCCGGCAAGCGCCCGGGCTTATGGGCAACTGTGCTTGGCGGATTCGCACATATGATTATGGGCAATGCCGTGCCAGGGCTTGTACTGGGGATACTGGTCGGCAAAGGCTTGGACGACAGCGGCTGGAACCGCATTACGAAGACGCTTGTTGCGGCGATTGTGCTATTATTCACATTGAGCGCTTTCTTCCGCGGCTTCGATGTTCAACTCCTCCGCAGCTTGCATGTGGAGAACATTCCGCAATGGCTCATTGATCTGCACGCATTTTTCGGATCGGAGGTTCGTTAGCATGGAGACGGCAAAACAAGGCTTTTGGTATTCGGAATGGGCGTTCGTCTGGTTTGTCGCCTGCTTGTCTTCCGGTATTTTTGCGGGGACGCATTTATATTATGTCTATCATGTGGGCGCATTTAACGATATTGCGATTGTGGCGCTGCTGGAGGCAGGCATGAAGGGCGGCAGTTATGGCGCGGCCGCAGCCTTCGGCGCCAGCTTCTTGTTCGCCCGCATTCTTGAAGGCCCGCTCGTTGGCATTTTGGATATCGGCGGCGCCTTGCAGACGGGAATCGGCATCGGCGTCCCGGCATTGATGCTCGGGGCTGGAATTACCGCTCCGCTTACTTCGTTTCCGCTCGCCCTATTAACGGGAGCCGGGCTGGGCGCCCTCGTCGGTTCGGTCATTATTATGATCCGCAAATTTACGATCAACGCGGCCAATTCAACATTCGGCGCGGACGTGATGATGGGAGCAGGCAACGCCGCAGGCCGTTACTTGGGGCCGCTCATCGTCATATCGGCCGTCATGGCCTCGATTCCGGTCGGGATCGGCGCGACGATCGGCGCAGGCATTTTTTATTACTTCAAAAAGCCGATTGCCGGCGGCGCGATTATTGGCGCCATGGTTCTGGGCGCGCTATTCCCCATTGCTGCCGGTTCGTAACGTTTGCGAATGAAGGCAGTGTATCATTGAACCGGCTGTCTCTCCAATGAACGGACAGCAATTCGCCGGGGGAGAAGCGGGCAGGATGAGCGTATGAAGAGCTTCCGCTCAATGATGAAGAACCACGTTCTTCAGGCGTGGTTCTTCCCTGCTGTCCACAGGGTGACATTTTCACAGGAAAATAATTTTTACGTGTTCAAATGCTTGACATCAGATGTTAGATAGGATATACTAATGATTGTTGAGGCGATGATAACGGCTTTGACAGTTACATTACATAACATGCATATGCGGTCATGGCGGAATTGGCAGACGCGCTGGCTTCAGGTGCCAGTGGTAGCAATACCGTGGAGGTTCGAGTCCTCTTGACCGCACCATACTTAACAATGACAGGTTTCTGATCTGCTGTTTCTGGCAGAGCAGGAGCCTTTTTATTATTCAATATCTTTAAGCTGGGGCTCATTGCCTGGGCAGAAGAAAGCTTGGAATCTAAATAAACGTAATCTTTGTACTCGTTGCAGGAGCTCCTGAAAGACCGGAACGAGTGGTAGAATCCGATCTTGCCCAAGAACTTTTCGATCTGCTTCTGTAATGTTTCCCGATGGAGAGGAACCTATTGTTGAACGTGTAATCTTGTAGATGCCGGCAATAGAAACCGTTAATCAACCATCCGGGAATGGGATCATGTACTTGTCATCCGATACGTTGTATTAAAGTTAAGTATGTTCTCATTTTTTCAGCTGGGATCATGAATCGATATTCCCTTCAAAAGCAGTCTGATCGCCTTGACATGCAGGGCTGCATATTCTTCCCCGCTTAATTTTGGCATCGTTAGGCAGAGCTGCGTTGCGCCAGCCAATGTGGACATTACACCGAAACTCAACGTTTCGATATCTTCATTAATGAAAACGCCCTGGGCGATCCCTTTTTGCAGCACCTGTTTTATTGCACGATAGGCTACATTTGTGATCTCTCTCAATGTAGCCAATGCTTCGGATTCGCTGGAAAGTGTTCTGGCATACTCTTCGAGCGCTTGGAGTAATGGACTTTCACAATCTCTTCCGAATAAATCAGCCATTTCAAGCAATTGCTGGCTGGGAGACTTGGATTGCTCGGCCAAAAGAAGCCACTTTTGTGACATTTGTTCCGAATGCTGGGTAAGCAATTGGAGAAAGAGAACCTCTTTGTTTTTAAAATGATGATACAAATTGCCTTTACTCATCTGTGTCAAGGCACATAAGTCGTCCATTGTAGCTCGATCATAACCTTTTTCAATAAATAACAACTTGGCATGGTTTAAAATAATCGTTTTTGCTTCTTCTGCCGGCAATCGCCTTCTGCTCATAAGCTCCTCCAGGGAACCTTACAAACGGTTCCTTTTATGTTTGAAAAATTGAAATGCGCTATATGAGATAACGATAGCAAAAATCCCAAAGAATGCAAACCTCATATCTAACGTATGGCGGTAAACAATACTTTGCAGCCCCATGTTTTCCAAAGCCGATGATCCATATCCCCAAATAGATGTATTGAAAATGTTCGTGGCAAAATGAATTCCGATGGGAGCGGCCAGTCCATTGGTGCGGTAAGCAACGATTCCCAGAAAGAATGCTCCTAGCAGGTAATACAATGGTCCAAAAATTCCGTAGTTTAGCATTTCGGGGTTAAGTCCATGGACCAGGGCAAATGTAAGGGAAGTGAGGAGGATGGACCAGAATACACCGCCTCTTAATGATCTGAAGATACGGTACATATACCCTCTGAACAAAATCTCTTCAGCAGCACTTTGAATCAAAATCAAAGGTGCGGTAACAATGAGTACACCTAACCACGGAAGCGGATTGAAATGAAGCGTAAAGGCTTGAGGATGCAGAGCGATATCGACAAGTAAATACAGGATAAGTGCCAATCCGTATAGTGAAAAATAAATCGCAAATTTTCGGTAATTAGGCCTTTTACCTTCAAACAAAAATGCTCGAAAACGAATTTTGAAAAAATATCTGGTGACGATGCAGACTCCGAGAATCAGGAAAGAAAAGGACAAATATAGCGTGATCAAACTAGGTAATCCTGAGTGAGTAGCGGGAATTAAAGCATGAATTAGATTTAACCATAATAAAGTGCCTCCTTGCCAAATAATGAAAATGACGATAAACCCTGCAAAAGATTTGAAGCTGAATGGTATCGGCGGTTGGAGCCCATAATTCTTTTCCATGAAGTGCACCCATTTCTTATTGTAGTTACCGACTACATAGTCGGTAACTACAATATACTTATCTAATAGATGTCTGTCAACACAATGACAACGTAATAATCTGTAAGCCTGGAATTTGTATTACACCAGCTCAAACATGGTCATTGGTGATCGTGGGAGAACAGTTTTTTTGACCAGAAAAATAGGTCAACCAGAAATCTCTGGTTGACCTAATAATACGAACATCCCTTTAACCCGCTCGCTCTTCCGGAAGCCGCAGCAGCAGTTCCAGGAAGACGGGAACAAGCGGCAAGGTTCGGTGGCTCGATTATTTTGTGACTTGGTCTTGCATTCGTTCACACTATCATGAAGGGAGATGCAAGTCGTCCCATATCGTTCAGGTTGTTTGACGCTCAACAAGCTGAAAATTTAACTTTGACTGTTCCAAGGATTCCCCTCCAATTTGATTCCATAAATGGTAGAAAGCATTCCATGCTTGCTCCTTGATCGGATTATGAATGGTTGTTATCCCCAGAGAGGCGGACAACTCGGTATCGTCAAAGCCAATAATGGCTAACTGCTCCGGGATGTCCAGATTTTGGCGGCGAGCTGATGAAACTACTGAGCCGGTAGATGAAACAAAGGCTTCCCTGGGAAACCGAATTTTTGAAGTCATCTCTCGCAGCTTTTCGCCATTGTTGGGAGCCTTGGCCGGAGCCGGGATGCTGAAAGCGCTGTTAACGGTACTGACCATGGTTGGATGGTTATCTACAGAGAGCGGCACCTATTTTATTCTGTCTGCTGCTGGAAATGCCGTCTTTTATTTTCAGAAGATCATTCATAAGGACCTGCATCTGTTTATGCTGCCGCTGCTTTCTTTAATAATCATTGTACCTTTGACTGTCTTAATATTTGGCCCGTTCGGCATATATGTCGGAGATGCGATTGGTGCGGCAATCGGCTTCTTGAGCTCAAAAAGCGGGATTTTAACGGGCACTGTGATGGGGGCAGGATGGACCTTTTTGACATTGTTCGGCCTCCATTGGGGAGTTGTCCCTATTATGATTTCCAATATAGGCAGCGGTGGAGATCCGCTTACCGGAATGCTCGCTGCGGCTCCTTTTGCACAAATGGGGGTGGCACTTGGCATATTCTTAAAAGCAAAAGACAAAAATCTAAAAACATTAGGCGGATCCACATTATTGCCAGGCCTATTGTCCGGTGTAACGGAGCCAAGGGCTTATATGTTATTGGTGTGGCGGCAGCTTTTGTCGGTGCAGCTCTTCTTACGGTCTTTTTGGGATATGAAGATAGAGGACGCTGATTTCGGAGAAGAATCGCTAAGGCGTAGGGATACAATTTATTCAGTTACAGTAGAGCCGTTGAGATAAGCATCCCACGGCTCGTTTTTTGTTGCCCTGCAAGCGGGTGAAGAAGCGTGAATAATAAATGAACGCTTATGGCGCTTTGTTTAACGCGGGCTTAATGTATAGGTTTCCCCTAACGCTTGAATGCCGGTAAAGGAGTTTTTCCACCCGGATCTTTCCACCTGGGCTTTAACGCCATTTGCAATCTCGGCATAGAACTGAACTTGTTTTTTATTATATTTAGGATTATTGTGTGGATTTGGAGATATTGTATACGTGTGATTACCTGGATTGAATGTAATGCCCCGGTTTTTTCCGAACGATTCTTCGATATATTTATAGGTTTCGTTATTGATTTTGATCGTGCCGCTTACACCCTTAGCTTCTACATTCGAGGCGGAGAAAGGAAATACAATGACAGCAAGAGCAAAAATCAGAGACAACGATACGGCAGAAAATCTTTTCTTCATGTGAACATCCTCCTTCATAGATATATCGTTCATTACTGATAGCAACAAGAATATGAGTTCTGCCTTTTCTCCTCTCCGTAGTTTGATTTTGTCACTATCTGTAAATTATTGTAGCACCAATTAGATAAAAAAGGAAAGTGATTAAATTATTTCATCTTTGTATTTTTTATGTCAAGCTGCTCCCCGATTCATACACCAGAACCCAATATTTTTCCCCCAGCTTCTCTTCTTCCACAACTTTTTGCCATCCGTTCTTCTCATAAAACTTCATCGCGTTGTGATTTTCGGAGACGCACTTCAATCGTACGGGGGGATTCATTTGTGCTATGGAGGCATCCAGCAGCAGACCGCCGATACCCTTGCAGAAGAAATCAGGGTGAACAAATAAATTGTGAATAAAATTATCGGGCAAGTACAAGGAAGCGAATCCAAGGATATGATTATCCTCCTCGGCTAACAGGACATACTCGTCTACCGTATCCCTGTCAAAATCGTCTATGGTCATTTTTTCTGTCTCCGCCCAATGAAAAGTTCTACGGCGCGACTCCAGATATATCATTCTCAGATCAGGGTAATCTCTTTCCGTGGCTGCTCGAATATTCACATTTTTCACTCTCGCTTTCTTGATATCCATCTGTAAGCCTGCATATTATACTATACCGTCATGAAGGGTGAGATGTATCATTCATAAGATAATAATTCGTAAAGAGGTGTTTTATGAAAATAAACAATGGGAGAGTGAATAAACGATGGCAGAAGGTATGAAAAAGAAGATTATACTTGACTGCGATCCGGGACACGATGATGCGATTGCCATTATGCTCGCTGCCAAGCACCCCATTTTTGACCTGCTGGCCATAACGGTTGTGGCGGGAAATCAAACTCTGGAGAAAACGGCCAGGAATGCTGTAGATATCTGCTCCTATCTTGATATCCGCAATGTGCCAATTGCGGCCGGCATGGCTGAGCCGATGATTAGACAGCAGGTAATAGCCAATGCGATTCATGGTGAGACAGGGTTGGATGGTCCGAGCTTTGGCGAACCCACTCTTGAATTGGATACGCGGCATGCGGTAGATCTAATCATTGAGCTGCTTATGAACTCGGAAGGGGATATAACATTAGTACCGACCGGTCCGTTAACGAATATCGGAATGGCGATTCGCAGAGAACCGAGAATCGTGCCCCAAATTAAAGAAATCGTATTGATGGGCGGCGCATATCAGCTTGGAAACGTAACCCCGGCGGCAGAGTTCAATATTTATGCGGACCCGGATGCGGCACATGTTGTTGTTACATGCGGCAGACCGATCGTTATGATTGGGCTTGACCTTACCCGCCAAGCATTGGTTGTCAAGAGCATGATGGACCGCATTGCAAGTCTGAATAATAAAGCTGCTAAGCTTTTCGTTGAAATTATGTCTTGGGTGGGGGTAAGGCAGAAGGAAATATACGGCTGGGAGGGCCCGCCGCTGCATGATCCAACGACATTGATCTACCTGATGGACCCATCCATTATTCAAACCAAGCCTATGCATGTGGCGGTTGAACTGAGAAGCGAGGCATGCTATGGGCGAACACTGTGCGATTACTTTGGCATTACAGGAGAAAAACCCAATGCAGAGGTGGCGGTGAAGCTGGATTTCGCAAAATTTGAAGATGCCGTTTACGAGACGTTGAAGCGATACTCATAACTTGCAAAGCGCGAATACGATGACTATTGCATGTTCCATGTTTACATGACGAGCTACATAGGTTACTATTAACCTATGTTACAAGTAACCTAATGAGGTGGCTTTTATGTCGATCAAATATGCCATACTTGGCCTTCTTAGCTGGAAGCCTGGTACCGGATATGAACTAAAAAAGATTTTTGAAGACTCTTCAGCTATGTATTGGTCCGGCAACAACAATCAAATCTACAAATCTCTTGTTCAGCTCTTGAATGAAGGCTTGGTGACGAACGAGATTAAGCATCAGGAAAGCTCTCCATCCAAGAAAATTTACAGTATTACGGAGGAAGGGCTGGCCAGATTGAAAGAATGGGTTCTTGAAGAACCGGAAGTTCCCGAGCTCAAGAACACGTTCCTTATTCAATTGGCGTGGGCAGACCAACTGAGCGACCAGGAATTACATGAACTGCTGGATCGATATGAAAGCAGAATCAACATGCAGCTTATCTACCAGCAGGAAAAAATGAAGCGCGGAGTTCAGGCGCCCAATCGAAACGAGCGGGAAACCTTTTTATGGGATAAAATTGCTGAAAATCAGTTATCCCTCTATCACAACGAACTGAAATGGGTGCAAGGCATTCGCAAGGAACTCGATGACAGAACATAAATGGAGGAGAGAACGACAATGAACTATAAAATTGTGGAGAACGGAACGAAAAAGTATATCGAATTGATCTCTAGCCAAACCCCGCTAAATACAGAGCAGGATGCCGTAGATCTGGTTGCGCTGTGCGGAGAACATAATATCGATTTTCTGATGCTGCATGGGGAGGCGCTATCGGAGGACTTTTTCAATCTGAGAACAGGCGTAGCGGGAAGAATGATGCAGAAATTTATCAATTACGGTGTAAAAACGGCCGTCGTCATTCCCGATCCATCGGTGAATAAAGGCAGGTTCAAGGAAATGGTCACCGAATCCAATCGGAGCAACCATTTTGGGGTTTTTGCAACGAGAGAGGACGCGGAAAGCTGGCTTATTTAATCACTCTCTTAGCAAAAAATCGGAGGGGTTAATAAGCTAGTTATGAGGAGAGTTCGGTAATGGACTATCTTATTGATTTTATTTTGTTAGCATTCATTTATGTTTTGTTTTTTTATAGGAAATGGAGTAAAAAATCAAAAAAGCATTTAATACTGAATTCAATAATATACGTTTATATTGTAATGGTTTTATTTGTTACGGTAATGCCATTTACCTTACCCTTTGGCGGAACTAATAATTTGTTTATGGAAACAGCGAATTTTATTCCTTTTAGAGATTTAATGGCAAATTACAGTGGGGCGGCTAGAGAACTTCTTTTAAATGTTATTATGATGATGCCATTTGGATTTCTATATCCCATCTCTAAGAAAAAAGGTGTTCTGATTACGGTAGCATTGACTTTTCTTTTTAGCTTAATCATTGAATCTTCTCAGTTACTAAGTGCGTGGTGGGGAGGCTTACATTCAAGAACTTTTGATGTGACTGATTTGATTACAAACACAATTGGTGGTTTATTGGGCTATCTTATTTTTTTAGTTTTAAGACCAGCGGTCCAAAAAATATTAAAAGAATACTAAACATGTCAGATTATTTATCAAAGAACCTTGATCCCGACAATAAAAAACGGATAGAGCACTCCGAAGTCATGAAAGTGCTGGGCGGGTTATGACATAAGGGGATGCGGCTGCTTGGCTTAGCCAATAGAAAAACACGCTTGCGTAACGGCAGCGTGTTTTTTGCGTTTATGGCAAGATGGCGAAGGAGCGCACCGGAAATCCGGATGCTTTCTCCGGCTTGGGCACAATGTTAAAAATGATGGCGCCTGTGGCCGGCACTTTATCGAGATTCTTCATAAGCTCGACTTGGTAGGCGTCTTGCTCCAGCACGTAATACTCGGCTAACAGGGCGCCATTCTTTTGATAGTCGATGCTCGCGTCCGTATCGAACGTTTCATGGCCGATCGCCTTGATATTTCTTTCCTGGAATAAAAATTGAAGCGCGGCCAGCGACCAGCCCGGTGCATGGTTATGGCCGTCGGCATCTTTGTTATTGAAGGCGTCTTTTTCCGGCCACCGCTTGCTCCAATCGGTTCGCAGCGCCACGAAGGAGCCTGCCTCGATGGTGCCGTGCTCCGCTTCAAATTGCAAAATGTCTTCTACGCTGAGCGCATAGTCATGGTTCGCTTCCGCTTCTTTGGACTTGTCGATCACGACCAGAGGCAGGACCAATTCCTTCAAATCTAGCTCATCCAAATAACGCCTATTCCGCACAAAATGAATGGGAGCATCCAAATGCGTTCCGTACTGTCCGGCAAATGTAAAGCTCTGTGCAAAAAATCCGTCATCATGGTTGAATAGGGTCGTGAACTGGGCATCGGCAAAAGCGAAAAAATGAGGCGATTCCGGACCGAACGTATGCGTCAGATCGACCCATTCCTTTTCTTTTAATCGCTGCAACGCGTTGATTAATTCGTTTGAGTTTGCCATCTGAACACCCCACAGTTGTATACTTGCCAAGTCTTTTCCTGAACCTAGCTGCTCCTTCTAGCTATGTCTTGTTCTTGTTGTTTTATATAATACTTTTGCAGCTCAAGTATGTAATTATCTAGCTGTTGGCTAACTTGAACGACTTCGTCGTCGGTAAGTTTGCCTTTTTGATTGGCAATGTGGATTAATTTTTGTTTAAGCTCCTTGACTTTGGCCAACAGTGCATCATTTAAATTTTCTAATTTGTTTATGCATTCTTTTTCATTGTCAGTATCGTTCACCTTAGAGAAGTACCATGCACTTTCTAGCAGATCTGATACTGCTTTTGGAATGTCGCCAGCGGCAACGAAATACTCCGCTCGATGAAAATAGTATTCGGCCAACTGCGAGATGATATTGGGGTTGTTTGTGCTGATGGATTGCGGTTGGATTGGGTAAGCAAGTAATCGTTCCGCTTCAACTAATCGGTTGTCCGGCAAATAGATTTTCATTAATTGGTTGATTGCAAGAAGAGCTTCATCCTGGCTGCATGTTTTCAGAAAGGATGTAAGTATTGTGACAGCGGCATCGGTGTTCCCCTTCTTAGAATTAATCGCTGCTTCCATGAGCACTGAATTGGCTTTAATCTGAGGGCAGTCATATTGAGCATAGAGGCTTGAATAATATCCCAACTTTTCGTAATCTCCAATGCGAAAATAAGAATCACGCAATATACCTAGCGCATGAATGTAAAACCAGTTGTCTGGGGTTGCTTCCCGAAGGACGTGGAGGCCGAGCTCGATGCTTTGCCGGTACAAAAATAAATTGAATGCGTGAATCGCCAATTTGTAATACAAAGTTACTCTGTCCTCGCTGGTTAAAAATTGGGCGTACTGAATGATATCCTTGCCGCTCTCGTAAACCGATCTGAGCCGGGTGAAGTCGTCCCGTTCGATAAGGTATACCTGCAGTAATCCCCTGGCTAGAAAGGGCATGATGCCGTGATCGCGAGAGTAGTCCACAATGAGTTGATACAGGGCGAATTGAATCTCCTTATTTTCTACGTTGCTCGTGAAGTCATAAAGCCGTTCCGCCAAGGCGTGACTATCGTCACTAGGGGATTCTAAAAATTTTCTGCCTACTTTGGCTACCAGCTCGGCAGTGCCCGAATGCTGAATCACGTCCTGCAACATGAAGAGGAGGGTGTTTGCCCTCTTGTCCACGGTGATGTGCAGTTCGACCAACGTCTCTAGCGGGATTTGCAAGGTGTCTGCAAGCGGACGGATGGTCTTATATTCCGGTCTTTTCACGTCACCGTTTTCAATTTTGGAGATGGTCCCCTTATGTATGCCTGTCAACTCTGACAATTTCGCTAACGTCATGCCTCTATTGCGTCTGTAACATTGTATTAACTCCCCAATGGACAGTAGTCGTGCCATCCGATAAGCACCTTCTCCCCATATTCAAATGATATGACCCATGACTGATTTTATAGTCTTAGGACCAGCTACCCATCGTTGCAACGCTTGGATTAATTCGTTTGCCATTTGACGACCCCACAAGTTGTTTACTACCAAGCTATTCCCTGAGCCTAGCTGCTCCTTTTAGCTATGACTCTTTCTTGTTGTTTTATATAATACTTTTGAAACTCAAGTATGTAAATATCTAGCTGTTGGCTAACTTGAACGACTTCGTCATCCGTAAATTTGCCTTTTTGATTGGCAATGTGGATCAATTTTTGTCGAAGTCCGTTAATTTTATGGAGAATATCATCATTGTACACAATAGTTCGTCACCTCACATCAGCTTGGATAATGGGGCGCTTTCTTAACTATGAGTATACAATGTGTCTAATGAATTACAATAAATTCAAATATAGGAAACATGAAGAAACGAAAAAGAGTACCTATCAGGTACTCTTACCAAGGATGATGACCGTTTTCGCTTCCTAGAAGTACGGCAATCGTATTTATACCAACAATTACAGAGAAAAAGAGACCACTATATAGCTTCGCGATGAAACGCTTCACATGAATCCCTCCATTTTATCAGTCTTTAGCTACGCTGAGTTCGTAATACTTATTCAACTTTTCTAATGTTGATATTGAAATTCCAACATTTTGTTGTAAATGGCTACGGACGATGTTATTAATGCATTCTTTTTCTTTATCGGTATTATTGACTCTCGAAAAATGTAACGCACTCTCTAAGAAATCAGATATTCCTTTTTGAAGATCGCCTACGGCAACAAAATATTCAGCTCGATGATAATAGTATGTACCTAGCTGCAAGATAATATTGGGATTATTTGTACTGATAGATAGCGGGCATACTGGATATGAAAGCAGTTGTTCCGTTTCTTCCAATCGATTTTCCCGCAAATATATTTTCATTAATTGATTCATTGCCAGAAGAGCATCATCCCGATTGCATGTTTTCAAAAATGATGTAAACTGTTCGATAGCTACTTCAGTGTTTCCCTTTTTTGCGTTGAGCGATGCTGTCATAAGAATTGAATATGTCTTAATATGAGGATAGTCGTATTGTGAATAGAGTCGAGAGTAATATTCAGACTTTTCGTAGTTCTCTATATAGAAGTAAGAATCACGAATTATGCCAAGCGCATTTATGTAATACCAATTGTTTGCATCTGCTTCACGAAGAACATGGAGACAGAGTTCAATACTTTGCTGGTACAGACATAAATTTAATGCATGAACACCTAATTTGTAATACAAAGTGACTCTGTCTTCGCTGGTTAAAGATTGGGCGTACTGAACGATATGCTTGCCGCTCTCATAAACCGCTCTGAGCCTGGTAAAGTCATCCCTCTCGATAAGATACACTTGGAATAATCCCCTAGCCAGAAAAGGCATGATGCCATGATCGCGAGAATAGTCAACAATGAGTTGATATAGGGCGAATTGAATCTCCTTATTTTCTACGTGGCCCGCGAAGTCATAAAGCCGTTCCACCAAGGCGTGACTATCGTCACTGGGTGATTCTAAAAATTTTCTGCCTACTTTAGTCACCAGCTCGGCAGTGCCCGAATGCTGAATCACGTCCTGCAACACAAATAGTAGGGTGTCAGCCCTCTTGTCCACGGTGATGTGCAGTTCGACTAAAGTCTCTAGCGGGATCTGCAATGAGTCTGCAAGCGGACGGATGGTCTTATATTCCGGTCTTTTCACGTTACCGTTTTCAATTTTGGAGATGGTCCCTTTATGTATGCCTGTCAGCTCTGACAATTGCGCTAACGTCATGCCTCTATTGTATCTGTGACATTGTATTAATTCACCAATGGACAATATTTGTGCCATCCGATAAGCACCTTCTCCCCATATTCAATGATATATCACCTATAATTTACCATCCCTCTCTCGTTTTGTAAACACGATATGACAAAATACCCATTTTAAGAGAAATATCTATGGAGATGACAGTCGGTTGTGGGAGACAGGCGCCTGATGAGAGCAGAGTCGCTGCGAATCCTGTCAAAAAGGGCTGCCCTTCGTCATTTTTCTCTGACGTGTCGGACAGCCCTCGGGGATCAATATGCAATTATGCTTTGAAAATCTTATCGATCCGCTCGATCTCCTCCGGAGTCAGCCGAACGGATAAGGTCTTCAGGTTGTTCAGCACCTGATCCGGCCGCTTGGCGCCCGGGATGAGTGCGTCGATAGCGTCCCGCGTCAAATACCAGGCCAGCACGACATGGGCCACTTCGGCCTGCTTCGCCTCCGCTATCTGCCGGATTTGCTCGACTTTCTCCAGATTCGCGGCGAACGCCTCGCCCTGGAACATCGGACTGTTGGCGCGTCCGTCCATGAACTGTGAATCCTTCGTGTACTTGCCGCCCAGCAAGCCTGACGCCAGAGGGAAATAAGGGATGAATGAAATGCCGTTCTCCGCCGCATAAGGAAGAAGATCACGCTCTTTGTCGCGCTTGATCAGGTTGTATTCGTCCTGGATGACGTCGACGCAGCCGTCCTTATTCGCTTCCCGCAATTGGTCGATGGTGAAGTTGGATACGCCGATCGCCCGAATTTTCCCCTCGTCCTTCAGCTTCTTCAGCGTGCCAACGGCCTCGTCCTTCGGCGTCTGTTCGTCCGGAAAGTGAATGTAGAACAAGTCGATGTAGTCGGTCTGAAGACGCCGCAGGCTGTTCTCTACGGCAGCGGTAAGGAAGGCGGGGGAGTTGTCGATCTCCACCTTGCCGTCCACGAACTTATGCGCCCCCTTGGTGGCGATCACGATGTCCGAACGGTTGCCCTTCTCCTTCATCACCTCGCCAATAAGCTGCTCGGAGCGCTCCGGCCCATAGATGAACGCCGTGTCCACAAAGTCGATGCCCTGATCGAAGGCAGTACGGACGACCTCCTTGCCTGTCTCATCGTTCAAGTTCGGGTGAATGTTATGTCCCCCGACCGCGTTGGCGCCAAGCCCAATCGGATTAACCCATAAGTCCGTCTTGCCGATGCGCGTCTTCTGCGTCATTCCCCTTCACTCCTTTGTTCATGATGCCTTCAGTATAGCAGTTGCGGATCGCCGCTGGCAAACGAAGGAAAAACCTATCCAAGCATCATTTTTCCAGGTTCGCCATACTTGCGCCCTGTTCGCGAGCTCCCAATGACGCGAAGATAATAACCAAGAGGCCGAGCGGGCAACAGACCGAACGGCGCTCCCATCTTCCGGCTATTGCTAACCTTCCTTCTACTGCCTTTACCCTGGATTTAGGGCAGCAGCTTTCCGGAAGAGACCAGACTGCAGTCGCCAGGCTATCGTCTTTCTTCCTTCTACAATAACTTGGGTGTTACTAGAGGGGCGGCTTTCCTGGCGATGCAGTTCCATCGAAAAGGGGTATGACGTGATGCAGAACGAGATTTATTTGCGCAGAAGCCGAAAAGTAATCGTGGTGCCGGAACAATCCAAGCTTCCGGACGCGCAGTTGGCGACGGCAATGAAAAATATAGCGGCACTCGGTTTCACCTGCTCTCCCGCCCTGCTTGCGGCTCTTCGCACGCTGTCGGAGGTTTCGTTTTTCAGATGGTACAAATTATTGATCCATAGCTTGAAAAAGCTCGTCGGCGCGCATGTTGCCTATCGGCCGATGTATCCGAATTTCCCGGAGCAAGTCATGGAAGCAAGCGATGCCGAGTTATATTTGAATGCATGGTATCACTATGTGACCAATGAAGTGCCGGAGATGGAGTCGATCACTCGGGAACTTTTTCGGGGCAAGACGAAGCTGGAAATGATCGAGCTCGGCAGCGAGGAGCACTTCCGCCAGCTCATGCGTGAGCTGATGCAGGCGAATACGTCCATCTCGGACACGGACCGACAGGATCTGGCCTGGGTCATTGAGCATGATCATGACATTGACGCATTATTGCCGGACGCGATCCCGCATAAGGAGCAGGTCGGCTTTATCGTCGCTGCTTTGCTGCGCGGCGGCAAGGCGGACGTGACTCGCATTGAACGCTATGTGCGGACGGCGACAGACGTGCTGCGTCTGGCGGTTGCCTGGTCGAATGGCGATGTCAGCCTAGCCGCGAGCACGTCCTTCCGCAAGTTCACGCGGGCAGAACGGCGGTTGCTGCTTGGCTTGCTGGAGCAATCCTCGCACCCGGTCGAAGATATGCTTCGCTACCGCGACCGCTGGGTGCGCCTTGGCGAGATCTTGCATCCTTCGGAATATAAGAGCCGTTATCCGCGCACTCAGGAAGCGTTCGATGTACTGCGCAACAATCGGCCTTATGCGACTTTTGGCCATCGTGTAGAGGAGGCGCTGCGCTATTGCGATACCGATCAGGCCGTGGAGCAACTATTGGAGCGGCCGGGCGAGTTTGCCCGGCGCTTGGATCATCTGCTGCGTCTGGAAGGAGCGGAGGCCGCCTGGATTGCATCGTTTTTTGCATCGGTAGCGGATCGGGTGGCGACATCGGTCTTGCTGCAGGTGATGACGCATTTCAAGTATCGCCAGTATGCCAATGAACTGCGGCTGTTCTTCCCGAAAGGCAATGTGGCCAAAGCGTTCTCCTTACCGGATACACGGCCTCCCGTCGTGCCGGACGCATGCGCTGCCGTAGTGGAGACTTGCGAGAAGGCGCTGGTCGCTCGCTTCGCCAAGCTGCCTGGTCTTGGCAAGGTCTATCTTGATCCGCAAATGCAGAACTATATGGTGCCTTTCTCCCAGCGTTCCGCCAGCAAATCCTTGCGTACGCTCGTGCGCGGCAGCAAGCTGGCCATGCCGGCAGGGGAGACGATTCGCTTTTTCCTGTGGTGGAAAGAAGGGGTGACCGACGGAAAGGCGACAGGCCGCACCGATATCGATCTCTCTGCCGTCTTGTATGATGGCGCCTGGAATTACAAGGAGCATATCTCGTATACGAATGTGAGGTCCGCGCGCTATAAGGCGGCCCATAGCGGCGATATCGTATCGGCCCCGCATGGCGCTTGCGAATTCATCGATATCGACATCCCCTCTGTCCTCAAGTACGGCGGTCGATATATTGTGGCCTCGCTGCATTCCTTCACGGGGCAAGCATATAGCGAACTGCCGGAATGCTTCGCTGGCTGGATGATGCGTCAGCATCCGAATTCGGGGGAAGTATTCGAGCCGGCGACCGTCGTTGATCGCCTTGATTTGACGGCCAACACGCAGATTGCCATTCCGGCTATACTCGATTTGGCGGAGCGCACCGTCATTTGGTGCGATCTGGCGTTGACCCGCAATCCTCAATTCTATAACAATGTGGAAGGACATCAGACGGGAATGGTCGCCATGGGCAAAGCGATGACTACGGCAGCCAAGCCGAATCTGTATGAGTTGTTCCGGCTGCATGCGCTGGCACGCGGACAGCTTGTCGAGCGGGAAGAGGAGGCGCAGACCGTATTTTCGGTCCAGCGCGGAATCACTCCGTTCGATATGGAAGAGATTATGGGATCGTTCCTGGCTTCGTAGGGGACGGCCTCTCATTCTGAAAGTCCAGCTTCCTGATTTGGATGTTGTGCGGCCACATATTTAAAAATAGTTGCTTGTGATATACTGAAAAAGAGAAAAACTCGTGGCATGAGCAAACGAGGAAGTATCAATATATTAATAATAGAATAAGAATGCTGAAAAAACAGGTGTGAATGTGAAGCTCACATGAAATCCCAGGGGGATTCGCACCAATTTTATTGAAATATTATCCAATTAAGTTAGTGGAAACTGATTGATTGAAGCTTATTCCGATCTAATTTGCTCGCTTCCTATGAATTTTCAGTGGAAAACTGATTGAATTGTTATATCTTGTGTTATTTTTCGCTGTCGCATCCTACGCGGATGCGTGGATTGAAATTGCTGTAGTTCCCTGACTGTATCGTCTGCGTAAAAGTCGCATCCTACGAGGATGCGTGGATTGAAATCTTCTCGCCCTCGTCGATGCCGATGGGGCTGAAGTCGCATCCTACGCGGATGCGTGGTTTGAAATCGCCAACGTCCCAGACTCATCGGGACCACAACAAAGAGCAGGAAGCCTTTCGCTTCACTGCTCTTTTTTCTGTCCTAGAATTCGATTTTAAGGCTATCTCCGTTGAAATATACGCCTTCAGAACGGGTGATCGGCAGCTTTTGTTCATCCGTGAAACATCGTTTCGCCATCTCGTAAAGTGAAGTCCTGCCTAATCCTACCGTCATTTATCGGCCTCCTTAAAGGGGAGAACAATGATTGTTTCAAAATTTTTATCTCTCGCTATCGTTGTTAAATGACCGCCATATGTTTTAACCACTTACTGAATATTTAGCAATCCGACCCCATGAAGATCAGGGCTTTGCCGTGAGTTGTTTTTGTTCAGTTCAGAAATTTCCCGGCGAGAGTTGATAACGTGTATGATTAAGGAATTATTAAAGGGCACCTACAAAGTCGGAATTCTAGCCTACAATGATGCAACTTATGCCATTGACTGGTCCGGTCAAATCTCGCCTTGAGATTAGTGGACTATTCTAAAAGTCACTGAAAAAACAGCCTTTCCTCCAAAATAAAAAAAACCGTTCTGAGTAAATTGGGGGTGCGGACTGCCCTTTACGAAGGAACGGTTTTTTATTCATTCACTACAGCGGGTACTAATACACAGAAACTACATCATCTGTTGTTGAAATGGAGGATATCTCATCAAAATCAGCTAGCTTATGAATTTGTTCAATGGTTAGTTTTGTAAAAAAACTATAGACTCCAAACCCATTAATGTCGGTAATGGAGTCATTAAAAAGGTCATCATGTTGTCTTATGAATGCCTCCTTAGTTACATTTGAATCGTATCGAAGCATGATGCTGACTTCGATTTTTTCTTCTTTCTTTTTACCCTTTACTTTCTCAATCATTGTTTGCAGAGGGGGTAATATTCTGGACTCTCTCTCGAAGCAGGATTCAATTTTCTGCTCCATCACTTGGGACACATTTACTTTTTCTTTAGCTGTTTTTAACATTTCATCTCCTTTAGTTGTTTGTGCGTTTGCGTTGAAGGGTAGAGTGAAAAAAAGAATTAGCAGACTAAGTTTGACATACTTCATTTTTCCCATGTTCGTGAAAACACCTCCTTAATTACGTACTTTTTCTGGGATTCAACTGGATTGTATTTCCTTTTATGTCTTAAGACGTCTTCTACAACCTAAAGGTTTCAGTGATTCTTAATTTTCTTGATTCTTTCCTCGACAGGTTTTAGGTATTGGAGTCTTTCTGCGGGGATCTTTCAAATTGAAATGGAAACGTTTCAGATTGCCATCGAGAACCGGACCACAAAAAAGAGCAGGAAGCCACTCGCTTCACTGCTCTTTTTCTGTCTTAAAATTCGATTTTAAGGCTATCTCCGTTGACATATACGCCTTCAGAACGGGTAATCGGCAGCTTTTGTTCAGCCGTGAACCCGATCGTTTCGCCATCTCGTAAAGTGATGTCCTGTTCTACGACATAAGCGGAAATATCAATCAGGAAGTTGCGCAGCTCGGCAGGGGTTGCCTGACTGTCCAGCACTTCGATTTCGTCCTTGCCGAAATGCTCCAGCCCGATTGTATATCCGCTCACCCCTGTTTCCGTTCCGACAAGGCCAAAATAAACCAGATTTAGTAAAGGAAATTCGTCATCCGCCTTCATCATCTCGGCCAGCTCCACAAAGAATTCAGGCTGGTAGACGGTGCCGGATGAATAAAGCCCGATTGCATTCGGGAGCTTTAAGCAGCTGGCGGCTAGCTTAGTATACATTCTTCCGCTATCCAGCGGGGAGCCGGAGCGGGTAAATACAGCCAATATGAGCTGGGCCACATGCGTTTTGGTGATCTCCGCGGCCTCCGGCCAAAGGTAATTGCCTTGCGCGTAATGCTCTGCTTCGCCGTCCGGCACAGGAGCATCGACAAAGCTTACGGCCAAGGTGAAGCCTTCCACCTCGCAGACGAGGATTCCCTCCCTTTCTTCCTCGGAGTTTTCACCCGATGGACAGGAAATGTTCCAGTCTTGGAGCAGATTCGCCTTGATCTTTTCAAGATCGCATTCCGAAGAATTCAGCAGCACGAAACCGTTAAAAAGGCCGGATGATTCCTTTTTCGGTTCGGCAGGGTCAGATTGAGCTTGCTCTGCCTCAAATGCTGCCGCTTGCTGCATCCAATACTCGCGGATCATTTCGACCATCGCAATCGCTTTCTGCTTCGCGGTATCCGGATCATAGGGCTGCATCTCACTGAACACATGGCCGCAATGCTCCGTGTCAGGTGGAGTTTCGTAGCCGCCGCAGACGCCAAGAAGCCATTTTCCGAGCATTGTCTTTTTGTACTTGAATATGTAATAGTGCATGTTGTGCAGATCGAATTCACCTGCGATCTCAATCTTGCTCGGATTGCGGCCGAGTTCATGTTCATCAGCCAGCCATTCTATCATAGAGTTCATTGCCGCCTGTTGTTGGGCTGTCATTACATCCTCTCCTCTCCCTTACCATAATATTGTAACGTGTCGGCGCCATCTTTCAAAGTAAACAGTTTGCGGACATCGACAATAGGAGTTTGATTTTTTGTCCGGAAGGTTTCAAGTGCCAAGGGAACAAAATAAAGAGCCGTTTCGAAACGAAACGGCCGGACCTATGAATTAATGGGATTTTTCCCTTAACTGCGTGATAATTTCTAGTGAAAAGCCCGTGACTCTGGCGATCAAGTTAGGATCCAGTCCTTCGGCGATCATTTGCTTGACAACTTCTTCTTTTGCTTCCCGCTTGCCTTCTTGCTTGCCTTCTAATAAACCTTCGCGTTTACCTTCTCGTATACCTTCTTGCAGACCCTGACGAAGACCTTCTCTTCTGCCTTCACGTCTTCCCTCGCGCTTAATGGCATCCAAGGTTTTTTCGAGCCCCATAACCGATACGCCTCCTTTTACGTTTTGAATAAGCTCGCGCAACTGCGGTTCATTTTTCCGTAAGTTCTGAGTTAAAATATTCGCTATCCAGGCGATCAATTGCTGCTGGCTCATTGTATAACACAGCGGCATTTTTAAGTCCGAAAGGTGTACTCACATATAAGTAGCAAAAAAAGAGCCGTTCGAAGAGAAACGGCCGGTAGTATGAATCACTTAGATTTTTCCCGTAACTGTGCAATAATATCGAGTGAAAAGCCCGTGACTCTGGCGATCAATTCAGGATCCAGATTTTCGGCGATCATTTGCTTAACAACTTCTTCTTTTGCTTCCCGCTTGCCTTCTTGTTTGCCTTCTAATACACCTTCTCGTTTACCTTCTCTTCTGCCTTCACGTCTTCCCTCGCGCTTAATAGCATCCAAGGTTTTTTCGAGCCCCATAACCGATACGCCTCCTTTTACGTTTTGAATAAGCTCGCGCAACTGCGGTTCATTTTCCGGCAATTTCTGACTTAATATATTAGCCATCCAGGCGATTAATTGCTGCTGGCTGTCCTCTGGCAATTGCTGTATGGTATGCATCAGCTTGCCGAGACGATTCAGTAACTCCGTCTGATCCGCCGTCTGATCAAGCAAAAAGACAGAACCGATCGTATTGGAAAGACCCAACAACTCTTCTTCTGTATATCGAGCAACATCAATAAGGACATATTCAAAATTCAGGAGTTCCGAGCCGAACATCGTTTCATTGGTTAACAACTGGCGAAATTGGCGACTGGCGGTCCAGCGTCTCTTCCCATTGTACAGCACAATCGGCACAATGGGAGGCAGCCGGAATGTTTTAGGCTTGCCCTTCGCTTTTTCCTGATCTTTCATAAGATACCGCCAAATCTCAACCTGATAAAGCAGAAGGCGGTATGGCATGAGGAAGTCCACTTTGGACTGCATTTCCAGCAATAAATAAAACACGACATCTTGCCCATTCAGCTTCACCCGGTACACCAAATCGGCTTCCTTGCGCTTGAAGTCTTGAAGAACAAACGAGTGGGGGATTTCCTGTACATTCGTTTCATCGATGCGTTCTACCCACTCTTTTTGAACAAAGGAGCGAAGCAACTCGACAAAGAGTTTTTTGCTGGACAACAGGAAGCGGTATGACGTATCGTGGCGTTGGTGTACCGTATGGTGTTCATCGGTTTCCGTCCCCATACATGCCTCTCCTTCCTACCATCTTTTCCTTTATTATACCTGATTATAAGTGGTGGGGAATAGGGTGGAAATCTAGTCGAGTCTATGGTGTTATAACGATTCCACGGGAGTTTTCGATTTTTCTGATTCTTTTTTTGGAGCGGTAGATCTAACGCTGTGCTTGTTCAGAATAGTCTGAAATTATCCATTATTTCGATCCCTCTGTGGTATACTGAAAAAAGGAGTTTAGAACTCGTTTGAAATGGAGTGAAAATAAATGAAAAATCGGTGCGAATGTGAAGTGCACATGAAATCCCTAGGGGATTCGCACCAAAATTATTGAAATATTGTCCAATTCAGTTTGGAAAAGTTAATTAGTTTAAAGCTATTTCGAGCTAAATCTCTCATTTTCTCCGAGATTTTAGCAAAAAACTGATTTTATTGTTATATTTTATGTTATTTTTTTGCTGTCGCATCCTACGCGGATGCGTGGATTGAAATTTCTTCTCTCTATTGGCCATCTTTTCACATCCTCGTCGCATCCTACGCGGATGCGTGGATTGAAATAGACGGTAGCAGTCCAGGAAGTCCGGAAAGAATACGTCGCATCCTACGCGGATGCGTGGATTGAAATAGTACGGGATGATAGACACAAAATCGAAAAACGTCGCATCCTACGCGGATGCGTGGATTGAAATTTTACATTCTTGTTTGTGCTCATTTGTTGCTCATGTCGCATCCTACGCGGATGCGTGGATTGAAATTGCTACGCCCATAACACCGTCGATCGCACGTTGGTCGCATCCTACGCGGATGCGTGGATTGAAATCAAAAGAAATTCGAGCAAAAAGCATCCAAAGAAAGTCGCATCCTACGCGGATGCGTGGATTGAAATAAACCATAAACTCATGAGCCACGCACAGCCGGCGTCGCATCCTACGCGGATGCGTGGATTGAAATTTGCTGGTTCCCAATAGTAACGGTTCCGCGTTAGCGTCGCATCCTACGCGGATGCGTGGATTGAAATATGAAATAGCGGATCTGGCTCAGGCACTAACCTGTCGCATCCTACGCGGATGCGTGGATTGAAATGGGGTGATGATCATGAGGCTGGATCAATGTATCTGTATCGGGTCGCATCCTACGCGGATGCGTGGATTGAAATTTGTAATGGATATCGATCGTCTTGGGCGCGGCGATGTCGCATCCTACGCGGACGCGTGGATTGAAATATGACTGCTGGCACGCGGCCGGCGGCGATATTCTCGTCGCATCCTACGCGGATGCGTGGATTGAAATAACGGTTTGATTACGGGACTTGCGGCGTGCAAACGTCGCATCCTACGCGGA
Source organism: Paenibacillus thiaminolyticus (assembly GCF_007066085.1). NCBI lineage: Bacteria > Bacillati > Bacillota > Bacilli > Caryophanales > Paenibacillaceae > Paenibacillus > Paenibacillus thiaminolyticus. The sequence goes on along the minus strand of NZ_CP041405.1, from coordinate 1,695,815 downwards.
TGCGTGGATTGAAATTTGTATTGACGGGAGGTGTACGATTGCGTTCGTAGTCGCATCCTACGCGGATGCGTGGATTGAAATATTGTTGATTCTCGATCCAGCGTATGTTGAACGTCGCATCCTACGCGGATGCGTGGATTGAAATTGATTATGGCGGCCACTTTATTAGCTGGTCACTTAAGTCGCATCCTACGCGGATGCGTGGATTGAAATGCCCTGAATGCTATTACGTAGGTGCCCGCTGTCCCGTCGCATCCTACGCGGATGCGTGGATTGAAATAAGACCTGGGGGCCGCTGACGGAAGACGGGCAGCCGTCGCATCCTACGCGGATGCGTGGATTGAAATCCCAAACGCCTTATTGAGCAGTTCGAAGTTAAATGTCGCATCCTACGCGGATGCGTGGATTGAAATTGGACATTAGAGAAGCGCTGTGAGCCCAATATTTGTCGCATCCTGCGCGGATGCCTGGGTTGAATTTCCCAAAACCGGCCTTCGGCCTTGCGGAAAAGTTAAAAACGTTTCCGATACGCCACAAAAGCAAATTTTCTATGACAAACCCGGTTGTGATGAGGCTGTCCCATAGGCAGTGCGCAAGGATGCGGGGCAAGACGGGATATACAGATAATAGAGTGGCAGGAAGACGGCGGACGGAAAAGCGGCGGAATAGGGACGGGTTTAGACGAGGTTGTGAGACGGAGCTGGTGAAATGAAATCCTGCATGAATCAGGCTGTTGGAAAACCCCTGTTTTTTTCGGAAGGTGAGTACCTAATCGAAACTTAGCATTCAGAGCGTCATCGCCTTCTGGAGACATCATAATCTCCTGGGGTTTTAACGTGTGGAGGAATTGCTGCTATTTTACAGGAATTTCGGCTCAATGAGTCGACATTTCAAGGAATTGCTGCACAGCTACATCATTTTAGGGCCTTTTGAGCTAAGTCGAAGAGAAACGGGTGAAATTCCTGCAGTTTTGCAGGATTCCCTTTCTGGTGAAGTCGTCCCTACCGAATTGCTATAGTTATGCAGGATTTTGCCTACTGAATCAACGTGTCTTGAGAAACCGTCCAGTTTTGAGGACTTCGCCTATCGGATAGACATTTCATTGTACAGTTTTAAGGCACTTCGATCAGATAAAATTTTTCTACGGAGAGACAAGTCCTGATGAAGTGCCCAATAATCCTTTGGACTTTCTAAACAGCCTGATGAATGCAGGAATTTGTGCTATTTATGCCCATATTTGATTAAATTACTGTAAAAGTACATTATTTTCGCCGATTTTTGCTTCCTATCTATAACAAATCCTGAAATTCCTGTAGTTTTGCAGGAATCCCTCTAACGTGCGACACCTCATAATGGAAACCTGTATTTTTGCATTATTTCGGCAATCCGAGAATGAGGGGTTGTCTCATCGTTGCAGCGAAACACTGCAGATGGGACAGCCCCAATTTTTATTTCAAAAATGGTAGAGATCTATGTTATATAATTAAAAAGTCCTAGCGCATATTGAACATCAGCTTAGAAAACAGGACGAAAGTAATGCCAATTCATAAAAAAAGAGGGCTATTTACATAAAAATTGGTAGATCTTATCGCGGTATGTCCACACGACAAAGGCTGATTCATCAATGTGCAAAGAACGAGGTGCCTGACTGGGGCTTGGCCATCAGCCAGCGGTTGCGCCATCTCATGGGCAGGGATATAGAGGTCGAAATCAACCGGGGGGCAAGCAGGTAGGGATGGCACGCCTGCTGCAATGGCATGAAAAAAGGGAGATGCGCATGAATGAAAAGTGGGACGAGCCAGAAAAGTACACAAGTGCTGGAGGAGAAAGCGGTGCTGGCCGCATTAGAGCAGTCGCTCGCCATGATCGAGTTTAACATCGAGGGTGAAGTACTTTGGGCGAATCAGCTGTTTGCCCAGACAATGGGGTATACGGCGCCAGAACTTGCCGGAAAACATCACCGGATGTTTTGCACGCAACAGTTTATCGGAAGTGCAGAGTATGATGCATTTTGGGAAAATCTAAGGAACGGTATCAAGTTTCAACAGAAAATCGCCCGGGTAGCGAAAAATGGGAACCTGGTGTGGCTTGAAGCGACGTATATGCCGGTTCTGGATGATACCGGTCACACGGTAGCTGTCTTGAAGGTGGCGACCGACATCACGCCAAGGGAAAACGCCGCCTCCCGAATGAAGGACGAGCTGCGGCTGATGGCGGAAGATTTGCTGAAGCGGACGGAAGAAGGCGTGGAGCGCAACCAGCAGGTTGCGGCAGCCATTCAGCGTGCGGTGACGGACAGTGAAGACAACTTAACCCTCCTACGGCAATTGGAAGATGAATACAAGTCCATCAAAGGAATTGTTCAGATGATCCGGGATTTTGCTTCGCAAACCCACTTGCTGGGCCTGAACGCCGCGATTGAGGCGGCCCATGCCGGGGAGCATGGCCTAGGGTTCCAGGTGGTTGCCGCCGAGGTACGGAAGCTGGCGGAGCATGTCCAAGAGGCGGCCAAGGAAGTCCAAGCCGCCATCGAGGGAATCGCCGACAAGGTAGGACATGTTGGCGGGGGGACGAAGAATTCCCGGAATGCAATCGTCGAATGTCAGCATCAAATTAACCTAGCCACTGAGGAATTTTCCAAAATCGGCCAGGCAGCGGAGAACCTGGATACGCAGGCGAAAACATTGAGCGTCATGGTATAACGAAGGTTGGACAACATTCCTATCGCAAAGAATTCAAAAAGAGCGTTCGAGCCAGTCAGCAGGCTTGAAGCGCTCTTTTTGTTGTCCGTCAAATCGATATGCAGTGAGTTCTGTCACAGGCGGCATGATAGAAGTCAAGCTATGATTCACCTAAGAGATTCACGCAATTCAAGTGGAAAAAAATAATCTTGATAAAAATTGAATAGAAAACTGAGCGGAGATCAGGGAAAGAGGTGCGATTCCTCTACAGGCCCTAGCTACTGTAAAGCGGACGAAATCCCATTCATGTCACTGGAATTATTTCTGGGAAGGCGGGAAAGTAGAATGATGTCAAGTCAGGAGACCTCCTCTGTTCAGCCTTGCAGCAACTTCTAAGGGAACAGTTGTCTATTGCAGAGAACCTAGGCACCAGTATGTTCATTGCCGAACACACTTGGATACTGCCTTTTTCTTCGTATGGACACGGGACCTTAAGGTTTCGTGTTTTTTTGTTCCCTTTTAGAGGTTGTATTGAAACCCACGAAAAGGAGAGGGAAAGATGGACTACATCAAAAACCCCAAGCGGATTGAAGAAAAAAGCTTTGAAATCATACAGGACATCATTACGGCAACAAGACCGGACTATACGTTCCGCAACCGGGAAGAGGAGCTGGTTATGAAGCGGGCGATTCATACGACGGCGGATTTTGATTATTTAGATAATCTCGTCTTTACGCATGATGCCTTGACGAAAATACGCGAGACGATCCGGCAGGGCGGCATCATTTTTACCGATACGAATATGGCCCTGAGCGGCATGAATAAAAAGCTGCTGGAGCAATACGGCTGCCGCTACCGCTGCTACGTCAATGAACCGCACACGGCCGAGGTGGCCCAACAGCAAGGCATCACCCGCTCGATGGCCGGGATACAGCTTGCCGCCACAGAAGAAGGCAAGAAATTGTTCGTCATCGGCAATGCGCCTACCGCTGTCTATCAAATTCTGGAGATGGCGGCTGCCGGTGAGTTGGACGTGGAGGCTGTCGTCGGTGTGCCGGTTGGATTCGTCGGGGCGGCCGAATCGAAAGAAGCGCTCTATGAAAGCGACATTCCGGCGGTCGTGGCCCGCGGGCGGAAGGGCGGAAGCAATCTGGCGGCAGCCATCATGAATGCTGTGCTGTACGCGATGTAAGAAGAGGTGGCCCGATGGCAGATTACGTGTACTATGAGGGGAAAAAATTGCGCAAGGGCTATACGACAGGCACTTGCGCGGCAGCGGCGGCGAAGGCGGCAGCGGCCATGATCGTCAAGCAGGAAAAGATCGCCGGGGTGACGATCATCACGCCGAACAGAACAACCCTGCAGCTTCCGGTGGACAAGCAGCAGTTCGATCGGCATACGGCCACCGCCGCCGTCCAAAAAGACGGCGGCGATGATATCGATGCGACGCATGGCATGTGGATTTTTGCGCAGGTCACCTTGAATGCCAGCGAGGAGATCCGCATCGACGGCGGGCAAGGCATCGGGCGCGTGACGCAGAAGGGCATCGCGGTCCCGGTCGGGGAAGCGGCCATCAATCCGGTGCCGCGCCGAATGATTACTGCGGCCGTACGGGAAGAGATTGGCCCGAACCGTGGTGCGGACGTGGTGATTTTCGCGCCGGAAGGCGAAGAGCGCGCCGAGCGCACCATGAACAGCCGCCTCGGAATTATCGGCGGAATATCAATTCTGGGAACGACCGGAATTGTAACTCCGATGTCCGATGAAGGGTGGAAGCAGTCGCTGTCCATCGAGCTGGAGATGAAAAAAGCGCAGGGCTTCCGCAAAATCATTCTCGTTCCCGGGAATTACGGGGAGCGCTTCGTCGAGGAGCAGCTTGGCATCGACGGCAAATACGTGGTCTCGATGAGCAACTTCGTCGGCTACATGCTCAAGGAGACGCAGCGACTCGCGTTCGAGCATGTGCTGATGGTGGGCCATTTCGGCAAGTTGATTAAAGTGTCCGCCGGCATTTTCACCACATACAGCAAAGACGCGGATGCGCGGGCAGAGATCATGGTGGCGAACCTGGCGCTTGCCGGCGCGCCCCTTCCCCTGCTCCAGCAAATTGCGGCCTGTGCGACGACGGAAGCGGCAGGAGAAATTATGGTGGCGGAAGGGTATAGCGAGGTTTTTCAGACCATCGCGGACAAAGTGAAACAACGGGCAGAACAGTTTTTGAAATACAGCAAACCGGCGGTGGATATCGACGTCATCACGTTCTCGACGGATCGCGGAATGCTGGCTTCCACCTGTGACATCTCAACCATCAAGGAGGCATGGCCATGATTCATATTGTCGGAATTGGCCCGGGCAGTCCGGAGCTGCTGACCGGAGCGGGCGCCTTCCTCATAGAGAAGGCGGACGTGATTGTCGGCTCGAAGCGGCAGCTTAGCGATATCCCGCCGGACAACCCGGCCGAACGCAAGCTGCTGCCCTCGCAGCTCGCGGAGCTGGAAGCCTTTTTTCGCGAGAGGATCGGCCAGGAGATCGTGCTGCTCGCCTCCGGAGACCCGTTAATGTATGGCATCGGAAAATGGGCGTTGGACCGATTTTCACAGGAACAGCTTCAGATTGTGCCCGGGATCAGCTCGATTCAATATTTATGCAGCCGCTGCGGTATTGCCATGAACGACCTGTACATTACGAGCAGTCACGGCAAGCAGCCTGACTTCGACTTTCTGCTCGCGCACTCGAAAGTGGCGATGGTCACGGACAGCAAGATTGGCCCGGCGGAAATCGCAGAGGAAATTATGCGGCGCAAGCTGCGTAAAACGCTCATTATCGGAGAAAACCTCAGCTATCCCGAGGAACGGCTACACCGGTTGAAGCCGGAGCAGGTTGAGGCTCACTATGAGATGAATGTGGTGGTGATTTTGGATGAAGGATGAAGCATTTATTCGCGGCAAGACACCGATGACCAAGGCGGAGGTCCGCGCCGTATCTATTGACAAATTGGCCTTGGACGAGACAAGCCGCCATGTTCTCGACGTTGGAGCCGGAACGGGCAGCGTCGCGCTGCAGGTCGCGAAGATGTTCCCCCATGTGGCGGTAACCGCGATCGAACGGAACGAAGAGGCGCTGGCCCTAATCGAACAGAACCGGCGGCAGTTCGGGCTGGACAATGTGGAGATTGTGGCGGCAGAGGCTCCTGTCCGGCTGGACAATACCGTGTTCGACGCTATTTTTGTCGGCGGGAGCGGGGGGCAATTAACGGAGATTATCGACTGGAGCTATGCCTTGCTGAAGCCAGGCGGCCAGCTTGTGCTCAATTTCATCCTGATGGAAAATGCCCTCGAAGCGGCAGCCTATCTCGAACAAGGACCCTGGCAGGAAGCCGAGATCATTCAAATGCAGGTGTCGAAGTGGCAGGAGCTTGGACAAGGTCATTATTTTAAGCCTCAAAATCCGACCTTCATCATCGCCTGCCAAAAAGAAAGGAGCGGGACAGCATGACGAAAGTGCATTTTGTTGGGGCGGGACCCGGACATAAAGAACTGATTACATTGCGAGGGTACAACCTCCTGAAAGAGGCGGATGTCGTCATTTATGCCGGTTCGCTCGTGAACCCGGATCTACTGGAGTACTGCAAGGAAGGCTGTGAAATCTACAACAGCGCCATGATGGATTTGATGGAGATTATCGATTGCATGGAACAAAGCGTGAAGGCCGGGAAGGAAGTTGTTCGTCTCCAGACAGGAGACTTCTCGATCTACGGGTCGATCCGGGAACAAATCGAGGAAATGAAAAAGCGGGATATCGAGTTCACCTGCACGCCTGGGGTAAGTTCATTCCTCGGGGCCGCCTCGCAGCTTGGCGTCGAGTATACCGTGCCGGAAGTGAGCCAAAGCGTGATTATTACGCGCATGGAAGGCAGAACGCCGGTTCCGGACAGAGAGTCGCTGCGCTCCTTCGCCGCGCACCGTACTTCGATGGTTATCTTCCTGTCGGTGCAAGCGGTCGAGGACGTGGCGGCAGAGCTGGTGGCAGGCGGATATCCGGAGGATACGCCGGCGGCCGTCATCTACAAAGCGACCTGGGCGGATGAAAAGCAAGTAACCGGAACCCTGCGGAATATTGCGGCCAAAGTCAAGGAACAGGGCATTACGAAAACGGCGTTGATTATGGTCGGGGATTTTCTGGGCGAGACCTATTATTACTCCAAGCTGTACGACAAGGATTTCTCGCATGAGTACAGATAACAACACGGCCATTATTGCAGTCACGGCGATTGGTAAAGCGCTTGCCGCCTCCATCAAGAAGGTGCTGGCGGCCGATTGCTATGTGCCCGCGAAGCTGCAATCTGAAGGGTTTGCTGCCCTTCAACCGGATTTCGCGACGGGGATGCGCCGCCTTTTCCAGCAGTATGATGCGCTGGTCTGCATTATGGCGACAGGGATTGCCGTTCGGACGCTGGCTCCCGTCATCTCGGACAAGCTGTATGATCCGGCGGTGGTCGTGATGGATGAGAAAGCACTTCACGCCATCAGCCTATTGTCCGGACATGTGGGCGGGGCCAATGAATTGGCCCGCAAGCTGGCGGATCTGACGGGAGCGGCCCCCGTAATTACGACGGCCACGGATGTTCAGCAGGTGGCGGCGCTCGATATGATCGTGCCGTCCGTGCCGGGATGGATCCCGGATTATCGCGAGAACTGCAAGCGAATCAACGGGCTGCTGGCCGCCGGGAAAATCGTATGCCTGTACGAGGAAGTGCCGGTTGAGATCGATCGGCGGGGCTTCACGCCGGTCACGAATCCGCATGAGCTTCCGGAACAGGCCGAAGCCCTGGTGTGGGGCACGCACCGGTACCGCCTGCCGGAATTGAATGTGCACACGGTGAAGCTGGTACCGCAGACTCGCGTGCTTGGGGTCGGGTGCCGCAAGCACACGGAGCCTGAACAGATGATGCAGGCGTTTACTGAATTTTGCAATCAGTATGATACCGATCCGCATTCCTTTGCGGTCATGGCCAGTATCGATGTCAAACAGGATGAACCGGCGATCAAGCAATTGGCAGAGCAATGGAACTGCCCCTTCATCACGTTCACGGCCGATCAACTGCGTGAAGTGGAAGGCAAATATCCGGTATCCGAGTTCGTCAGACAGACCGTGCAAGTAGGCAGCGTCGCGTTATCCGCGGCCGATCTGGCCAGCGGGGGCCGGGTGCTGACGCCAAGATTCGCCGTCAATGGGATCACGATGGCGATGGGAGATAGAACGACACGAAGCGATGGGGTGAAGGCATGATTTATGTGGTAGGAATTGGGCCGGGCGAGAGAGATATGATGACCGGAGAGGCGCTCGCCGCCATTCAAAAAGCGGATGTGATCGTGGGCTACATCACGTATATCCGGCTGATCGAAGAGCTGATCCAGGGGAAAGAAGTCGTGAAAACGGGAATGCGGAAGGAAATCGACCGCTGCCAGGAAGCCGTCGATATTGCGAAGACCGGCAAGACGGTGGCGGTCGTATCGAGCGGAGATGCCGGGATTTACGGCATGGCCGGCCTCATTCTCGAGATTGTTGACAAAGAGCAAGCACCGATAGAAGTCGAGATCGTGGCTGGCGTCACGGCGAGCATCGGCGCGGCGGCAAGACTGGGAGCGCCCCTGATGCATGATTTTTGCCATATCAGCTTGAGCGATCTGATGACGCCTTGGGAGGTCATCGAGAAGCGGGTGAAGCTGGCGGCGGAAGCCGATTTTGTCGTCTGCTTCTACAATCCGAGAAGCAAGGGCCGGGCGAATCATCTCAAGCATGCCCTGGAATTGATGATGGACTATAAATCGCCTTCCACTCCGGTCGGCATCGTGAAGGACGTCGGCCGCAAGGAAGAACGACAAATACTGACGACGATGGCGGACATCGACTATGAAGAGGTGGATATGACGACGATGGTGATCGTCGGCAACAAGGAAACCTATGTCTCCCATGGCCGCATGATCACGCCGCGGGGTTATACGCTATGATTCTGATATTCGGCGGAACCTCGGATAGTCTCGATATTTGCGATTGGCTGCATGCCCGCGGGCATGAATATATCGTGTCCGTGGCCACCGAATATGGGGAACAACTGGCGAAGCAGCATGCCGAGCAGGTCATCTGCCAGCGGCTGGATGAAGCCGGCATGTGCCGGGTGATGCGCGAGAAGGCGGTCTCCCTGATCATCGACGCGACCCATCCGTTCGCGGTGGAAGTATCCGCGAATGCGATGAACGCCGCTGGCAGCATGAATATACCTTATGTTCGCTATGAGAGGTCATCCGGTGAGGCCGACCATCTTCATCTCGTCCGCGACATTGATGAAGCATGCCGCGCCGCAGCGGCGTTGGGCGACCGGATTTTCCTGACGACCGGGAGCAAAAACTTGCCGGAATATGTGGCCAAGCTCCCCGGCAAGCATGTCATCGCGAGAGTGCTGCCTGTGGCGGACGTCATCGTGGCTTGCGAACAGCTCGGTCTGCTGGCCGACCAGATTATCGCGATGAAGGGACCGTTCTCCCGAGCATTGAATACAGAGCTTTTTCGTCAGACCGGCGCGGAAGTGATGATTACGAAGGAAAGCGGGCCGAAGGGCGGCTTTGCCGAGAAAATCGCCGCTTGCCAGGATCTCGGCATTCCTTGCGTCGTCATTCGGCGGCCGCCGCTGCAATATCAGAATGTCATTACAGACATCGGCGAGCTTGCACAATACACAATTTATATGAAATAAAGGGGGAACACCGATGAGCGGCAAGGTGGTTCTTGTAGGGGCCGGACCCGGCGAAGCCGGCCTGTTAACCGTGAAAGCAACGGAGTTCATACGGCAGGCGGATGTGATCGTCTACGACCGCCTCGTGAATCCGGCGCTGCTGAAGGAGCGCAAGCCGGACTGCGAGTTGATGTACGTGGGCAAAGAGCCTTCCCACCATCCGATTCCGCAAGCGGAAATCGAGCAAATTCTCGTGAATGAGGCGAGACAGAACAAATTGGTCATTCGCCTAAAAAGCGGCGATCCTTACGTGTTCGGACGCGGAGGGGAGGAAGGCGAGACCCTGCATGCGGCAGGCATTCCCTTCGAAGTCGTCCCCGGCGTCACCTCGGCGATCGGCGGGCTGGCCTATGCCGGCATCCCGGTGACGCACCGGGATTGCGCCTCCAGCTTCCACGTGATCACCGGACACTTGAAGGACGGCAGCGATCCGCTCGATTGGACAAGCTTGGCCCGGCTGGACGGCACCTTGATCTTCCTGATGGGGATAACCCAGCTTCCGTCGATCTGCGCGAACTTAATCCAGCATGGACGCCGCCCCGATACGGCTGCAGCCGTGGTCGAATGGGCATCCCGTTCCCGTCAGCGGACGGTTACGGGAGATCTGACGACAATCTGCGCCAAGGTGGCGGATGCCAACATCGGGGCGCCGGGCTTAATCGTCGTCGGCGATGTGGTGAAGCTGCGGGATAAATTGAACTTTTTCGAGAAAGCGCCGCTGTTCCGGAAGCATATTCTCCTACCGCGCGCGCGTGCCGGGCGAAGCGAACTGGCCGCTCAGATTACGGCCTTGGGCGGAGAGGTGACCCTTTATCCAGGTATTCGGATTGAAAAACTCATTGATCCGGCGCTTCCGAACGCCGTGGCGGCGTACTTGCCAGAGTGCGAAGAAATCCTGTTTACTTCGGCGGAAGCCGTCCCTTTGTTCATCGAGGCGATGTTGGAGTCCGGGAAGGATATCCGCGCGCTGAGCGGGATCCGGCTGACGGCGATTGGCAAGCAGACGAAGGAGAAGCTGTGCGAATACGGATTTGCCGCTGACATCCTCGTGTCGAGACGATCGGCGGACCTCATCCGTCAAGCCTGCGCCGGGAATTGGCGGCCAGGGACGAAGGTGCTGCTCGCCGGAAGCGAGAAGCATACGGCCCAGTTGGCCGCTGAACTGGGCGGAGCAGCCGAGTTCGCTGCTTTGCCGCTGTATCGGGAAGTGTTGGAGACGGAACGGCCGTTTGACTTGCGCAAGTTTGATGCCGTTTGCTTTTCCAGTTCCGCTTCGGTAGAGCATCTGCTCTCCGTATTGAGCGCGGAAGAACAAGACTTGCTCCGCTCGATGAAATTGGTGTCCATCGGCCCGATGACGAGCCGGACGATACGCGAGCAGGGCCTGGAGGTCTATCGCGAGGCGGAAGCGGCGCAGCCGGATGCGCTGATTACGTTGCTGTTAGAAGAATCCGGGGAGGTTATGCCGACATGAATCAGACACAAGCGATACTGGTCGTCAGCTTCGGAACAAGCTATCCGGAGACGCGCGCCAAAACGATTGAAGCTTGCGAAAATAAGATCAGGGACATGTTTCCCGACTACGATGTGTTCCGAGCGTTTACATCCAACAAAATTAGAAAAAAACTGGCGGTGCGCGATGGGCTGTATATCGACGCGCCTGCGCAGGCGCTCGAAAAATTGAAAGCTGCCGGTTATGCCAAGGTCATTATCCAATCCCTGCATCTCATTAACGGCGAGGAGTTCGAGAAAATCGTCTCTCAGGCTCTGCCATACCGGGAGCAATTTGAACAATTGCTGATCAGCAAGCCTTTGCTCGACAGCTATGAAGATTACGGCAAAGCGATTCAGGCCGTCAAGGCGCAAGCGCCGCGCCTGGCCGCGGATGAAGCGCTGGTGCTGATGGGGCATGGGTCGGAGCATCATGCGTTCAGCGCATACGCTTGTCTCGACCATATGCTGGCCGGCGAGCCCATTTACTTGGGCACCGTGGAAGGTTATCCCCCGCTGGAGCGCGTCATCGAACAACTCAAGGCGGCGAAGGTCCGGAAGGTCCATTTGATGCCGTTCATGCTGGTGGCCGGAGATCATGCGATCAACGATATGGCATCGGACGAAGCGGACTCCTGGAAATCGCAATTGACGCAGCAAGGCTTCGAAGCAATCGCTTATTTGCAGGGGCTGGGCGAGAACTCCCTGATTCAGGCGCAGTTTATCGAGCATATCCGCATGGCGATGGAGAAGGAGATGGCAGCGCATGGCTAAGTTTTATGGCATCGGGACAGGTCCGGGAGACAGCGAGCTATTGACGATGAAAGCCGTTCATACGCTTGGGAAGCTGGATGTGCTCTATACGCCCGAAGCGAAGAAGGGCGGAGCCAGCCTCGCGCTGAAGATTGTGGCTCCGTATTTGCCGGAGAGACTGACGGTGAAGCAGCGCCATTTTCCCATGACCTACAACAAGGAGGAAAAGGAGCAGGCCTGGGAACGCATCGCGGCGGAGATTCAAGCGGATGTGCTATCGGGCCAAAATGCCGGCTTTATTACGCTCGGAGATCCGATGGTCTACAGCACGTACAGCTACTTGCTGGAGCTGCTGCGGGCGGAGATCGGGACGGAGACGATTGCAGGGATTCCCTCCTTCTCCTATATGGCTTCGCGTGTCGGCTGGCCGCTTGTCATGGATGAGGAATCGCTGGCGGTCATTCCGGTCACTTCCGGGGAGGAGGCGCTTCACCAGGCGCTGACCGGCTTTGACACGATTGTACTCATGAAGGCAGCCAGCAATATGCCGCTGGTGCTCCGGCTTCTGGAGCAGCACCAATTGCTGGATCAGGCGGTGCTTGTCAGCGATGCATCCATGGCTTCGGAAAAGATAACGTTTGGCTTGAGCCAACTGCATGACGATGAAAAGCTTTCTTATTTTTCTACGATTATTGTGAAAAAAGAAAGGTAGGGACATGAAATGCGAACCCGGTTATCGGCTAAATATTTCAAATTTATCCCGCTCGTTCTCGTTGCTGTTATTTATTTTGCCATCACGAATCCGCAGACGGCGCATGCGATGCACATTATGGAAGGCTTCCTGCCGCCAACGTGGTCCATCCTGTGGAGCCTCGCGTTTATTCCGTTCCTGATTGCCGGCTTGTTCCGCATTCGCAAGCTGGTGGCCGCCGATCCGCACAATAAATTGCTGCTTGCCTTATGCGGCGCCTTTATTTTTGTCTTGTCCGCTCTCAAAATTCCGTCCGTGACGGGCTCTTGCTCTCATCCGACCGGCGTAGGCCTGGCAACCGTGCTGTTCGGGCCGCTTGTCGTCAGCGTATTTGGCGCGATTGTGCTGCTGTTCCAGGCGCTGCTGCTTGCCCATGGAGGCATCACCACCCTGGGAGCCAATGCGGTGTCGATGGCTGTCGTCGGACCTATCGTCGGGTTTCTCGTCTATCGACTGGCTCGGAAAATGGGCTGCCGTCAAGGCTTGGCCATCTTCCTGTGTGCATTTATCGCCGATCTTGCCACTTATTTGGTGACTTCGGTGCAGCTTGGGATCGTTTTCCCGGACCCGGCCTCCGGCATGATGGCCTCGATTTTCAAGTTCATGGCCATTTTCTGCACGACTCAGGTGCCGATCGCGATTGCGGAAGGCTTGCTCACGACCATGATGTACAACCTGATTCAGAAAAATCTCCCGGCAAAGGCGGCGCAATGGCAATGAAAAAAATCAATATCAATCTCGTTCTCTTGCTGCTGGTCGTTATTTTAATCGTAAGTCCTTTTATCCTGAATCGAGATGCCGCGTATGAAGGATCGGACGGGGAGGCGGAAGCGGCGATCTCGGAACTCCATCCGGACTATGAACCGTGGTTCACTCCCGTATATGAGCCGAAGAGCGGCGAGATCGAGAGCTTGCTGTTCACGCTGCAGGGCTGTATCGGAACCGGGATTATCGCCTACGTCATCGGAGTGCAGCGCGGCAAGCGGAAGCAGGAACATGCTGACCATTGATAAATATGCCTATCACAACCGCTGGATTGGCGTATCTCCCTACATCAAAACATCCGGGTATATGCTGCTGCTAATCCTGTCCTTGAGCGGTCCGGCGGTGTTGCAGGCTGCCATCTGTCTGCTGCTTGTTCCGCTAACCATGTATGTCGCCAAAATGAAGTGCGGCTACTATATAAAATGGTTTATGCTTCCGTTTTCTTTTTTACTGTTCAGCATCATCTCGATTCTCATATCCGTGTCGCCGTCTGCGGATGGACTGTTATGGAAGGTGCAGGCCGGTTCCTTGTATTTGGGCATTTCAGATGCGACCCTGCAAGCTGCTGCGCAAGTATTGTTCAGAAGCACGGCTTGTCTGGCCTGCACCCTCTTTTTTGTCTTAACGGTTCCGGTGCAGCAGCTGGTCAAGGTGATGAGAACGATCCATATTCCCGTTCTTCTCATCGAATTAATGGTTCTGATTTACCGTTTTATCTTTATTTTTATCGAAGAAGCGGCGGCCATTCGCCATGCGCAGCAGCTTCGGTTCGGCTATCACGGGCTCAAAAACAGCTACAAATCGCTGGCCATGCTGGTGAATGTGTTATTCCAGCGCGTGATGTTACGCTATCGCGACATGTCGGTTGTGCTTGATGTGAAGCTGTTCCAAGGCGACTTCCACGTGTAAGAGGCAGTTCAAGCAAGCTTCTTGGCGCTGACAACCGGCCCTTTTGGACACTGGAGTTGCCTCGATTATGAAAGAGGGTGGACGGATGTTATCCACGAATCATCTCTGCTATGAATATGAAGACGGCCAGCGGGCGCTGGATGATGTCTCGATTGATTTGGCGAAAGGCAATATTATCGGGCTCGTCGGCGCCAATGGCTCGGGGAAATCGACGCTGTTCAAGCTGCTGCTCGGTCTGCTGAAGCCGTCAGGCGGGGAAGTGCTGTTCCATGGGCGGCCGCTCCGCTACGGCAAGAAGGATCTGTTGTCTTTGCGGACCGAAGTGGGAATTGTTTTTCAGGACCCGGATCAGCAAATTTTTTATTCGAGCGTGGCGGATGATGTCGCTTTTGCTCTCCGGAATCTGGGGAGGGGAGAAGAGGAGATCGCGGAACGGGTCAATCAAGCGTTGGCGACGGTTGGCGCAGCGGGCTTCCGCGATAAGCCTGTGCAGTATTTGAGCTACGGGCAGAAGAAGCGGGTAGCGATTGCCGGGGCGCTGGTGCTCGATACGCAATGGCTGCTGCTTGATGAGCCTACGGCGGGGCTCGATCCGGAAGGCAGACAGATGATGATGGAGCTGATCCGGGAATTGGCCGAAGCAGGGAACAAAATACTGATTTCGAGTCATGATATTGATTTGATTTATGAAATTTGCAATTACGTGTATATATTGAAGCAAGGGCGTGTCCTGCAGGAGGGAGCGGAGACGGAGGTATTCGCCGACGCAGCCCTGGTGCAAGCGGCCGGCCTGACCCAGCCTTGGCTCGTCAAGCTGCACGCCCGGATGGGACTGCCGTTATGCAAGACGGAAGACGAGCTGTTCCGGTGTTGATTTCTTGGCTTACGCGCATAGAAAAAGAAAGGCAGCATCATCCGCCTTTCTGCGCCTTGCAATATGATGGTATGGAAGGATAGGGTACAGGTTTGCACCTTATTTTCTTACTACAAGCTGAATGACATGGGCTAGACCCGTATGCCCCTTTCCTTCCACCCGCTCTTGTTCTCCATAGAAGAAATGGATGACTTTATGACCTTCGCACCAGGCAAGCAGATCATGCGGCTCGTACAGCATGCCCGGATCCCTTGGGCCGCCTGTTCCATAATGCAATTGCTCCTTGGAGTATACTTCAAGCATGATCATCCCGCCGGGTTTTACCGTTTGTTTCAGCTTCGCAAGCACCGATTTCTGGTCCTCTTGATGAAAATGTCCAAATACCATGATGGCTGCATCGTATTCCTCGTGCGGCACGCGATCTGTCAAGAGATCCACCTGTTCGGTATGGACTTGGACCGCATGCTTCTGGGCCAGCTTTTTCGTTTTGAGCAGACCGCTTTCCGCGTAATCAAGGGCGGTCACATCATGCCCTCTCGTTGCCAAAAACACCGCATTTCTGCCTTCTCCTTCTGCCAATGCGATGATCTTCTTGCCTGCCTCTAACCGAAAGGCCTGTTGTTGAATAAATAGATTCGCTTCTTCTCCATAATAATAGTCCTCTGCATGAAAACGTTCATGCCATGGGTTTGCCATACATACTAGCCTCCTCTCATTCACTTGATATCAAGGTTCCGGGGTTCGTTCAGGCGCGGTGCGATCTGTTAGGAAGAGGATGGAGTAAAATCCATTCCCAATTAAAGAGTTCGCAGCTCTATAATAACTTCTAAGATTTTGCCGTGTCAATTAACGGGTTGCCGCGCGGATGCAAATAGGGCCCCCGGCTTGCGATGGGGCCCTGCATAATTCACAATTGCGCTTCGAATCGGCGCTTGGCTACATGGTGCGCAAAAACACGGTATCCTGCATCTGATCGGCAGGCGACCAGTCCAGGACGGGATTCTCCCGCAGATTGATCAGCCGCAGCTGCGGCAGCTTCAATAGCGGCTCGATGCTCGTAATGCTGTTATCCTCCAGATTCAGGTGCGTCAGCTTGCCCAGTCTGGCCGCGAATGACAGCGTCGTCAGCTTGTTGCCGGTCAGCTCCAGCGCCTCAAGCTGCGGCGGGGCTTTCCATTGGCCGAGCTCCTTGTCCCAGTCCCGGTTATCATAATAATAGCTGGTCATGAACCCTTGCCGCTCGATATAGACGTTATCAATCAGTTCGCTGTTGTTGATGGCCACCTTCTTCAGCTTGCCAAGCCCGGTTAGGGACGCCAGCTTGAGCTGCACCTCCGAGTTCTGGATGTACAGCTCCTCCAGCTCCCGCAGGGAACTGATGCCGGACATGTCGCCATATACGTTGCTGTCCATGACCCGCAGCCGCTTGAGCTTGCCCAGCTTGAAGATCGAGCCGGCCTCGTCAATTCCGCCGACGTTGTCGACGAGGGACAGCTCCTCCAATCGGGTAAGTCCAGCGAGCGAGCGCAGATCGTGCGTCCCGGACGATCTTCTCAGCTCCAGACTGCGCAGCTTCTTCAGATGAGCCAGCGGGCTCAAATCGTTGATCCCCCTCAGATGCAGCGACTCCAGATTCGTCAGCTTGGCAAGTCCCCCCAGCTTATCCGAATGGCCGGCATCGAGCGCCAAATGCGTCAGCCCCGTCAAGCGGGCAAGCGGAGCCAGATTGCTTAGCTGGCTGTTGCCCTCGAGCGTGAGCGATGTGAGCGCCGGCAATTGCGCGGCGAAGGAGATATCTTTGGTTCCGGTGCGGTGCAGGGCAAGCGCTTCAAGCTGTGTCAGCTCCGCCAGCGGCTGGAGCATGAACAGTTCCTCTCCCTCCAGCGTCAGCTCTCTCAAGCCGCTCAATTGGGACACCTGCTCTACGGATGTGATCAGATCGTTGCGCCGCAGCGTCAGCGATTCTAGCCCGCTTAAGGCAGCCAGCGGTTCGAGATTATCCACCTTGGTCCGCTCCAGTTCCAGCTTTCTCAGATTCTGTAGCTGGCCGATTCCTTCCAGGCTCGCAAGCCCGGTGCCTTGCAGGGACAGCTCCTCCAGTCCGCTAAGGCTGGCCCATGTCAACGGATTCTGCCTGAATCCGTACGCCAGGCGCAACTGCTGCATATCGGGCAGAGTCAGAAGCACCCGCTCATCCAGGAGTTTCGCGGAGACGTCCCATTGCAGCGAGCGCAGTCCCCAGAATAAAGCAAGCTCTCCCGTTGTCCAAGGCCGCTCTGTAAATTTGGTCCGCAAGGGCTCGGATAACAATCCGGAATCATCGGCATTGCCCGTATGATTGATGTCCCTCGCCTCCAACTGGAAGGAAATTCTCTCATCGCTAATGCTCAAAGACTTGAGCTGATACAGATCCTCCCATGTAATCTGCTCGGCAGGCTTGCCGTAGGCCGTCTTCAGGAAGCGCTTGAGCGAGCCCGACTCTATCATATCCGCGGGCGCCACGGCCTGCCGCAATTGCTCCGCCAACTCGGGCGCGCCTGTCTCCATTATCCCTTCCAGCCAGATCGCGGCGGCTTCCGCAGGATAGCGGTGCTGGCTGAATCGTTCCGCCGCCCAGCCATAGAGCTGCGCACTCGCTCCCTGAGCGGCAATCTGCTGCTGCAGAAGCTCAAGCGCGAGGTCTTTCTTCCCGTCTGCCAAATAGGCCTCGAGCTGCTTATCCCAGGCTTCTTCCTTGAGGCCGGCGGCAGTCTCCTCCGTCGATTCGGCGGCATCTGTGGAGAACCATTCGTTGTATTTGTCCGGCGTGTTCTGGTAATCGACAAGCAGGATGAGGGAGCATACAATGACGAGACTGAGCAGGGTGGCGATCAGATTACGTCTCTTGAAGTTTGAGCGGCGTTTATTTTTGTCGGGCAGCCGGGAACCGCATCGGGGACAGTAGCCGACGGATTCGCTGACCTGCGTGCCGCAATCTTGACATTCAATCACTGGTGGTTCACTCCCGGTCTCGATAGATGAATTTTCTGCATTATTGTCTCACACGCAGGTAAATGTTGTCTATCCATATCTATCCGCACACGTGAGCAGGATGGGCAAACGCGATTGCCCGTTTCATTGCAGGTGCATCATGCCGTTTGTGATGGATATCATGCCAGCGTTTTTCTGAATGAATTGGAAGGCTTGGCGCAGCATTGCGGGGAATGGCTGAACATGGAGTGACGACTTATCTTCTTGGAGAGGAACAAGCGATTTACGGCATGAGTCAGGCGGAATATTCTCTGCTCTAAGCGGAGTCTGCCAAGATGAAAGCCCTGCCGGGTTCGGCAGGGCTTGGTTCCTTTTATTTTACACCCAGTTGCTCTCTGGCCTTGGCCGGAATGTCCTCCTTCGTTACTTCGTCATATCGTCCGATGTCCCGAACCCCATTGCCGTCTTCGCCATCCTTGACATACACGAGGAGGAACGAATCGCGCCGCAAATTTTTGTTGGCGCTGAAGGAAACCGTCGCTTCATTGCCATGCTCGTCATAGGCGGTCAGTGTGTAGTAGTAACGTGAAAACGGATCTTTGCTGTCCGCGCCGATCGTTTCTTCCTTGCCGTTTTCGGTAATATGCACATACATTTTGGTTGTGCCCCACTCGGCCTTCATTTTGGCTGCATCGACTCCGAAAATAAGAAAGCCTGCGACTACTATCGATGCCATAACGGCAATGGAGACGATGATCATTGTAAATTTTTTCATAATGCCTCACCTTCAATTTTGTATGCTTATGCGGTACATTCATCATAAGCCATGCCGCTTTCATGCGGAATGCAATTAGGTGACGAGCACATTACGTTTTTGCAAGGTACTGGAGCGAGGCCTGATCATCAGCTGAGTGGCTGGTGGCTGTAGGCCTCCTCGGATTAACCCCATTCGATGGCGATGTTTTCTTCCGTTACGCGGACATCCCCCAGTACGAGCCAGAAGTTGTCTTCATCGTACCCGAGCACGATGCCGTCGGCCCGGTGGCCGGGATACAAGTATTCGGGCAGGGGAGCGGGAGCGAGCTCTTCCCTGCGGGCGGCGCCGTACCGTCCCGGGCCTATCTGGATGATGACCCCCTGCGGATAGAACATCGCAATTCCGCCGGTGACTGCATCCCCAATGCGGTATTCCCGCTTCGTCTGCTCCCAGGCGGATTGATAGGGCAGCACGGCCGCCGTCCATGCCCGCTCGAATTCTTCCTTGGCGATAAGGTCTTGTTCTTCGTAATCGATAAGCACTTCGCTCAAATGGAAGTCAGGCGCGATCGACAGTCTGCATCCGTTGTTCTCCGACAGCTCGATCTGTCGGTAGGCGACGCGATCGCCGTCCACTTCAAAATAATAGGTGAACCCATTGTCCGGATCATCGATCTTGAGGTACATGTAGTTCATCGTCGTGTCCCCTTATCCTTAGTCTGGACGTTCCGCATCAACCGGGGTCCGTCTCTTCTCAACCCCAAAGTATATCGCGTCGGGGCAGGGGAGACAACAGGTCCAGCGCCTCACCGAACACGGGCTCATATACCCTTGCCGCAAAAAAGACATCACCCGCAATGAGCTTGACCCTTGCCGCCACGAAGCCGAATGGGGAGACACGTCTCTTATTCCCCGAACGGCCCGGCGAAGCTAGGCATCTCGCTGGTCAGCGAGGCGGATATTCAGCCGACATTCTGCGTTTGATGCCCGATTTTAGAGTAGGCAGAAGGGGGCTCAAAAGTAGTATATAGCTACAATGTGACAGTCCCCCTGATTCTCAAAGCTTGAACCGCCGAAATACTGCAAATATGCAGCTTTCCTTTATGACGTGTACTCCCTTACAGGGAATCCTGCAAAACGGCATCAATTATCAGACTATTCCATACATAAAAGACAAACAACGATGAAAATAATGTGCTTTCGCAGGAATTTCATCAAATCGAAGCGTAACTAACCTAAATTGCTGCATTCACGCAGGATTCCACTCCTCATCAGATTGAACCGGCGATGGCATACCAGTACGGGCTGCCTCTGCTGCTGATTAAGGAAAAGGGCGTGAGCAGCATCGGGATCTGGAACCCGGCCCTCCAGCCATATTTTATTATTGAATGGGATTCAACTCTGGCGCGGGAACGGCTGCCGCCTATGGACATGGTACAAATGTACCCCCTCTGAAATAAGATACAGGAGAATAACTGAATCGGAGGGGATAATTTGTACCGTATCATGCCTGGTATGCCGCTGCTGCCTCATTTCCCTGAGCACATGCCGAATCTGTATCCTTATGGGCAGATGAGGGATCAGATTCCATCTTATAAGTCGCTCCAGGAGGCGCTTGAGCTCATTAAGCAAGCTGTGTCGGGGGAACGGGAGGATGAATTATTTTACAGCTACTTGATCAGCATCGCACCGTCTGCTGAAGATAAGACGATCATTGCTAGCATCCGGGAGGATGAACGGAAGCATAACCGGATGTTCCGTAAAATATACAAGGACCTGACCGGACAGACGATTCAGGCCGATGGAGGCGAGAGCTTCGAGAAACCAAAATCATATATCGATGGAGTGCGGCGGGCGCTGTTCGGTGAACTCGCCGCGATGGAGCGTTACCGCGACATCCGTGCCGGTTTGCCGAACCGCTATTACCGTGACATGGTATTCGAGATTTTAACGGACGAGTTGAAGCATGCCGACAAATACAACTACATCCTGAACCTGGATTTGCGAAGAATGATCAAGCATGCCCATGAATAATTAGGAGATGATTCCTTCGTTGAGAAGCCTTTTGCGCTTAGATGCAAAGGGCTTTTATTGTATTCTCGCGCTATCCCCAACGGTCATGAGAGCGTCGGCATAGGAAACTTAATTGAAAATAATAATCATCATCAATTATAATGGAAGCAGCGTGATATGATTTATTTAGAAGGAGAGGAAAATAAATGTTTATTGAAACAAAAACGATTACCGTGAAAGAAGGCACGTCCGACTTGGTTGTGCAGCGATTCTCGGGAGAAGGCGAGATCGAGAAATTTGAAGGATTTATCGACTTGAGCGTTCTCGTCAAAAAAGTGAGACGAGGCGACGAGGAAGTCATCGTCATGATTCGCTGGGAATCCGAAGAAGCGTGGAAAAATTGGGAGACGAGCGAAGTGCATTTGGAAGGGCATCGACAGAGTCGGGGGAAGCCAAAGCCGGAACATATTATTAAATCGGAGCATGCCGTCTACAATGTAAAAGCGGTGAAAGGCGCATACCAACAAGCTTAATCCCCGCAGCAAATCATTCCTCCCACTCGGAATCGTTTATGCGGATACTTCCATATTTCTACATGAAGAGGGGCTGGAGAGTTCACCAGCCTCTTATTTATGTTCATCGTAATAATGATGACATGATTCATCAGACCGTGTTCCTGTTCCGGTGAAGTGAAGGAGTTGCATTCCCTTTCAGAACGTACATTCCGCTGTCGATGCGGCTACCTAGAAGCCCTAACCCCTCAATGATGAAACATTCCATAGCAATCCCATCTATACCTAGGTATAATTTCCTGAGAATCTCGTTCAAGGAAGGGGAGGCCAATGAAGAAATACATAGCAACTGCACTTGTCCTTGTATTGGTGCTGGCTGTGCTTACGGTGCCGCAGCAGGATGATTACGCTTCTTGGATGAAAAATCGAATCAAGCGGGAAGCCGACAATGTGCTGATGGACTGGGGAGTCGAGCTGGCGGGGGAGCGTCTTATCAGAAGCACGTCGTCTTGCGCCAATTATGTGGTGCTCAGCCTGTGTGAGACGAAAGTGACCGAGCAGAACAAGTTTCGGGCGATAGGCGCCTTTCACCAATTTATAGCCCTGGGCAGAATCCAGGATCTGATTCGGTTGAATTAAGGTCCCCTTATCATCTTCGACGGGACGCTTTCCAGATGGCGAGGAATAAGAGTGGAAGCACGAGGAATAAGGACAGGAAGAGAGCGCTGCTCGCCAGAATGGCCAGCATGAGTATGAACAAGGTTACGGCCATCAAGAAGAGGCAGCCTCTTGCGGCAGACAGCATAGCATTCATCACCTCCACGCACTTGAAGCTTTGTTCTTATTCTATGCGGCAACAAGTGCGGACAAGACAGGAGAAATTGAGATCTCCATCTCTGCAAATATCATGTTAAGGTTGACGATCATTGCCTTTTCGTATAATAATTGGATGAATATACCGAATTCCGGATCGTAACGAGTACCAACTCACTTACGAAGGAAGGTCCTATATTATAGAGATGGGAGGAATTGCGAAAAAGGAATCCGAAAAATGTTGTTCATGCCAAAAGAATCTCGACGATCTTGACGATATAGTATACGGTAACGTTTTGGCGTAGAACAGAAAGACATCTTGTGAACTATTTTTCTATCCGCCTGAAATCTGGTAAACTTAGCAGTAGGTTGACTTTACAAGGAAGGGGATGATCGCACTTGAAGAAATCGACCGATCGAAGCTTGCAAGAGCAGTTTCTTACGGAAGCGATACAGCAGGAAGTGCCCGTCACGCTTATTACGAAAAATGGAATCCAGATGAAGGGCATGATTACGTCATTCGATGTATATACGATTGTGCTCAAAATCGATTCCAAGTATAGCCTTATTAACAAATCGGCTGTCTCAACCATCATCCCGTCCCAACGCCTCTCTTTGTTCAAGTAACAAGTTTCGTTTGCATCCATTTTATCCGCTTTCGTTTTGGGGCTGTCCTGTCGTCGATAGACGAAGGACAGCCTTTTTAAACCCGTTTACTGTGAAATGGTTTGCAACTTACGAGAAAGTAGAGTATAATAGAAGTAATTCGTCTAAAAAAATAAGTTTTATTTTGGAGGAGCCTGCCAATTTAGGGCTCCTCTTTGTCTTTTTTCATGAATGTTAAATTTTGGAAGGGTTGTGGGATTAACAATGGAATTCATTCTGTATCTTGCTTTGATTTTGCTGTCCACCAAGGTAGCCGGTGATATCTCGGTCCGCTTGGGACAACCTGCCGTATTGGGGAAGCTACTCGTCGGCATCCTGATCGGTCCGGCTGTGCTGGGCTGGATTGAGAAGGACAGCTTTATCACCCATGTATCGGAAATCGGCGTCTTGCTGCTGATGTTCATTGCCGGGCTGGAGACGGACGTCGATCAGCTTCGCAAAAATTGGAAATCGGCGTTTGCGGTTGCCGTAGGCGGCATTATTCTGCCTTTCATTGGAGGATACGGCGCAGCGATCGCGTTTGGTTTTTCTCCGACTTATGCGCTGTTCTTCGGCGTTATCTTTTGCGCGACTTCCGTCAGTATCTCCGTCCAGGTGCTTAAAGAAATGAACAAGCTCAATTCGAGAGAAGGGACGACGATACTTGGCGCCGCCGTCGTCGACGATGTGCTGGTCGTCATCCTGCTGGCGTTCATTATGAGCATCGTCGGTCAAGGCGGAGACGTGAACCTAGGGTTGCTCGTAGGCAAAAAGCTTCTGTTCTTCGCCATTACCTTCGTGGCCGGCTGGCTTGTCGTGCCTCGTGTCATGAAGTGGCTGGCCCCGCTCAAAGTTACCGAAGCGGTTATCAGCGCGGCGTTAATTATATGTTTTGCCTTTGCCTATTTCGCCGAATGGATGCAGATGGCCGGCATTATCGGCGCCTTCGCCGCCGGTATCGCGGTGTCGCTGACCCCATACAAGCATGATGTCGAGCATAAGGTCGAGCCGATCGCATATTCGATCTTCGTTCCGGTGTTCTTCGTCAGCATCGGGCTGAACGTGTCGTTCGACGGCATCGGGAGCAATCTGGGTATGCTCGCTGTCATTACAATCATGGCGATCGTAACGAAGCTGGCCGGGGGCTGGCTGGGCGCGCGCGTAACCGGGTTCGACAGCCGCTCTTCGCTTGCGATTGGCGCAGGCATGATCTCACGCGGCGAGGTGGCGCTCATTATTGCGGCCACTGGCTTGCAGTCCGGGTTGCTCCAGCCGGAATATTTCACCGAGATTATCATCATGGTCATTATTACGACGCTGGTAACGCCGCCTATGTTGAAGATGATGTTCAACAAGAAAGATAATGCTATGGCGGCGGAGCAGAAAAACAGTGTAAATATGTAGTTGATATCAGACAGGGCTGATCCGCCGCCGGACGTTAGACGGTGCGGCGAATCAGCCCTGTATCCCTTCAACGCCGCTTACTTTGTGGCTCCCATACCGATGATTTTCACTTTGACCTTCACATTCACAATGGCGTCCTCGAAATAATCCACCCAATGGTCTTGAGCCTTTTTCCAGTGTGGATAAGCGTAGGCCCTTGCGTACATGCCGAACCCCGCCGGATCGATGCGCGCTTTTTGCAGCTTGCGAATCAGAGTGTTGAACTTCTGCTCCAGATCAGCGGCAATTTTCTGTTCCAGCTCATCGTACGGCTCCATCACATCATATGGGAATAGACGTTCCGTCACATAGACGACAGAGCGAACATCCACATCGAATATGAAGCGCCCTTGGGCGTACCGTGCATGAATCTTCGGCTTAATTCGCTGGAGATTGAAGCTGACCTGCTTCATGTCGACTTTACCGGGTCCTGTCCCGGGAGACACCGGAAGATGGAGCGTAAAGGGAAATTCGCCCTTCGTTTTTTTTCTTAATATGTATATCAGCTTCGTCTCGTCGGAATTGGCCAGCATTTTGAACCGGGACGACTTATCCAGCAGCGCGGTTCCTGTCAAGGCTAATCTTTCATCTTTGTCGAGGCTGGTTATGCTTGGCGTTATTCCTTTCTCATGTATATGGCGGTGGAATTCCTGAACGGTCGTCTTGGTTGTCTCATTTCGCATTAGCCCCGTTTCCACCAGCTTCGATATATATATGGGCAGACGCGGCTTGTCCTTGGCGGAGAAATGAATCAGCTCGCTAATGGCGCCATCGAAGTAGACAACCCGAGCAGATACGGTGCTCCTTGTGTCCCGATAGAACGGATCAAGCAATGCCGCCCAATTTTCCTTCGCGGCAAGCCGCTTGCCGATGACAATAACCTGTGTCTTGCCTGCCGTTGTGAGCCCAAGCGACCGCTTGTCGAACTCTTCCCGGGAATGGCGCATCGTGGTGGAGTGGACCTTGAAATCTTCTTCATTGTCCTTGGCCTCCTTCGAGAAGACGGGACTCGATATGGCCAACTCGAGATTGCCTTCTTCGTCCATATCGAGGCCGATGAGCAGCGACAGCGTCATATTTTCAATGGTCGTGTAGGTTGCGCAGCCGGGAAGCGGGAGCACAACCAGCAGCAGGATGACGATGGTAACGGCACGCCGCATCATTGGCTCGCCTCCTTCGGTGTCAGCTTCTGATAAACTTTGATAGACAGATATAAGAGAAGCGGCAACAGATACGAGATGACCATGCCGGAATTACTGGCCCATTCCTTATAGCGAAGGGACTCCAGCCACGAAGGCTTAATCCAAGTCGCTATCAATAGCGTACATGCGCAAATCAAGAGCGCATACGGGCCATGGTTCTTCGTCCCGAACAGATTCGCGCCGCTGATGGCAGCTCCGTACAAAAACGGAACCAGGGACGTCGAAATGACGAGTAAATAGAGGGCCAGGAAAATGATATCGAACCGTTCCAGGAACCGGAATTCGATTACTTTCAACAGGTTCAAAATCGGTTGATTGTATTGAATGATCTCGTCCGGGCTAAAAAAACCGAAGCAGACAATCGTGCTGAATGTATAAACAAGCATGGTCAATGCATTCCCGAGCACGACGCCTTGGATGGCCAGATCCTTGCGCGTTAAGAATGGATAGACGAAGAATACGATCTCGAACCCAAGAAAAGCCGTAGTCGTGGTCGGCATCGCCTGAATGACGGGTCCCCAGCCTTCCTTGAGAATCGGCAGGAAATAGATGAGATACCCTTCTCGCAAAGGAAGCAAAAGCACCGGGGCCATCCAGATCGTCAAATAAAACACGACTTCACAATATCTGGCGATATGGGTAATATGCTTCCGCGCTGTCACATAGGCCGGTATACTGAACAGGAGCAAAATGTATACCACCGGTGTCATCACCAGGAACCACGATTTAATGTACAGCATCGTCGCGACAAATGTCGACCAGAACATAAAGGCAAGATGCAAGCCTACCAGCGCCAGCACGAGCTTGCTGATCACGCCCCCGAACAGCCGTTCCAGCAACTCCGGCAGCGTATCTTCCGGATATTGCCTCATGATGATAATCATAAGCACGCTGAAGAACAGGTTGATCACCCACGCCAATATAATCGAAATCCACCCGTCCGTCGAAGCAATCTCCGCGAGCTGGCGGGGGAGGGACAGGACGCTTGTCGCAACCTGAGTACCGTGAATCAACAAGGCGAACTGCATGAAGGTGATGCGGTACTGGTTCACTTCGACCCGCCTCCTTCGGGTGTATTCCCCCCTTGCCGCTTGAGCTGCTGCGGCCCAGGACCGGTAGGACGCGTCTTCATCGACCACAGCGGGAAGCGAAGGAACGTATCCTTCATATCGGCAAAGCGGACCGGAGCCAACGGGCTTCCGTAAGCGGCCCCGAGCGATGTCAGCGAGCAGAGGTGAGAGATAAGAAGCATGGCTCCGCATACGATGCCGACAAAGCCGAACAGGAAGGCAATCAGCATCATCGGAAAGCGTAGAAAGCGGATGGCTGTCCCCATATCGAAGTTCGGGATGATGAAGGAAGCGATCGCGGTGGAGGCGACGACGATAACCATGATATTGCTGACGATGCCCGCCTGAACGGCGGTCTGCCCGATAATAATGCCGCCTACAAGTCCGACCGTCTGGCCGATAGGCGCCGGCAGCCGGATTCCCGCCTCCCGCATCATCTCCAAGGTCACTTCCATAATGAACGCCTCCAAAAACGGATGGAACGGAACGCGCTCTCTTGACTCCGCCACGGATAAAATAAGCTGAATAGGAATGACCTCGAAATTGAATGTAATGAACGCGATATACATCGAAGGCAAAAACAGGGCGATAAAAAACGCAAAAAAACGCAGCAGCCGAATGAAGGAAGCATTGATCCATCGTATGCTGTAATCATCCACGCTCTGGAAGAACGACACGAACGTCACCGGCCCGATAAGCACGCTCGGGGAACGATCCACGACGACAACGTAACGCCCCTGCAAAATATGGGAAGCTGCGGAATCGGGCCGTTCCGTCATCAACAGCTGTGGAAAAGGCGAGTAGGCATCGTCTTCGATCAGCTCGGACAGCTCGCCCGTATTGATCACATTATCAATATCCAGTCCCTCGATTCGGTTAGTGAGCTCCTGCAGCACTTCCGGATCGGCCACATCGCGAAGGTACATGATGGACAAGGTGTTTTCTCCTCTTGCCCCAACCTTCAATTGCTTGATTTTGAGCTCCCGATTCGGGATATAGCGCCGGATAAGGGAGATATTCTGCGTGGCGGTCTCGACAAAGCCTTGATGGGAGCCTTTGACGGACGTCTCGATCGACGGATCGGTAATCGACCGCTGCGGCCATCCGCACGTATCGAAGATATAGGCTTCTGTCGAGCCTGGCAGGAAGAGCACGCTTTTACCATTAAGCAGCATCTTCTCCACTTGGCTCATGTCGGATGTCGATTCCACGTTGCCGACCGTGACAGGCAGGGAATATTCCGTACTGGACAGTCCTTCAATCAGCGGGTACAGAACATGATTGTTGATGGAATTCAAATCGACCAAGCCGTCGAAATAGACCAGCATGGCTTCAGGCCCGTTCGGCGTATCGACGCTCCGGAAGATCAGGTCGGGAGCTTGCGAGAAGATGGATTGCAGCTGCTGCACATTGGCTGACATCTGTTCATTCACTTTTCCTTGTTGTGCTGACATCCTTGCTCACCCTCACGATTGTTCATATGTGAGAAGTCTGGCTCATTGGGAATGATTTTATTCGAGCGCCATGGAAAGAGCGGAGAGAAACCGGGAGAGGGGAAGCACGTATGAGATAAGAGGAAAAAAAGGAGGGAAGCGGATGAGCAAAGGGACAAAGATCGGACTGGGCATAGCGGCAGCGATCGTAGGTTTTATTGCGTTGATGATTGTCTGGTACTTCAACACGGCGGCTGGACAGCGGTCGCTCAAAAATTTTCAGTCGAATAATGCCGGGGGATTGGAGAGAACGGTGAAGGTATACAGCAGTGACGGAACATTGATTCATGAGTATGAGGGCAAGATTGACATTAAGGATACGGAATATGGCAATAAAGTGCTGTTCGATTTGGACGGGAAGCGGATTGTCATTTACAATGCGACGGTCATTACGGAGGAAAAATAAAGGCATAACGCCGGGGAAGATCCGCAAGGGATGAGCTTGCGAATCTTCCAGCCGGCAGCGAGGGGAGTCCTGACGCAGATCACGAAGGGATGGCGGAGTTCCGCTTAGCGCCGAACGGAACCGTAGTCAGCTGCACCTCCTGCCGCTTGCCGTCCCGCAAGAGTCCCAGCTTCACCGCCTGTCCCGGGCCGATCCGGGTGACCACCGATTCGAGGTCATCGTAGCCGTGTACGGGCATCCCATTGATGTCAGTAATGATGTCGCCTATGGAGAGAAGCCCGTCAGCTGGCGTGCCGGCCACCACTTCAACGATAACCGAGCCGGGCAGGGCGGCAACCGCATGCGTCCGATGTTGCGCTCCAATCCAGCTCAGCCAGATCGAGGAACGGATAGGTTATATGTGGAGTATGTGCGCGTGATGCTTTACTGTCAACATGGATTTAGGCGGAAGGTAATCGGAGGAAGCGTGCCGGGTTCGGCAAGCTTCCCTAGATCGGACGCCTTCCCTTATTGTCCAGATGGAGCAAGAGTTCCCGCAGCAGCCGGTAGGGAAAATACAGTCCTGCATAAGCTCCTGCAATCCGAAATGTCGGATATAAAAAAACGGCATGTACTTGCGTCGTTAACTCGGCGCCCTGCTTAATCACGTCATAGATAACGGACACGAAGATAGAGCCGGCGACGAAGAAGCCCAGCACCGCCAATAGATGGAATGCCGTGCCAAGCACACGATACCGATGGGCGAGCCCCGCCATTACGAATGGAACGGCAATGAACGCAGCGACCAGTACGATTTTCACATATATCGCCTCCTAGGAACTACGATTGCCTGATGGAAGAGAGGGTATGCATGAAAAAACCGTCCGGAACAATCGATTCCGGACGGGGAAGGGAACAACGTATTCAGGTGTCACATCGCGATCCGATCCCGCTTGGCCTCGTCCGCCTGGCTTGCCCGGAACGGCCACCAGTTGGCCGAACCGAATAATTTGACCATGACGGGCACGAAGAACGGCAGCAGCAGAATGGCATAGAGCAGCAGACCGGACAGAACGACGGTCGCAATCTGCAGCATGCTGAGCACGCCGGACGGATAGAAGGAGGCGAAGGTTCCTCCGAGAATAATTACGGCCGATATAATGACGGTACCCATATTCTTCATCGCATGCAGAATGGCTGCGCTGGCATCCATATGCTTATTCTCGTTGAAGCGGTCCATCAAGAAGATGCTGTAGTCGACACCGAGCGCGACAAGCATGACGAAGCTGAAGAACGGCGTCGGCCAACTGATGCCCGAGTAACCGAGCATATCGACGAATATGAGCTCCGTTACGCCCAGAGACGTGTAGTACGTCAAGATGAGCGAGGCGATCAAATATAGCGGCATAATGATGGAGCGCAGCAGAAGAATGAGAATGATCAGAATGCCGGCCATCATGAAGATGACGGTGCGGGTATAGTCTTCCCCTGAGATCTGCTTCAGATCGGCGAAGGTGCTTGATACGCCGCCGATGGCGATATCCGTCTGTTCCCAAGCGGTGCCGGCTGCTGCGCGCTCTGCCGCGGCTTGCACATTCGGCACTTGTTCGATCGCCTCGATGCCGTACGGGTTGACCGAGAATACGACGTCGAGCGTCATGACAGTGCGATCCGGGGATACATACAGATCGACGGCTTGCTGGAAGTCTTGATTCTCCAGCACTTCCTTCGGCACGAACCAGCCGCTGAATTCGCTGTCTGCCGTACTGCCGACCTCGCCTAAATACCGGGAGGCGGAATTCAGGCCGCCGGAGACTTGCTCCAGGCCGTCGATTCCCTGCTGAAGCCCACCGGTCAGCTCCGTCAATTGACTGGTCAATTGCTGGAAGCCATCGCCCATCTGCTGCTGGCCGTCCTCGATTCGGGTCAAGCCTTCGATAACCGAAGGGACCTTGCCAATAATCTGGCCTTGGCCATGAGCGGCCTGGGTGAGCCCGTTCTCCAGATCGTTCAGGCCCGCAATGAGCTCATCCAGCCCCGAGGCGAGCGCCTTTTGCCCGGCAACGGCTTGGGCGTAGCCCTCATTGGCCTGGCTCAATCCGGCGGACAATGGGCCGAAGCGGCCGCTCAGTTCGCCAAGAGCCCCCGCCAGCTGGGCGGTTCCCTTGCCAGTCTCGGCGACGGTGCCGCGAAGGGTCAAGTAATCTTCATCGCGCAGCAGATCGGGATAGTTCTCTTCCAGGCGGCTGAAGCGGCTGTCCAGTGCCTGCAGCGCCTTCGCGGCGCCGTCGAGCTGCTGGTGCATCTGCTTCAGACCGTCGTCTGCCTGCTGAATGCCGTCGCCAATCGATCTGTACGAAGCGAGCAGCTTCTCGTTGGCGTTCGCTAATTGCAGGGCACTGGCCTTGGCCTGCGACAAGCCGGTCTTCAGCTGTCCGGCGCCGGACGAGCCGTCCGCAATCCCTTGCTGAATTCGGCTCAGACCGGCATTCAGCTCACTGATGCCTTCCTTGAGCGCCTTCGTGCCTGCGGTGAGCTGTCCGGCGCTCTCAGCGGCTTTCTTGAGCTTCGGCGCATTCTCGGACAAAGCGCTGCTCGCTTGGGATAGTCCGCTCTTAATATCAGTGAGACCCTGGCTGCCTTCGCCAAGTCCTTTTTCCAGCGTCTTGGCCTGTTCCGTAATCTGCAGATCGGGGATAGCCTCCCCGGAAGGCCGGCTCAGGCTCCGTACGCTCGCGACTCCGGGAACCTTCTCTACCTCCCGGCTGATCTTTTCGGCCAAGGCCATATGCTCGGCAATGTCGAGCGGCTTCCCATTCTGAACGACAATCTGGGTCGGCAGCGATTCGCCCGGCTCGAAGCTGTCGGCGATAATATTGAAGGCTTTGACCGAATCGTATTTGTCGCCAATCTCTTCCAGACTGTTATAGGAGAGCTGCCCGTTATAGGTGGCCAGGAACGGAATGGTTACCGCAGCCACGATGAGCAGGGCCGCCCATGGACGCTTCAGCGAGAAGGAACCGACCGCCCCCCAGATGCGGCTCTCCTTATGCTCGAGCGAGCTGTTCCGGCTCGGCCAGAAGATGCGGGTGCCCAATACGAACATGAAGAACGGAACGATCGTGACCAGTGCGATCAGTATGACTGCGATGCCGATGGCGACGGCGACCGCGGACCGGTACAGAATGAATGTGGAGAGACCGATGGCGGTGAAGCCGACCAGTACGGCCAGCCCGGAGAACAATACCGTCTTCCCGGCGGTGCGGTATGTGGCGGCAATCGCATCGCCGATATGTTCATGCCGCGGCACTTCCTCCTTGAAGCGGCTAAGGAGCAGAATGCAATAATCGGTTCCGATCCCGAACATGACGGCGACCATGAAGATCTGCGTGAAGGTAGACACGGGGAAGCCCGCCGAATCAACCAGGAAGGCAACGATGGACTGGGATATCAAATAACTGACGCCGACCGCCACCAGCGGGATGAGCGGGGCAATAACGGAACGGAAGACGAGAATGAGAATAATAAGAATGAAGGCGACCGTAATATATTCCGACTTCTTCAGACCGTCTTGGGAGCTCTGAATCGTATCCTTGTCGATGGAGTGTCTGCCGGTAATATAATGCTCGACGCTGACGGACTCCATATCCTTGTTCACGCGGCTGATGATATCGTCGGTAGAATTCTCTCCGGCTGCCACTCCGATGGATGTCATGACGGTCTTGCCATCGCGGGAGATCAGCTTCTTCTCCAGCTCCGGCTGCGCGAACGGATTCAGGATCGACTCGATGCCCAGATCGGCCTTATGCTGCTCCAGGCGCTGAATCGTCTCCTTGACTTCGGCGATCTCACTGGCTTGCAGCCCGTCCGGGTTATGGAAGACGAGCGCAATCTGAGATTGCTCCTTGATGCCGTTCCGTGCGGCGGCTTCATCCAGAATAGCCTGCGCTTCCGTCGAAGGGTAGCCGTCAGGGACGGTGATCGTCCCTTTTTGCTTGACCAGATCGTTCAGGGACGGGGCGGCGATCATCAGGCCTGCCGCCGCGATAATCCATACGGTGATAATCGCCCATCTTGCCTTCAGTATGAATTTCATGAAACGCTACTCCTCTCTCCTTATCAGATAGGCTAATTTTTCGAAGGTGCTGATAAAGGCTTCCACCTCCTGCTCTTCGAAGTGAACCAAGTAGGAAGAGACCATATCCTGCACTTTCTGCTCCGCTTCCTTCAGCACGGATTCGCCGCGGGGGGTGAGGGACAGATATACCTGCCTTCGATCGGATTCATCCCGGGTCCGGTCGATGATCCCGCGATCGGCAAGCCGCGTAATAATCGCGGTGATCGAGCTTTTGCCGACGAGAAAAGCATCCGCCAGCTCGGTGGGATTGCAGCGGCGGCATTCGCTGATGAACAGAAGAATCTGGAATTGTTCAGGGGTCAATTCTTCCTGAATGGCTTCCCGAATATCGGCGAACAGATGCTTCGTTACATCGAAGTAGGCAGCGATATAACGATCAATCCATTGCTTGGAATTGGCATTGGCATTGGTATTGGTATTGGTATTGGTATTCAATGTTTTTCCTCCTCATGAGTGTATGCACGGCAGAGTTGTCTATATTGTTTCATAATAAAATAGTTCGATAATGAAACTATATGTTGGAGCCTGATGAATGTCAAACTCTTTACTGGGAAAAATACATCAAAACGGAGCAAGCCACTTGAAAAAAGAGAAATCGCTTTGTATAATGGTGATAATGATTATCATTTCTAATTATGCTTGCGTAAAATCAGAATGAACCGGGGTGGAACCAATGGTTATTGTGCAACAAGTCATGACGGCGGCGCTGTTTGTCGTGGCTGGGATATGCCTTTATATGTGTCTGAAGCAGGATCGGAGAACAAGGAAATCCCCGCAATAGGAAGCGGATTTCCTTTTTTTCTTTTTCATTTATATTTATTGACATTTCATGAATGAACGTATATAATTACAATTTATAATCGTAAATTTCACTCTCCTACGCATTTTAGAATCTTACACACTTGCCACATCTCACTTCGGAATCACCCTTATCTGCTGCCTATTCCGTCTGTCATGCCACCAAGAATGTTGTAAGCATCGCCGCTGCGCTCGCTTGAAGCTCACGATCAGCGAGTCTGTTTCAACGTGTTCGATTACGGTTACTATAATGAAGTCAAGAATATAGTCTATCGCAAAGGGGACTGTACACAACGACAATAATTTTGAGCTTTCCTGCTGGCAGCAGAGTGTCCGGCAGGTTGAAAGGTTTGGAGGTAATACAAATGAATACACAACTCGTGCACAATTGGTTGAACCATTTGGGCGGATACCGGGCAAGCCGCGCGATCAACGAACGCCGCTTGACCTACCGGATGTCCTTCATCCAGGACGCCAAGCGTTCAGGCACGCGCCGGGAGCAAGAACGCATTCGTCATGCGATCTCCCGTGCGAAGGAGCAAGAAATGATTTTCCAGGAAGCCTGCGCTCGACTCCCTGTTCCATACCGGGAAGTATTGAACAAACGGTACTTGCAGGATACGCGCGGCATCGAGCTGGATGTCATCTCGGATGCGGTTGACGCTTTGGCCCTCGTCTTGCAGGGGATGGAGCAAGCGGGTGCGATACAATACCGTATCGTCGAAGGCTACGTCATTATGCATCGTGTTCATCAACGAACGGCGTAACCGCGGTTGATCTCGGAGTGATACAACCGTCTTTTATAACAAGGACATTGATGCGATTTACGTCATTCACTGTACATGGAATTCGAAGAATTGGATATAAGCCTGTCATCTCACGGATGGGTAAGCCCTCCGTTCATGCATTTCATTCTACACGATTGGGTGAACTTAATCATGAATCAGGAATACTGATAACCCCTTAGGATAACGCATCCTACAGGGGTTATTTTTATGGGCATCCAGTCATTCACCTCCGCTTCAGGATAGCCTTGGCGCAAATGACGCATAGTAAAGATATGCAGAATCTGGCCTAAGCTATGGAGGGATGATGATGATGAAAAAGGGGATAGGTAAACGGGCTAAAGAAATATTGCGAAAATTGCTTCAGGGCAGAGGAATGAGACGCCTTGCCATCGGCCTCGCGCTGATCATCCCGGTCGCCGGATATGTTGGAGACGTCCATGGATGGGCGGCGGGGGAAGAAGCGCGTTCGCAGTC
Source organism: Paenibacillus thiaminolyticus (assembly GCF_007066085.1). Classification (NCBI taxonomy): domain Bacteria; kingdom Bacillati; phylum Bacillota; class Bacilli; order Caryophanales; family Paenibacillaceae; genus Paenibacillus; species Paenibacillus thiaminolyticus. The sequence goes on along the minus strand of NZ_CP041405.1, from coordinate 1,661,298 downwards.
GGCCGATGCCGTTAAGGAACATATTCCCGGCTCGCCGCAGCATGCGGCGGAGATTCACCAGCGATGAGCTCATCAACATGCGAATGGGGAATGGAGGAGGGTCGGATGCGGCCGTTGATATCATGTGCAAAGCGCCGGAAGGAAATCGTTCCTTCCGGCGTTGTGCAGTCAATATATGGCGTGATAATGCACGATCGCATCACAGAGCCGGGCCGCAATCGCTGTCTGGGAGCGGGGATCCGTCAGCATGCGGCGATCCTTGGCGTTGCTCAGATAAGCTAGCTCGACGATGACAGCCGGTTGATCGACGTGCTTCAGCAGGTAATACGTCTTCCCATGCTGGGGAAGCGTGCGCGTGGAGAAGAGCGGATTCAAGGAATCTTGGAGGAGAGAAGCCAGCAAGCGGCTCCGGCCTTCATTCTGATGCAGGACAAGCGGACCGGTCGCCCTCGGACTCCTGGACCAATTGACATGAAGGCTGATGAACATCGACACCGGCACTTCTCTGCTCAACTGCCTTCGCTGAGCCAGGTCCTTAGAATGGCGCGAGCGTGCGCCTGACCAGCGGTTGTCATCGCTTAGGGCATAATCGCCGGTACGGTTGAGAATGACCGGTACCCCGCGGGCCTTGAGCAATAAATAGAGCTTGCGGGCAATGGCGAGATTGATGTTTTTCTCCAAAATATCCCCGTAGCTCGTTCCGCCGTCAATTCCGCCATGTCCTGCATCAATCAGCACGTGCTTGGAAGGGAATACGCTCCTGTAGAACGGGGGTCTTTCGGGAGCCGGCCTCCCGCCTGCAGGTTCGGGGATATGCGTGTGCCAGGCGGCTTCCTGCTGCGCGCAGACGGTCAGGGGCAGGAAAGACACGCCTATGAGCACCGCTATGATGGCGTGGAGCCATCGCCTTGTCCGCCGGGACCTTAGGAGATTAGGCATATCGCGTGACCACCTTCATTGTATGGAATCGATTGTTCTTATCGTGTGCAATAAGACAACGCTTCATTCCGAGCCTGGCGGCCGCGTTTGACCGGAGGGGGAATGGGGCAGACTAACATCCATCAGGGACAGGATGGAGGTGGCCGTCATGGCCAAAGGTCAAGACCTGATCAAATATATTACGCAGCGGGTCGTCACTTATATCGACACACCCGTCGAGGCCCGGCGTGAACGCAGATTGGCGCGCCACAATCGCATGAAGGAGCCGTGGCAGACCAAATGGTTCGGCATGGTGCCGTTCAGCATGCAGATGTGGGCAGGGAAGTGGAGACGAGCGGGGCAGCCGCTCCTTCGCCGAGCGACTCGCCTGAAGCTGATGCGCTGGCGCAAAAGACCGCGGCCTCCCCAAGATGAAAAGGCACACTCCTGAGGGCGGAGGGTGCCTTTTGTGTATGCTAAGGAATCAGATTAAGATTGCGGAACGAAGTAACCGTGAGCGAGCGCGTCATCTGCCGGAATCCAGCGCATCGCTTCCATATCGATGCTGGAAATAATGACGTACTTGGATACACCCTGATCGTCCGCTTCTCCGGCGGGCTCCCACCGCTGCATGCCGAGATAAGCGAACGGCATCTTCATGTCGAGTCCGGCGCGCTGCTGCACATAGACCCATCGCTTCGTCTTGTAATCGGCAGGGGCACCGGCTTCCGGCTTGCGAAGCTGCGGCTGCCGGGCCATCCACAAAATATTGTGATACGGGTCGAACGGATCACGGTAGGAGCTCGGTGCAGGAACGGCATCTTCTCCTTCCCCGCCCGCCAGGACGTGGTTCTCTTCGCGCCCGGGAACGGTCTCCAGCAGGATCGAGGCCACGGCTGCATCCTTCGGTTGTGCCGCGGCGGAGACTATGACGGCCTGACCATCCATGCTCCATGGCGCTGCCAGCCGATCCGGCTCGAAGGCAGGTGGCAGCCATTCTCCGCTCTGCGCATCAAGCCATTCCACCGCTCCGCTGCTCCATTCCAGACGCCACACCGTTACCAGCGGGTCGATGAAATACGGCTGAACATCCGCCAACATGTCATGGCTCGCCGAAGAGGCTGCATCTTCAACCTGAAGCCGATGGGCGAGCGCTTGATGCAGCGTGGTCTCCTGGTACGGCATGGCGCTGCCGCGGCCGTATTCCGCCAGCCGGATATCACCCTGCTCGGTCGATGCGAGAATCATATATCCAATCTGTTCCTGCCCAGATAAGACGCGAACAAGCCACCCGTGCATGCCGGGACCGAGGGGGATCGTCTCTATCCGGGCCTCGCTCCAGTCGGTGAACGGTTCGTTCTCCGCCAATTGCTGCTTGAAGCGATCCGCGATGTCCTGCACCGATCGTGCCTGCAGGCTCCCGGCGAAGCTGCGTTCCGGATGATGCCGATCCGAACCGCTCCGCACGGCTGCCAGCATCAGCGAATAGACACCTTGTAGCGCTCCTTCCGCTTCCACATAAGCGGACTGGGCCTTCGGCAAGGTCACTGGGGGCTGTTCGCCGCGAAGCGGATACAGCGAATCCGAGGCTGCCAATACTGCGAAGGTGACCCCTCCCGCGGCGAGCGAGGTCAGCGCCGCCGTCGTTATCAGACTGGCGAACCTTGTCCACCAAGGCGTTTTTTGCATCTCCAACACCTCTCTTGGCTATGACATTCCAACATGCTTGCCTTCTTCTCTTGCTGCCGTGCACCGGTCCGGTAATATATATGTTACTACCCATCCGGCTCCATGTTTCAACCATTTCATTGTAAGGGACAAGCTCTAAAAAGGCTGTCGGAACAGGGAGGGAAGCGCCGTGCAGAGCTGGTTCTATTTTTGCCGCAAAATGGCAATTGGCCGCGCAATATAGCCGACTGTCACGGACATCGCGATCCGACAATCTGACAAGGCCGGGCGGAAGCGGGAGGTGCAGAACCTTGCCGCTGCCCCGTCAATAACTTGTCAGGACCTCGTCGACAGCTCATTAGCACCTCGTCGACAGCTCATTAGCACCTCGTCGACAGCTCATTAGCAACTTGTCGGCCGATCAACAGAACCGCCCGGCTCCGCCCTATTGGAGCATGGGCACATGAACGAGCCCGGCGTTAATAAGACTTACCTCGATGCGCGGCTCGAACTGCCACCGCAGTTCCTGCTGGCGCACCTCATATTGCTCCTCGATGGTCATGGACCGCGCCTCTTCCTCCCCATCCTCCCCGTTCGAAGGCGGAGCGGGAGCCTCTTGTTGGCGCATGCGGCCCGGCTGTTGGCCCGCCTCGCGGATAAGCGGCTCATAGTAGGAGGCGAGGCGGCTCAATTCTTCCTCCAGCCGGACGCGCGCTTCCCGCGCCCAAGCGTCGTCATGGCGCGAGATGACCTCCGCGAGATGTTCCTCCACATAGGATAAGGCCGCGTGCAGCGTTAGACGCCATGGCAGAACATGGACATGGGGAGGCAGCTTCGGCGTCACGTCCATCTGCAGCACCTCCTCCATGTAATCGAGGCGCATCTTCCCGCTGACGAGCGAGATGCCGTAGGAATGGATCTCCTCGCGCTTCAGATCGCAGGCGAACTCCAGCTTGAAGTTCAGCAGCAGCCATGACTCGTACGGGGCGGATTGCTTCACGCCGCGCCCTCCGCGAACGGGGCCGGCGGCCGGCGGCTCCACGAAGAGCTGAATGAAGCGCCCCTCGGTATGGGCCGCCTGCATAATCTGTTCAAGGCGCTTGCTCCCGTAGGTGACGTCGTCGCGCGGGATGCGCCCGGGGCCGCCCCCGCCGCCGGTGAAGGCAGGCGCCACGCCGAAGTAGCGCCCGAGCACGGACTCGCCGGGCGCCGCTTGCGGAGCGGCTCCGGCGGCTGCAAGCGGGCCGGTCCCGCCAGCCGGCTCGGCCGGCCCGGGGGCTGCGGGCGCAGGCGCCGACCCATAGGAGACGGCGCGCGGCGGCTCCGGCGGCATCGCGGCGGGATCGAACACGAACGTGAAGCGCATCGTCTCCGCCTCCGCTCCCGTGCGATCGATGAAGCCCCAATAATAGGGGCGGTTCGTCAGCACGCGATCGGCGCGCTCTGACAGCTTCACGGTCACATGGGCGGGCGACTTCTCGAGAATATGGCAGTCCGTCGCCTCCAAATAGCGCAAGACATAGTCGCGCACTTGCTCGGTGTTCATCATGTCAAGCCTCCGCTTCCGTACTGATCTGGTCCAGCAGTTGGCCGATCGCTGCCTTCTTCTCGTCATCCGCTTCGGCTTCCACTTCCGCGCGGATGGCGTTCAGCGACGCTCCGAGATGCTCGACATGATGGCGGATCTCGTCGTCGCTGCCCGCTTCGAGCAGAATGCGGGTCAGGCTCTTCTCCAGGGAGTCCTGCTTCTCGAACCGTTCCAGGATCATATCCAGCCGGCCGATGACCATTTCGAACATATTGATTTTTTCATGCAGCAGGTTCAAAATATGCTCCTCGATCGTGCCGCAGGTCGATAAATTGTAAATGCGCACATCGTTCGTCTGGCCGAGGCGGTGCACCCGCCCGATTCTCTGCTCGACGCGCATCGGGTTCCAGGGCAGGTCGAAATTGATCATATGGTGGCAAAATTGCAGATTGATGCCCTCCCCGCCGGCTTCGGTCGCGATCATCACCTGGGCCCGTCCGCGGAACAGGTCCATCATCCAGTCCTTCTTGCCCCGGTTCATGCCGCCGCTGTACGGCACCGCCACGATGCCGGCCTTACGGAAATATTGCATCAAATATTCCTGTGTCGCCCGGTATTCGGTGAACACGATCACCTTCTCATTCGATTGCCGGATAATGTCCATGGCGGCCTCCGCCTTCGTGTTGGACGTAATCGCTTTGATCAGATCGACGAGGTCCCAGATATGATCGCGGATCGGCGAGTCCTCTGGAAGCTTCTTGGCGAGGTTGACGAGAGTCAGGAAGACCGCGTCGCGGCTGGAGCAGACTTCCCGCTGCAGCGTAATGAGCGAGAACATGCTGCCGATATCGCGGCCGTTCATCTGGTACTGCTCCTTGATGAAGCGGGTGACTCCCTCGTACAAGGCCTGCTCGTCCGAGGACAGCGTCAAGGGAACGTTGCGGACGATTCGCCGCGTGAATTGCACGCTGCCCTCTCCTCGCCGATTGCGCACCATCACCTTGGACAGCTCGCCTTGAAGCTGGCCCTCGTTCTTCGGAAGGCGCTTGTCGGCGACGAAGTTGCTGCTGAATTCGCCCTGGGCCCCGAGCTGTCCGGGCTTCAGAAGGGTGATCAGATTATACAGCTCGTTCATATCGTTCTGGACCGGCGTTGCCGTCAGCAGCAGGCAATATTTTTTGCGTAAATGCTGAATGAACTGGTAGTTGGTCGTCTTGCGATTTTTGAGCTTATGCGCCTCGTCGACGATAAGCATGTCGTATTCCTGCTCCATCAGAATCGATTTATGCGGATCGCGCTTGGCGGTATCCATCGAGGCGACGACGATGTCGGATTGCCATTGATATTTTTTCTTCTGAGCCACCGCCGCGATGCCGAACTTGTGATGCAGCTCGCGCACCCATTGCAGCACCAGGGAGGCGGGGACGAGAATAAGCGCGCGCTTGACAAGCCCGCGAATCAAATATTCCTTCAGCACGAGCCCCGCTTCGATCGTCTTGCCGAGACCGACCTCATCCGCGAGAATCGCGCGGCCGCGCATCTCGTGAAGCACCTTTTTGGCGGTCTCTACTTGATGGGGGAGCGGTTCTACGTTCGTAATATGGGTCAGGCATTGCAACTCGTCGAACGCGTGAATGCGCCTGGCCTGCTCCGCCTCATAGGCAAGCTGGAACAGCGTCCAGTCATCCCATGGACCGTTCTTGTCGATGCGGGCCGACAGTTCCTCCAGCCAGCCGCGATCGGTCACGACAGACAGCGATCCAGGCATGGCACGCGACGAGAGCGGCCAGGAATTCGCCGCAGAGCGCATGATCGAGCCGCTAACCGGGGTGACCGGGCCGGCCGTCAGGGCTGATGGTTGCGTACCGGGAAGGCCATCATTCGGCTGCTGATGTCTGTTCATCCTCTCGACCTCCTCTATAAAGGTAGTATGGACGTTATTGCATGCTTTCATAACTGGCTGCAGGACGGAGATCGAGGAGCCTGCAAGAGGGGAGGGGGAGGGGGAGGTATGCCTTCTTCAGGAAAATGCAAGAGACAAAATAGAGAGCTTGCTAGAGAAAAACGAAGCATGGAGTTCCCCGGTTCTCATCCATTCGCTATAATTCCTTTTTTCTTATTAGAAATTCTATATGTGGTATAGTACAATGATTTTCGCACACAATATATTGTGGAAAATACATACATTGTACAATGCTTCAATTATCGTGTGCGGTGGTAATCATTCAAGTAGCGAGTAATATATAGGAGGTTGTGTTCTTTGAATACGGGGCATAAGCAGCGCTTGGAAGGCTTGAGCGAAAAAATATTTCTGGATCGGTACGCCTGGAAGGATGCAGACACGAACAACACCAAAGTAGGAGATGTCGTCCTGGTGCTGACCAAAGACGATCCGAAGTTCCCGGCGAAGGAAGTCGGAGAAGTGGTAGAGCGTAACGGCCGCTTCGTCTCTGTCAAGCTGAGAAGCGGAGAGGTGGTTCAATCCACGGTAGAGAAGCTGACCTTGACGATAGAGAAGACACCGGAAGAAATGTGGGATCGGCTGGCGGCTGCGATGGCATCGGTAGAACCAACCCCTGAAAAACAAAACGAATGGACGGAAAAATTCCGTTATATCTTAGATGACTGGAAGCTCGTTCCAGGGGGCCGCATCGCGGCCGGGGCCGGGGCGAGCGAGGAATTGACCCTCTTCAACTGCTACGTTATCCCATCGCCTAAGGATAGCCGCGGCGGTATTATGGAGACTTTGTCGGAGATGACCGAGATCATGGCCCGCGGCGGGGGCGTCGGGATCAACCTGTCGTCGCTTCGTCCGCGCCGCGCGATCGTGCGCGGGGTCAACGGTTCCTCCAGCGGCGCCGTCTCCTGGGGCGGATTGTTCAGCTATACGACCGGATTGATCGAGCAAGGGGGCAGCCGTCGCGGCGCGCTCATGCTGATGATGAACGACTGGCATCCGGATGTGGTCGATTTCATCACGGTGAAGCAGACAATGGGCCAGGTGACGAACGCCAATCTGTCCGTCTGCGTGAGCAACGGCTTCATGAAGGCGGTCAAGGAGGATCTGGATTGGGAATTGGTCTTCCCGGATACCTCCGATCCGGAATATGACGAGCTGTGGGATGGAGACCTTGATAAATGGAAGCAGGCCGGCAAGGCGGTCATTCCATACCGCACCGTCAAGGCACGCGAGGTCTGGCATACGATTATCGAGTCGGCGTGGAAATCGGCCGAGCCGGGCGTCGTGTTCATGGAATACTACAACCAGATGTCGAACAGCTGGTATTTCAACCCGATCATCTGTACGAATCCGTGCGGGGAGCAGGGCTTACCGGGATGGGGCGTCTGCAATCTGTCCGCGCTCAATCTGTCCAAGTTCTATGACGAGGAGAAGCATGATGTCGCGTGGGACGAACTGTCTACCGTGACGCGCTATGCGGTGCGCTTCCTGGACAACGTAATCGACAAGACCCCGTATCATTTCGAGGAAAATAAAGAGAACCAGCAGAACGAGCGCCGCGTCGGCCTTGGCTCGATGGGCTTAGCCGAGCTGATGATCAAGCTGGGCATCCGCTACGGCAGCCCGGAATCGCTGGAGTTCCTCGATAAGCTGTTCGGCTTCATCGCGCGCGAATCGTATCTCGCGTCGGCGGAGATCGCGGGCGAGAAGGGCGCGTTCCCGGCATTCGAGACGGAGCCGTATCTACAGAGCGGCTTCATGAAGAACATGCTGGAGGTGTACCCGGAAGTCGGGGAAGCGATTCGCCAGCAGGGCATGCGCAATGTGACCGTCATTACGCAAGCGCCGACGGGCAGCACCGGCACGATGGTCGGCACCTCGACCGGCATCGAGCCGTACTTCGCCTTCAAATATTTCCGGCAAAGCCGCCTCGGCTTCGACGAGCAGTTCGTGCCGATCGCGCAGGAATGGATGGACGCGCATCCGGGCCAGGAACTGCCGGATTACTTCATTACGGCGATGGCTCTGTCCGCCGAGGATCATATCCGCGCACAGGCGGCGATCCAGCGCTGGGTGGACAGCTCGATCTCGAAGACGGCGAACTGTCCGAACGACTTCACGGTAGAAGAGACGAAGCGGTTGTACGAGCTGGCCTTCGATCTCGGCTGCAAGGGCGTCACGATCTACCGCGACGGCAGCCGCGATGTTCAGGTTCTGTCGACCGACAAGGGAGACAACAAGGAAGACGGACAAGCTGACCAGACCGAAGCCGGGACTCCGGCAGAAGAGGAGGCGGCAGAAGCACCTGCTGTTCCGGTGGCCATGCAGACGGCATCGCCAAACAACCCGGCGGGCAGCAATGTGTACAAGCGCCGTCCGCAAGTACTGCGCGGCGCGACCTATAAGGTGAATACGCCATTCGGCATGGCTTATATTACGATTAACGATATGAACGGCATTCCGGGCGAGATTTTCTTGAACGTGGGCAAGGCCGGTTCCGATGTATTCGCGATGGCGGAAGCGCTCGGCCGCGTCTGCTCGCTGTTCCTTCGCTATGGCGATCATGGCAACAAGGTCGAGCTGCTCATCAAGCATCTGAAGGGCATCGGCGGATCCGGCGCGATCGGCTTCGGCGCCAACCGCGTCGAGTCGATTGCCGATGCGGTAGCCAAGGCGCTGGAGATTCACCAGCAGGAAGCGCTCGGACTCGGCGCCGAGACGGACCCGGCTCCGATCGCCGCGACGATCGAGGCTCCGGTCATTGGCCTGAAGGAGAGCGGCAGCGCATCCGCCTCGCGCGACCTGTGCCCATCCTGCGGCACCGCCTCGCTCCTGAACGTCGAGGGCTGCAAGACCTGCGCGAACTGCGGTTACAGCCGCTGCTCGTAGATAGACGATAGTCCCCCTGGATGGGGGGGTGATTTTGCATAACAGGTAAAGATTTTTGCCCAGTAAGTGAGAATAAATTCGTCATAAATATTGAGAAAAATGGATTTGCACAGCATGTTATATTTTTACGCATTAATGTATGTGGGTGCATGAACATTCAAAGTGTAAAACCAGCCTGTAGCGGCAGCATTTAAGCAGCTACAGGCTGGTTTCATGATCGGGATTATTGGGGTAGATTTGTGAGTTTAAGAACAAGTTGATCGATGAACGTTGAATGCGTTCCAAATCGGTCGTTCTCTAAGCATGAAAGGTTGTCCTTACGACAACGTCGTTGCTGAAGCCACATTTAATATCATGAAAACGGAGTTCATTAACCAGTTGAACTTTCATAGCCTTCAGCATCTGAAACTGGAGTTGAATGATTATGCGAATGGGTACAATTCACGTAACACTGGGCTCATATAGCCTAGTGTTCCATGAATTTATTTAAGCTGTCAAAAAGTAGTTGACAATATATTTTGAATTGATATACTAAATTTAATATTGAAATTGATAATCATTATCGTTGTTGTTTTTGTATTGTCGCTGTGCACTATAGTGAAATAGAGATAATTATTATTTAAGTCGCGCATAAAAACATACATAGGTAATAATTTCATCAATTCAATAATCTGTTTGCCTATAAAGCTTATATAAGGGGAGAGTATGGGAAATGGGGAAATTTAAGTTAACTGTTTTTTTAGCAATTTTTGTGTTGATGTTGGCAGCTTGCTCAAATCCAAGTAATGAAAATGGTAAAACTGAAACGAATGGGCAAGAAAATCATTCTACTGAAGCTTCAACGGTTGAAATCACTGATGCTCATGGAACGGTTACTGTTCCTGTAAACCCGAAGAAGGTAATTGCTTTGGATAGTAGAACTTTTGAAACTTTAGCTGATTGGAAAATTGAATTAGTGGCTGTACCAAAAGATGTAATGCCTGCGGATTCATCATATGTAAAGGATGATTCGGTTCAAAATATTGGAAATCACCGCGAACCAAATCTTGAAATTATAGCAGCTGCAGACCCTGATCTTGTAATTATCGGTCAAAGATTTGGTAACTATTATGAAGATATGAAAAAATTAGTGCCAAATGCAGCTGTTATCGATCTTAATTTTGACGTTTCTGAGAAAACTGATAAACCTGGGGAAAACTTAGTAAATGGACTTAAAAATTCTACAATTACTTTAGGACAAATTTTTGATAAAAATGAAGAAGCTAAACAATTGGTAGCTGATTTTGATAAAGCTGTCGAAGATGCTAAGTCTGCATATGATGGAACGGGCACTGTTATGAGTGTTGTAGTTTCTGGTGGAAATATTGGTTTTTCAGCTCCTCATTCTGGACGTGTTTGGGGACCAATGTATGAAATTTTCGGATGGACTCCAGCATTAGAAGTTGACGGTTCTTCTTCAGATCATCAAGGGGATGAAGTTTCTGTTGAAGCCATTGCACAAAGTAATCCTGATTGGATTTTTGTACTGGATCGTGATGCTGCAATATCTGCTTCAACTGATTCAGTACCTGCTCAGGATGTTATTGATAATTCACCTGCTCTTCAAAACGTAACTGCTGTATCTAAAGGACAGATCGTTTATGCACCAAATGACACTTACACAAATGAATCAATCCAAACCTATATAGAGTTATTTAAGAACCTTGCAAATACTTTAGCTAAGTAGTCTAAAGGAGTATAACATAGTGCTGAAAAAGACAATACAAAAAATTTCCGGGGTTGAGAAAAATTCTCAACCCCAGCTTTATAACCACAATAAGCTATGGACAAAACCATTTATATTAGCGATTATAGTTGTTATTATTTTAGGAATTATATCCCTATTTACTGGAGTTTATGATATACGCGGACAAGAGGATGGAATGGATATGTTTTTCATAACTCGTGTTCCAAGAACCGCTGCATTAATGCTTACTGGAGCTGCCATGGCCATGGCAGGACTCGTAATGCAACTTATTACACAGAATCGTTTAGTTGAACCTACCACAACAGGAACTATTGAATGGGCGGGTTTGGGACTTCTTGTTGTTTACTTATTATTTCCTGCACCAACGTTAGTTCTAAGAATGACTGGTGCAATTGTTTTTTCTTTTATAGGAACTATGATTTTCTTTTTCTTTTTAAGAAGAGTTAAACTCCGTTCGTCTTTAATTGTCCCAATTATTGGACTGATGCTTGGAGCAGTCATTTCTGCAGTGTCCACTTTTATTGGACTCCTTTTTCAAATGACGCAAAATATTGAATCTTGGTTTGTAGGTTCTTTTGCGGCAGTTCAAGTTGGAAGATATGAATATTTATGGATAATTGTTGTAGTTACTTTTCTTATTTTTATTTATGCTAATAGACTGACTTTAGCTGGACTAGGGGAAGATGTTGCCACAAGTCTTGGAGTAAATTACAATAGGATCGTTCTTTTGGGTACGGGTCTTATTTCTTTTGCAGTTGGAATTGTTGCAGCTGTCATTGGAAACTTACCTTTTCTAGGTTTAATAGTACCTAATATTGTTTCCATGTTTAGGGGAGATGATCTTAGAAGTAATTTGCCTTGGGTATGTGTGATAGGAATGGGTACTATAACGGTTTGTGACATCATTTCTCGAACAATTATAATGCCTTTTGAAGTACCTGTTTCTTTAATACTTGGAACAGTGGGGGCAGTCGTATTTATTGCTATTTTATTGAGACAAAGAAAACCAAGGAGGCTAAGATGAACGCATTGGAATATAGAAATAATGAAAATGTCGTAATCGATTCTAGCCTTCATAATGAGAATAGATCAGCTAGAGCTTTTCGTTCTAAGAAAGAAGAAAAACGTTATTGGATTTTGCTGATCACATTGATTGTTTTGGGCATTCTTTCTTCATATGGACTTTTAATTTATAACAATCCAGTTCCGGTAGATTCCCCTTCTTTTATCCCAGTTGTTAAAAGAAGGATGGTAGCTCTTGTTGCCATGATTATTGCTGCGATTTGTCAGAGTTTGTCGACTGTTGCTTTCCAATCGATTACGAATAATAGGATTATAACCCCTTCACTTTTAGGCTTTGAATCACTTTACTCATCAATTCATACGAGTACCATATTTTTCTTTGGCGCTAGTGCATTGATAAATTTTAGTGGTACTGGACCATTTGTATTTCAAGTTATTGTTATGGTCTTGATGAGTTTGATACTTTATGGATGGTTGCTTTCTGGAAAGTATGGAAATTTGCAACTTATGCTTTTGGTTGGAATTATTATTGGAGCAGGGCTGAATTCTGTGTCAACTTTTATGAGAAGACTTCTTGCGCCGTCTGAGTTTGATATTTTACAGGCAAGATTGTTTGGTTCTGTCAATAATGCGGATTCTGAATATTTTCCTATTGTAATTCCACTGGTAATCATTGTAGCATTATTACTTCTTGCTAATTCTAAAAATTTAAATGTATTGTCACTTGGAAAGGATGTCTCTACTTCTTTTGGAGTTAAACATCAATCTAGTATCATTTATACGCTTATATTAGTTTCTGTTTTGATGTCAATTTCAACAGCTTTGATTGGACCGCTTACTTTCTATGGATTTTTAGTTGCAACGTTGAGTTATCAAGCAGCGCCAACCTATGATCATAGATATATTTTTCCAATGGCTCTTGCTATAGGGTTTTTGATAATAACGGGTGCATATTTTTTAATGTATCATGTATTCAATGCTCAAGGCGTAGTTTCCGTTATTATTGAATTATTTGGTGGAATCATATTTTTAATCGCAGTTTTAAGGAAGAGGGCTCTATGATAAAGATCGATAATGTTAGAAAATGGTATACTGATAAGGTGAAAATAGGACCTTTGAATATTGAAATACCAAAAGCTGGTCTTACCTCTTTAATTGGACCAAATGGTGCTGGAAAGTCTACGACACTTTTGATGATTGGAAGACTTTTGAATATGGACGAAGGCCAAATTCGGGTAGCAAATATGGATGTTTCTGAATCTAAATCCAAAGACTTAGCAAAAATTTTGACTATATTACGACAAGAAAATCATTTTGTAACTAGGCTTACTATTAGACAACTCGTTGGATTTGGACGATTTCCTTATTCAAAGGGAAGATTAACTAAAGAAGATGAGGCTATTATTTCAAAATATATCGATTTTTTAGACTTGACTGATCTAGAAAATAGATATTTAGATGAGCTTTCTGGTGGTCAAAGGCAAAGGGCATATGTAGCAATGGTTTTGTGCCAAGAGACTGAATATGTACTTTTGGACGAGCCTTTGAACAATCTTGATATTGCTCGTTCTGTTCAAATGATGGAGCATTTGAGGCATGCAGCTAATGAATTCGGAAGAACAATTCTGACTGTTATGCATGATATAAATTTTGCAGCCAAATATTCTGATCGAATTTGTGCCATGAAAGATGGACAAATTGCCACTTTTGGAACAGTAGAAGAGGTTATGGATCCAGAAGTTTTAACAGATATTTTTGAAACGAAAATAGAAATTATCGATGGTCCTTATGGGCCAATAGCGATTTATTAGTATTGATCTTATTTTGAAATGCAGGATGGCAAGATGACGCAAATTCATGCGAATCAGGAATATCCGAGTGGGGATCTAAATTTGCTGAGAGAGATAGAAGAACGATACGGATCCGAGCTGAGGAACGGTGGGATGGCTGTCGGCGCATTCGATGGCGATACGCTTGTCGGATTCGGAGAGCAAAGGAAGCAAATAAAGTAAATAAAGTAACATACACGGAGGGTGAAGTGATGCTATGAGAGATATAAAGTTGTACAATGTAATATTTCCGATTTGGTTCATCATGTTTTATCCGCCGATCATTCTCGTTACGTTGGCAGGCAACTTCATCATCGACTCGCTCGTCCTCCTCGCTTCCGCGTATGCATTCGGTCTCGTATCAGCGGATCAAACATTGGGGCTTATTTATAAAAAGACCATATGGAAAGTGTGGGGCTTCGGATTTCTTGCCGATTTTATCGGAGCCCTGTTCTTATTTTCCTTGCTGCTGCTGGAAGGAATGCAGGTGCTGCCTCGGGAAGCGATCTCAGCGGTTGCTTATAATCCTTTTCACAATATATCCGGCTTGATGCTCGTCATTATCGCGATGTTCATCTCTTCTTCTATCATATTTATCCTGAATTACAAGTTCACATTTAAAAAGCATATTGCGAATCCTGCACAGAGACTGAAAGTATGCTTGGCAATCGCGATTGTTACGACACCATGGACGTTCTTGATCCCGACCCAATGGTTCTATAGAGGGCTGTAAATGAACATCGATACCCGAAAAGAGGGCATCTTTCTGCTATGGGTCCACATAGTCTGTCATAAGTATAAACTGTACAAGGTTGAAAGAAAGGTTTAGTATAGCCTACTCCTTCGTATATAAAGAAGTAATCAACTACAAAGTTGACAATGGAAAAAATCAAATATCCCAGCATTTAATTCATCTCGTCTTAGAAAGTGGGATCTATAATAGTGGATTTTTCTTATGTCTGTACTCTCATTTCTTTTTTTGATTTTATAATCTTAAGAAATCGAAGAAAATATTTTCTCAGTTGGTAGTTGAAACCAAAAACTATTATGCTACAATATCATGGGGGATTTTGTTAAATCATTAATGGTGGCCAAATAACAACATCGAGAGGAACGTGATGGTTTGAAGACTTTTCTAATTATTGTGGGAATTATTGCGGCGATTGTGATTTTACTTATCGTTGGTTTGATTACAGCGAGCAAGCGAATTGAGAAAAAGAATAAAAAATCGCAAGTAGAAATGGAGACGGCTAACTCTTTACCGAAGGAGAAACAGCATTTGCTTGCCTACGGTGCCAATCTCTCTCTTTACCGGTCTGAGTCGCCACGGATACTGCAAGTGAAGGTAGATTCTGAAACTTTGAAGGAAGGCCTTTCTTCAGCCTGGGACGTTAGTAATACGGAGGAGGCTGTACAAACCCTGGAATGGCTGCTTGCGGAAGGACATCGTACGAAGTATGATCAGCTTCTTATGGCGTTGAAAGCTGGCCAGTCTTTTACAGAGGGGGAAGTGGGGAAATCGCAGGAATGCTATGAATCAGCCCAAGAAGCGATGGTGAAGAAGCTTTCCTTTGCGAAATCCGATTTTGACCAGGTGAACACCATGGCTGCCTGGGATTTTGACCGCGCTGTAAATATTGCAAGATGGAGCTACATACTTGGTTATATAACCGAAGAACAGGCATGGGGCTATATAGAGAGAGCTGCTGATGCCGCCAGCCATATCTTCCAATCCTGGAAGGAATATTTTATTTCATTTGCATTTGGCCGAGCCATTGCTTACGAGGGTGACATTTACGATATCCTTTGGGATGGGAAAAAATTACTGGGTGAAGAGGACTCGATCTGGAATGAATTTAGCATTAAGCGATCCGGAACAGGGAGCCGATAATTTAGCATTGGACAAGGTCTGAGAGAGTGTTATGGAATATCACAATATGTGTGATGGAGACAAGCGATCATCGAGAAGGTGCTTACACCTTTATCTCGGTTGATCGCTTGTTCTGCTATCTATTGTATGAATAGTTCCGCTTCATCAGTTAGAGAGACAGGCATTCAAGGATGCAGTGGCCCGATTAGGCGGAATGCCACATGAGATGATTGAAAATGATGATCTGTCTTCGAGATGGATAATTGTGTTAACATGATAAGTATATACATTTTTATGGTGGTGGGAAAATGGTAGCGGATGCTCTTTTGACCTTAAAGGAAGTTACGAAGAAATATGGTAATCGAGTTGTCTTATCGGAAATTTCGCTGAGTATTGGGCAAGGAGAAAGTATTATATTAAGAGGAAGTAATGGATCAGGAAAAAGCACGTTGCTTCGAATTGTGACCGGATTAATTCCATTAACTACGGGACAAAGGGCACTAAAGCATTCAAAACTTGTGATCGGTTATACGCCTGATCGATTATCGAAGTTAAGGATGACATCAACGGAGTACCTGACCCACATGGGTAAAATAGCAAAGGTGCCTAGAAATGATCTTCAAGAACGCATTAAGGAGCTGCACACGTTTTTTCATCTCGAACAAAGCAAAAGTTTAAAGATGACTCATTTCTCGAAAGGGATGCTGCAAAAAGTCAACTTAATGCAGGCGACGATCAAAACACCGGATCTGCTTGTTTTGGATGAACCCTTCTCTGGGTTAGACAAGGAATCGATCGAGCATTTACTGGCCTCCCTGAAGAGAATAAAAGAAAAAGGTACATCTATTTTAGCCGCTGTTCATGATCCTTTACTTGCAAGTCAATTAGAAAGTCGTACCTATTGGATTCGACAAGGCAGGTTGAGGGAAGAACATATAGAAGCTTCTCAAAGTCCAAGCGTGACCCTGTTCGAACTTGAATGTGTCTTAACCCAGGAAGAACTCTACCGCCTAACAAGTCTTTTTCCAGAAGTCACTTGGAAAATAGATGACAATGGCCAAATTAAATTTGTCATTATGCAAAAGGATTATCATGGTTTTATGATTGAATTAGTACATAGGGGAGTAGAGATCATCACCTTGCAACGAAAGGAGATGGCTTCATGATATCCTTGTTATCATTTTTACATACCTGTTTTATGCGTTCATATCGATATGG
This sequence comes from Paenibacillus thiaminolyticus, assembly GCF_007066085.1. Lineage (NCBI taxonomy): Bacteria > Bacillati > Bacillota > Bacilli > Caryophanales > Paenibacillaceae > Paenibacillus > Paenibacillus thiaminolyticus. The sequence continues at coordinate 1,644,648 of NZ_CP041405.1, read as the reverse complement.
ACCGCCTACCTTTGTATTTATCCTTGGAATCATTTTTGTTTATAGTGTGGTACCTAATCCCGTAATGGAAAGCTATGCGTTTTCCACATCATTTTTATTTATTGTGTCATGCGTATTATGTTATGCGATCATTGATATCGAAACGCCTAACCAAGAATCAGTGACTATGCTGCATTCCGGCAGTTTATTTATTCTTTATATATCTAAATTATTATACAGCTGGATCTTTACCATTCCGCTCGCCCTCTATGCCGTAGTGTATCCGGCAATCTTTCATAAATTTGATAGGAACCCTAGCTTTGAAGAATTATTTATGTCTTTTCTCTATCATTTATCTATATCCTGGTTGGGGGTATCGTTAGCCTGTTGGTTTAGTTCAAAATTCATTCGTTCGCGTTTAACGTCTTTCCTAATGCTAAGTCTTCTCATTGTCATTGCTTTTTGTGTAACACCGCTCGAAAATGTATTACCTGAAAGGCTGAAATATGCAATTTTATTACTCCCACCCTTAGACAAAACCATAAATGTTCTATCTTACTATGATGATGCGACCCCCTTTTTTAAAATGTCGGCGATTGGAGCACCAGTATGTTATGGGATCATCGCAGGTGCGTTATTTTTATTTGTGCTTAACAAACGTAAACTCGATTCTCCATAAAAAAGATCTAAAAGTTCTGTTGAAGATCCGGCACCAGGCCACCCGGCATGACGGTGGCGGGAGAGGGCGGGGGTTAGCCGCCCGCTTCTGCCCGTTCTGGTTCAATGGGGATCGTGACCTAATCGCTGTGGTATATGTCTGCCTTAATCAATTGGCTCAGTTATGCAGGGGCAACTGCTTTATTTCTTTTTTGCCCCTGCCAGAGAGAGCAGATATTCTGCTGTCTTCGCGGTCACTTTAGTGTAGACTTTGCGGACGGGGGAAAGGGAAGGTTCCGGTTCTATCACCAGATAGTATCCATCCTTATTTTTGTATAAAGTGTTTCGGCTCGTTTCGTAAAGTTTCTTCGTATTTTTGCCAAACACCGTTTTCGTCTTTTCCCCCCAAGTTACATATACAAGCAAGTCTTCCGCATCTTTCGGGATGGAACTAAGGTATTTCCAACGCGCAATATGAAGATTTTTTGTAAATTCGAAGATTTGCTTATTGTCCGTGATCGTATGCAAGGTGTCGTCCGTCATGGAGCGAACTTCTATTTTCTGTTTTCTTTCTGTCATACTATCCTTGACATCGTCCCATTCTATATTTTGCAAATCATCCTCAATCTCTATTGCGATTTCATCCCAGACGGCATTCTTCATTGCTTCTTCAATCACTGCAGCGATTTCATCCCGTAAGGACTCATCTATATCGTTCCTTACGGATTCCTCAAGGCCGTGCAGGCTTTTGAAAATATGGTGTGTTGTTATGGCTGATGAACAACCGCTCAAAAGCAATGCTGACGCCATTCCGCCAATAAGGAGTACATTTTTCACGTTTTTCTTGTTACGCATCATTCTCACCAGTTCCTTTCTTGCCAAAGTATAATCAATCACCAACAAAATTGTTCGCACAGAAAAGAGTGCTACACCATTTGGATTGTAGCACTCGCTCCCTTTGAGATGATGCACTTGTAAAAAATCGACGGGGTTATTGTCAAAATTGGGTTACCTGTCATACAAAGCAATTCGGACCAGAAAAGAATGGGCCGTGCTTTCCACATCCATGGTGCCAAGTTCATCCACCGCTTTTTTAACGTTCTTTAATCCTAATCCATGAAAAAGCGGTTCTTTTTTCGTAGAGACAGGCAATCCGTTATCCCACATCTGAATGGGAGTCGCTGAATTCTCTATGCGGATGAATAGCGTATGGTTGATGTAGGACAGGCGTAACCGCACCCACCTTTCCCCATCCCTCAATTTTCTGCACGCCTCTCTGGCGTTATCCATCAGATTCCCTACGATAATCACAGCTTGTTCAAATGACAGCTTTAAGCCGGAAGGTACATGAATATCCGTCTCGACGGTTACGCCCTCGTGGAGCATTTCGGCGATTTTGATGTTCAATATGGAATCCAGATATTGGTTCCCGGTTGAAATCACGGTTTCAATTTCTTTGAGCTGGCCGGATGCAGCGTGTAAAAAACCAATGAGTTCGTTGTTGCTGTCCTGCTTCGCCGCCAGCTGCTCGGCTGTTCTGATATAATTCCCCATATCATGATGCAGTGCCCGGACCTGCTGATGGGCGGCCTCCAGTTCCTTGTAATACCTATGCTGTAATTGCACTTGCTGTTCCAGCATGGTGTTTTCCCGCTCCGTATGCATTAGGGTAGAAAATTTGTCAAAAACCACAAACAGCGAAAGGTTAATTAGCAAGAATACGAGACTAAATGGAATTTCCACGGTCAGCAAGTAAGGGTTGTCCCTCTTGTCAATATAATATTCCATTACGACTAGCGCGGCCGTACTTGCTACGGTAATGGCCATAAGTAGAAGCCAAAGATGAAAAGGGATGGACCACTGTTTCCCTTTGTCTGTTTTTCGGATAAGCTCCAATAAAAGATAAAATACCACGTGACATAGAATAAGTGTTAGCCAAATATTCTTATCTTCTATTGGTGTGACGATGAGATCGTATAATAGAACCCAGAAGCTGGATACCGTTAAAAGTATACCGATATATAATACCTTTTTTTGACGATTCGGCGGATAGAATAGTACAAAGAACATACTGCATAGTACGGTAACGGGTGGAAGCGCCGCAGGGCGGACGGGATTCAGAACCGCTCGCAAACCGCAGGTTATCGTCAGCATCGCAACAGCGGCTGCTGCATACAGCTTGATGTGACTGATTCGAGTCTCTCCGAACACTTTGTTAAAGAGACGCAGGATAAAGAGAATTTCGATCATGCTAAGAATGACCTCAAGCCCAAAAGAGATCGCATCGGTCGTTGTCTGAAAATAAGTCATGGATTGCCGCATCTCCGTTCTATGAAGGCCAGATGGGCCTGTTTCACCCCGTTCAGATAGCGCTTGCTGATCGGCAATTTTGTCTCGTTTTGCAAAAGAATAGCCATTTTTTGAATGGAGCGGATGTACTCCATATTCACCAGGAATGAGGCGTGAATCCGGCAAAACAAATATGTATCCAGTCGAGGCAGGATGTCCGCGATTTTTCCGTAAAACTCATAGGTATTCTGATTGGCATGGATAATTACTTTTCTTCCTGCCCCTTCAAAATAAAGAATGTCACTGCAGCGAAGCTGGTATTTGTCATGTCCGATCTGAAAAAAGAATTGCTGCTTCGACACCTGGATGTGTTCCGCAGCGTCCAGCAAGATGCGGGACAACTTTGGCGCGGTTACAGGCTTTCTTAAAAAGCGAAACGGCAACACTTCAAAAACTTCATATACATACTCTTTATGGTCTGTGATAAAGATAATGACTGCATTTCGATCCTGCTCCCGGATAACCGAAGCAATTTCAATTCCATTTTGGCCAGGCATTTCAATGTCTAGCAGATAGATATTATAATGTGACCCGGCTTGCAAGCATCTTAGCAAGTCAGCGCTACTATAAAACACATCGCTGGAAAATTCCATTCCGGATATGTTTGAAAGTAGATCCTCAATCAAATTTGCAACATTTATATCGTTATCACATATCGCTACGTTCATTACAGCCACTCCATTAATAACCAGATAACTTGATTCTATAATATTTATGTGAAGCCTACAATTTTAGAATGGGGAAGCAGAGGGTTTACATGATGGAGTTAGTGGGTAATATCTGGACAAGGCGTGAATACTCTGGATCAGTTCGCAGCATAATGAAAGTTGTGTGAAATTACAGCAAGAGTCTTTTTATAATTATTATAAAATAGCTTGACGAATTTAATTAATTAGTTAATAATAATAATTACAAAGTGTGTTTGGAATATGTTGTGTGCATGTTCCGAATATGCTCGATAATTATTAAAACACAGGTAAAGGAGATATGACCATGTCACTTATCGGAACAGAAGTACTTCCATTCAAAGCATCCGCATTTCACAATGGCAAATTTATCGAGGTTACCGAAGAAAATTTCAAAGGGAAATGGAGTGTCGTTTGCTTCTACCCAGCGGACTTTACATTCGTGTGCCCTACCGAGCTTGAAGATTTGCAGAACCACTACGAAGCCTTGAAGCAACTTGGTGTTGAAGTATATTCCGTATCCACGGACACGCATTTTACACATAAAGCATGGCATGAAAGCTCTCCTGCGATTGGCAAGGTTGAGTACATTATGATCGGCGATCCTTCCCATGTCGTCTCCCGCAATTTCGATGTATTGATTGAGGCTGATGGTCTTGCTGACCGCGGTACGTTCATCATCGATCCGGATGGTATTATCCAAGCAGCCGAGATTAATGCAGGAGGCATCGGCCGCGATGCAAGCATCCTTGTTAACAAAATCAAGGCGGCACAGTATGTTCGCAACCATCCAGGTGAAGTATGCCCGGCCAAATGGCAAGAAGGCGGGCAAACACTTAAGCCAAGCCTCGATCTCGTAGGCAAGATTTAAGGTGTGAAAAAATGACACTAGACCAAGAAATTAAAAATCAACTCGCACAATACCTCCAGCTCCTGGAAGGCGATGTGGTGCTCAAAGTCAGCGCCGGCGAGGACACTGCTTCGGAAGAGATGCTGGCCTTGGTCAATGAACTTGCCGGCATGTCTTCCAAGATAACGGTGGAGAGAACGCAATTATCCCGAACACCGAGCTTCAGCGTCAATCGTCCGGGCGAAGATACGGGCATTACCTTTGCAGGAACTCCTTTGGGACACGAGTTTACTTCCCTCGTATTGGCTCTGCTGCAGGTTAGCGGCAGACCTCCAAAGGTGGAGCAAAGTGTCATTGACCTAATCAAAAGCATTCGCGGCGACTATAAGTTCGAAACTTATATCAGCCTGAGCTGCCATAATTGTCCTGATGTGGTGCAAGCACTGAACTTGATGAGCGTCCTCAATCCTGGCGTTACGCATACGATGATTGACGGTGCCGTCTTCAAGGAAGAGGTCGAAAGCAAGGACATTATGTCGGTGCCGAGCGTTTACCTCAATGGTGAATTTTTCGAAAGCGGCCGTATGACCGTTGAAGAAATTCTTGCCAAGCTGGGCAGTGCTCCTGATGCATCCGAGTTCGACAATAAGGCTCCGTATGACGTGCTTGTTGTCGGCGGCGGCCCGTCAGGTGCTAGTGCGGCTATCTACGCGGCACGCAAAGGGATTCGCACAGGTCTTGTTGCTGAACGCTTTGGCGGTCAGGTCAATGATACCTTGGGCATCGAGAACTTTATCAGTGTAAAATACACGGAAGGTCCTCAGCTCGTAGCGAATATTGAGCAGCAAGTGAAAGAGTACGATATCGATGTGATGAAGCTGCAGCGTGCCAAGCGGTTGGAGAAAAAGGATCTTATCGAGATTGAACTCGAAAACGGTGCTGTTCTGAAGAGCAAGACGGTCATCGTATCGACAGGCGCTCGTTGGCGGAATGTCGGCGTGCCTGGGGAAGCGGAGTTCAAGAACAAAGGGGTAGCTTACTGCCCGCATTGTGACGGTCCTTTGTTCACAGGCAAAGATGTCGCGGTTATTGGCGGCGGTAACTCAGGGATTGAAGCGGCGATTGATCTCGCAGGTATTGTGAGACATGTAACCGTGCTTGAGTTCGCGCCAGAGCTCAAAGCGGATGCCGTGCTGCAAGATCGCCTGTACAGTCTGCCTAATGTTACCGTGCTGAAGAACGTGCAGACACAAGAAATTACCGGTACAGACAAGGTGAACGGAATCTCCTATGTCGAGCGGGATACAGGAGCAACGAAGCACATTGAACTGCAGGGTGTGTTTGTACAAATCGGTCTTGTTCCGAATACCGATTGGTTAGCGGACACGGTCGAACGCACGCGTACAGGTGAAATCGTGGTAGACAGCCATGGCGCAACCAATGTGCCTGGCGTGTTCGCGGCCGGCGATTGCACGAATAGTCCGTATAAGCAGATCATTATTTCGATGGGATCCGGCGCTACGGCAGCATTGGGCGCGTTCGATTATCTCATCCGCAATTAATCGATATTGTTCACAGGCGAACGAAGAGCCCTCACTTTTCATAAAGTGGGGGCTTTTCTTATGGGAGAACACGAATCGGGTGAACACCCCTTTCTGCATATAGACACAATTGAGGTAGGTGAGACAGCGGCGGGGCGACTAGCGGAAGAGGGGGCAGGCGGCGAATCCTGCACAGATGCAGGAATTTTCACTAGTTTAGCTGCTATCTGATGCGAATCCTGCAAAAGTGCATCATTTTCGCCGATTTTTGCTTTCTATCCGCTGGCATGGCTTCAATTCCTGCGGTTTTGCAGGAATTCCTGTGACAGAGTAATCCGCCCAAGGGAATACTGTAGTTCTGCAGTTTTTTTCGGCAAGCCGCGCAGCAAGAAGCAGCGTGGGGCTGTCTCACTGCTGAGAGAACGACTTATGGGGAATTGGGCAAGCGTAATTATGTCATCGGCGCAGCCACGATGGTGCTGCTCCAGTTGTTTCAAGGCAAAGTGTCGGTAACGTAATCATTAGGGGCGCGAACACGCTCATATTGCCACAGTGAAGAGGCTTCCCGCAGCGGGGAGCCTCTGTTTTCATGATACGTGATTTATTCCAACCCATCGATACCAGCAACTGGTATAATGTAAATGATTGTTTTATTCTAGAAGGAAGAATTAATGAGGTGACGATTCCATTTGGATAAGCATAAGGAACTGTATGTCATTCAGCAAATTTACGGAACGCTATTCGCGCTGGCGAACAAGCTGCAGACCAAGGGAGACGCATACTTAAGCAGCATCACATCAAGACAGTTTATGGTGATGCTTGCGATTCTTCATCTGCCGGAGGGGGAGGCGACGATCATCAATATTGCCAATAAGCTTGGCACGACCAAGCAGAGCGCAAGGCAGATGATATCCTCCCTTGAACAGAAAGGCTATATTGTCGCGAAGCCGAGTAAATCGGATCGACGTGCCGTGAATATCTCGATTACAGACGCCGGAAAAGAGATAATGCTGAAGTCCGGGGAAAGCTCAGTAAGCTTTTTTGCCGATCTGTCCCAACATTTCACTTTGGCAGAAATGGAGCAGTTGTGGATCTTATTGAAAAAGCTGTACCGCTTTGATGGCGAGGATCAAGATGGCTTTGAAGAAAATGTGTCTCTTGCTATGGGAAGGGAAGAAGAGGAGATGACAAAGAGGGCGTTGGAACAATTCTCGAGACAACGAGCCGCAGATGCGGAGCCGCCCGTCGGCAAGCTGAACGGAATTGCGAAGCGCGAAGGAGTTGAACATGATGTGTGAGAGCCGGGAAATCGGCATATTTGCGATGAGAGTTCCCGATCTTATCGATCAAGCTGCATGGCAGCAGCTGCTTCAGCTGCTCCCTTCGGACCGGCAGGACAAGATCAACCGCTTCCATTACAAGGCCGATGCCTATCGAAGCTTGCTGGCGGAGGTGCTCGCCCGCCGAATCATTGGCGAGAGAACAGGGCTGGCCAATTCCCGAATCGAGTTTCATTATAATAGCTACGGCAAGCCGGAGCTCGCTTCGGAGCTTCGGTTGTATTTTAATATTACGCACTCCGGCGAGTGGATCGCCTGTGCCGTGCATGATGCAGAGGTGGGCATTGATGTGGAGCAGATCAAGCCTATCGATTTGAGCGTTGCGAGGCGATTTTTCTCGGCAGAAGAATATGAACAGCTTGAGAATGAGCCGCCGGAAGGCAAGCTGAAGCTGTTCTATGATTTGTGGACACTGAAGGAAAGCTACGTCAAGCTGCGCGGACAGGGCCTGTCCATCCCGCTCGATTCCTTTTCCGTTCACAAAGCAGACCAAGGGGAGTGCTCTCTCCGTACTCCAGCCGATGCAGCGTCCCGCTTCTTTTTCCGACAATATCATGTGGCAGAACAATATTGTCTGTCCATTTGCGCGGTTGAACCTGCATTTCCCGCAGACATTGTCAGATGTGACTATCCCGCGTTTTTGTCACAGCTAAGGGCAGACACCCATTTCTTTATGTAATTGGTACGTCCGGTATTGATATCAAAAAATAAGCCTGCAACGGCATCTAAGTCCGTCTGCAGGCTTGCTCAGCTTTAGCAAGAAATGGTGTGCTGCACGCGTTATTCCTATTTCCGGTTCGCCTTGTCCCGCAAAGGCGCGATCAAATCAAGCACGTGACGGGCTCGATGTTCATACGTATGATTGCGGACAACATGCCGTTGCCCCTCGGCCGCGATCTTGGCGGCTTCATCCGGATGGTCTACTAAATAGTACCACAGCTTCTCAAGCATATCTTCTTGTGAATCATAGAGAACATAATGAACTCCGTTCTCGAACAATTCCGATTGTTCGAGAGTATTATCCGTCAGGACTAATGCCCCGCACCCCATTCCTTCGAAGATTCTCATATTGAAGGCCTTAATTCTATATTTTTCCGCAGTGACAGATTCGCCTGTCCTTGCAAGCGTGTTTCAATGAGGCGCTGGCTTTCGTCCCGTTTTTGATACAGCTGATGACCGCGCGAACCTACAAAAGAAACGTCGATACGGCGCATCGCATAAAGGATGTCCGAATAAAACAAATCGGGATCCACCCCGAACGGGAAGAATCGAACCGGTATCGGGAAGCGGGATGCAAGGTGTAAGAAGGCTCCGCCAACATATTCATTTTTTGGTATTGGGCGACTTGTATATCGATTGCGGCGACCGTATCGCTATAGTTCTATTCGATGCGGGTTGATAAATGCAGTAACTTCTGATCGAGGGTCGAGCTATCGGTCGATATGACATAAGAGAGCGCATCGATGGAAGCGGTGAAATCGAACACCTTGAAGCGTTATCCAAGCGCGATAAAAGGGAGCCGCATGACGGCTGACAGCACAGTGGCGTGCAATTATAGGGCCTGTCACGCGGCAGGGGAGGCTCGTACGAGACGGGCTTCTCTTCATATCAACACCACCATCTTGCGTGCAACGCTGCTCGCCCTATTCTACAGTGATATGATAGTCCCTGCCGATATGAAATGGACAGCGGTTGGCCGGCATATGGATTAGACAGATAGAGAAGAAGAGTGGGAGATTTCATAAAACTGGCCAGAGGTTTCTGGCCAGTTTTTTCATTTAAGGTTCGTTAAAGGTACGGTGCTTATAATTAGAAATCGTAAGGCAGCTGCCTACAAAAAAGAAAACATGGAGGTATGAGTATGATTAACGTGATGAACACAACCAAAAAGAAAGCAGGCGCAGCCATCCTGTGCGGCGCACTTGCTCTTACATTAGGAACAGGAGCAACAACAACCTTTGCAGCCGAGGGGAAGATGGATGCTCTGATGGCCAAAAATGATAATGGAGTCATCACCTACTCTACGGATGGCGGGCAGACTTGGAGCGAGAAAGCTCCTGCCAACATGCAGGCCGTCAAAATGGGCGAAGGGAACATGATGATCAAAAATAAATTGGCTTCGGAAGGCGGAATCAAAGCCAAGGTGATGGTCAAGGAGGAAAACGGCACGAAACTGTACTCTACGGATGACGGCCAGACTTGGAGCGAGACGGCGCCAGAAGGACTGCCGGCCTTCGACATGGGCGGCGAAGGAAACATCATATTCAAAATGAACGGCGGCTCGGAAGACGGAGCCAAAATCAAAGTGATGGTCAAGGAGGAAAACGGCACGAAGCTGTACTCTACGGATGATGGCCAGACTTGGAGTGAGACGGCACCGGAAGGAATGCCGGCACTCCCGGACGGTGAAGGGAACGTTACATTCAAAATGCAAGGCGGCTCGGAAGACGGAATCAAAACCAAGTTGATGGTCAAGGAGGAAAACGGCACGAAGCTGTACTCTACCGATGACGGTCAGACCTGGAGCGAGACGGCGCCAGAAGGACTGCCGGCCTTGAACAAGGGCGAAAAAGGGAACGTCATCATCCAAAATAAGGTCACCTCGGAAGAAGGAATGAAAAGCAACGTTATGGTCAAGCAGGAGAACGGCAAGAAGTTGTTCTCTACGGATGGCGGCCAGACTTGGAGTGAACAAGCTCCTGAAGGCGTGAAAATCAAAAAATAACATGGCTTGAAGCAGCGCACAAATCCGCAACTGACGGGGTGAAAACCCCAAGGTTGCGGATATTGTCGTCGAGTTACGAACGGCCCCAAGCCAAGAACTGCAGATGCCGATTCATTCGGCGCTTATGAATTAGAATGGGGGATGCACGTGCGGATTTTAATGGTCGAAGATGAAAAGTATATGGCTGAAGCCATTGAACAGGTCTTAAAGAAAAGAAATTACACCATTGATTTGGCGTTTGACGGCGAGTACGGCTTAGACTGCGGTCTAGCCGACATTTATGATATTATCATTCTCGATATTATGCTTCCTAAAATGGACGGCCTCCAGGTACTAAAGGAATTGCGGGACAACGGCATTCAAACTCCGGTCATCCTGCTCACGGCCAAGGGCTCAACCGAAGATAAGGTGGAAGGGCTTGACAGCGGGGCGGATGATTACTTGGCCAAGCCTTTTCAGGCGGAGGAATTGCTGGCCCGTTTGCGCGCCTTGGGACGCCGCAAAAATGTGCCAATTCAGGATAGCGTGCTGCAATATGGAGACATAGAGCTTGATCCTTTCTCTTTACACCTTAGCTGCGGGGACAAGAACTTCAAGCTCACTTTAAAAGAAAGTCAATTGCTAGAGCTGTTAATCAGCCGCCAAGGGATGATTATATCCAAGGAGTCTATCATCGAGAAGCTGTGGGGGTACGACACCGATGCGGAGGATAATCATGTGGAGGTCTATATCTCTTTTTTGCGCAAAAAATTGAGCCGTTTGCAATCCGAGGTTCGGATTCAAACGGTGCGAAGCGCAGGCTATCTATTAAAAACGTCAGAAGATGGGAAAAACTATGTTCAATCAACTCCGTAACCGGCTGCTGCTGCTGAATATGTCCATCATTTCTATCGTGATGATCGGCGCCTTTGCCGTGATCTATTTAACGACCTCTAACAACATACACACTGAAAACCAAAAAAAATTGGATTTGTTAACATCCAAACCTAACACCGCCTATCTTAACTCGCCGGACGCCGCCGCAAGAGAGAAGATAGTCATCGGTATCGCTCCTTCCGAATCTTCTCTTTCTTTCAATATGATTGTCAATTCACATGGAGATATCTTGCAAGTCATCTCCCATATTGATATGCCGGAGGAAATCTACTATAAGGCTGCCGAGCTTGTCCGGAGCGGGAAAAAAGAGGGCAGCACGATCTTGCTCGACGATAAACGATGGCAATATCAACTCTCTCCGCTAGGCGGCACGCTGATATCTCATGAAAACGGAAAGAGCTTCATGATCAATGCGAACGGAGACTATTTTCAGATTACATTTCTGGATGTAACGGAGTCCTATAACACCTTGATGGAGCTTCTGACGACGTTATTTATTGTAGGTCTCATGATGCTCTTTGTCATCTTTGCCATCAGTCTGTTCTTCGCCAACCGATCGATCGCGCCGATTGCCGAGACCTGGGAGAAGCAGAAGCAATTCTTCGCCGATGTCTCTCATGAATTGAAGACGCCGCTTGCCATTATCAATGCCAATTCCGATGCCCTGCTCGCCAATGAGGGAGAGACGATTCGGAGCCAGCGCAAATGGCTGGATTACATCAAGAACCAAACTGATAGAATGGGCAGGCTGGTGAACGATCTGTTATATCTTGCGAAGACAGAGGACACCAATCACCAAATCGATGTTACCCCTTTTGATATGAGCGAAATGGTAACCGATGTGATTTTGGCGATGGAAGCGGTGGCGTTCGAGAAGGAGATTACGCTGCTGCAGGAAGTGGAGCCGAACATGATCGTCAAAAGCGATTGCGAAAAAGTGAAGCAGGTGATTACGATCCTGGTGGATAACGCGATCAAGTATACGGGGACACAAGGCCGTATTCATATTACATTGAAAAAAACAAGGCATCAGATTGCCTTTTCGATAAAAAATAGCGGCAAAGGCATCCCGCCCCAGCATCTGTCCAAGCTGTTTGACCGTTTCTACCGGGCTGATCCGGCCAGAACCCAGGAAAGCGGCGGTTATGGCCTTGGACTTCCGATTGCCAAAGCGATTATCGACCGGCTCGGCGGTAAAATATATGCCGACAGCAAGGAGAATGAGGGTGCAACCTTTACGTTCACGCTTGGGTGATGAAGCGGACCTGACGTTGATGTACCCGGACGGTGCTGCATTGTCCGGAGTCTACAGAAAAGTTGTGGATACGATGGAACTGAATAAGCGGCGATCTCTCCGCTTTGTAAGACTGGCCAGCAGCTTCCGGCCAGTTTTTTTGTGGTAACAATCCCTCTTTTTCGCCGTCAGCCGCGGCGGCTAGGCAGAAGCCTTTTGGAAGTATTTATCCCTCAATCAGAGGAATGTATCCTTTGAATGCGCTGTCGCGTGGACTACACTTTAGGTATACACCAAGAACAACCTGCAGGGTGAACAAAAATACTTGGGGGGATTTGCAAAATGAAAAGGTCTTCATTGGTACTGATGAGCATTATGCTGTTGCTCTCCATGTTCCTCGCGGCATGCGGCAATAAGGGCGGCAGCAACGCCGCCGGTCCGGCTGAAGGAACAACGCCGCCGGCCGAGACAGGATCGGCGGAAGCCACAGCCGATCCGGTCAAGCTTCGCGTCTTCTCGACATTCGGAGGAACGGACCCGTCCCGGGAAGCGTTCCAGGCGCTTCTGGATGATTTTACGGCGAAAAATCCTCACGTCACGATTGAAAATGATCCGATGTCCGCGAACGACGACGGCTTCCGGACGAAAGTCAACACCGATATGAATAGCGGCAACGAGCCGGACCTGCTGTTCTACTTCATCGGCGCTGACGCCGAAGGCTTCGTCAATGCAGGCAAGGTCGTTCCGCTGAATGAAATCCTTGATGCGGATGCGGAGTGGAAAAATGGATTCCTTCCGAACGCGCTTGAGCTTGCAAGACAAAAAGACGGCAACATTTACGCGGTGCCGTTGACCGGATTCTACGAAGGCTTGTTCGTTAACAAGAAAATCTTCGAAGATAACGGCCTGGAGCTCCCGACCGACTGGGAGAAGCTGAAAACAGCGGTTAGTACTCTGTCTGGAAAAGGCATCATTCCGTTGTCCGCACCGTTCGACCAGTCCCACTATGTGGTCGAGCATGCGATTCTGTCCGCAGCAGGGCCGGAAGGTCAGGATAAAGGCTTGATCGACGGCATCGACCCGAACTGGGAAAAAGGCTACGCGGCGTTGAAGGAACTATATGATCTCGGCGCATTCCCGAAAGATGCGGCGACGATTGATCTCGGCATGGCCGGCAACTATTACAGCGAAGGTCTGGCCGCGATGATTATCGAAGGCTCCTGGGCCATTAATGGGTGGAATGACGACACGCGCGACAACTCGACGGTTGTCCCATTCCCGCAGGTCCCTGGCGGCGCCGGCAGCGGCAACGACATCGTAGGCGGCTTCGGCTCCGGATTCTACCTGCCTAAATCGACCTATGACGATGCAGCGAAAAAAGATGCCGCAATTGCATTGCTGAAGCATCTGACTTCTCCGGACAGCATTCAAAAAATCGCGACGGCGAACGGCGGTACGCCTGCTGCTGACGTGGAAGTAGCCGGCTTGCCGCAGGTTGCGCTGGATGGATTCGCTATGGCGGCGAAGGCAGCTTCCATCAGTGCTCCGGTCGACAGCAAAGTGGCACAAGAAACGTTCTCCAATCTTCGCGCCAGCGTTCAACAGGTGGTAACGGGCAAGAAAACGCCGACCCAAGCGATCGAAGATGCGAAGAAAACCGAGGATGACAACAAAAAATAACATGAATCGCAGTATCGGAATCGGTTGAATATATGACGAACGCCGCCCCTCAATCATGATTCGGGCGGCGTAGTCATTTCGATGAAGGAAGAAAATAAACATCAAAGGTGATAAATATGAAGGGCGACCGAAAGTATATTGTGATGTTTTTACTGCCTGCAGCGGCGTTTATGTCGGTCTTTCTATATTATCCGTTCTTCAAGAGCGTCTATCTCAGCTTTTACCGCACCTCCGGTTTTTTCGACAAGAAATTTGTCGGCTGGGATAACTACAAGAGGCTATTCACGGATGAGCTGCTGGGCGCGGCAACGCTGCACACCTTGGAATTGATGCTTTATGTCATTTTGTTCCAGGTAGGCATTGCGCTAGTGTTGGCGGTGCTGGTTGACAATATTCAAAAGTTGAAGGGATTTTACCGGACCGTCTTCTTTTTCCCTGTCGTCATTTCCGGCACGGCGATCTCCTTGTTGTTCGTGCTGTTCTACAACTATAATTTCGGTCTGTTGAACAATCTGCTGGCGAACTTCGGCATTGAAAAAATATTATGGCTCGATGAGAATAATGCGTTGAGAGCCGTAGCAATTCCAACGGTTTGGCACTACATCGGCTTTTATTTTGTCCTGTTCCTGACCGCCATGTCCAAAATTCCTTCCGACTACTATGAAGCGGCCAAGCTCGAAGGGATATCCGGCATCCGCAAGACAACGATGCTGACCATTCCTCTCATTATGAGCGATATCAAGGTTGTCATTACATTGGCGATTACGGGGACGTTGAAAGTATTCGAATTCGTCTGGGTCATTACGAAGGGGCAGAACGGGACGGAAGTGCTCGGAACGTACATGTACAAAAAGGCCATGGTGGATCAAAACTTCGGTTACGGTTCCACGATAGCCATTTACATGGTCGTGTTCGGCGTTCTGCTGGCGCTCATTGCCAACCGGCTGCTGAAGAGGGACGAGATTACTTACTAAGCATTATAGGGGTGTACAGTGATGGAGCCAACCTTAGTCGTGGAACGCAATGCTCGGCGAATGAAGTCTAAGCGGTTTAGCGTAAGCGCCGCCTTGATGTATGCAGCATTGACAGCGTGGGCCTTGACGACAATCTATCCGTTATTCTGGATTGTGAACAACTCGTTCAAGATGTCGCGGGATGTCATGAACAACTCGTTCGGAATCGCCTGGAACCCGGTGATGACGAACTACACCAATGCGCTGGATCGGATCAATATCGGAAAGAGCTATGTGAACAGCTTGATCATGTCCTTCGGCACCGTATTTTTTGTGCTTCTCTTTGGCGGCTTGGCAGCTTATATCTTATCCCGCTTCCAATTCCGCGGCAAGAGAACCATTTATTCGATTCTTTACGCGACCTTGCTTATTCCGGCATTTGCCACGGTTGTACCGGTGTATGAGATTTTGATCAAAACAAGCCTGGTCAATACCTACTGGGGGCTGATTTTGCCCCAGACCGCAGGGAACTTGACGTTCGCCACGCTGGTTATCGCGGGATATATGGCCACAATTCCGAAGGATTTGGAGGAAGCCGCATTTATTGATGGCTGCAACCGCTGGCAAATGTTCACGAAAGTGTTCGTGCCGATATCGCAGCCTGTATTCGCTTCCGCCAGCATTTTCGTCTTTATGTGGTCGTACAATGATTTGTTCTCGGCCATGATTTTTGTCAACAAAGAAAATGTCCGGCCAATCGTGGCCTTGTTGAATGAAATCAGCTCGCAATATGGAACCGACTTCGGACTGATGGCGACAGCCGTGTCGCTGACCGTCATTCCGGTATTGATTGTGTATCTGTTCATCTCGAAGTTTATCCAAAAAGGATTGACCGAAGGCGCTGTCAAAGGATAACGATCAGGCCTGACCTATGTAATGGAAGAAAAATTCTCGGAGAATATAACATAGCGGCTTCACTCTCTTGGCTTGGCGCTGGAAAGTCATGTCCGGGGGTGAAGTCTTTGCTTGTTGCCCGTTCCGAAGCTTCATTTCAAGCAAAAAAGCGCACCACTCTTGCGAGTAGCAGGCTGTTGAGAAAGTCCGAGGGATTTTGTGGCACTTCATTTTTTGTGTGGTGAATCTCGTCTCTCCGTAGAAAAAATTCGATTTAAAACGCTATGGGTGCCAAGTTTTGAGCAGAATAATGGACAATCTCCACCCCTTCGTAAAAAACACGGGCTTTCCAACGGCCTGAAAACTGCACCATTTCCCTAGACACATCTGCCCGGTAGGCGAAATCTGTAAACCTGCACGATTTCTCCAGACACGCCTTATTCGTTAAGCGAAATCTGCAAACCTGCACGATTTCTACACCTATCCGGTAAGCGAAATCCTGTGCAAATACAGCAATTCGGTATGGGCGACTTTACCAGAAAGGGAATCCTGCAAAACTGCAGGAATTTCACCCGTTTCGCTTCGGCTTGAAGCAAAAGGGCCTCAAATGATGTAGATTTGCAGCAATTCCTCGGGCTGTGGACTCATTGAGCCGAAATTCCTGTAAAATAGCAGCAATTCCCTCCACACGTTCAAGCCCCAGGAGGCAAAGATGCCTCCAGAAGGCAATAATGCCCCCTGAAGGCGATGATGCCCCCAGGATCCGATGCGGTCTCTTGGATCCCGTAAAATCAGGCCGTTGAGAATCCTATGGGGATTTTTGCTACTTCATTTTTTATATAGTAGAGCTCGTCTCACAGTAGAAAAAATTCTGAGTGCCAAGTTTTGATTGTGTACATGGACATCACCACCCCCTCGTAAAAAACAGGGGTTTTCCAACAGCCTGGAGCAGGCACGCTTTTTTAACGTCATTCTTCCACCCCGTTAAGGAGGGGCGGCAGCTCAATTAATGCTGAACCTGAAGCGTATAATGAATATCCTCATCGGTATATTTGTACACATACAGATGGTAACGCCCTGCTTCCGCCGCGAATCCGCCGCTCATTCGGTTGCCTTCCATCTCGGACGGGTACAGGAGCGGACGAGCGGTATCGCCCTCCCGGTACAGGAGCCAATTCACACCGGATCCAAGCTGCCGCTCCAACTCAATCTGAAGCTCCGCCGGTTGGTCCACGTCAATGATGAACACATCCTGCTTATCACAGCCATTGAGGGTCCCAATGACAGGCCGGCCTGCTGGAACCGGGCCATTGGCCGTCTCAGGCGTATCGTTCGGCTCGGTCTCCTCGAACGGAGGAAGGTCCGGCTCCTGTACTTGGCCTGTTCCCGGCTGGACGACCAAGCGATAGGACTGCTCTCCGTTCCCCACAGTATATACATACACATAATAGGTTCCCGGCACAGCATCTACGGAGCCAGCTACGCTCGTTCCCTCCACTTGCGTCGGATAGGCAGCATAGTTATTCAGGTCGGACTCGTGGTGAACGACCCAGGCGACGCTTTGCGCCTGCTCCGTTTCCAACTCGATGTTCCATTGTTCCGCCTTCGCGGCATCAAATCGGTAAACATCAACCCGATCCGTGTCGCTCAGCTTGCCGGATACCGGAGCGCCCGTCCCATCCAACGGAACGGCCTGTTCCCAGGAATCGTTCGGTTCATGGTCCGCATTTGGTTGTCCGCCGTCATGACCGCCATCCTCGGCTCCCTCGTTGCCTTCATTCCCGGTGCCTCCATCCGGCAATTGTACGCCGTTGTCGTCCGGGTTCTTGCCAGCATCCCCGTCTGCGGGAAGCTTGCCATGGAACACGACATCATAGACGAATCGTCCTTCATGGTCCACGCGGTAATTGGTAAAATATCCGGTGACGGTCTTATATCCGTTCCATGGCTGTTCCGACAAAGCTTGCAAGAAACCGTCCGTCAAGCTGTTCATCGTGTGCCAATCTTGCTCTTTTCCTTCAGCGGTGCCGCCGATGTAAGTGCCGCGAAGCTCGAAGGAGCGGAAGAAGCGGGATTCCCGTTCATGCGTGCTCGAATCCTGCAATCCGGCTACTGCCGCTATTTCACTGTAAATATCGCCTACCGGCTTCGGTTCCAGCGTTAGCAAATAATCGTCAGACACAAGCGGAACCGTCAAGCTGTCATAGCGGGCGACCTGCTCCTCTATGGAGTGTTGGTAGGAATCATTCGTATGCGCCTCTCCGCTCATCGCCGCAAGCTGTCCTTCATAAGCGTTCGCGTCATTGAAGCGGATGGCATGATGAATGCGATCCAGTGTCATAAAATCTTGGTGGTACAAGTAATTGTACAATGCAAAGGAATAATCATAAAATTTCCATGCCCCGTACTGCGAATTCACTGTATCCGCCACGGAGAAGCGCTCTCCCGGACCGTCATTACGCAGATTGCCGACGACCGACTTGCGGGGCTGAATTCCTTCCGTCCGCGTCGCTCCGGCGAAGAACTCGGCGCCGCCTTCATCAAACCACTGCATGAGTCCGGTCTTATACAGCGGACCTTGGCCCCACATGCCTGGCACCTCATACCGGCCTTGCAGATAATGGGTAAATTCATGGCGGAACAGCTCTTCTAGGCTATAAATGCTCTGATCAATCGTCCGATCATACGTAAAGAACGTGCCGTCGGGTTCAATGTAAATGCCGCCGTTGTCCGTCGAATACCCGTATAAATACTTGTTCATCCGGTATTCATCCGGATTGTTGTAAATGACGACCGTCAGCACATCATCTGGATTTCCCTGCTCCAGCGGCTGGTCGCTGCCGATGACACGGTGGAATTGGGCTTGAACCTCCTTGGCAGCCCAATATAAGCGCTGAAGCTGCTCCTCGCTCAATTGGCTCCCCGTCTGGAATACGAACTTGCCGTCATCGAACTCGGTCCGCTGCGGCAAATATTGTTCCTTCCCGCGCTGCTTCAAGACGTCTATATCGACCGGGCGGCCGTAAGCATCCATCCCTGCATAATGCTGGGCTATCTGATCGGCAGCTACGAAATAGAGCTCGCCAAGCGCCGGCACCGTCTGCATGACATCTGTCAGCACCCGGTTCGCCTGCTGCGGCTCGCTGTAATAACGACCGAGCGAACCCGCATAGTAGATGGCGTTGTTCGTCAGCCACAGCTTGTCTTCCGATGTAGGGCCATGCTGCGCCATGCGGAACAACTGGTCCATATAAGCGTCGATCGTTCCCTTGAACGCAGCTTCCCGATCCGGTTCATCCATGCGCCACATGAGCACATAACCGACACCCTTCAGCACCTCGTGGAACGCACTGGAAGCCTCGTAGTCATCGGACAAGGCGTCCACACGATCGACGAAGCTTCGAACGAGGCCCGTCAATCGGTTCACGATGTCCGGATCGACGGTGGAGTTGGAGATCATTCTGCCCGTCGCTCCGATAACCTTGTTCTGCACGTCGGTGCCCCAAGCAAAGGCCGGGTTCTCCATGATCGCCTTGATAGCAGGCAGCATCTTTTCCCGGTATGCCGGCTCATTAAGTTGGGACAACTCCTTGTTGTAATACCCGAGGTAATAACCGGAACGGAGCACCTCCACTAACGTCAAAATGCCTTGCTCATCCTCAGGCGTGAACCGCGATCCGCTTTCCTGCAGGCGGTCCACAATCGCTTGGACACGATTCTCGTCCGTGTAAAAAAGCCGGGTATCGTCATTGTATTTGAACAGCTCGGGAATCTTCCGCCATTCTATGCTGACGAGCAGATCCGTAAGCTCCTCATAAGAGAGCGAATTCAGTTCCGCCATGCTGTACTGGCCGTCCGTACGCGTCTCGCTCTTCAGTGACCGAGGCTGCGGCTCCGAGATGCCGGCATCGGCAGACTCTGCCGCCGCGCTTGGCAGGTCCACTTCCGCGCCCAACGGCGCAACGGACGGCGCAAGCTCCTCCATCGCCAGTGCGTTGGCGACTCGCGTCTCCGTTGCTCCTTCCATCGGTAGCTTCGATTGGGCTGCGGCGGCGAAGCCCGCCGGACTTCCAGCAGCGATGGCCGCCGCCAGCAAAATCGAAGTCCATTTCAACCATGCTTGTTGTCTCATTTTGTGCAACATCCCCCTTATGCATGTTCGTTCATGTTCTCCAGTTATGAACGACAATGTTAAATATCGGCAGCCGGAATAAGGATTAACATGGAGCCAAATTCCTGTTTTTCTTGGGGAGTAGTGCCATCGACTCTCTAAAATGTTCCCGAAAGCGGGATGAAAAGGAAGGAGAGGAAAGGTTTCCTTCCGGATGAGAAGCTGATCGCCAGATCTCCTTTTCCCACTGTTATCCCTTGATTAGCAGGTGCATTCGAAGTATCCGAAGGCAATCCGATGACGATAAGAACGAATTGTCGAATTTTGTCATTTTAAGATTTTGGACCCGGCAGCATCGCCAGTTGAAATGGTTAATGTGTTGAGCAAACTTCAACAGAATCGCTTCAATTGAATGTTTTGTTGATTTATTTGCAATGGGCAGGGGGAAATATGCACACTTTCTCAACGTTTGCTGTAATATATAGCAACACATGAAACAGTCGCAAGCCCGGGACGGGGCCGTTGGCGGCGCAGCAGCGTAACGATGGACGGCGCGGTGCCCGTATCTTGGCAGCAACGGAACTCTCAGAGTAACTATGGAGATAAGGAGGTAGTGGCTGTGTTTTATTGCATCGTATGTTCCCAGCTACACGAAGAATGTGGTGCTGAAGATTGGGTGTTTGAACACGCGATTTATATCGAGCCGATGCTCGGCGAGAAAATTCAACTGGGGATGTGCAATAAGAAGGTCGGCAGAGGCAGCGGCCAATATAAATATTCGCGGCGCATGATAAAGGATGGCACAGCGGGATGGAAAAAAGTGAACAGCGATTTTCCTGTATACGAGCATATCGACCGGTTCCAGCTGTGGTGAACCGAAGCTGCTGTCGGCATCGGAATGGCATCCAATGACCGATGGGAGAGGAACGTCCCGGTCCGGCATTCGCCGGACCGGGGCAGTCGAAGCGGACGAATCCCCCGCTTCCATACTGTCTTATGGGCGCATCAAGCTCGTTCCATTCGCTATTTTTCCGCTTGGTTGGCGGTTTCCCATCAAAAGGATAAGTCCTCTATTTCCAAGAGGTGGGATCGTCATGGAGTCCGTACGCCCGGATCTGATCGTTCACCCGATCGGTGTCGGCATGTTCAGTCAAGCGCAATTCGACGAATGGGTGGAGAAGGCGCGCCAGATCGCTTGAGCGAACCATGCCAAGATGATCGGGACAAGCCATGAGGTCGGCTTTTTTCGCGACTCCGAGGTATCGCTTCCGATCGCGTACTGCATCGACAGCAGCGGGGAGGATGTGTTCATCTCGAACAGCGATGTCCGAAGCCGGCTCCTCAACTTCGACACGCATGATGTCATCATTGTCCCGGACGCAGGGGAAGTATCGGTTGGTAGTTAGACACGAAAAAAGCCTTTCTGGAGCTGTCTCGCTTCAGAAAGGCTTTCTCCTGGTGTATCAATCATAAGAAAGGATTAGTCCTCATCCTCGTCATCGTCATCCTCGTCATCTTCGTCTTCGTAGTCTACATCTTTGTCTTCTTCGTCGCTATCTTCGTCTTCTTCCTCGTCGTCTGCATCCTTGTCTTCCTCGTCGCTATCTTCATCGTCTTCCTCTTCGTCTTCCTCGCCGCTGTCTTTGACTTTCTCATCCTCGTCGTCATCGTCGTCCTCATCATCCCAATCCAAGTCAACCTTGTCCCCGCCATCCAGCTCTACTTCAATATCCGTGACCTTGTCCCAATCGATGTCTTCCAGGAAAGAGTCGAGGCTTCCGCCATCGGCTTCGAACTCAACGACTTCTCCATCCTTGTACTCAACCTCGATACTATCCAACCCTTCCAGATTTTCGAGTTGTTTTTTTACATTTTCAAGCTTGCTCATTGCGCTCAACCCTCTCCTTTAGAAAGAATATGATAATTAGCTTTCCCTCTATTCTATGTCACGCGGCAGACAAGGTATGGACGAATAAGAGAGGGGGAACGTGGAAAAATGCTTGCTGGCCGCGGGGTCCCAGATCCACAAAAGTATATTTTCCCTATGAATGAACAGAAGCCCTATCTTGCTAGAATAGGAGCGCATAAGCTGGTGTATGCCTGTAACGAATAAAGGAGCGAGTGCCATGAAGGGATTAATCCTCTGTGCTGGCAAAGGATCCAGAGTTCGGCCATTCTCTTCGGATACTCCTAAATCGCTTCTGCCCGTAGCGAATAAACCGCTTCTATTCTATTGCATTGAGAAACTGGTGGAGTTGAACATTCAAGAGATTGGAATCGTTATCCAACGCGGCCACCAAGCGCTATTCGAAGCGCTGCTGGGACATGGTGAACCATGGGGAATCACGGTGACATATCTCTATCAGGATATTCCGCTAGGCATTGCAGATGCAGTCAAGCAAGCGGAAAGCTTTATCGCTTCGAACCGGTTCATGCTTCTTCTGGGCGATAATCTGATTGCTCAGTCTCTGTCCGGACTGTGTGACTTGGTAGAGCGCAAGGGCCATGATGCCGGGATGCTGCTGGGCAGGGTGTCGTATCCGCAGGACTATGGCATTGCCGAAGTGAAGGGCGATCTTGTCATCGGGCTCGAGGAGAAGCCCGAGCGGCCCAAGTCCAACCTGGCGTCCCTGGGGGCGTACGTCTTCACTCCTGCTCTCTTCCACGCGATTCACTCCATATCTCCCTCTTCCCGGGGAGAGTATGAGATTACCCATGCGATACAATGGCTCATCGATCACCATCATTCCGTAGCGTATTCCATCACGGACGGACATCATTCTGACGTAGGAACGACGGAGCGCTGGCTGGAGGCGAACCGCTGGGTATTGGATGGACTAGAGAGTTCGGGGCAACCGATCCGGGAACATGATTATCCGGGATGCCGGATTATCCCGCCGGTGTTATTGGATCCGAGCTGTGAATTAACCGATTGCACGATCGGTCCGTATGTCACGATTGGCCCGCGTGCCCGTCTTATTGATTGTCATGTGAAGAACAGTATTGTGCTGGAAGATGTGAACCTGGAGCACTCCGAACTGAACAGCGTGATCGCGAGCCGGCATTTCATCGCGACACCATCCGGAAGGTGGATTGAATGAACATCTTGGTTATAGGGCTCGGTTATGTCGGCGCGACGACGGCCTTGGCTTTTGCGGAGCTGGGCTGGACAGTATCGGGGATAGACACGGATTGGGGGAAGCTGGAGTCGATGCAGAACGGACAGCTTCCTTTTTATGAACCAGGATTGGACGGGCTGCTGCTGAAGCATGTTCAATCGGGAAATGTACGCTTCTATACCGATGCGCAGCAAGCGATTCAAGATCATCAAATCTTGTTTTTATGCGTCGGGACCCCGTCAGAGAACGACGGGAGCGCGAATTTGAGTTACATTCAGCAGGCGGCGGAACAGATCGGCGAGCACATGCAAGAGTATAAGGTGATCGTCGTCAAAAGCACCGTGCCTGTCGGAACGAACCGCAAGCTAGCCGGTTGGATTGCGGGCAGCCAGCTCTCCGAGCAGCCGTTTGACGTCGTCTCGAACCCGGAATTTCTGAGAGAGGGGAGCGCGCTGCACGATGCGCTTCACCCCGACCGCATCATTATCGGCAGTGAGTCGGATAAAGCCGCTGGCATCGTACGTCAACTGTACCATACGATGTCTTGTCCCGTCCTCCAGACGGAACCGGCTACCGCAGAAATGATCAAATATGCCTCGAACGCATTTCTTGCCGCCAAAATCTCCTTCATGAATGAGCTTGCCCGGTTGTGTGACCAATGCGGCGTGCAAGTGTCCGACATCGCCGAAGGGATGGGACTCGATGCGCGCATTGGCCGCTCCTTCCTGCGGGCCGGCATAGGATATGGCGGCTCCTGCTTCCCGAAAGATGTCAAAGCGCTGCTGCATACGGCCCGCCATTACGGCGTGCGCCTAACGCTCCTGGAGAAGGTCGTTCAGATCAATCGTACCCAATACTTATACCTGATGACGCGGCTGAGCCGGAAGCTGCAGACGCTGAACGGACGGACAATAGCCGTGTTGGGCCTTGCGTTCAAGCCGGGAACCGACGATCTCCGAGAAGCGCCTTCATTGGCCGTCATCTCCTATCTGCTGAAGCATGGGGCCGAGGTGAAGGTGCATGATCCTGTCGCCCGCGTCCCCGACTCCATCCGAACGGCGAGGCTGACCCAATGCCTGGAGGCGGACGAGGCGCTGCAGGGGGCCGACGCTGCCGTTATCTGTACCGAATGGCCCGCCTATTCGGCCTTGGAATGGGATAAGCTTCGGGACGTGATGAGTACGCCGTACCTGTTCGACGGAAGAAATATGCTGGATGCGGCGCAGATGGCGGCTTGGGGCTACGAATACCAAGGCGTGGGGGTCCAACCGCCCAACTAGGGACTTCCTCATGGTTGTCTCATCACAACGGAGGGGGACGTATTGTGAACATTTTAGTTACGGGAGCTGCCGGATTCATCGGCTCTCATCTCTGCGAGAGGCTGCTCCAGGACGAGCAGACACATGTCATCGGCGTTGACGGACTGATCGAATCATCGACTCCCCGCCGGAATCGGCAGCTTAATCTTCAGGCCTTGCAGGGTCATCCGCGCTTCATCTTCCATGAGATCGACCTGCTGAATGCGCCGATGATGGAGCTGCTGGATGGTGTTGATGTGGTCTGCCATCTGGCGGGGATGCCCGGGGTACGATCAAGCTGGGGCCCCGAATTCTCGGCTTATGCCGCACATAACATCGTGGCGACGCAGCGCTTGCTGGAAGGTTGCAAGCAGCATCCGGTGCGCAAGTTTATTTATGCGTCGACCTCTTCCGTCTACGGCGAGCAGAGCGGGCGAGTCGACGAGAGCGCCAAGACGGAGCCGTTATCCCCGTATGGCGTTAGCAAATTAACGGGAGAGCAGCTGTGCCGCGTCTATTTGCACAATGACGGCATTCCGGTCACGGTGCTTCGCTTCTTTACCGTATATGGGCCGAGACAGCGGCCGGATATGGCCTTTCACCGCTTCATCCGTCAACTGCTGCAGGGAGATCCGATTACGTTGTATGGCGACGGAAGCCAGACCCGTGATTTCACGTATGTATCGGATTGCGTCGAGGGGATTGCCGCCGCGGTCTCTGCGGATGGAATTCGCGGCGAGATATTGAACATTGGCGGCAGGGAGCGGGCATCCGTGAAGACCTGCATCATGCTGCTGGAGGAACTGCTTCAACAGAAGGCCGCTATACAGTATGCGGGAGACACGTACGGGGAACCCCGCCATACTTGGGCCGACATCGCGAAGGCGGAGTCTCTGCTGGGCTATCATCCGCGCGTTAGTCTCCAAGCGGGATTGGCGGCGGAGATAGAGGCGCTCCGGCAACTATATCCATAAAGACAGGCGCCGAGCTTCCTTCGGCGCCTGTCTGTTCGTTATTGACCGTTCCATACCTCCAGTATCTCTTGAGCAACGCGCGGCCAGATGAACCGTTGTTCGGCAATCCGCCGGCCCCGCAGCCCCATCTGCCGGCTGGCATCCATATTGGAGAGGAGATGGTTCAGCTTCTCGGCGTACTCGATCGGATTTTCCGGATCGGTAATGAGCATGCCGTTGTCATTCAGCAATACTTCGGGATTGCCGCCGCGGGCCGTCGTCAAGAAGGGAAGCCCGGCAGCCATCGCTTCGTAATGAACTCTCGCCAGCGGTTCATCCCAGATCGAGGTGCACACGAATACGTCGGCTGCGCAGAACCAGCGGTGGATGTCGCCGGACTGAACATATCCGGTCGTAATAACGGGAAGAGGAGAGCGGGCGGCCAGAGCGCGGACATAAGCGATATAATCGCTGACCTTATTGTCGCTGTACCAAGCACCGCCCACGACGACCAGAGCGGCATCTGAATGCTTGAGATGGGACATGGCCCTGACCAGCACATGCGGTCCTTTGTTGCGCGACAGCCTGCCGACGAACAGGATGACTTTCTTCGATTCCAGCTGGTTCTGGGAGCGCAGGCTGTTCCGCTCGTTGCGGGCGTAGCTGGATTCCATCCACGGCGCGAAGAGAGACAGGTCTACGCCGGAGTATACCGTGCGCAGCTTCGGCGCGGCATGCGGTTGGTATCTGCATATTTCCTGTCCGATATAATTGCTGATCGTAATGATCCGCTCCGTCTGTTCGACGACGGCGCTGCCTTCCTCCGGATGAATCTTGGCTGGGTGGAACATGTCATTGTGCATGCTGAGAATAATCCGGGAAGCGGGCGCTGCGCTGCGAACCGGGAGAACGAGGCGCGGACGGTTGAAAATATGAATGATATCGTAATGCTCCCCTTGTTGGGAGAGGAAGCCGATAACTCCTTCCGCATACAATTCGAACATGCCGTCAGACGGAACGCGGACATATCGTATTCCGTCTGCGACTTCGGCATCCGGCAGTTCAGGATCTGCCCTTCCAAGAATGGTCAGACGGTGATGCTGGCTCAGTTGCGGAGCTACTCCGCCAATATAAGTTTGGATAGCCCCGCCTCTAATATTAGGGACAGGGAGCTTTTCCGTACAGATCATTAATACATTCATGCTGTATGCTTCCTCCTGTCTTAGGCAGTCTGGCCGAAACGGGACTTCCTGCGAGAATAGCGAGCGATCCGATGCCGGCGCGCTAACCGGATCATCTTCTTACGGCGGATACGCGCAGCGCTGAACCGCCGCTTGCGGCGAAGCGAGCCCCTCCTCCAGGACGGGCGCTTCCTGCCGGCGGAAGCGCGACGACGGCGTCCCCTTCTTCTCCGGCGACGGGTCGTTCCGGTCTCCCGCGGCCACATCGGGGCCGGAGCCGTGTCAGGCTTATTAGCTGCGGGTTCGGGGGCGGCAGAATGAGCAGCAGACTCGGCTGCAGCAGGTGCCGGTTCGGCAGCCACTGCCACAGGGATGGAAGGCTCGCCCGAGACGGCTTCCTGTGTCTCCGCATGCGCCTCCACCGCATCAGTCCCGCTGTCCGTCATCGCTGGAGGAGGCTCCGGATGCGGGAAGGCGGGAACCTCGATGAGCGGCAGCGCCTCTCCATTCAAGACGGAATTCGGGAGCGCCATGCGCCACGAAGCTGCCGGAGCCGGCGTGCTATAATCGCCAGGCACATACTGATCGGCATCGGCGGCCAGTTCCGCCAAGGCTTGCCACTTCGTATTCTCGGTCGCAAGCACCCGCTGCAATATCGGTTCCAGTTCCATGGAGAGGAAGGTCACCGGATCGAACACGACTTCCTTGACATGCTTGTAGAATTCATTCGGGAAAGCCATATCCAGGCAGAGGAGCTCGAACATCTCCCGATCCATCGGATTCGCCTCGTGGTAGGCGCCGATCATTCCCCGAATCCAGGCCATATCCCATATGCCCATATCGTCCATCGTGCTTGTGATCAGCTTCCGCAGGTCACGGAACGGGAAGTCATAGGCGACGCCGTCCAAATCAATGACCCAGATGCCGCCGGGTCCCATTTGGCCGTTCGACCATCCATAGTCTTGGTGAACGAGACCCCAATGCGGCTCTCCCATTGCCGTCATGCTGACATACTTGGAGGCATGCAGCCGTTCCAGCGCATCCCGCGCTTGTCTCTCGAATTCATCGACGACGCCGAGCAGTTGCTGGCTCGCCGGGAATTCATCGTAGGCGTTGGCAATATCGCGGAACCACCCGATCTTGGCAATAATTTTTTCATAGTATTTCGGCCATGTGTACAATCGGGAGGATTTGCCTGCCCGTGCGGGAGGAACATACCCCTTGGACAGACGGTGGAATTCGCCAAGTCCATAACAAAGTGTGGCGGCGCCTTCCAGATCGATTTTGGATACAGGCTGCATCTGTTCGATCCAGTCCGTTACAATCCAGAGCTTGCCCCCGGCTTCCACGTAATTCTCATTCGCCGTCGTTGGAATCAGGGCAGGCACGCGCGCGCCTTGATCGACCAGATACTGCTGTGCGCCGATACTGAACAGGCTGCGGGCAGGAACGCGGTGCAGCACCTTGAGACTTCGGGGACCTTTGTCGGTATCGATTCGCCAGATTGCCCCGCCTTTGTCCGGCTTCGATGTAATCAGCACCATGCCGCTGACCTGCATGTCATATTGGTTCATGACATGCCGTGCTACTTCCTCCACTTCAGGGGGCACATATTGTTCCAGTATCGTTCCGGGCGGAACGGTATGAACCAGATGTTCCCAGGGGCCAATTTGATATTGTTCCAACGGCTTTCCCTCCATCATCGTTAGTAAGTCATATCACAGGCAGAACCAGCTGGCGGTAAATATCCAGCATCCGGCTTGCCGCTTGGGAGACATGGAATCGCTCCGTTACGAAGGACCTTCCGGACTGCACCAGCTCGCTTAGCTCTTCGCTTCCCATCTGCCGAATCTGCTGAATATGAGCCATCAGCAGTTCTCTCGATACGGGCTGCTCTGAATGGTGATCTCCGAACCAGCAATCCCACGCCTGATCATATTTGCTGGCGTCGATGACACCGAGGAACCCTCGGCTTCCGGCGGATATAAGAGGGCGCAGGCAGGCCATAGCCTCCAGCCCGATACGGCCGGTTCCGATTACACAATCACTGATGGCGTAGCAGGCTCTCATATTCAATACTTCTCCCGGAAAAATGATAAACGGTTCTCCGGCCAACTGCCGCTCTCGCTCCGCGAGCTCCGCTACCTTTTCCTGGTCTCGGCCGCCGCCTACTATCATGAGCATTAACGGAGAGCTCCCCGATCTGCGCAGTGCTGCCACCGTGCGAATCGATTCCTCGCATATATCCGCCTTCTCCCAGGACAGACGTCCGGCATATAATACGACAAAGGCATGATTCGGTATCCCGAGCCTCTTGCGCAAGTATTGCCGGTACATTGGATTGTAGGCGTTGTACTCGGCCACATCGACTCCGTTGGGGACGGTCTGCGACTCAACGCCATGAAGGCGCAGCATGCGTTGCACCACAGGGCTGACGCTGATGAAGGTCGTGCCGGCCTGCATCCTCTCCATGACAAGGCCATCGTAATAGCAACCATGAACGGTAAAGATAAAAGGGACGTTCATGTGCTCGGCCGCCTTCCATGCCAGTTCGCCAGAAGGAATCTGATGGGCGTGCACAACGTGGATTCGTTCCGTATGGATAACCATTTTCAGCACGTTCAAATGCTCGATCCGGTTCACCGCGTCAGGCTCGAAATTATCCTGTACGAAATCAATCTCATAGTACGGACATCCGAGACCGACAAAGGAATCCAATAGCTTCCCTCTCTTGCCGGCAACAGCCACGAACGCACCCTGACGGATGAGCTCTCTTGTCAACGAGAGCGTATACGTCTCTGTTCCTCCGATATTGAATTGATCGATGACCATCAAGATGCGCAGCGGCCATAATGTAGGGGAAGGGACGGGAGAGATATCGGCAGGTACTGGATGAAGGGCAGCGGGGCTGGCCATTCCTGTCCGTTTGCGGGTTCGACTCCTCGAGGAATGTGCACGTCTTCCCGTTTTTTTCTTGACGGTCAGCGCCCGTTTGCTTTTTTGCATCGATTCACGCCCTTTATAGAAGGGTTAGCGTATATTTCATACATATGTCATAGGAACAAAAGTGACATGTACACTCGTGGATTTTTACGAATGATATTCCTTTTCCGCCATTGACTATCTACTTTTTCGAGAGCCAATGAATATATTGCATCAGAGTCTGCATGCAGAGAGGTGACATCATTGAAGGAGTACCGTTTGCCCGACCATGCTGAAAAAATAGGAAGCGGACGGCAAGGGACGGTGTACCGGATTGCGGCTGATCGATGCGTCAAAATCTATTCTAAGGCGCGGTACGCCGAACTGGAACGTGAAGCATACTGCCGGGCAAAGGGCTCGCCGATTCTGCCGGAGCTCTATGAGGCCGGAGCGGATTATATCATTATGGAGTACTTGGACGGGGAGACGATGCAGTCCCGGCTGCGCCGCACAGGCCGCCTGACTAGAGATGATGCGGCACAGATTCTGGATACCCTTGACGAGATGAAAAAGAGGAAGTTTACCCGCATCGACCTTGCCTTGTTCCACCTATTTTTCTATCGGGACGGCAGGATGAAAATTATTGACTTGGTACATGCCTACACCCGTTCTTGCTCCGTTCCCTTCGTACTGGCAAGGGGCCTCAGAAGAATGAATCTGCTGGACTCGTTCCTTGAACATGTCAAGGCCCTCGACTCGGAACGGCTGCGCGATTGGGATGAATTGATCAGAAGGAGTGGTTGAAATGGGAGCATCCCTCGATATCGGTGTGAACGATGCTTTCCGAACCACTGTGGAACGGGTTTGCCGTCACTTTTCGTTAGGCGATCTGCTGGGGGAAGCGATCAGACTTCGGGGCTCTTTTAATGTCAATGTCAAAATCAGGACGACGATGGGAAGCTACGTCATTCGCTTTGTCAATTCCTCGGTTCGTGAGGAACATCTTCAAT
This sequence comes from Paenibacillus thiaminolyticus, assembly GCF_007066085.1. NCBI lineage: Bacteria > Bacillati > Bacillota > Bacilli > Caryophanales > Paenibacillaceae > Paenibacillus > Paenibacillus thiaminolyticus. Next base: position 1,614,290 of record NZ_CP041405.1, on the reverse strand, counting down.
ATGTATCCGGCTTGCTGGATGCCTTGCCAGAAGAAGAAATTCCCGTGCTGCGGCCGTTACAGGATGAGCAGGGAGCCAGCATCATGTATGATGAGGGCCAGCGAATTCAAGTGACCCCATTTGTACGGGGGAGAAGCTTCCAATGCCGGGAACAGCAAGTGCGGGCGAGTGCAGGCATGCTGCGGAAGTTCCACCGTCTGCTGCGGGATATGAAGCCGGGGCCAGTTCCGGAATGGTCATTTTATCGTTCGACCGATTATTTTGCCGAGACGTTCCGTCACCTTCGATCGCTGCCGGCCATCCCGGCCGAGGAGTTGTCCCGCGCGTCCTATTTTCTGGAGCGGATTGTACAGCAATATGATGAAGCCGAACCGATGCTGCCTCATTCCATTGTTCATGGCGATTGGCATTTTTGGAATCAGCGGTATCTGGTTAACGATGTCAATTGCGTGATGGACTTCGATTTCGTGCAGCATGGCGTCCGATTGTTCGACGTGGCCTATGCGCTATGGGTTATCTATTTGCTGCTCCCGCAATATGCGGAGACGTTCGATGCCGCCTTTTTATCAGGCTATGGGGAACTGACCGACGAAGAGATTCGCGCTCTTCCTGCTGCGCTTTCTCGGGTAAGCTTGTTCTTCCTCTGCCAGGCGGCTTATGCGACCGATCCGGCAGCGAAATGGAAGCGGCAGTTCCAGCGGCAAATGCCTTTTCTGGAATGGATGCAGGGGGAGGGAGGCCGCCGCGTCAGCGAGCTGGCGCGTTCGGCAAGCGGGAAATCGCTTAATTGCTCAGGGGATGAACATGGAACGGAAGGCCACATCGGAAGCGGGTGAAGCACCCGCTTGTTTTTTATGTTTCGGGCTGCAAGAGCAACCATTGCCGTGCAATGTTTGGATATTTTTTGGTATGATAGAAGCGGACGAACGTACGGAACCCGTTTATTTTGGAGGATCGGAGGGATGTAAGCTTGAATTATCCGCACAATATCAAGCCTGCCGCCCATAAGTTGATGGAATTGCATGCGGAGGCGATGTTTACGCATGACCGGAACATGCGGCTTCTCACGATTAACGAGCCCTGGCCCGGCCAGCCCCCTGCGCCCCGGTTTTTCCTGGGACGGACCATCGAGGGTTCGGCTCTCTGCCGGATTCGGCATGATGTCCCGGAGAAGCTTGTCGCGCAGCTGAAGGAATTATGCGCCGACGAACCGATCATCCGGGACTTTCGCACGAAGCCGCGACATTGTGAGGCGTATATGAACCTTCTTCACGGCGAACGCTTCACGATGGGGCCTTGTTATCTTGTTCCTGACATCGTGCCGACAAGGGAGATCGTCCGCATCACGCGAACAAATAGCACCGAATTGCTGCACGGCGGTTTCGAATGGCTGACCTCGGAAATAGACTATGCACAGCCCTGCATAGCGCTCGTGCGCGATAACAGGGCGGTCTCGATCTGCCGCAGCGTTCGCATCGCATCCGGGGCGCATGAAGCGGGGCTGGAGACTTTGGATAACTATCGTGGAAAGGGATATGCCGGTGCCGTTGTTGCCGGCTGGGCACAGGCGGTGCGGGAGATGGACGCTTGGCCGTTATACAGCACGTTGGGAGAGAATCAGTCATCCCAGCACGTGGCGCGAAAGTTAGCTTTATCCTTATATGGAGTTAATTTCACCATCATTTGACCTCATCTCGCGTTTGCAGCCGGTGACCTTTCAGCCGCCTCCCAGGGCGGTTTTTTTCGTTCACAAGGTCCTGCCGAACGGGCGATTTGAAAATCGAATCCGTGTAGCGTAAGCTGAAATATATAGGGCTAACAGCAATGGAGGAACCAGCATGAATATGATGATTGGACGCTTTGAAATACTGGAAGCACTGCAAAAGCATTGGGGCGGGTTTTTCCGTCAATATCAAATGGCGCTGAATGAGCTGAAAAGCGATTTCCAGATCATTGATTTGGAATGGAAGACAAGGCATGGATATTCCCCTATCGAGCATATCAAGGGGAGAATTAAGGATCCGCTGTCTCTGCTTAAAAAGATGGAACGCAAAAACATCCCGTTCAACCAGCAGATCGTGCAGGAGGAGATTCGGGATATCGCCGGCCTTCGCATCGTGACGACGTTCATCGATGACGTCTACATGATGAAGGAGCATATTGAACAACGGGAGGACATTCGCGTTATTCAGATCAAAGACTATATCCAAAACCCGAAGCCAAGCGGGTATATGAGCTTGCATTTGGTCGTTCAGACTCAGGTGATTCTGTCGGAAGGCGTATTGTGGATTCCGGCGGAGATTCAGCTGCGGACGTCATCCATGGATTTCTGGGCGGCGACGGAGCATAAGCTCAACTACAAGTACCAAGGGGGAGACATCCCCGATGAAGCGAAAAAACAATTAAAGGCGCTGGCGCAGTCATCCTTCCAGATGGATCGGCAGATGTCGCTGCTGCGCAATCAATTACTTACTTCTTCATAATACCAATATTTTAGCATCTACGGATTTTCTCTTTTTTGCTAGGATGAGGATGAGCATAATCTATCATCTCTAGCAAAGAAAGGAGATCCGATTTGAATTTTCGACGCAAATTCGTTGTTGTGGCGGCTGCGGCCGCCATGTTCATTACAGGAAGCTTGGCATGGGGAGAATCGAAGAGCGCCCCGCTGCCCTTCGATGACATCGAGGGCCTCTATGGCCAGGACGATATTGTCGCTCTCTATAACCAAGGCATTGTAACCGGCTTCGGCAACAGGACCTTTGAACCGGAGAAACCGGTGACCCGCGCCGAGTTCATCTCGATGGTGAACCGTCTGCTCAAGGTGCAGCCCGTGGCCAGCGATATTCCCGCATTCGATGACGTGCCGCGCAAGGCGTGGTACTACGGTGCGGTGCAGGCGGGATTGCTGCTCCAACTGGTGGATGGAACGGGAGCGCGTTCCTATGAGCCGCAGCGGCCGGTAACCCGGCAAGAAGCGGCGGCTATCATGATGCGGACGTTCAAGCAACCGAAGGAGTCGGCTGCCGGTTGGCCGTCGTACGAGGACGCGTCCCTTATCGCGGAATGGGCGGTTCCGTATGTCAGCATGATGCAGCAGCAGAATCTGATGAACGGAGATGGAGGCAAGTTCCGCCCGAACGATCCAATGACCCGCCAAGAAACGGCCGCCGTACTGCATCGCGCCCTTCAGCAGCCGGATTGGGCGAACGCGTTGGATGCGGCTCCGCCGCAGCGCATTGAGCTGGGGTGGCAGTATGGATTGACGACGCAGCAGTACATAGCCCAAGTTGCTTCCTCGTCTGTTAATACATTGTCGCCACGATGGTATTTTCTTGATTCTTCCCAGACGGTCTCTGATCATACCGATAGGACGCTCATCAATTGGGCGAAGCAGAATGGCAAGCAGGTCTGGGCGATGGTGGGCAACGGGTTCAATGCGGAGCTGACGCATCAAGTGCTCACCGATCCGGCACGGAAGAACGCCGTCATATCGAAGCTTACGGGCTATGTCAAGCAGTATGGGCTCGACGGCTTGAATCTCGATTTTGAAAATGTGTATCCGAAGGACCGGGAAGCGCTCACCGCCTTCGTCATCGAGCTGGCTGACGAGCTGCATCGGCTGGAGGCGGTGCTGTCTGTTGACGTGTCTCCGGATCTGGGGACCGATTGGACTGAGGCCTTCGATTATGCGGCCTTGGGAGAGGCGGCGGATTACATGGTGCTGATGGGATATGACGAGCATTGGGATGGCGCCCCGACGGCCGGTTCCGTCTCATCGCTGCCTTGGGTGCAGCGTGCATTGGATAAGCTGCTGCAGTCGGTTCCTTCGGACAAGGTGATAGCCGGGCTTCCCTTCTATACGAGAGAGTGGAGCGTGCAGGGGGAGAAGCTATCTTCCCGCGACTTGACCTTGATCGAACAAGGAGAGCTGCTTCGATCACGCAAGACAAAATGGGACGGCAAGACGGCTCAGTATGTGGCGGACTTCACGGCAAGCGGCGTTCGGCATCTCGTCTGGGCGGAGGACAGCCGTTCTCTTGCCGCGAAGTATGCGATGGCCGCGAACCGCGATATCGCCGGCTTCGCATACTGGTATGCAGGGGCCGAGACCGATGATATTTGGAATGCGCTGGACAATGCGTGGAGATATGCTTCATATTCGTTCTAGCGCGGCAAGGGCAGCGATATGCCCCACACAACAAAGAGGATATCTCAGAGTCTCATAGGCATTGACAGGGATTGCTAGGCATTGACGGGGATTGACAGGGATTGATAGGCATTGCAAAATGACCGGGGTCGGCGATTTAAGCCACTATTTGATGAAGCTCCTGCAAAAGTACATTATTTTCATCGACTTTTGTCTTTTTTCCATTGAATAGTCTGAAATTGATGCAGTTTTGCAGGATTCACTGCAGCGGAGTACATGGCATAAATGAAAGCTGCATATTTGCAGTTTTTCGGCAAGTCGAGCGTTGAGAATCAGGAAGGCTGTCTCACTGTAGCTATATACTACTTTTCGGACACCCCATTATTAGGTCATCCAGAGTTTTCTGGTTGGCCTTGTTTTTGGTCAATTTATCATGGCGGTAGCCGGGAGAATGTGACAGCCCACTGGGGAAATACCTCGTACACGTGAAACATATGAAATCATCCTCGTCAATCCTTTGCAAGTACACCGAGCTAGAAGAGCAGGACTACGGAAAGTAAAAACCGATGAATTAATCGGATTCGGATCCATAGCATGTGTGAGCACAAAGTAGCCGCCGTTATGGTGGAAAAGATTGGAGACGCTTCTCAGTTTAGTCATCCTAAACAAATCGTTGCGAAGGCAGGGCTAGTTCAAAGTGTTTTTCGATCTGGAAAGTTCACAGCTAGTGGAAATAAAATGACAAAAACGTGATTCCAAGCTGCTGAGAAAAGCTGCCTATTTGGCGGTAATGTGTGGATCATGTGGTTTAAGATTAGACAAGAATAAAGCGAAGGAAAGCCCCATAAAGCAGCCCGTGATAGCCTCACGTCTACGCCATGTTACAAAAGGGCAATCCTTCACTTTCTAGATAAGTATAACCATAAGCCTCCAATGCATGGAGGCTTAGTTGACATGCTGTAAATACAGTATCCAAGAGAACCTGATTCTGAAGTGCCTATTGGCAAGGTATTAGCTGGTTTCTTTCATGGACAAGGAATGCTTTTATAATTTGAATTGCTTCACGATAGCTTGCAATTCCTGGGACAGCACCCTCAACTGCTCCGTGGAAGCGGAAATCGTCTGGACGGAAGCAAGCTGTGTTTCGGATGCCGATACGACCGTTTGCACCGTCTGGGATGCTTCTTCTGCGATCGAGGCCATTTCCTCAACCGAGGCCGAGATTTCTTCCGTTCCTGCCGACATTTCTTCGGTAGAAGCGGATGTTTCCTGCATTTCGAAGGTGACTTTTTGGACCGTATCCAAAATGGTCTCGAACGCCTGTCCGGCCTTGTCCACGATTTCCATACCAGATAAGACATCCTTCTGCACAAGCTGCATTGATTTTGTCGTCTGCTGCATGCTGCCCTGAATTTCCTCGATTAAGCTTGCGATTTGCTTCGCGGAATCCTCCGACTGCTCCGCTAATTTGCGCACTTCCATCGCTACTACGTTGAACCCTCTGCCGCTCTCTCCCGCCCTTGCCGCTTCGATGGATGCGTTCAAGGCAAGAAGATTGGTCTGGCTGGCGATATTGGTGATGACATCGATGATCTTCCCGATTTGCTCCGAGGATTCATTGAGCTGTCCAATGGCGGCCCCCGTCATCTTTACCGAATCATGAATGGCCTTCATTTGGCTGACCGCCTCATTCAATATCGCATTGCCCTGCTCCGCCTGTCCGGATGAGTAACTGGACAATTCTGTTACGCTGGTTGCTCGATCCACAATCACTTCGATGCCTTTGGCCATTTCCTCGAGCGCGATTGCGTTTTCCTTGGACGCTGCCTGCTGGTTTTTGGATCCGGCGGCGACTTGCTCCATGGAAGCGGCGATTTGTTCGGTTGCGCTGGCGGTCTCCTTGGCGTTATCGGCTACGAGACTCGAGCTTTCGTATAGAACCTGAGCCTGCTTATCTACTGTTCTCATAATCGTGGAGAGGCCGTCAATCATGTGATTGAAATCTTCCATGACCTTTCCAACCTCGTCCTTCGAATCATATGTACCACGGACCGTAAGATCGCCTTGCTGCGCTTTATTCATCAACAGCTGCATCTCCTTGAGCGGAGCGACAATAGCTTTGATGATGAACAGTCCCATTGCGATGCTCACAAGCAGGGCTAGTCCGCCAATCAACAAGCTGTTCATTATGGCGTTTTTCCCTAATTTTGTCGCCGCAGCCGCTTCCTCCTGCGCCAGATTCTGATTCCATTCAACCAGTTCCGTGAGCAGGTTTTGAAGCTCCGCGCGGGTCTCTCTCGCCTTATCATTATAATAAGTGAAAGCTTCCGCGTTTTTATTTTGCACGGCCAGCCCGATCACGTTGGTAATATGCTGCTGATAAGCCGGCAATAATTTACTGTACTCGTCGTATAATGTTTTTTCCGCTTCATGATTTAGGATAGCAGCATAGTTTTCGAGTAATTGTTTGTTATCTTTTTGAAAATTATCAATGGCATCTTTCAGACGCTTATTGCCCTCCGCATCGTTATTGGCCATGAGCTCGAAGATAGCGGTATCCGTTGAGCGATTATTCACCTGAATTTGTTTTAGCCAGGTTATAGATTTCAGATTGTGGTTAAAAATGACCTCGGTACTATTATTGATTTCACGAATGGAGCTATAAGAGAGAAGTGTGCTGATCCCTAATAACAACACGCCAATCCCAACCAAGATATAGATTTTAATCGCTGTTTTTAAATGCCGGAACCGAAAATGAAATCTCGTTTTCATGTTGAACTCCGCCCTTTGCCATCCAAATTAGATTTCGATGCTTGTTTGTGATTATAAACCTATGTTTTGGCCCAGTGTGTGAGTTTCCCCCCCCTGCTTTTGGAAAATGGTTAAACATCATTTGCTGGCAAGGGATCATGCATGAGCAAATGAGGCTATCATATTTATCGACAAATTTCGATATTCTTTAGATAGAACTCTAAAATTTGCGTCGTTTTTTGTAAAATTATTCAATTTATTTGTTGTAATTAGGCAAATATACCTACTTGACTCGGGCTTTTTTTTGCTTATATAATGATTAAATCATTTAATTAATTGACACTTTAATTAATGAATCTTTTAATATCTCAGTGCCGCCGGAAGGAGTGGAAGGATGGAGCGCATGTCATTGTGGGTGGATCGTTATGAACAGGCGATGACGGTCTTGGCACGTACGCTATGGCATGACATGACGAACGTGAAGGAATTGGGGTTGACGATCGCGCAGTACTCGCTGCTGAACGTCATTGAGCGGCGGGGACCGGGCAAGGTGTCCATGCTCGCCGAACAATTAGGCGTGACCTCCAGCGCGGTTACCGTGATGATCGATCGGCTGCTCGACAGCGGGCTGGTCGACCGCTACCCTGATAAGTCCGATAGGCGGGTCGTGCTCATCTCGATTACTGCAGCCGGCCTCCATCTGCTGCGGCAGGCGCAGGACAGGTCGAGGCGGACGCTGACGGCCTACTTGTCCTTGCTGGAAGAGGATGAGCTGGAGCAGCTGGTCCAACTGAGCGAGAAGCTGGCAGCGAAGTCGCTCGTGTATAAAGGCGGGGAATAAAAGGCGGCTGCCGGTTCCGCAGGGCAAGGCAGCAGGCCCGCACATTGGCATTGCGCGTATACCCATCCTGGAATGGCCATTCTCTGGATGGGGATGATATACCGATTACTTTTATAGTTTGGAGGAGATTTATGGTTCGCACTCATAAGAAAACAAATATGCTGGATCTTATCAAACGTGTTGTATTTATTACGATAGGCGCTGTCTTGATGGGCGTAGCGCTGGAAATATTTCTAGTGCCTAACGACATTATTGACGGGGGAATAGCGGGGATATCGATTATTTTGTCCAAGACGACTTCGCTGAAGCTCGGACTGTTCCTGTTCCTTCTCAACGTGCCGTTCCTGATGCTTGGGTATAAGCAGATCGGCAAGACATTCGCCTTTTCCACCCTGTACGGCATTGCCGTTATGTCGCTGACGACCGCTATGCTCCATCATGCGGAAGCGTTCACGAACGAGAAGCTGCTCGCCGTTATGTTCGGCGGCATTATGCTCGGGGCGGGCGTCGGTCTCGTCATCCGCTTCGGCGGATCGCTGGATGGGACGGAGATTGTCTCGATCCTGATATCCAAAAGAATCAACGTTCCCGTCGGCCAGTTAATCATGATCTTCAACGTATTTATTTTCATCGTTGCCGGCTTCGTGTTCGGATGGGATTCGGCCATGTACTCCATTTTCACGTACTATATTGCCTTCAAGATGATCGATATCGTCGTCGAAGGCCTGAACGAATCCAAGTCGGTTACGATCATATCGTCGGAGTATGATGAAATATCGCAGGCCATTATCGACCGGCTTGGCCGCAACACGACATTCATCTACGCCAAAGGCGGCTACATGCGCGAGGATACGCAAATGATCTATTGCGTGCTTACGCGTCTGGAAGTGGCGAAGCTGAAGGCGATTGTGCAGGATATCGATCCGAAGGCCTTCATCGCCATCGAGACCGTATCGGATGTGCTCGGCGGCAATTTCAGCAAAGCGAATATTCATTAAAAAAAGCGGCCCTTCCCGGACGAATGCGGGAGGGGCCGCAGCTGCTTCCGGACAAGCGCCGCATGTCAGCGCTTCTCCTTCGGCGCATTCGATGCGGGCCGCCGGCCTGGGAACAGCACTTCCAGCATGGCCAAAGCGCGCTCCCGCTCCTCCCGGCTCATCGGCTGGCCATAATAATGGACAGGGGCGCTGCCGTTCAACACCTCCGTCAATTCGTAGAACGGCTTTTTCTCCTTGACGCCGCGAGGCGCAAGCTTGTTCCCGCCGGCGCGGTAATTCCAGCCCGCACTGTCCGTCTGCATCGCCGGATGAGGCAGCTCCCCGTTCTCGTACTCGGAATCCGCAGGGCCTTCCTCCAGATCCATATATCCGGCGGCGCTCATCAGCCACTCGTACGGAACGGAATAGACCTGAGCCAGCTTCTTCAGCGTATCGGGCGTCGGCTTGCGTTCCTTGCCCGTGCGCGGGTCGCGTCCTTTTTCCAGACTGCTCAAATAGGTATGGCTGACTCCGGATTCACGCTCAATCTCCCGCAAAGAGCGCTTGCCCCGCAGTTCCTTCAATATCTTTCCGATGTTCATTTGGCATAACCTCCTTTCCCGTAATTTTTCGCGATTCATGAGTTGCAAACAGCATACCATTGAGGTATAGTAATAGCAAGCGGCGCTATCCCTGGATACCATGCGTGTGGAGCAAAGTCCCTTACCCTCTCGGTCACCGGACAGATGGTTCTGTATGAGCCGAGACTGACACGCGCAGAATCCTGAAGACACGGCATTTGAAAGGGCTAAATATGGCACTAAAGGGGTCTAAAGGGATTAAAGCGATTGAAGGGCTTGAAGGGATGGTTGGGATAGAGGGGCTAGAAGGGCTGCGCCCGGGAAGGTTGCGTTCCCGCAGGGGAAGGAGGGGCGGAATGAAAAGCGCGGCGGAGAACGATTTGTTGAATGCTATTCATGAATAGCGAAATGTGTCACAGACAGCTTGATCAAGACGGCAGAAGCGGAAAGCGTACAATGGATGAAGAAGGTGGGAAGAGAGATGAACATTCATCACTTGGTGCACTGCAGCCAGCTCAAGACAGGACTGCTGGAGATTGCCTGCCTGCTGGATGACGACGAGCAGTACACGAGGCCGATGGCCGTCCGGGATCTGAAGAAGCTGATCGAGCAGGCCGTGCTGCTGGAGAATGCATGCCAGGGAGAAAGGTGCCCGGTATGCCATAGTATGCATGAATGCGGGCATTGAAGCGGGCCTGAGCGGCACAGACCCGATCGAGCAAGCGGAGCCGGACGGCTTGCGGCTGGCTTGACGCGCTGCAGCGGCGGCCTGCCCGACAGACAGGCCGTCCGGCTGCGCCGAGCGGGGGCTGAGCTCGTCCTGCCCGGCTGATCCGGCGCAGGAAGGCGCAGCCCCGTGCAGGCGCCAACTCCTTAATGGCAGAAAAACTGCTGCCGGTACCGACGCGGCGACATGCCTTCATACCGGGAGAAGCAGGCGGCGAAGTAAGCCGCTTGGCGGAAGCCGACCTCCTCGGCGATGCGGGAGATCGGCAGATCTGTCTGGTGCAGCAGCAGCTTCGCCTGGTCGATGCGGTAGCGGGTCAAATATTCGATCGGGGAGCAGCCGAACTGCTTCTGCATGCAGCGGGCGATATAGACCGGATGGAAATTCAGGCTGTCACCGAGGGATTGAGCCTTGATATCGTCCCGGTAATGGCGCCGCAAGTAAGCGGCTGCCCGCTCCGCGCATGCGGCGGCGGGGGACTGGCCGTTCTGGTCCGCCGAGACCGACAGGAGGTGGAACAGGTGCTGGAACAGCATCTGTTCCTTCCAGGGGGTATTCGGCTCGGGAATCCCCTCCCGCAGATCCTGAAGCTGAAGCAGGACTTCCCGCACCCGGTCCGGCTGCAGCGGCTTGCCGAACTGCGGCAAGGCCACGAGGAACGGCCGCGGGGCAAAAGGCAACGGGGAGGCCACAGCCGCTTCGCCACCGTCGCAGGCGTGGGAATGCGGCACCTCCTCAGTAGCCTCCCATGTTCCTTCCGTCTGGAAATGCAGCCAGAAGTACGTTGTCGCCTCCATGCATTCCTGCGTCGCCCCGTGCGTCTGATCCGGCCGCAATAGGAGGACATGATCCGGACGTACCGCATATTCCCGCTCCTCCTCATACATATAGAGACAGCCTCCGGTCACGAACAGCATGTCGAATACTTCAATATTCCGGCGGCTGGCATGCTTCTGACCGGCCTCCATGATGCCGGAACCACTGTAAATGTAATAGGGCAATGGCGGTAATGTGAACTGCAGCGCTTTCATTGGAAGAGCCTCCTTTTTTCGAATTGAACAGGTTGGCATCTTGATAGTTCAAGTTGATATTGTGACACACCAAGATGAGTATACCATCTATAATGATTACGTTCTATCCATCATTACAAGAGGATATGCAGCCAACATCAGGAGATAACGGAGGTTTCATTTGTGAAAAGAGAACGGAATCGGTATGCATTGGGAGTGCTGGCATGGCCGATTTTTATAGAATTGTTTCTGCAGTTTTTGTTGGGGGCGGCGGATACGCTGATGGTGAGCCGCATCTCGGATGATGCGGTCGCGGTTGTCGGCTTCTCGAACCAGCTGTTCCAGGCGCTCACGACCCTTTTCATGACGGTGGCGAGCGGAGCCGGCATTTTGATCGCGCAGAAGCTCGGATCGCGGAGGGAAGAGGAGGCGCGTTCCGTGGCGATCTTGGCGGTGTCGGCAAGCGCGCTGATCGGGCTGGCGCTCAGCTTCGTGCTCTACGCGAAGCCGCGCGCGATCGCGGCGGTGCTGCAGCTGCCGGACAGCCTGCTGCCGTTGGCGGACACTTATATTTCGATTGTCGGCGGCGGCATGGTGCTAACGGCGCTCACGTCGACCCTCAGCACGGTGATCCGGAACACTGGCAATACGAAGGGGCCGATGATCATCGCGATCGGGATGAACGTCATCCATGTCGCCATGAACTACGGCTTCATCTTCGGAGCCTTCGGCTTCCCGCAGTGGGGGCTGGCCGGAGTCGCCCTGTCGACCGTCATCAGCCGGCTGTTGGCGACGGCGGTCCTGGCTTATGTGTTCGTCCATTCGTTCGGACATCGCATCCGCCTGCGGGAGATGCTCGGCTTCGACGGGGCCCGCTTCAAGGAGATCCTGCATATCGGCTGGCCGCTTGGCGTCAACATGTCCTGCTGGGTATTCTCCCAGCTTGTTATCTTCGCCTTCATCGCGATGCTGGGGCCGCAGGAACTGGCGGCGCGGACGTACATGAATACGCTGGAATCGTTCTGCTTCCTGCTCGGATCATCGATCGCGATGGCGCTGCAGATTCAGGTCGCCCATCTGTTCGGGGCGGGACGGACGGAGGAGGCTTACCAAGGGGCCTATCGCGCCCTCCTGTACGGATTGCCGCTCGTCACGGTCAATGCGCTCGTGCTGCTGTTCGCGGGCCGGGCGCTGCTGGGGCTGTTCACGGCCGATCCGGAGATTGTGGCGCTTGGCGTCTCGCTGCTCGGGCTCAATCTGCTCTTGCAGCCCGGCAAGATGCTGAACATGGCGATGGGCAACGCCCTCAATGCGGTAGGCGACACCCGCTTCGTCATGCTGACGGCCATATTCTCGATGTGGCTGGTTGCCACGGGCTTGTCCTACCTGCTGGGCATTCATTGGGGCTGGGGGCTCGCCGGCATCTACGCCTGCATGATCGCGGATGAATACATTCGCGGCATTCTCGTGCTGTTCCGCTGGAAGGGGCGGCAATTCCTGAAGCGGGCCGAAGCGGCTGACGCTGGCCAACCTCCGCTTCCGCGGACACAGGCGGCGAAGGTGTGAGGCCAATCCTGGAGCGACTCCAAGAGGATGGTTGAATAATTCGTGACATCGATAGAGAGAGGCGCAGATGCGTCTCTTTTTTCATTTCCAGCTTACCGTGAAGCGAAGAGCTGGTATAATTACGGCATAGCCAGACGGGGCGACGCGCTGCGCCGCCCGCCGATACGAACGCAGAGGTGAACAGAGCATGATTAGAGAAGCGACTGAACAGGACTTGCCTGCCATTTTGGAAATTTACAACGATGCGATTATCCATTCTACGGCGGTCTACTCGTACGAGCCGCAATCGCTCGAGCAGCGAACGGAGTGGTTCCGGCAGAAGCGCCAGGACAACCTTCCTGTTCTGGTCTATGAGGCAGAGAACCGGGTAATGGGCTTCGCTGCCTTCGGTCCGTTCCGGGCCTGGCCGGCTTATCAATACACGATCGAGCACTCTGTCTACGTGCATAATGAATGCCGTCACTTCGGGATCGGGTCCCAGCTGCTGCGGGAAATTATCCGTGTCGCAGCCGATAGCGGATACAAGACGCTCGTCGCCGGCATTGACGAATCGAACCGGGGCAGTATTTCCTTGCATGAAAAGCTCGGCTTTACGTATGCCGGGACGATCCGGAACGCGGGATATAAATTCAATCAATGGCTGAACCTGTGCTTCTACCAATACGAGCTGCCGGGACCGGATCAACCGGTGGAGCGAGGCGAATTGGACAGAAGGAATGGATAGCCGAAAGGGGACTTTCCATGAATATTGATCTGCAGCCTATCACCGCCGGCAACTGGGAGGAATGCATTGCATTGAAAGTCGGTACGGGACAGGAGGGCTTCATCGCATCGAACCTGTATTCCATCGCCGAAGCGCAATTTTTGGACGGCTTTCAATGCAAGGGCATCTGCCTGGACGAGCGCATGATCGGATTCGCCATGTATGGCATCGATCCGGATGACGGGAACTACTGGATCTACCGCTTCATGGTGGATGCGTCCTTCCAGGGGCAAGGATATGGCAAGCGGGCATTGCAGCTTGTGCTGGATGAGATCGGAGCGCAGCCGGACCGGAAGGAGCATTGTCTGCTCGGCTATGATCCGAATAATGAAGCGGCCCGGCGGCTGTATGCCTCGGCAGGCTTCGTGGAGACCGGCATCGCGCCTTGGGGCGAGATGATGGCGAAGTATGAGTTCCCCGGGCGCCCGTTGGACACGCAGAGACCAAGCAAGACGAATAGCGAAGAAGCGGGCCGATGAGAGCAAAGGCATGCGGCATCCCTTTTCCCGGTTGAAGAACGAAGAACGCTGTGGCGGCAACGAACATCGATCGGGTCAAGCTGACGGAACAGGAAATATATAGTACAATAATCAAGTTAGATTAGGATAGTTTTTTGAACTTTTTTGAATGGGATGTTATTGCCATGCCAAAAACATGTTTTCTGTGAATCGGACTGCTGATCATCCTGATCCTGAGTATGTCCGGATGCGCGAAGGAGACGGCCTTCAAGGGCGAGGGGGCCCACTGGAAGGTGAAATTCATCCAAAACGTCGATCTGGAGCTGGCCATTCGCTATGCCGGGACAGAGGACACGATCGAGGACTTCCGCTATGTATTTGCAGGCGGGGAGATGAATGGGGCGGCAGGGACCGAACCCGGTGTGAAGAACGCCAAATACATCTTCGGACATAAGTGGCAGGTTATCGGGCAGCGGAAGATCGAAGAGCCGCTGTCGATCACGATCGGCTGGAATGGACAGGAAGAGAAGATTGAACTGACAAGCAGGCAGAAGTAGCGAGCATGATTCATGCCCTAGACCTCTTGCATGCGCACAAGGGAGAGACGAGAAAGTGGGCCATCAAGCCATTGCGGCCGATGCGTTGTCGCATTATGAGATACAATCGCCAATCATTGCGTTTATTCGCCATAATGAAAATTTGACCTATAAGATTACCGATCAGTCCGGCTCATCCTATCTGCTGCGGGTTCATAAGCCGGTTCATGCCGAGCTTCACGGCCTGCAGCATTCCAAGGCGGGCTTGACCGGGGAGATGGAGCTGTTGCAGGCGTTGGGCGAGAATACCGCCTTGAATGTGCAGAAGCCTGTCCGCAATCGCGAAGGCGAATTCGTCTCCCGGATCTCGGACGGGGAAGACTTCATACACTGCACGCTGCTGCACTGGCTGGAAGGACGGGACTCGCAACCGGATGACTTCGCATCGCGAGAAGCCGCTCTTCGCTACGGACGGCAGGTCGGCATGCTGCACCGGTTTACGAGCGGGTACAAGCCGGAACGGGCCATCAGCAGACCCGCTTACGCCGGAATTGCGGAGAACGAGGCGATGCTGGAGCGACTGACCTACGGACGGGATCACGGCATATTTGCGCCGGGCGATTTCGGACTGATGAGTGAAGCCTTCCAGCTCATTAATGAGCGGCTTCGCCGCTACGAGCCGGAACCTGGCACATGGGGTCTCATCCATGCTGACATCAACCGGGCCAATGTCATTGTGACGGATCGGGGCTTTACCTTGATTGACTATTGCCTGTACGGCCACGGTTATTTTCTGTATGATGCGGCGGGCGGCGCGCTAAGCGTCCCATCCGAGCGGCGGACGGATTTCATGGAAGGCTATGGGGCGGAATTCCCTTCGACCTGCGGCGATTCGATGAAGCTGCTCGAAGGCTTCATGCTGCTGAATATTTTCGGCTACTATTCCTTTCATATGATGAACACTGCCGTTCATCCCTGGATGCGGGAGCGGCTGCCGTCTTTTTGCGCCAATATGGTGACTCCGTTTTTGGAAGAGCGGCCCATCTGTGACTTGCTGTAATCGGCGACTGTCCACAGCCGTCCCGTATCTTTCGGGGCGGCTTTTTTCTTTCGTTTCGATTCTCGGGAAAAAACTCCGTTTATGTCTATATTTGTAGAAGCATGACAGGATTTTTCTGGTATAATGTTGAAAAAGCAGTTTCTCCCTAAATATTTTGTATGTTGCATCACTACGGCGATAGTCGAGGAGAGATGAGAATGAGACGACTGCAAGCGGGAATGTGGGGCCCCTTTACGGCCGGGCGGTGGCATGAGCTGGCGCGCGGGCCGATTAACGGCATGGAGGTCTGCATGCTGCGTGATGAACAGGAACTGCAAGCGGTGCAGGATTTCTGCGTCCGCCATCAGCTCCAATATGGCGTACATGGGCCCATCCTCGATTCCCTTGGCTACCAATTGCCCAAGCTGAATGCGGTCTGTCCGGCAGAGCGGGCGGAAGCGCTGGTACGAATGGAGGCGGAGGTTGAACTGGCTTCCCGATATGGGGCAGACTATATTTTATTCCACTATCCATTCTTGCCGCTGTTCCCGGCGCAATGGAAGCGGCCGTATCCTCGAATGCCCGCTTCGGATCAACGTTACGGTCATGACCAGTTGAGCCGCCGCGAATTCAGAGAGATATCGGTCCGGTTATTCGAAGCATGCTGCGAGCTGCAGCGCAAGCATAACCAGCGCATCGTGCTGGAGCATGATTTTGCAGGGGATTACACCGAGGAGTTCATCGATATGTTCCGGGAATACCCGGAGATTGCACTCGTGGTCGATACGGCGCGGCTCGATATATCGGGGCGGGTGCTTCCCGGGTTCGACCCGTATGCGTGGCTCGACGCACTAGCGCCCTATGTCTATCTCGTTCATTACAGCAATGTGCGTTATGAGGAGGAGAATTTCCAGAATCATTTGCCGGTCCTGCCTGAGCAGGATGGCGACAGCCGCTACGGAGCCGCCTATGCGTATTTGGAAGCGTTGGCAAGCCGCAATCCTGCGTTCCATGTGACCTTCGAGCATCGGGCCTATCTGGTGAGCGTGGAGGAACTGGACGCGATCTATGAGCGGGTCGCGCTATTGTTGACGCGCTCGATGGGGCATACCGATACCCCCTGTCGGAATAGAATGCAAATATGAAGAGCTATTTGGTGGAGGGAGGTGCCGAGGATGAGGTCTGTCCGAAGCCTGCTGGCCGTCGTGTTGAATCTGATCGGAGAGCTGTGGATTAGCCCTTTTCGCAGGAACGGTTATTATGACAAGCATACTGCGCATCTGAGCAAGCCTGCCTATGCGGTGTTCTTGCTTGCTGTGCTGCTATCTCTTTTCGGGGCTACGCTGCTGTATGCGCCGTAGCCTGGAATAAATACATATTATAAATAGGGAGAAAAAGTCTATGTGGGCGACCAATCCAAGTTGGGTTTGGCTACTCTTTTATTCGGTGTTCGGGATTAGTCTGGCGGCCAGTGCGTTCAGCCTGATTATCCGCCGACGGATCGGCATATCGGTGGTGCATATCGTCATTTTGGTGACGGGATTTACGGTATTTTTCCTGAATGCCATGGGTCGAAGCGAAGGCATGACGGAGCTGCATTATTTCTGGAAAAGCTTGAGGGAAGGCGCGTTATGGGCGATCTACGTACTGATTAGCGGCCTTTTTTCCATCTATTGGTGGTATGGATTCGTCATCTCCTATCGGGACAAGGGGTAGCGTCCGAACCGAATTCGAGCCCCGGCGATGCTCCCGCGGAGGATGCTCCGGTCGGATGATGGACATACCGGCGGCGGGATTGGCAGAACTGTTACTCGGTCTGAAGCGGCAAATGGAATGCCAGCGCGGTCTTGACTCTCACACCATGTTATACTTTACGATTAGGTTACCGGCCGGTGGAAGGAGTTAATCTAGATGCGCATCAGTGACCTGTCACGTCTGACGGGAGCCAGCATCCGTTCCTTGCGTTATTACGAGGAGAAGGGATTGCTTGCTCCATCGCGTACCGACAGCGGATATCGGGTGTACGCGGAGGAAGACGTTGAACGTGTACGGCAGATTCAGTTCTATTTGCATATGGGGGTTCGTGCGGAGGAGTTGGCCCGCTTGTTGCAGCAATGCGCCGGCTTTCCCGGCTATGGGGATCCGGCATGCGCAGAGGAAGCGATTGCTTATTATGAGAGCAAGCTTCGCGACATCCGCCGCCAGAAGCAGCTTCTGGAGAAGGCGGAACAGGACATCTGCGGCATGCTGGCGCATTGGGCCTCCGTCCGGACGCACGACCCTGTTGGACAGAGGGGGACATAGCCTATGTTGAGGCTTGATCATGTGACTGTGGCGGTTCGCGATGTGGACGCGGCAGTCGAACAGATAAGCGGGACGACTGGAGCCCGGTTTACCGCCCCGGTGGAGGCATTTCCCGGCGCGCGGGCGCAGGTCGCCTATTTCGGTGCCGGGTTCCTTGAAGTGATTGCGGCTGCGGATTCGGACAAGCTGCGGACGACGCAGCTGGGACGCGCCTTCGCGGAGTTCGCGGAGAGCCGGGAAGGCATCTTCGGCGTAGCGCTGGACATCACCGGCGGCATGGCTGCCTTCGTCGAGGAAGCGAAGAAGCGCGGCGTCGCATACGTAGGACCTTGGCGGCAGCAAGCTCCGTTAGAGGACGGCTCGTTCATCCCATTCGGCACGGCCTTCATCCGCCATGATATGCCGTGGCTGATTGAATATGAACGGTCCCGGACATGGGACAGCCCGCTGAGTTTATGCGGAGTGGATGTGGCTGCTGCCGATCCGCTTGTCCAGGTGAGGCAATACCGTCAGGCGTACCGGCTGCCGGAGCCTGCCTCCATCGGAGCATCCGCCTATGAATGGGAGCTCGCCCGCGGGATGATTCGTCTGCTGCCGCAGGAGAAGGGGCCGGCCGGCTTCGCGGCGGTTACGATCGCGGATGCGGAGCGGGAGTACCGGATTGGGTTTACGCCGGAAGCGGGGATGGAGATTGCCGTATCCGCCTTGGAGAGGACACGGTGATGCTAGCGGATGGAGGCTTGGCGGGACCCGGTGATGAGTGTGCGCCAGGCAGGAAGTACTTTACTCCATCGTAGCTTTCGGGTATAATATAGAATAATTATGCTCTCATGCAGAGCCTGAAGAGGAGGTGAGGTAGGAGATGAACCGCAACGTCGCAACGATCCGCATTAGCCAATTGCCTATGGCATTATTTGGCATCACCCATGATGAAGTGGTCAACGGGATAGGTGTGTCCATTTTTGCGAATACGAATGTGACGAATTGGCGTGAAGACTCTCCTGCCTTGACCTGAACGGGTATGATCTGGCATAAGGCTGCGGGGATGTTTCCCTGCAGTCTTTTTTTGTTCCGGTCCGGGGAGGAAGTGCGCCCGGAGGAGGACGTTGACCATGGTAATCAATTTGTGGCATGTGAAGAAATATTATGGGGCCGATCTGGTGCTCTCTGATGTGTCGTTCGAGATTGGGGAGGCGGAGAAGGTTGGCCTGATCGGACGGAACGGCACAGGCAAGACGACGATATTGCAGCTGCTGGACAGAGCATCTGCCCCCGATGAGGGAGAGCTGTTCATCCGCAGAGGCGCGACGGTCGGCCTGCTCGCCCAGGTGCCGTCGGCTGGAGCCGGTGCGACCGTCTATGATGTGCTGGCCGAAGGCTATGAACAGGTGCGGTGCTGGGAACGTGAGATGAAGGAGATGGAGACGAAGATGTCCGATCCTGCCGTCTGCGCGGATGAACGGGCCATGCAGCTTCTGCTGAACCAGTACGGACAGCTTATGGAACGGTTCGAGCAAGCGGGGGGTTATGAGATGGAGGCTTCGATTCGGCGGGTAGCCGCAGGCATGGGCATTGCCGCCGAGCAGTTCGGGCGGCCGTTCGCCTCGCTCTCGGGCGGAGAGAAGACGAAGGTCGGGCTGGCGGCCCTGCTGCTGAAGCGGCCGGACATCCTGCTGCTTGACGAGCCGACGAACCATCTGGATATGGCGGCGATCGAATGGCTGGAGGCGTTCCTCGAATCGTATCCCGGCGTCGTCGTGGTCGTGTCGCATGACCGGTATTTCCTTGATCGGGTCGTCGGCAAGATTATCGAGATCGAAGACGGAGAAGCCATTGTCTACTATACGAATTATTCCGGCTACCAGAAGGAAAAAGAGGAGCGTCTGCTCCAGCAATTTGCCGATTATCAGGAGCAGCAGAAGAAGATCAAAAAGATGCAGGAAACGATCAAGCAGCTGATCGAATGGGGCAACCGCGCCAATCCGCCGAATCCCGGCTTCCACCGCCGGGCCGCCTCGATGCAGAAGGCGCTGGACCGGATGGTCAAGATTAAGCGCCCGATTCTGGAACGGCGCGCGATGGACCTGACGCTGAAGCAGGAGGACCGCTCCGGCAAGCAGGTGATTGTGCTGGATCGCGTCTCCAAAGCGTTCGGCGATCGGGAACTGCTGCGCGGGACGAGCGCGCTGCTGCTGTACGGCGAGCGCGTCGCCCTGATGGGCGGCAACGGCGCGGGCAAGAGCACGCTGATGAAGATGATTATCGGCGAGATTCCTCACGACAGGGGCGAGATTCGGCTCGGTTCCCGCGTGGATATCGGCTATCTGGCCCAGGAGGAATCCCCGCCGGCGGAAGATTCCACCGTGCTGCGCTATTTTTGCGACGCCTTGGCGATGGAGGAAGGGGAGGCGCGGGGCGAACTGGCCCGCTTCCTGTTCTACGGCTCCGACGTGTTCAAGCGGGTATCCCAGCTGTCCGGCGGCGAATGGAGCCGGCTGCGCCTGGCGCTGCTGATGTACCGGAAGCCGAATCTGCTGCTTCTCGACGAGCCGACCAACCATTTGGACATCGATTCGCGGGAGGCGCTGGAGGAAGCCTTGGATTCGTTCCCCGGCACGCTGCTCGTCATCTCGCATGACCGCTATTTCATGAATCGTGTCGTGCAGAAGCTATGGATGCTGGAACAGGCGGAACTGACCGTTCATCTCGGCAATTATGAAGAATGCCGGGAGAAGCTGCAGGCGCTGCTGCAGCGCTCCGCTGCGGCGGCGATTCCGGCAGAGCCTGCGAGGCCGAAGAATGAGCCTAAGGCTGAGCCTAAGGATGAGCGGAAGCCGGCCGAACCGAAGGCAGGCATTACGTCTTCCGAGCCGGCAAGGCGATGGGAGGAAGAGATTGCGGCAGCCGAGGAACGGCTTCGCCTGCTGGAGGAGGAGATGGCCCGGCTGTCCGCGAGCCCGGCAGAGGATGCGGAATGGCCCAACCTGCTGAGTGAGCAGGCCCGGCTGCGGCAGGAGCTGGATGGGCTGTACCGCGAGTGGATGGAAGCGGAAGAATCGTTAGGCTAATCACGCAGGAAGGATATTGGGCAACATGCAGAGCGGCTGGTCCCTCTGTCCCCGATATCCTTCCTTTCGTTTTTACAGTGGAAATGGCAGTTCTTGCACCCCGAGTATGCGGGTGTACACGAAGAGCTGTCCTTTGTGATGAATCTCGTGATCGATGACGAGCCGGACGAGCTTGCTGCGCGGCCCATCCAGATTCGGGAATGGCGAATGGTAGAGCGTCTCCAGATCTTCGTCGGTCACGGTCTTGAATGTCTCTGTCGTCTTCGCAGTCCACTCTTGCACGATGCGGCGCACTTCCTTCATCGACGGGCAATCGACGGTCTGCGGTATGCCGATCTGTCCCTCTCCCGTCTTGGCTGTCCTGATGAACATATCGGCGGAAGCGCCGAGATGCTGAGCCACTTCGCTTACCGTCATCGCCCCGTCCCACGGCGCGAAGTCGTAACCATTTCATTTGCGACATACTCAATCCCTTGTTAACATGGGTAATATAGCAGGAGATTATCGGTGTGTATTGTAAAAAAACGACAAATGCAATGCGATGCGCGAATACCGCGTCTTATCTTGCAACGGGAGCGTGAACGATGGATACGAAGCCGAACCGCGAGCCGGACATCAGAGGCATGCTATATGGCGCAGCCGGCGAACAGAAATTCCGCATTAGCCGCCATCTTCCAGCGCCTGACCTTCGCCCTTTCATCAAGCATTATTGGATGATTGCCTGGGATTTGCGAGGCCAGTCTCCCTATGTGCAGGAGGTGCTTCAGCATCCCGGGGTCAATCTGGTGTTCGAGCGGGACAACACGGCCGTGTACGGCATTGTGAGCGGAAGATCCCAGCGGGTGCTGGAAGGACAGGGACGGGTGGCCGGGGTGCTCTTCCAGCCGGGGGGATTTTATCCCCTGTACCGCGAGCCGATGTCACGCCTCGCCGGGCACACGCTGCCCTTCCGCGAAGTGTTCGGGATGGACAGCGGCCCGCTGGAGCAAGCGTTGTTCGCGTTAGAGGATGGTGAGGCGATGAGCCGAGTCATAGACGGGTTCCTCCGTGAACGGCTGCCTGAAGCGGAGGATAACGTGAAGCTGGTCAACCGGATTGTCGAGACCGTCGTGGATGGCCGGGACATTACCCGCGTCCAGGAGCTGGCGGATCGGTTCGCGCTTCATACGCGTTCGCTGCAGCGTTTGTTCCTCCACTATGTCGGCGTATCGCCGAAGTGGGTCATCCAGCGCAGCCGCATTCACGAGGCGGCGGGGCAGGCGGCCGCCGGCGCCCTGCCGGATTGGGCGGCCCTGGCGGCGGATCTGGGCTATCACGATCAGGCCCATTTCATCAAGGATTTCAAGGCATTCGTCGGCGTGTCGCCGGAGGAGTACGCCAGGAAACTCCGCTCTCCGGAGCAGAGATGAGCAAGAGAGATGACATAGCTTATGAGCAGAGATGAGAGCAAGAGAGATGACATAGCTTATGAGCAGAGATGAGTAAGAGAAATGACATAGCTTACGAGCAGAGATGAGAGCAAGAGAGATGACATAGCTTATGAGCAGAGATGAGTAAGAGAAATGACATAGCTTACGAGCGGAGATGAGAGCAAGAGAGATGACATAGCTTATAGGGCGAGAATGAGCCGAAGACTGCCCCAGGGGCAGTCTTCGTTCGTTGTTTGGCTCATGTGGGTATCTGTGCCTTGGCTCTTGTGGCATCTGGTGATTAGGGCATCGGTTTCATTTGGTTTAGCGGGAGCTTAACTCACGGCATGTCCAATAATACTGTAAAACTGCAGTTTTAGCGTACCCAAGTCGATGGCGAAATGGAGTTCCTGCGAAAATGCAGGAATTTCAGCCTTATTTGTTTAAAACAAGGGAAATTGAGGAAGAATGATGCATCTGTGCAGGAATTCCATCAAATATCAGCTCAAACGGCGGAAATTGCTGCACCTATGCAGTATTATTTAGCAGTTCCCTCATTCCGGCTGAAACCGTACCCCCAAAGCTGTACCCCCGAAACCGTATCCCCGAAGTCGTACCCCCAAAGCTGTACCCCCGAAACCGTATCCCCGAAGTCGTACCCTCAAAGCTGTACCCCGAAGCCGTATAGGGTGTATCAGTATCGGTATCGGCATCGGCACACGACCCCCCTTGTATTAGTCCAAGGCTAGCCTGGTGCTTGGCCTCCATTTTCCAAGAACGGCCTGATCTTCGGAAATACGCTCAGCGCCGTCCGGTAGAACACATCCTCATGATGCTCCGCCGGGATTAGCTCCCGGACGAAGCGGATGTAGGCCTCTACGGGAGCGAGCGGCCAATCGGTGCCGAACAGCAGCTTGTCGTAATGATCACAATAGGTTACGGCATGGCGCAGATGGGCGAAGAACAGCGGCGAGTCCTTGAGCCGGTTGCAATTGTCGGTATCGCCGACCATGAGACCGGACAGATCGGCGAATACGTTCCGGTTCTTGTAGACGACTTCCGCTCCGTCTAGCACCCAAGGATCGCCGAAGTGCGCCATCATGAAGTTGACGTTCCGATGGGTGACGGCCACCTCATCGATCGTCAACGGATGCGAATACTTGAGCAGCCCGCGCTCCGAGTACGTATCGCCCGTATGGAACACGACCGGGACGCGATAGGCGGCGGCCAGCTCATAGACCGGCTGATAGACGCTGTCGTAGGCATAGAAGGGATAATAGCCGAGATAGATTTTGAGGCCGACGGCTTCCGGCTTCTGCAGATCTCGTTCCAGCGCTTCAAGCTCTTGCGTGCCAAGGCGGTAAGGATTAATGCCCAGGCAATAGACGAGTTGGGGCGGCAGCGCCTCCACCAGGTCGAGCCCCATCGGGGTCACCGCTTCCTCATCCGGGAAGCCTCCCTGCTTCGTCTCGGTCAGTCCCATGCCGATGCCGAGCACGACATGGTTGTCGCGGTATTCCTTCAGAATCCCGTCCAGGCTATAATCCACGAATGATTTTTCTGCGGCGGTCGATTTGAACTCCTGGATATGGGACAGATGCATATGGGCATCAATGATCTTCATTCGCAGCACTTCCTCTCTTGTCCGAGACCCGGCGCTCTCTCTCGTCCGGGAACCGGATCTGTTGTAATGAAGCCAAGGCTTCGAATTCGATGCGATCTGGGGAGAATAGCAGGAACAGCGGCTCTGTTCGGACGCAGGCTCCGTTCGGGATGTGCCGTTCGCGATTGTATTCCACCTGACATATCTCATTGTTGGCATAGACGAGCGGATGGCGCTCGCTCGCATCCATCATGACATGAAGCTGCTGCTCCCGGTTATCCGATCCGAAGACGAGATGCCGCGCTTCCGGAAGTTCGAGTTCCCCCTTGCCTGGCCGGACTATGCGATCGGACCCGTCACGGTCCTTCACGGATACCCGCAAGCCATCCAGCGAGTCGCCGGGCTGGATGAACATCGATGTGTCCCAGACTAGAGGAGTGAGAGTGAGGCCCGTCTCCTGCTCGATTTCGGAAAATGCGCACAGCACGGGCACGCGGGACATCATCAGAAAATATTGGTTCAGCTTCAAGCCCTTATAGGTGTCATGCTGGCGGATGTCCAGCGTAAGCTTCAAGCCCTGCCATTCATTCCCGAAGCGGTCCCGCCGGGCAACGAATTCCGCCGTTCCGCCCTCCTTCAGGACCGAGAGCGTGCTCAAGCCGCCGATATCGTACTTCAGACCCCCGATATACGGATTCCACCATGATCTCGGCCCGTGCAGCGGATAGCCGCTGGACAGCCATTCCTCGCCGCCTGCTTGCAGGGAGTGAAGACCAGGGTAGAAGGAAGGGGACGCCGCCACTCGCAGCACGCCATTGTCTGCCGAATAGGTCGGTCCGCCTTGTCCCTCTCCCTCCTGCCGCTGGAATCGAATCGGCTCGTCTGACGGGACCAGCACGATGGAGCTTCGCTTCACGTCCGCCGTCGGCAGATGAACCACCGCATCGACCACCTCTATGCTCTGCTGCGGCGCCGGAAGGGGGCATTCCGTAATCCCGGAGTCATCGATGTCCAACTGCCGGGCGGCTGCGTGCGGTTCCCGGCGCAGTTGAACCGAGATCGTTCCCTCCCTCTGCACCAACCGGTGATCCTGGAGCATCACGTTCAGATTTGACTGGAGGACGGGATTATACCCGTTCAGGATCAGCTCGATCGGATCGGTAAGCCGGAGATCGGAACGGGTGTCGGGCTCCTGCATCGCGAAGGCGCGGAATCGGGTCCAGTCTGTATATCCGCCTATCGTCAGATGGAGGGGCTCTGTCGCGGACTTCTCTCCCGGCCCCAGACTTCCGAGCGAAGCTTCGAGGCTGATGCACCAGCTCTCGATATGCACACGATGTGTCTTCGGCCAGCAGACGCCGAGCGGGACGCTGCCGTGCTGGATGAATATCCACGGTTCCGTGATGTTGCGGCTTTCCCAGTAGCTGTATTCGCTGCCCGTGATCTCGTTCAGCGCGATATATTTACCGTTGTAAGGCAGGACGGCGCCTGGCAGTCCGAAGCGCGCCTGTTGGCTCACATACAGCTCGGCGACTGGCTGGGCGCCGGTATTCTCGGCTTCATGCCAATAGGCGACGGTCCCTTCCCCATACAGAAGAAGGTGCACGCTCAAGAATACCGCCGGAAACGATGCCGATTGGTAGCGCAGCGACAGTCCGACGGCGCCCTCCTCCCGGATCGGATGGATCGATACCGGCTTCTTCTTCGAGAATTCCGTGGAGAACGGCTTCCCCAGCTTCGGGAAGCCCAATTCGGCGCAGGTTGTCATCCCGGGACAGAGAAGCCTGAAGCCGTTCCATTCCTTGTTGAATCTGATGGAGAAATGTCCGTTGAACAGCTGCCAATACTTCTCCGTCTCGCCGGCGAAGGCGGCGCCGGGACCGCTGAAGCCAGCTCCGATCGTTCGCGTGAACGGGATGGCGCTTCCATCGGCCAGCCGAGCCTCGGCTTCGACCTGCTGCGAATAGAAGCCATACTGTCGCACCTGATACGGGACGGCGATGGACGTCCGTTCCTTCGCTTCCAGGGAGACCTCGAAATCATGGCATCCCAAGGCCAGCACCGGGCTGTCAGGCAGCGTAAAGCGAAAGACAGCCGCTTCCGCAAAGTTGTTCTCAATGTCCACATGGAAGGTGCCGCCTATGGCCGGGTAGGCGCTGCGGCCCGGCGTCTTCCATGCAAGCTGGGCAGGGAAGCGGGGAATGACGCCAATGTGGAACAGGGCTTCCTTCCCGTTAATGCGCATCCGAGTCGTGACGCGGGGGCATGTCCGCCATATGCTTTGCTCCTCTTCGACAGGGCCGACGAAGAAGTCCGCCCGGATCGTCGCTTCGCCTTTCACTTCGGCCTGATGTTCCCAGTCAAATTGAATATTGCGCTCGTTCTGGCCCCGAAGATCGAGATGGAGCGGGCGGCCCGACTTGTTCACGATCCGGTACTCTATCGTATAAGCGCGGCCGAAAACCGGCTTCGCCTGCTCCGCTTGGGCGCTGATGAGATAATCGTCGGTCTCGATGAGCCGGATGCCTCTTCCGGTGCGTTCGAATTCGACGCGCAGCGAGGCACCGTTCTTTTCCCATGTATATGTGAAATAATCAAAGCCGTTATCCTTGCGCCCATCGGGCTTAATCTCGATCTCCCGGGTCGAGTTCTCGTACCAGTCAATGTCATCGAAATAGGCGGAGAGCGCTTCCGTATTCAATACGGCAGGCATGAAGTTCATCAGGTGGGTCGTATCTTCCCGATCCTCCCAGAAAAAACCGCATCGCTTATACAGCGGAACGGCCTTTGTGTTGCTGGCCCATGTATACAGATCGAGGCGCGGCCAGCCCAACCGCACCGTCGCATCCAACGCTTCGCGGACAAGCATCTTGCCGATTCGCCGGCCGTGATAATCCGGCCTCACGTTCAGCAGCCCGATATAGAGGGCTCCGGTATCCTCGCGGTATTCGAACAGGTTGCAGTACCCTACGACGGCATCCTGATCCAGGGCAAGATAGACTTCCAGCGCGTCCGAGCCTTCTTCTTCCGTTCGCACCCGTTCCGCCGTACGAATCGTATCTCCACCGCCCCAGCCCTCCTGGCTGCGGTTCCACATCTCTGCTACTCCAGCCGCATACTCCGGCTGATAGCGGACGATTGCAATCGGATTCATTCCATGACCTCCTTGCTCTTCTGCTAGGTTGGTATAATGTGACAATGCATATATATACCTGAAATTGTAGTCGAAGTTTCTTGGAATTACAAAAGTATATGAAGCAAAACATACAATGGAATTGCATTGTACGACTGTGGATCTAGGCAATTGCGGCTCATGGTATGATATAGATCACATACATCTCTATGCCTCATCGATGATAATTTTTCATGATTTTCATGGCCAGACTTCGTGAGGAGGTTTTCAGCGATATGACGAACAGTACAAAGGTGAAGATTATAGGGGCGGCAATTCTGCTGTTCGTAATGTGCGGAATTGGATATTTTCTATGGGCCAACGGCTCTCACTCAAGTAAGACAGAACCGCCTGTGACCAAGACCTTTCTTAAATTCGATACGGTCATTCAATTGAAGTTGTATGGTGATGAAGCGGCGGAGAAGCATCTTGAGGACATCGAGAAGCTGCTGGATCGAATCGATCAGCAAATCAATATGAGCAATCCCGAGAGTGAAATCTCGCGGGTGAATGCAGCCGCAGGCAAAGAAGCGGTCAACGTCTCGCAAGAGACCTTCGATCTGGTGAAAAAGGCCGTAGAGTACGCCCAAGCTACGGAGGGGACCTTCGATCCGAGTATCGGAGCGCTGGTCAAGCTATGGCGGATCGGAGCTGGCGGGGCGCATCCCCCTGCTGACGATCTCATTGAGCAGGCCAAATCGTTAGTTAACTATAGGGACATTGAATTGGATGCGAAAAATAGGACGATCAAGCTGGCACAGGCAGGCATGTCCATCGATCTTGGAGCGATTGGCAAAGGGTACGCCGGAGATCTGGTGTCTGATTACCTGCGTCAGGAGAAGGCAGGAAGCGCGCTTATCGATCTGGGCGGCAGCACGATTATGGCGCTTGGCAGCAAGCCTGGAGGAGATGTGTGGCGCATCGGGCTGCAAGACCCGGACCGGGAGCGAGGGGAGCAAATTGCCATTGTTCAGCTTCGAGATGAGACGATCGGCACATCCGGCGTCTATGAACGCTACTTCATAGACAACGGGATCCGGTATCATCATATATTGGATCCGGCAACGGGAGCACCGACACAGAACGGGATCAAGAGCGTGACCATTATCGGCGGAACCGCCACAGCAGGCGATGCGCTTTCTACGGCAGCGATTGTGAAGGGGTTGCAGGAGGGGCTGGCCTTTTTGGAGCAGACGCCTGATGTCGAAGGCATGTTCATTATGGAGGATAACAAAGTATACGTGACTTCGGGCTTAAATGGGAAGATTAAGCTTACGAGCCCGCAGTATACCCTTGTTGATGCGGAATGATCAGGTTGTTGCCTGGATTCCAAAGCGTTACAGGAGCCGGATTGAGCTTGAAGACAGCTCGATCCGGCTTGTTGGCATGCACGCAAAACCGGTCCATGTGACCGGTTGGAGCGCCCTGCGGGCTGGTCTGCTGCCCATTTACAATCGATTAAGCACGAACTGCTCGATAAGGGCGGCGATTCCGGCGACGGCCAACATCAGCAGCAGGGGGAACGATGCCGGCACGTACCAGTACAAGGCGGTGAGGACAGCCGCGCACCATATGCCGGTGCACCAATGACAGCTGAGCAGCGTTCCCATCCAGTGCCGGAAGCCCGTGCCCCGGATATCGACTTGGCGGATGACGGTCCCATCGTCTTGGGGCACGTAGGTGACGGTCATAAAGGGCGCCCGCAGCGGCCAAGTAATATCGTCATAGACGATAAGATGGGTCAGGCGGAACGATGCCAGCGCCAGAATGACCAGCTGAATCCAGGTCAACTCATCCATGCCAGTTCCTCCTTCATGAATGCATGATACCAGCCTGTCCAGTCCTTCTCTCTTCCAGCTGCATATAATAGACTGAGGTAAGAGAAATGGAGGTGACCGCTGATGTGTTTCTGCAATTCGGTGAATCGGCTCAATTCCAAGCCAGGCAGAACGATAGAGGTCGTGAATAACACGAGAGTACCGTCTCCGCCACAGCAAATTGTCGTTACTGCCCGCCCGATCGAAGGCGTAGCGAGACCGCAAGCTCATTGGCAACAATAAGAATCCTGTCCCTGTGGAGAGATGTCCGTATACCGTATGCTATGTATCGGTTCCGTAATTGGTTCGCGGCGGGAGCACAAGTGGGGCCAGAAGCGGAAGCCCAAAAAGACCAGACCTGTCCATCTGGTTTTTTTGGGCTGTCTGTCGAAGAGGATAATGCGGCATGAACATCGCGGCGAGCTCGTGGGCAAGCTCGGATGTGACGGGCCAGGCGACGTTGCTCAACACGATAACGGCAATCCGCGGCTGCGGCAGGCGCAGGAAGGAAGCGGTGAAGCCGTTGATTCCGCCATGATGATAGATGAGCTGACGGTCCTTACAAAATCGTATCGGCGGGAATGAATTGCGCGAATCAAACATTATATAATTAAAGCGATTAAACTCTTTATAGTGAAACTAGGATCGTTTGAAAAAAGGAGGATGTTCAGGGATGACGACAACTAGCAGCGGATGCGGCAGCAAGCGGAGAAGCGGAAGAAGTGCCGGATGGGCCATCCTGCTCTTCATTAGCGTGTTCGCCACGATGGGAATCGCCCATGCCGAATCGCGCAGCGTGCCGGCCGGGGAGGCCGCCGATGAGGTGATCGCCTGCGGCACCACTTCCTGCCTGCAGAGCGCCTTGAAGAAGGTTGCTCCCGGCCAGCGGATCGTGCTTGCTCCTGGCACCTATACAGGGAGCTTCTCCTCTGATGTGAACGGGACCGCAAGCCAGCCGATCCGGATGGAGAGCGAGGATCCGGCGAACCCGGCGATTCTGTCCGGTTATGCTGTCGGTTCCGGCTACAGTCTGCGCATTCGCGGAGATTATTGGATGATCAGCAATCTCAAATTCACCAATGGACAGAAAGGAATCATTTTGGATGATTCGAATCATACCCTGATCACCGATGTAGAGGTCTACGAGACGGGAATGGAAGCCGTCCATTTCCGGGACGGATCGTCGTACAACACCATTGAGAACTCCCGCATTCACGACACGGGCACTACGGGACCCGGCTACGGCGAGGGCGTCTATGTCGGCTCGGCAGAAGGGGCCGGCTACAATCAGAATACGCATTACAATACGATTCGGAATGTCGTCTTCGGCCCTAACGTCGCCGCGGAGCATGTTGACATTAAGGAGAGAACGATTGGCACGTTGGTAGAGAACTGCACCTTCTACGGCGAAGGCATCAGCGGGGCGAACTATGCCGACAGCTTCATCGACGTGAAAGGCAACAACGCCGTTATCCGCAACAATATCGGCTACCAGAACGGCAATAGCAACATCGCCGATGCTTTTCAAGTTCACCAGGTCGTATCGGGCTGGGGCCTGAACAACGAATTTTCCCATAATACGCTCTATCTGACCGATCCTTCCGTCTATGTCATCGGGGCCTACGGCAGCGCGGCGGCCACCGCCATACAGAATGCAAGAACCCCGGCAGGCAATATGTACAGAGGCCATGTGACGGTTCAATAATATGCGGGGCAAGTAAAGCAAGGAGTCGGAATCGCCGGCTGGTTGGAAGTCATATAGGGCACAAGGGAGATAGCTTCAATATTTTGGATTGGCAAATGAAAACAAAGTTCAACTCGTCGTGGAGCGGGGGAATGAGGTCATCGAGGGGAAGCTGCAAATGAAGAAAATACTGAAATTTGCAAGCCCTTATCTGACCAGAGATCGATTGGATTATGCTATTTCCAAAGAGGATGATCTGGCGGTTTTGTATATCGATAGCTTTGCTGCGTTAGACGACACAACGAGGTCTGTGATTCGGGACTTTTTCATCGATGTCAAAAGGGAACAAGTGAATCATGTGGCCATTGACTTGCGTTTCAATCCTGGTGGGACAACGTTAGTGGAAAATTTTTGGCACAGAAGAGATGCAGAGTCTGGATTCCCGAATCAAAACTAAGATTATCGATTTCCTATAAGTGGATTGAACGGCCTTACACGACGGTAAAAAATCACTATGAAGATGCGTTGCAGCCGGACATCTACGTTCCGACCACATTCGAAGATCTGGCGCAGGGACGCGAGCCGCAACTGGAGATGATCAAGAAGCTGATACGCGAGGAACGTCAACAGGAGCGCATACCGCTTTCATTGAGGTGACTTTTTGTGCACAAATACGGATAGGGTACCGCAACTTTACCTTTTACTACCGTTCGATCGCGTCCAAGATTCCTAAACTCAGTCTATACATCTTCCCATAACAATGGTGTTATAGTATTTACCGTCGGACAGAATCTTGTCGTTTCTTAATGTCCCTTCGATTTCAAAGCCCAGCATCTTATAAAGGGCGATCGCTTTCTCATTGGTTTCTAACACATTCAACGTGATCTTAGTAATGCCATTGGAGTCGGCCCAAGCCATCGATTGTTTTAGCAGATTTTTCCCGATGCCACATCCCCAAAACTCTTTTTGGACGCATACGCCGAATTCTACTTTGTGATAGAATCTTCTTAATTGGCTTCCCTCGCATCGCGAAAACCCGACGATCCGATCCTGCACGACCGACACTAAAAATATATTTCTTTTCTTTTCGGAATCGGCTCTTATCAAGTGTTCAAAACCGGGCACATCAATGAATGCTTCTCCTGGTTCTCGGTCTAAAAACTCCGTCTCTCCATCAATTTGCACCCGTAAGGCGGACAGTTCTTCTGCATCCGTTGCGCTGGCCGATCGAATCGTATAAGTGATTCCCTTCGCTTCAAAATCTTGTTCGGAAATGATCATATATGCTCCAATCCTATTTATTTGGGATCATCCAACAACCTGTCCCCGTTACTCAATGAAGGTATTTTCCAAAATGGTAATCTTAGTCTATTATATGTTATTATAGCTTCTTATCTTTTCAATTTTCCATGTAATACGGACAACCCCATTCCCTACAAGTGCATCTCAGTTATTCCATCTCTATGAAAAGGGTTCAGAAGAAACAATACGCCCAAGGAGGGAAAACTATGTTCATCCGCAAAGCGGAGGCGAAGGATGCTCAGGCTTTTATTGATTTTTGCGCCCGTCTGGATCAGGAGACGAAGTTCATGCTTTATGGGCCTGGGGAGCGCGGCCTCACCCTGGAAGAACAAGCCCGGCGGTTCGCAAGCTTGTACGACTCGGACGATTCGATTATGCTGTTGGCCGTCACCGATCAGGGAGGCATCGCCGGGTTCGCGGCCGGCATCGGCTCCAGCCTGAAGCGGTCCAGACATGCGGTGTCTGTCGTTATCGGCATACTGGAGCATTATGCGGGCCAAGGCTTGGGCAGCCGGCTGATGGAAGAAGTAGAGAACTGGGCGGCCGCGGCCGGCAAGCATCGGCTCCAGCTCACGGTCATGACGCATAATGAACGGGCCATCCAATTATATACGAAGCGTGGCTTTCGGATCGAAGGCACATTAAGCCGCTCCTTGCGGGTGGACGATCAATTCGTGGATGAATATATGATGGCCAAGCTGATACATACCGGGGAGGAATACAGTGACGGAACAAGGACAACAAGCAGTAACGATACGAATGGATGACGTTTCTTTTCAGGTGAAGCAGGAGCATGATTTTTCCTGGCTGCGGGAGTTGGGGCACGTATTCTGCGTGTTCGACCAGCAAGATTCGGGGAATCTGTCCTTCGGGGTCGAACGGGACGGGATCCGGAGCTTCGTGAAGTATGCCGGCGCGCGCCCTGTCCGCTATGCGGGAGATCACCGGGATGCGATCGCCCGGCTGGAGCAGGCGATGCCGCTGTATGAACAATTGCGGCATCCGCATCTAATCGCGCTGCAGGAGCATTTTCGCGCGGGAGACGGTTATACGGCCATATTCGATTGGGTGGAAGGGGAGAGTCTCCATCCCCATGAATCGTTCCCGCCGCCCGCCAAATACACCCACCCGGAATCCCCTTTCTACCGGTTCCGGCAGCTGCCGATAGAGCGCAGACTGGCAGCGATGGAGGCGGTGTTGGCGTTCCATGGCCACGCAGAGGCTTGCGGGTATATCGCGATCGATTTTTATGACGGCAGTTTGCTCTATGATTTTCAACGTCATGCGATGACGATCTGCGATATCGATATGTACGCCAGGAAGCCGTATACGAATACGATGGGGAGGATGTGGGGTTCCTCACGCTTTATGTCGCCGGAGGAGTTCGAGCTCGGAGCGGCCATTGATGAACGGACCAATGTATTCAATATGGGGGCGATGGCATTCGCGCTGCTGGGCGGGGAGCTCGATCGTTCCGATGAGAAGTGGGAGGCGGGGCCAGCCCGTTACGAAGCGGCCTGCCGTGCCGTTGCGCCGAACCGGGCCGACCGCTACACTTCCGTTGCCGAATTGCATGCGGCATGGCGGCAGGCTGAGCGAGAGGGATAGCAGAGGGATCATGGCCGATCCCTCTGGTGAAGCTGAGCTTCCTCCTGGTTCACGATGCCCCTCCAGCGTGCTGATCATGAATGGCATGAAGGGTGTGGACGAGGAGTTCACTGACGCTCGGATGCGCTCCCATCAACAATTGGCAGTCGCCGATGCCCAGCTTGAACCGGATCATCATGGCGACGGTGGAGATTATGTGCTTGGCCTGCAAGCCGACCGCCGTTCCCCCGACGATCCGGCCCTCGTCATTCCACAGCAGCTTGAGGAAGCCCTCCGTCTCCCCCTGCAGAATCGCTGTGCCGTTCCGTTCCGCGTTATAGTTCACTACCCGGGAATGAATGCCGGGGGCATCCGCATCCGTCAGCCCGACCGTAGCAACCTCGGGCGTATCATTGAAGGCGAACGGGATGGTCCGGACATCGACCGGTTCCGGCGCACGTCCGACGGCATGAAGCGCCGCCGCTCTCGCCATGGCGATGGAATAGACGCCCGCCATCGTCCGCTGCGCATCCCCTGCAATATAGATGGACGGGATCGCGGTCTGCCCGAACGGGTTGCAGTCCACTGAACCGTACCCATTGAGCGCCAATCCGGCGGCCTCGATATTCAACTGATCCACATTCGGCCGGAACCCCAAGGTGACGAAGGCTGCATCCGCTTCCTGCTTCGCTCCGTCCTCCCGGATGGCTGTCACCCGGCGGTCCTGCTTATGAATGGCCTTGACGCGTTCCCCGGGGCGAATGTTCACCTGCCGCCGTTGGAATAGGCCAGTGAGCCAAGCATCGATATCCGGATCGAAAAAGCAGCGCGGCCCGTTGGCTTCGACGAGCCAGTCGACCGGAACGCCGAAGCGGGAGAACAGATTGACCGCTTCGCAGCCGATCGGACCGTCTCCGATGACGATGACAGACGCGGGAAGACGCTCCATGTCCGTAAGGGTCGTAAAGGAGTAGATTTGCCTGCCGTCGGGCCTCATCCCTTCCGGGAAGTGCGGCCGGGCTCCGTTGGCGATAAAGATGAGATCGGCATGGATGTCCACGGATTCCCCCTGCTCCTGCGCAACCGTCAAGACTTGCGCCGACTGGAAGCGGGCCCGCCCATGCTGAACGGACACGCCAGCCGCGCGCAGCTGCTCCGCCCCGGAAGCCGCGCATTGCCTTATCACGTCCTGTGCGGCTTCATTGATGCGACGGGGAGACAAGGCTTCGATCCCGGCATATGGCGACAGACTGGCGATGGCCTGAAGCCATGCGGCGGTTCCGGCCATTTTCCAATCTCCCGGATGGCTGTCGGTTATTAGGGTCACTTCGCAATCATACCGCGCAGTGGTTAGCGCCGCCTCCATTCCTGCAGGACCGCCGCCGATGACGGCGACCTTCTTTTTTTGGGCACCCATACATCCCCCTCCTTTGAATATAAGAATAAATGTGAACAATTTCACATTTTGCGCCATCGATCCATATATTACCTTCCGTTCGGTTGGAAGTCAATCGATTTCGGCTTTCTTCCTGCTTCGCTTCGCGGGACGGCAATATGTCGATTATGAACGTCACAAGCAGGCAGGACAACATCGAAATCCGCGCCACATAAGGGCGGAAAGCCCCGGTTAGCGAAAATGGTCAAGCGCTGCGAATTTGACCAATTGAACTTTGTAAGCGTTTGTAATATATATGAGAGGCAGATATGGCAATCCAAAAAGCAGATACGATGTGCGGGAGGTCAAGACAAATGAGTGAACAGGCTGGACAGCCGCAAGATACGCTGAATGAAGAACACGAAGAGCAAGTTGTGCAGCAGGGCGTGCACAACTTCAGCGCGGAAGAGGAGTGGGTGAAGCCGACCGATCCGCTGCTGCTGGAGCGTCTGGAGTGGTTCAAGGATCAGAAGCTTGGCTTCATGATGCACTGGGGCCCTTATTCCCAATTGGGGATCGTGGAATCATGGGCGCTCAGTGACGCCGATGCGGACTGGTCGCGCGACGGCATCGATTGGGATGTGGATAGTGAAGAGCTGAAGCGCCAATATTTCGATTTGAACAAAACCTTCAACCCGATCCGGTTCCAGCCGGAACTGTGGGCGGAGCTGGCTGCGGATAACGGATTCAAATATCTTCTCTTCACGACGAAGCATCATGACGGCTTCTGCATGTGGGACACCCATACGACGGACTACCGGATTACGGGACCGGACACGCCATTCCACCGGCACCCGAAGGCGGATATTTGCAAGCATCTGTTCGACGCCTTCCGGGAAAAAGGAATGGCCGTGGCGGCCTATTTCTCGAAGGCCGACTGGCACTCTCCATATTATTGGGCGCCGGGAATGGAGCGCGGGACGGCGACATCGCGAGGGCCTTCTTACCATCCGCAGGAATATCCTTGGCTGTGGGAGCAATTCGTGAAGTTCACGCACGATCAGATTATGGAGCTGCTGACCCGCTACGGCCGCATCGATGTGCTGTGGCTGGATGCAGGCTGGGTCTATGAAGGGGCGAGAGGGCAGGATATCCGACTCGGCGAGGTGGTCGAACGCGCCCGCCAGCACCAGCCGTGGCTGCTGTCCGCTGACCGGACGATCGGGGGGCCTTATGAAAATATTATTACGCCGGAGCAGACGATCCCGTCCGGACCGATGACAGTGCCGTGGGAGAGCTGCATTACGCTCGGCACGTCGTTCTCCTTCCGGTATGAGGACAAATACAAAACAGGGCGGCAACTGGCGCACATCTTGCTGGAGGTCGTGGCCAAAGGCGGCAATCTGGCGTTGAACGTTGGTCCGCAGCCGGACGGCCGGCTTCCGGAAGGAGCGATCCGCTCGATGAGGGAGCTTGGCGCCTGGCTGAAGGTGAACGGGGAAGCCGTATACGGCACGCGCATTTGCGCTCCGTATTTCACGGGCCGGACCGCATTTACCCGCAAAGGGGACACCGCGTACGGATTCTACTTGTATCCGAACGAGAAGGCGGCGGTCGAGCCGGAAGTATTCCTGCCGTATACCGAGCCGGTATCGGCTGTCGAATTGATCGGCACGGACGGCGCACTTGAATTTACCTGCACGGCGGAGGGCATTGCCATCCAGCTGCCGGAAGCGGAGGCGGTTGGCCCGGCGCCGATCGCGCATGCATTCCGATTGCTTGCCTAGGACATCCATTAACCTCATGTCACTCACGGAAGCCGGTCAGACTGACCGGCTTCTGTGGCATGGTCTGGCTCAAGCTCCCCTCTTGGCGCCCCATGAAGTGATTCGCCGCCGCCTTTTCCGGTGTGACCGGACGGATTCCGTATGGCAGAAGTTCGCCGATAGCACCTTCGGGCCATCCTATTTTGGCCAGGACCTGCATAGGTTCTAGTAATGGGACAATGTACTGTACATAGGGAATGGGGTGAACTCGTTGGCGAATCCTTCCTCCGGCACATGGAGTCGGCATACGCTGCAGATTACGGGCATGAACTGCGCCGCCTGTGCGGTTCGAATCGAAAAGGCATTGCGGCGAATGGAGGGGACCGGCGGAGTATCCGTCAATTTCGCTGTCGGACGGGCTTCGGTCCAGCTGGATCCGGCCCGGCTGCAGCTGCGGCAGGTCGAGGACCGAGTCGTGCAGCTTGGCTTCGGCATTCGGAAGGATACGGATGCAGGCTCCTATCTTGGCACGGACGTGAAGGGGCTGTGGCTCCGCTTCACCGCTTCGGCTCTGCTCACGCTGCCCCTGCTCTGGACGATGTTCTCCCACTACTCGCTCACCTCATCGGTATGGATTCCGGAACTGTTCTTCCAGCCCTGGTTCCAGTTGGCTTTGGCTACGCCGGTGCAATTCATCATCGGCATGCCGTTCTACTTCGGCGCGTTCCACGCGCTGCGGAACCGGGGAGCGAACATGGATGTGCTGGTGGCGCTCGGCACCTCCTCGGCCTA
This sequence comes from Paenibacillus thiaminolyticus, assembly GCF_007066085.1. Classification (NCBI taxonomy): domain Bacteria; kingdom Bacillati; phylum Bacillota; class Bacilli; order Caryophanales; family Paenibacillaceae; genus Paenibacillus; species Paenibacillus thiaminolyticus. The sequence continues at coordinate 1,577,012 of NZ_CP041405.1, read as the reverse complement.
TTTCTACAGCCATTACTTGGCCATGAAGGCGCTCCAGTCTCCTGCTGCCGAAGGACAGCATATCCCGCTCTATTTCGAGACCGGCTCCATGATCATTACGGCCGTGCTGTTAGGCAAGCTGCTCGAAGGGATGGCCCGCCAACGCACGATGCACGCGATGCGCGGCCTCCAGGAGATGCAGGCGGACTATGTCCATGTCATTCGGATGCAGCGGGAGACACGGATTCCGATAGAGGAGATGCGGGTCGGCGATCAGGTCGTCATTCGCCCCGGGGAGCGGATTCCGGTGGACGGGGTCATCGTGCGCGGGCATTCGGCGGTCGACGAGTCGATGATGACCGGGGAGGGAATGCCAGCCGACAAGAGCGCCGGGGCACAGGTGATGAGCGGGACGATGAACTTGAACGGGACCCTTACCGTGGAAGCGCAGCGGATTGGTTCCGATTCCACGGTGGCGCAGTTAATCCGCCTGATGGATGACGCCCAATATTCGAAGCCGCCGATTCAGCGCCTCGCGGACACGATCGCGAGCTACTTCGTCCCGGTGATCGTCGCCATTGCCGTTCTCACGTTCGCCGCCTGGTATGCGCTGTTGCAGCCCGGCGACTTCGGCCATGCGCTCGGGTGCGCGGTCTCGGTGCTTGTCATTGCCTGTCCGTGCGCCATCGGGCTGGCGACTCCGATCTCGATTCTGGTCGGCTCCGGACGGGCGGCCCAGCGGGGGATTCTGTTCAAGGAAGGCCGCTTCATGGAACAGCTCCATCAGACGGATGTCGTGCTGCTGGACAAGACGGGCACATTGACTGAGGGGAGGCCGGAGCTGACCGATATCCTTCCGCTGGGGGGACATTCGGCACGGAGTCTGCTTCGTTGGGCGGCCGCTGCCGAGCAGCCCTCGGAGCATCCGATCTCGCGCGCAATCGTGGCGGCGGCCGAACGGCAGCAGCTGATCGTGCCCGAGGCGAAGCGCTTCTCCAGGATTCCCGGCTGCGGCATTCGGGCGGAGGTTGAAGGGAAGCGTCTGTTCCTCGGCGCATACGCCAGGCTGAAGCTGCAGGGGATCCAGGCCGATGGCGCGGATGCAGGCGTCATCGCGGAGCTGGAGCGGGAAGGGAAGACGGTCATCGGCATAGCGGTCGATAACCGGCTTGCCGGCTTGCTCGCTATCCGCGATTCGCTGCGCCCGACCTCGGCCGAGGCGGTGCGGCAGATGAAGCGGCTTGGCCTGGAGGTGATGATGGTGACCGGCGATCAGCGCATGACGGCCGAGGCGATAGCGAGAGAGGCCGGGATCGGGCATATCACCGCCGGAGTGCTGCCGCAGGAGAAGGTCGAATGGATGAACCGGCTGCAGGGGAAAGGGCAGACGGTGACGATGGTGGGAGACGGCATCAATGACGCGCCCGCGCTGGCCGCCGCCGACATCGGCATTGCGATGGGGCAGGGGAGCGATATTGCCGGTGAAGCCGCGGATATCCATCTATTGCACGGCGACCTGCGCGCCATCCCGGAGGCGATCCATATTAGCCGCCGGACGATGGCCAATATTCGCCAAAACCTGTCCTTTGCTCTTATTTACAACGTCATCGCCATTCCTTTTGCGGTCATGGGCTGGCTCGAGCCGTGGATGGCCGGAACGGCGATGGCGCTCAGCTCGGTCTCCGTCGTCGGCAACGCCTTGCGTCTGCAGCGCTTGGGCCGGCGCAAGAGGGCGGTCTCGTGAGCGGAGAGAGCCTCTGGCTCGTTGCCGTCACGGGCTTGCTGAGCGCTCCGCACTGCATCGGAATGTGCGGCGGCATCGTGATGAACTTCGCCTGGAATGCGAAGGGATCGGCCTTGGCGGCGGTGCTCGCCTATAATGCGGGGCGGGTGTTGACCTACACCGCGATGGGAGCGGCGATGGGAGCCGCCGGAAGCTTCCTCGAATTGACGGGAAGCTGGGCGGGGTTGCGGGGCTTGGCTAGTATGCTGGGCGGCCTGCTCATCCTGCTGTGGGCGTACCGCCGCGTGGCGCTGCCCTTGGAGCGGTTAAGCCCGGCCCGGATTCCGCTCGTCCGCCGCTGGATGGAGCGGCTGCGGGGAAGCGGGGATCTCCGGGCCGTACTGGCGAGCGGGCTGCTGTTCGGCTTCATCCCGTGCGGCTTGACCTACGCGATGCAGATCAATGCGGCGGCCAGCGGCAGCGCCCCCGGAGGCGGAATGATTATGGCCGTCTTCGGCCTCGCGACCTTCCCGTCCCTGCTGGCCGTAGGCTTGTTCGCAGCCGCGATCAAGCGCTCTATTCGCGCCCGGCTCGTGAAGGCTGGGCAGATCGTGGCCGCCGTGATCGGCGTCCTGTGCATTATGCGCGGGCTGTCCGCGAACGGCTGGATTCCGGCGCTCCATCCGTGGCTGTGGTAAGCGGGAGGAGGCTCGGCGATCCGGAACCGAACGGACGATGGCCGAGCCGCCGCGGCAAGGGCTGAGCCTAGCGCACCGCCTCGAACCGGTGTACGGCCGTGAACGTCCCGCCATCCAGCTCGAACGATGCTTCGGCCTGCCAGGTTCCCGGCATGAGCGGAACCGCTTCGCCCGTGTAGAGGCCCGGCCCTGTCTGCTCCAGCTTCACTTGGAACGTGCCGCAGAGCATATCGGGCATGACGAGTTCAACCGCGATCCGGGCATCGCGGACAGGCGCTCCATCCGCAGCCTGAAGCGTAACCCGCAGCTCATTCCGCTGCAGGACCGCCGCCGGGTTCGCCGCCAGCCCGATCTGCGCCTGGACAGTCCCCAGCTCCGCGCGGGTCACCGGCTCGAATACGGCGGCGCTTTTCCAAGCGTAGCCGACGGCGGCGAGCAGCAGGGACGCGAGCAGCGCCGAAGCATAGAGGGCATATCTCTTCTTGACGGACATCCGTCCACCTCCTCGCTGATATGCGGCTACTTATGTGTATCCGGCAGCAGCCTCATATATGCGGATGGACGCCCTCCGGCGGAGCGGCGGGAAGCACAACAGGGCAGGCGCCCGGAAGCGCGCTGCCCTGTCGTCATTGCAGATTATACATCGCCGTCAGGCGTTATGGCTGACGACCATCTCATATTTATTCAACGAAGCGCCCAGCATATACTCCTTCGCTTCGCTGCCGCCGCGGTGAGATTCGCGGAAGGCGTCGCTGGAGGTCCAGCCGCGGAACGCCTCTTCATTCTCCCATACGGTGCACACCTTCAGTTCTTCTTCGCCTTCCTTGCCTTCGCCCAGCCATACTTCCAGACGGATGAACCCGGGCATTTGCTGTACGCCCTTCGCCTCTGCGAACCGTGCGGCGACCTGCTTGCCGTGACCTGCCTTAATGCGTATCGTATTCGTAACGACCAACATGCGTCTCTCCTCCTCGTGGGTGAATAAGATGATTATAGATAAATGACAATGCCGGATTAGGGCTGAAGCTCGTCCAGACGGATCGGCCGGCTATGCCGGACCGACAGATTGGCTGCTTCCATCAACCGCGTCAGCTCGAGGGCCATATGTATGTTGGCATCGGCGGTCGTCCCTTGCTGAATATGGCTCACCCATTGATGGAAGGCGCTTGGCCGGTTGGCTGGTATGCCGCGTTCGACCCAGCCGCTGCCGCCCTGTGCTTCCAAGCGGCTGCTGCGCACGAGCAGCCGGCTCTCCGGCGTGCCGTACAGCAGCGTTCCATCGGTGCCTTGCAGCTCGATAGTGAACGGGGAGCAGCTGTTCACGAAGCCTGCTTCCACGAGCCCGAGGGCGCCGTTATCATATTGAAGCACGGCGACGGCATTATCTTCGACGTCCTTGCCGGTGACATAGCCATAGTGGGCGCTGACCCGCTCCGGCTCGCCCAGGAGCAGCCGCGTCAAATACATCGGATGGCAGCCCAGATCAATCAGCGCTCCGCCTTGACATTGCTCGGCATCGAAAAAATGCTCCGGCAGCCAGCCGGCAAGCGCTCCGTTATGGGACAGGCGGACTCGAACGAGCGTCAGCTTCCCGAGCAGCCCCTCTGTCAGCACTTGTTGAATCGCCTCGGTGTAGCCGTCATTCAGCCGCGGGAGCGAGACGGTCAGGACGATGCCGGCCTTCTTCGCTGCGTCCACGATTTCATTGGCTTCATGGAGTGTCGCCGCCACGACCTTTTCCGTGAAAATATGCTTGCCTGCGGCTGCCGCCTTCACCATCACATCGCGATGCAGATTGGTCGGCGTGTCCACGATGACGGCGTCGATGCCGTCTTGCTTCAGCAGCTCGTCCAGCGATTCATAGAACGGGATACCGCGCGCCTCTGCTTCCTTCCGGCCACGTTTGGGAATCTCGTCCCACACGGCCACAATCTCCGTATCCGGATGCTCTTCCGCCTGGCTGGCATAATCATTGGCATGCACGTGCCAGAAGCTGACCATCGCTACTCTAATCATCGTCACCATTCCTTCCCTGTTGTAAGGATAAGAGCAATCATGAACTACACCCTTACCTTATCAAAAATTGGACGAGGCCGCCAATCAAGAATGCGAGCGCTGGAAGGAGAAGGCGCGGCGTGCCGGACCCTGCGTCGCAGACGGCTTGCCGCATAGAAAAACCGATGCCTGCCCCGTGAAACCGGCAGCGCATCGGCCTTCGTTGGTCCGTTCCTATGTTCCCGGCTTTGGCTGTGGCCCTGGTGCCGGTGCCGGTGCCGGGGCTGGGGCCGGCTGGCGCTGAAGCCGATCCAGCCCGAGGAATTCGTAGCCCTGCTGCTTGGCCGCATCGATGATCGAACCAAGCGCCTCCGCATTGTCCTTCGAGATCGAGTGCAGCAGAATGACCGCTCCCGGGTGAAGCTGGCTCGTTACTTTGTCATAGGCGTGGCGCGCCCCTCTCTGAGCGTTCACATCCCAGTCCATGTAAGCAAGCGACCAGAAGACGTTCGTGTAGCCCATGTCGCGGGTCACCTTCAGCGTCCGGTCACTGAAAATGCCGCGCGGAGGCCGCAAGTACGCCATTTCCTTTTGGCCGGTGACGCGGGTAACTTCAGACTTTACTTTATCTAATTCCTCCCGGATTTGTTCGTTGGACACCGTCGTCATATCCGGGTGGCTCCAGGAATGGTTCCCGATGATATGCCCTTCATTGACCATCCGCTTCAGCAGCTCCGGCTGGCTCTTCACATAATGACCCGTTACGAAGAAAGCGGCCGGCACTTTCTTTTCCTTCAGCGTATCCAGAATGCGTGGGGTATACCCGTTCTCATAGCCATTGTCGAAGGTGAGATACAGCACTTTTTTGCTCGTATCCCCAAGGAAGACCGCCCCGTGCTTATCGACGATATCCTTGAACCCTTCCTCGTTAATGGACGGCAGTTGGCCGTTCACGCTTTTCTTGAATCCAAAATGAAAGGCAGGTCCGTCTGCGGCCGCCGGCCAGGCGTGAATCTGAACCAGCAGCGCGAGGGCGAGCCCGATACGGATGAGTTGCTTCATGTTCATACAGCTCCTTGTCACAACCATTTCTTGATTACGGTCATATACAGAAAATTATCCCTCATTCTGCAAAAATTATCCCGCTTCGGCAAAACCCTGCCCGCTCAAGGCGAACGGTGAAGATGACCAATTCTGTTCCGAGTTGATTCTTCAGTAGTGGAGTGTCATTTTGCTAAATGGCTTATAATACCTATAATTGGAATTTTATAAATAATCTTAAAGTATTGATCAAATATTCCGATATAGTAAAAAAAGGATTGTTAACTCCTTGAATTTGTAGGTCTTTATCACTAATTTAGCCGCCGCGCTTTCTTAAATGGCTGGCCCGGCTATGTTGAATCTGAAGGGGGATTTATATGCTGTTTAGTCGTATCGTCCGATTGCCTTCATTTATGCTGGTAGGGGAATACTGCGAGACGCTGGAAGAGATGCGGCGGGTATGCCGGACCTTGCCCTTCCTGCACGGTTCCGGTCTGCTTCCGCCGGATGCGCATAGGTACAGCATTGGCCTCGGGATGAACGGCCTCTTTTTTGCAGGTATACCTTATGCGCATTCAATGCGCTGCCTGGAACAAGCGAAGCAACTCACGTTCCATTCGTACCAGGGAGGAATTTATTGGGTATTCGAAGCGGATGGCGCGAGGCTGGGAGGAAAGCAAAAGGAGTTGGACGGGAAGCAGGAAGGGCTGACCTTGCCGGAAGCCGTCCTGCCGAGCGGCCGGAATGTCGTCTATGAGTTCCGGCGCAGGGGCAATTCGTATGCGGAATCGCGGCTATACATTCCGGTAGGCCGGTTGTCTGCGGAGGCGTCCGTATTAAGCCGGTTCAGAGACCGGGATGCGTGCCGGAGCAAGCTGGCGGTGGCCTGACATGAGGCGTTCCATAGTCTGTATGGATAAATCCCCTGACGATTTAAGCGGCCAGGGGATTTTTCACAGATAACAGTTTTTTTCGCGATCGCTTGCCCACATATGTAAATTTAAACAGGACTTAGTAACATGGGAGCGAAGTAATTATAAGAGAGTTTATCTAATAAAAGGAGTAAATCTGATGATATATCTGCATTTCACATGCCTAGTGACCCAAAAGAAATTGGAGGTTTACAAATTAAAGCTGGAACAGTAATTTTTACAATTCTACTTGTATTTATTGGGATTTAAAATAGCGCATGGATATTTACCAGATTCGACTTACCGTCCTGATCCCCGGACAGAGCGTGTCTGACCGGGGACCGGTTATTCATGCCTTCGTCTTCTCCTGATCCTGCTCCGCCTTCCCCTTCGGCTGCTTGGAGAACACGTTGACCTCCAGCAGATCCAGCAGGAACATGAAGATCGGAATGCCGAGAAGCAGCCCCCATACACCCATGAAATGCTCGGATACGATAAGGATAGCAAAGGTATAGAATATCGGCAGATGCACCTTCGAGGACATGAGCTTCGGATTCAAAATATACGATTCAATGGCATGAACGACGATGATCATGATGATGACCATGACCACCTTGCTCAGCCCGCCGACGCTGAAGGCGATCGCGGAGAGCGGAATCAGCGAGATGATAACGCCCATAACCGGGATGAGACCGAGCACGAAGATCATAATAGCCAATCCGAACAATGACGGGAAGCCCATAGCCCACAAGGCCAGCGTGGACAGAATGCTATTGACGAGCGCGATCAGGAATTGCGCTTCAATGACTTTCCCGAAGGAGAAGAGGAACTTTCTGCCGAAGTACTCCAATTCGTTATAGAACGGACCGACCTTGCTATCTCTGAATTTGTTGGTGAACGCATGAACTCGCTTTTTGTCCAGATTGAAGAATAAACTCAGCACGAGCGCGATAACGAGATGGGTGCCCCATTGGCTGATGTCGGTAATCGACTTGACGAGGAAACCGAAGCCCTGATCCAGGTAGCTGGCCAAATCGATCTTCTGCAGCGACTCCATAATGTACCGCATCAATGGATTGTCGTAAACAACCGAGTCATTGTAGATAACCGATTCATTATAGAACTTGATAATTATTTTGACCAATTGGTTGATCTGGGCGATCACCTTGGGCAAAAAGTTATAGGTTCCCGCCCCGAGAATAGATAACAGCGCCGCATAGAGAAGAATAACGGTCACGCGGAAATCGATGCGGACATACTTCCGAAGACGCGAATAGATAAAGGTGTGAAGCCGGTCGATCAGGAAGGTTAAAATGAAAGTGAGCAAAATAAGATTAAGAATGCTTCTCACCGATAATAGCAGGACAATAAGAAAGAGAAGGGTTACTATCCTTCTCGCGCCCGGTCCTTTGAAAAAATCTCTCAACATCTGCATCCAACGTATGGCTCCTTTAATGTATGCTATGAATATTTCTGCTCTACCACTATCCTATTCAAGAATATGATACCTCATACTTCAAAGCAAGCCTTCTGGAACGGAGTATTTACGTAGAGATCCCGTTTTCTTCGCGAAAAGATGGGCGGAAGGAATAGAATTGATTCATTAATGGATAAAATGGGGAAAAATGTATGATGATTCATTCTATCTGGGGTAAAAAGGGAAACTTGTTCTCCATCCTTCTCTCCCCGTCTGCCGAGCGCGGCGGCCGTGGAATAGCATTCGAGGATGAATTCGTTCTATAATGAAGAGAGTACAATCTGCAGCGGGCTGTGCCGGCCGCAAGCGCGGCAAGGGCGCAGCGGACAGGAAGGAGCGGAAAGCCATGGAAGCGAAGCGATCGGCTGCCGAAGAGGCGGTGAAGTTCATCCGGGAGGGGATGAGCGTGGGACTCGGCACCGGCAGCACGGCCTACTGGGCGATTCGCGCGATCGGCGCCCGGGTGTCGGAAGGGCTGCGCATCCAAGCGGTAGCCACCTCGGAGGCGACGGAACGGTTGGCGCGGGAATGCGGCATTCCGCTGCTGGACAGGCTGATCGGCCTTGACGTGACCATTGACGGGGCGGACGAAGTCGATGGCCGATTGAATGCGATCAAGGGAGGGGGCGGCGCGCTGCTGCGCGAGAAGCTGGTTGCGGCCGCGAGCCGGAAGCTGATTCTCATCGTGGACGACAGCAAGTGCGTCGATAGGCTCGGCTGCTTCCCGCTTCCGGTCGAGATCGTCCCGTTCGGAGCGGAGCTGACGATGAGCCAGATCGGCCGGCTCGGCTGCCGTCCCGTTCTTCGTGAGAAGGAAGGGCGCCCGTTCGTGACGGACAACGGCAACTTCATCGCGGATTGCGCATTCGGACGCATCGAGCAGCCGGAAGAGCTGCAGCTTCGGCTGAAGCGGATTACCGGCGTCGTCGATCACGGGTTGTTCCTCGGTATGGCGGACAAGCTGATCATCGGGCACGCCAGCGGCGCAGTCAGCGTGCGGGAGCGCGAAGAGAAAGATACGACAAAGGGGAGAGAGATATGAACGTAACGATTGTGCGGGCAGATATGAGGAAGGATGCGGACGGATCCTACCTGGGGCATGTGACGTTCCAACTGGAAGGATTCCAGTCCGCCTATGAGGTGACCTTGTTCAGCAAGAAGGGCAAGGAATGGGATTACAGTCTAAGCTTCGCCGGCGATTCCGGCAGCGAGGAAGAGATCTTGGCGTTGGACGACAGGCTGGAGGAAGATGACGACCTGTTCGAGGAGCTGCTGGAAGCGGCATCGCGGATGCTGCCGGAAGAAGCGTAGCACATTCGTCTCTTCGCTCCAGCTTGCAGCACAACATCCAAATATAGCCCGGAACTTGCGGCAATTGTTATTGCCGTCGGTTCCGGGCTGTTTTTATATTCATTGATTAATTCATCTCATAGCACTGAGCATAGCGCCGGCTTCGTTCAAATATTCGGATTGAGAGTCCCGTAAAGAGCTGCAATGGAAGAATAACGTTCCCGTATCTGCAAATGATATCGTTACTGACTCCACGAAATGAGGGAACTGCCAAATGGAAGAAACATTGGAGAAACCGTTCAAGTCGGCTCCAAAGGCTGGAATGCCTTACTATTGGAAGGTTATTCTCGTATTTACGCTCGGCTGGGTATTTATGTATGCCGACCGTACCATTCTCAATCCGGTTATGCCGATTTTGGCGCAGGAATTCGGTATCAATAACGCGCAACTCGGTTTGATCAACAGTGTGTTTTTTCTCGCCTACGCGATTCTGCAGATTCCGGCGGGAACGCTTGGCGACCGGCTGGGACGCAAGAACGTTCTTGTCCCCGGGTATATTCTGTTCGGCCTCGCTACCGCTTTTACCGGGATCGCCAGTACCTTCTTCATGCTTCTCCTTGCCCGAATCATCACCGGGGTGGGCGAAGGGACGTATTACGGTCCGCAATACGCGTTGTCGTCCGAAGCGATTCCCGAAAAAGTGCGTACGATTGGAACGGCGGTCATTAACAGCGGGCAGGCAATCGGCATTTCGCTTGGCTATATTACAGCCAGCACGTTAACGCTGGAGAAGGGTTTGAACTGGAGAATCCCGTTCTACATTATGGCCATTCCGACGATCATCACCGCCCTCTTGATTTGGTTCGTGATTAAGGAGAAGCCTCGGAAGTTTAATGTGGAAGCTCGGGGAGCGGACACGAACAAGGGCGAGACGCGAAAAACATCCATGTTTTCGTTGTTCAAGAACCGCAACCTTTCGCTCACGTTCATCATGGTATTCTGCTCGCTCTACGGATTTTTCGCGATTCTCACCTGGCTCCCGCAGTATTTGCAGACCGAGCGAGGCTATCAGGGCAGCGATGTCGGCTTCATCTCTTCGCTCGTTCCATGGGCGTCTATTCCCGGAGCTCTTTTCTTCGGGTATTTATCAGACAAGTTCGGAAGACGGAAACCCCTGGTTTATATTTTGGTGCCAATTGCTGCCCTGTCCATCTATCTGGTTGTGTACACACAAAGCGACGCAGCGATGATGTTCGCCTTAATCGTCTACGGTCTAACCGGGAAGCTGGCGCTGGACCCCGTGCTCGTTGCCTTTGTAGCGGACAACGCACCTAAGGAAGCGTACAGCACCGCGTTCGGTCTCTACAATTTTATCGGAATGAGCTCCTCCATTCTCGCTCCTTACATTACGGGGTATTTGGTGGATACCACCGGCAGCATGCGGTCCGGTTTTTTCCTGGCCATGGTTCTGCTGTTTATCGGTCTGGCTGCGATGATTTTTACCAAAGAAAAACCAAGAACGAGAACGGCCTAACGATCCGGGTCAAGATCAGGAAAGGGAGATTGTCGTGCTTAAAACCATTATTAAAGAAAACGTGTATCAGGATTCCGTCAGCTTAATGCTCCTTACGAACAAGCTATCTGCCATGGAAGGCATCAACCGGATCTCGGTCATGATGGGCACCCCCGCCAACCTGGATATATTCCGGAATACCGGCTTGTATACACCGGAGCTGGAGCGGGCCAAGCCCAATGATATCTGTATCGTAATCGATACAGAGCAGACGGAGAAAGTGACGGAAGTGTTGAAGGAAATCGATTCTTTTCTGAAAAATCAAGCGCTGGCAGGCGCTAAAAACAATTATGACAAAGTCCGCACGTGGGACCGGGCCATGCAATTGCTGTCTGATGCCAATCTCGCGCTTTTGTCTATTCCGGGCGAATATGTCGCGGACGAGGCGCATAAAGCGTTGGACAAAGGGCTACACGTTTTTATTTTTAGCGACAACGTGTCCGAGGCGGATGAGCTGGCACTGAAACGGAAAGCGAAAGAGAAAGGGTTGCTCGTAATGGGACCCGACTGCGGGACAGGGATATTGGCCGGAGTTCCGATCGCCTTCGCGAATGTAATCAGCAAGGGGAACATCGGTATCGTCGGCGCATCCGGAACGGGCATTCAGGAGGTATCCACCATTATCGACCGCTTGGGCGGCGGGGTTAGCCATGCCATCGGCACGGGCGGCCGCGACCTGAGCGAGTCGATCGGCGCCTTGACGATGTTGGACGGCATTGCTGCGTTGGAGGCTGATGCGGCTACCGAGTTGATCGTCGTGATTTCGAAGCCTCCTGCCCCTGAGGTCAAGAAAAAAGTGACGGCGTTCCTGCATTCTCTGTCCAAGCCGTCCGTTGCCATCTTCACGGGAGAGAAGCCGTTGGAGCCGGAAGGCAACGTTCATTATGCTTACACTTTGGAGGACACGGCGGTAATGGCCGTTCAGCTCGCCTATGGGAGCACGACCGCATCCCCCGGCACACAAGGGACCGGCGCGGAAGGGGGCCATGCATTACAGTCCGGACAGTCCTATATTAAAGGCTTGTATTCTGGAGGCACGCTGGCGACAGAAGCCGCCATGCTCGTACGGGAGGCGTTCGGCATACCGGCTTCACTGAAGCATGAGGACGGCTATATTTTCAAAGATCAAGGACATGAGATTATTGACTTGGGTGACGATATCTACACGAAAGGCCGTCCGCATCCCATGATCGATCCGTCTACTCGCAAGGAATTGATCGACAAGATGGCAAAAGATCCTGAAACGGCGGTTATTTTGTTCGACGTCGTATTAGGTTACGGTTCCCATGAAGATATGGCCGGGGAACTGATTCCTTCCATTCGGAACGCACTCACTCACGCCTCCGGGGAAGGCAGAACCGTATACTTCGTGTGCTCCGTCTGCGGGACGGATCAAGATCCGCAAAATTATGGGGAGCAGAGACGAAAGCTTGAAGAGGCCGGCATAATGGTCGGGGATAGCAACGTACAGGCTGTCAAGAAGGCGCTGCATCTCGTCGGCAAATCGGTGCCCCCCGCCTATTCCGGTGCGCCTGCGGTCACTCCGCATGGTTCGGCCAACGCGCCTGAGGTGCCGGAAGCGACGGCCAAGCTGTTATCCGGCAAGCCGCGCGTGATCAATCTCGGTCTGGCAAGCTTTGCGGACACGATCCATCGGTATGAAGGGAAAGTTGTTCAATTCGACTGGCGTCCGGTTGCGGGAGGCAATAAAAAGCTAGCCAATATTTTGTCTAAATTAAAATAACGATAAGTAAGGAGAACGTACTATGTACAATACGATTGACGAAGCCAACCGGGCGGTAGTCGAGAAAATAGCCAGCGCACAGCCGTTCCTGATCGACGTTGTTCCCGCCAAAGACGTTATCGAGGAATTGAACGGCCGTACGCTGCTACATGCCGGTCCGCCCATTGATTGGCCGGATATGACCGGACCGATGAAGGGTTCCTGCATCGGGGCGCTGCTATTCGAAGGTTGGGCAGCGACAGAAGATGAAGCCAAGAAAATGCTGGAAGGCGGGGAAATCCGATTCGTCCCTTGTCACCACGTCAACGCTGTCGGCCCGATGGGCGGAATTACATCGGCCAATATGCCTGTCCTCGTGGTAGAGAATCGCACGGAAGGCAACCGCGCCTACTGCAACCTGAACGAAGGGATCGGCAAGGTGCTGCGCTTCGGCGCCTATAGTGAAGAGGTGATCAGCCGTCTCCGCTGGATTCGCGATGTCCTCGGTCCCGGCATGTCACAAGCTTTGAAAGCTTCAGACGGAGGCATCAATCTGAATGTGCTCGTCGCCAAGGCGATTACGATGGGCGACGAATTTCATCAGCGCAACATTGCTGCTTCGCTTCTGCTGCTCAAAGAACTGGCGCCGCTCTTATTGGCGACCGATGTGCCCGAGACGGATAAAAGAACCATTATCAAATTTTTGGCGGATACCGACCAATTCTTTCTCAATGTGATGATGGCGTCCTGCAAGGCCGTTATGGATGGCGCGCGCACCATTCAAGCCGGCACGATTGTCACCGCCATGACCCGCAACGGCAAAGATTTCGGCATTCGGGTGAGCGGACTGGGCGATCAATGGTTTACCGCCCCGGTCAATACGCCGCAAGGATTGTTCTTTACCGGCTATTCGCAAGAGGATGCCAACCCGGATATCGGGGATAGCGCCATCACGGAGACGTTCGGGGTCGGCGCCATGGCTATGATTGCCGCACCGGGGGTCACCCGCTTCGTCGGCGCGGGCGGATTCGATGATGCATTGGCAATCAGCAACGAAATGGCGGAAATCTGCTTCGACCGGAACAGTAATCTCACTGTCCCAACATGGAATTTCCAAGGGATCTGCCTGGGCATCGACATCCGCAAAGTGATTGAGACGGGGATCACGCCGGTCATAAATACGGGCATCGCCCATAAGGAAGCAGGGATCGGTCAGGTTGGGGCTGGCACGGTCAACGCGCCGCTCGCCTGCTTCGAGAAGGCGCTGATCGCTCTGGCCGAAGCTATGGACATTACAGACTGACCTATGCTCGTCGTCCAAGGGGAGGCATATAGTTCGAATATCCCTGGGCTTGTCCGGGAGAGCGGCTGCGGAACGGTACATAGCAGCTTTCGGAACGGAATGAACATTCGAATAGGACGGCGGCTTTTATTTATAGGTACCGCTCAGAATGGTTATTTGCCCTTTGCCGTTCATGTTGACCGCGAATCCTTCGAGCGAATCGCTTGCCGGATTCGTCCCGGCGACAGGATGGTTGTGGAGTTCCGCCCAGGCGCATTATGGCTAGGCGAACGGAATGCCGCAGTGCGTCTGGACAACGCCTCGGTGTTCTGCAGCATGCTGAGGGGCTCTCCGGCCAACTCCGGAATACTGTCCGCCAATTTCCGGCGGTTCACTGCCTTGCTTCGCATGTATTCCGGGATCACGGGATTTGGCATGAGCGCCGCTCAGGTCATGGACATTTTGCGCAAAGAAACCGATCAGACTGAATTGGGGCGGGCATTGATTGCCTGCCGGACATCCCTTGGCTGCTGCGATCCGTCTCTCCAGTGGCAGGCCGTCCGGTCCCTAATCGGTTACGGTTCGGGGCTGACGCCGGCAGGCGACGACTTTCTGATTGGGGCTGCAGGCGCCGGGGTGTATACCGGCCAAGTATCTGCGCTCGTTCTGTCCAAGCTGGATGAGCGCTTGGCGCAGCATCAAGATCTGACGACCGATGTTAGCCTGGAGTATCTTCATTACGCTGTGAGCGGACAATTCGGAAGCCGCATTCTGGAGGTGCTGAATGCACTCTGCTGCCAGATGCCAACCGATGTGGCCAGAGCCGTGTGGTCGCTAACCGGCACGGGCCGCACGTCGGGGATCGATACCGCTCTGGGCATATACTGCATGATTGTCGAACTAGAAAAGGAGGTATCGCCTTGATGAAGACCGTGCTGATTGCGCTCGGCGGCAATGCGATTTTGCAGGCTAATCAAACCGCGACTTACGAGACCCAACTGCAAAATATCCGGATGTGCTGCACTATCATTTCGAATATCGTCAACAAAGGTTATCGCGTTATACTTACTCACGGCAACGGTCCGCAAGTAGGGCATATTTTGCTGCAGAACGAAATGGCCAAGGATTCAGTCCCTATGCTGCCGCTGCATGTATGCAGCGCCGAGAGCCAGGGCTTTATCGGCTATATGATCCAACAATCGTTACTGAACGAATTAACGAGGCAGGGGATCGAGCGGCAGGTCATTTGTCTTGTGACATCCGTGGAGGTGTCCCCGAACGACGATGCCTTCGGGCGGCCTAGTAAGCCTATCGGTTCGTTCTACAATAAGGAAGAAGCCGAACGGCTCGCTGCAGAGAAGGGATGGAGCGTGAAGGAGGATTCCAACCGCGGCTGGCGCCGTGTCGTTCCCTCTCCTTCTCCGCGCAGCATTATCGGAAGTCAGGTTATGCGGCAATTGCTTGATGCGAACCACATCGTTATCGCGGCGGGCGGGGGAGGCATACCGGTTGTACGGGCAGCGGACGGGACGCTGAAAGGCGTGGATGCGGTAATTGATAAGGATCGTACCGGCAGCCTGCTCGCCAAGGAGATCGGCGCGGATACGTTCATTATGCTAACCGATGTGGAACAGGTGTACATTAACTTCGGCGAACCGGAGCAGCAAGCCCTTGGCGCGGTTTCTATCGAGGACGCGAGCCGCTATTTGTCCGCGGGACAATTCGGCAAAGGCAGCATGGAACCCAAAATGAATGCCGCCCTCGATTTTGCCGAAAGCGGGGGAACGGCCATTATCGCGTCGCTTCGCAATGCCGATCTCGCCTTGGAAGGCAAGGCGGGAACCCGGATCAGCAAGGGAACTGACGGATAATGGCCGTACGGATGCTCCACTTCCATTGAATTATTTTCCAATTGGCTATATACCAACTGCCTATGCCAACGCAAAGCAACGGCTTTTCCGCAGAGGCGGAAAAGCCGTTGTTCATTTTACCATTTCTCCGATACGAGCTTCGCTTGCGTGAACAAGAGTAAATAATCTCGTCCGCCCGCCTTGGAGTCGGTGCCCGACATATTGAAGCCTCCGAACGGGTGCACCCCGACGAGCGCGCCGGTGCATTTGCGGTTGAAGTACAGATTGCCGCAGTGCATATGGCGGCGAGCATACTCCAGATGCTCGCGGTTCCGGCTGAATACCGAGCCGGTCAGCCCGTATTCGGTATTGTTGAAAATATCGATCGCCTGCTTGAAATCATCCGCCTTGCACACGGCAAGCACCGGGCCGAATATTTCCTCGAGCATGATGCGGGCTTCCGGCATTACATCCGCGAATACGGTCGGCTGCAAGTAATAGCCGTCGCCCTCGGCGATTTCTCCTCCGGCCACGAGGCGTCCTTCCGACAAGCCGATCGCCATATACTCCCGAATTTTGTTGTAGGCGTTCTCATCGATTACCGGTCCGATGGGATAGTTCTCTTCCGGCAGGCCGACAGTCAACTGCTTCGTCTTCTCGATGATATGGCCGAGCACTTCTTCATAGATATCCTGATGAATGATGGCGCGGGAGCCTGCGGAGCATTTCTGCCCCTGGAACCCGAAGGCGGACGCGACAATCGCATCTGCCGCCTCGGCCGGATCGGCGCTGTTGTCCACGACGATGCCGTCCTTGCCGCCCATCTCGGCGATGAGACGCTTCATCCAGATCTGTCCTGCCGCCGGACGCGCGATCCGCTCGTTAATCCGCAGGCCGACATCACGGGAGCCCGTGAACGAGACGAAGCGGGTGCGCGGATGATCGACGAGCAGGTCGCCGATCTCGCTGCCCGAGCCGGGTACGAAGTTGAGGACACCGGCCGGCAGTCCGGCTTCTTCCATCAGCTCGACGAATCGCGCGGCGATGATCGGCGAAGTCGATGCCGGCTTGAGCACGACCGTGTTCCCGGCGACGAGGGCGGCGCAGGTCATGCCGGCCATGATGGCGAACGGGAAGTTCCATGGCGGGATGACGACGCCGACGCCGAGCGGAATATACGTCAGCCGGTTGTCTTCGCCAGGCAGTGGAGTCAACGGCTGCGGTCCCGCGAGCCGGATCATTTCCCGGCCATAGAATTCAAGGAAGTCAATTGCTTCGGCGACATCGGCATCCGCTTCGGCCCAGTTCTTCCCGACTTCATAGACGAGCCAGGCGGAGAATTCGAATTTGCGCCGGCGGATAATGGCCGCCGCCTTGAACAGGTACCCCGCCCGGACTTCGGGATCGACATGCTGCCAATCCCGGAAGGCGGCATCCGCAGCGGCAATCGCTTGATGGGCCAGATTGGCATCGGCCTGGGCGACATAACCGATGACCTGCTTCAGTTGCCCGGGATTTATGGAAGCGGAGCGTCTGTCGGTTGCGATCTCCTGACCGTTGATCTTGAGCGGGCAGGTGCGCCCCAATTGGGCGCGGACGCGCTCCAGCGCGGTGAGCATCGCTTGGCGGTTATGCTCCTGCTTGAAATCGGTAAACGGCTCATTGCGGTAATCCACCATCGTCATAATAACGCCTCCTAATATATGAATATGAAATGATATAACTCCTACGACTTGAAAAGAGATTTCAGCACAAATCCGACGTTCGCCGGCCGTTCTGCCAGGCGGCGCATGAAGTAACCGTACCAATCATTGCCGAACGGGACATAGATTCGCATCGTATAGCCTTCTCTGGCCAGATCGCGCTGCGCCTGGGTGCGAATGCCGTAGAGCATCTGGAATTCGAACTGGCTGCGCGGGATATTGTGCTCGGTTACGAATTGCTTGACATGCTTGATGATTTTATCGTCATGGGTGGCAATGGCGGCATAGTCGCCATTTCTGAGGTGTTGTTCGATGATGTGAATGAAGTTGCGGTCCACGTCTTCCTTACTCGGGTAAGCGACGTCGGGCGATTCCTTGTAGGCGCCCTTCACGAGCCGCAGATTTGGCCGGAACCGGTGCAGGTTGTCAATATCGTCAGCGCTCTTGTACAGATAGGCTTGAATGACGAGGCCGACCGTATCGCCGTATTCCTCACGCAGCTCGCTGTAAATATCGAGGGAGGCTTCGTTGTGCGCATAATCCTCCATGTCGATGCGGACGAAATTGCCGCAGGCGGCGGCAGTGTCCAGGATGGCCCTCATGTTGCGCATGCACAGCTCGCGGGACAGATCCAGTCCGAGCTGGGTCATCTTTAGTGAGAGATTCGAGCGGACGCCGCTCTTCTCTATCTCCTGCAGCGTGCGTATGCAGAACTGGGTTGATTCCTGGGCCTCTTCCTCGGTAAGAATGAATTCGCCCAGATGATCCAAGGTCGCCACGATGCCGGCTTCATTCAGTTCCCGGACGGCTGCGACGGCATCTGCAATCTGCTCTCCGGCGACGAAGCGGCGGGCGCCGAAGCGCAGTCCGTACTTCTTCGCGGCGCGGTTGGCCATGCGATTCTTCGACAGAAATAATAGACCATTTCTCATTAAGCTTTCCATCCGCGACTCTTCCCTTCTTCTGACGAAAAAAGTGTTCAAAAAACAGACACATATTCTATTTATGATTAAATATAATCACAAAAGATTGGAAATGTAAACACATTCTTTTGAATGGATTGGAAATTAGGCCGAACGGAAGCTTGGGAATGAATGCTTTTTCATTGCAATCTGATTGAGGTTTTGCCATAATCTAATAAAATTGATTGCATGGAGATGAACGATGAGTCAGTCAGGAGTAATGGAAGCCGTGCTGAGCGTCCTGCTCGGCGCGATGAATGACGCCGTTACCGTCATTGACAACGAGGGAACGGTACTGTACTGGAATCGGGTGGCGGAAGAGACCTACGGAATCAACGGCGCCGATATAATCGGTCGTAAAATAGGAGATTTTTTTCAGAGAGAATCGATTATGCTCTTTCAGGTGATGGACAGCGGCAGCGCGGTCCACCAGGTCTATCATGAGCCGCGGCCGGGGATGCATGTCATGATCAGCGCGGCCCCGATCACGGATCAGGCGGGGAAGCCGATCGGCGCCTTGTCTATCGAGCGGGATGTATCGTCCTATGTGAAATTGAGCGCGGAGATGTATCATCATCCGGCAGGCCAGCCGCTGCTGCCGGCCGTCTTCCCTTCCGCCTTGCTTCAGCGGCTGCAGACCGCATTTTCCATCGGACAGCCGCTACTGCTCGCAGGCGAGGGGGGAGTCGGCCGCACTTCGATGGCCGAATGGCTTCATCGGAGCGCCGGCCGTTCCGGGCGGTTCGTGATGGTCAGCTGCAGCACCGTTCCGGAAGGGATGCTGGAAGCCGAATTATTCGGCTATCAGGGAGGAGAAGAGCGGCCAGGGAAGCTGGATCTGGCTGCCGACGGCACGCTCTATCTGAGAGATATCGACGCGCTTCCTCCGTCGATGCAGGAGAAGCTGGCGGCCATGCTGCGCCTGTCCCGCTTCGAGCGGCTGGGCGGCACGGCATCCGTCCCGCTGCAGTGCCGAATCTGCGGCTCTGTCGGCCCCGAAGCCGCCGCAGAGGAGCCGGACCGCCTGCTGCCTTCCTTGCGGTACGCCTTCCAGCTCTATACGGTTCCGCCGCTGCGCGAGCGGAAGCAGGACCTGCCGGAGCTGTGCCGGGTCTTCCTGCACCAGGCGGCCGCCAAAGCAGGCATCACCGCTCCGGAGCTCGCGCCTGACGCGCTGGCGGCGGTATTTGCCTGCGATTGGCCGGGCAATCTGTCGCAGCTGAGGAACGCGATGGAATACGCCGCGCCGGCCGCGGCCGGATCCGGCGCGGTGACGTCCGCCCAGCTGCCGGAATATGCCCGCTTGACCACCTTGAATGAATTAACCGAGCCGGATCTTCCCCTCAGCGTCCATTCCGGGGAATGGGAGCGCGCCCGCATCGCCGAGACGCTTGAGCGAACGAACGGGAACAAGGCCAAGGCGGCCCGAATGCTGCGGATATCCCGCGGCGCGCTCTACTATAAAATGAAGCAATACGGATTGGACTAGACAAGGCTGAATTGCCGGTCCAACCTCTATTCAAGAACGAAAGGAAGGAATGGAATGAACGCAAATCCTCCCGCCGGGTCTCCCGGCGAACCGCCGCGCCCGCTTCAGCCGCTGGGGTCCTCCTATCAAGGGCTGTCGGGCTGGCTGATTGTCGTTCAGATCGGGCTGTGGTTGTTGTTCATCATGATTCTCAACTTGCTGTTTACAGAAATTTTTCCAATCTACCAATCGAATACATGGAGTCTGCTCACGACGCCTGAATCGGAATACTATCACTCGATGTGGTCGGTGCTTATTATTTTCGAGACGATAGCCAATCTATTGACATTGATGCTGCTGATTATGGTGCTCATTCTGTTCTATCGGAAAAAGAAGCTGCTGCCGACGATGATTATCGTATTGTACATATGGAACATTTTATCGTTCTTTGCCGACTATTCTTTGGCCAGTCTGATTCCGGGGGGACAGGACGCTGATAGCCTGGAAGCGCTCAAACCTCTGGTGCGGAGCTCCATCTTCAGTGTCATCTGGATCATCTATTTCATCCGATCGAAGCGCGTCAAGGCGACCTTTGTGAATTAAAACATGCTGCGGCTAAAGGGGGACGGACGATGTCTATCCTGAAAATGAAGCAATACGGATTGGACTAGACAAGGCTGAACTGCTGGTCCAGCCCCTATTCAAGAACGAAAGGAAGGGATGGAATGAACGGGAATCCTCCCGCCGGTTCATCCGGCGAACCGCCGCGCCCGCTTCAGCCGCTGGGGCCCTCCTATCAAGGGCTGTCGGGCTGGCTGATTGTCATTCAGATTGCGCTGTGGTGGTCGTTTATAAGCATGCTTATCTCGCTGTTTTCAGAAATTATTCCATTCTTCCAATCTGATACATGGAGTTTGCTCACGACGCCTGAATCGGATAACTCGGTGTTGCCGGTGCTTATTATTTTCGAGACGGTAGCCAATCTCTTGATATCGATGATGCTGATTATGGTACTCATTCTGTTCTATCGCAAAACGAAGCTGCTGCCAAAGATGTTGATCGTCTTCTACATATGTAGCATTTTATGGACCTTTGCCGACACTTATTTGGTCAGTCTGACTCCGGGGGGACTGGAAGATTATAGCCGCATGAAAATCTTCAGCCTTCTGGTGCTGCGCCCCTTCTTCAAGATCACCTGGATCATTTATTTCATCCGATCGAAGCGCGTCAAGGCGACCTTCGTGAATTAAAACATGCTGCGGCTAAAGGGGGGAAAGACGATGTCTATCCTGATGAAGGAGCCTCTCCATATCGAAGCGCTGACGTTCAATCAACCGTTCTGCGCCGGCGTCATCCTCGTCCGGGAGGAGCGCGTCGTCATGACGCTCAATGCGGACATGGGCGCCTTGGATGGCCAGGCTGTGATGTCCGATCAGGTCCTGCGCATCGGGGGCGTCGGAGGCGGTCAGGAGTTGGGCGAGACAATGCCCGCCTGCGCGCTGCGGGAAACGAGGGAGGAGCTGGCAACCGACCGGGTGCGGTTGAAGTCGTCGCCAGTAACATATTTTCACGACCTGGACACTGGTGTAGTACGCCCAGTGACAGTGCGTGACGAGTTGGCGCCGTTCCTGCTTCAGCGCGCGACGAATCCGGCGCCGGATCAGCCGTATAAGCAGGGTCTGCCTGTCGGTCCCTACATCTATTACGGCATCTATGCGGCCGAAGCGGATGAATCCGAGCCGCTCGCCCCTGGGGATGATGTCGCGGCGCTGTTGTCTGTCCCGATCGGGAGCTGGGGTGAGATAGAGCAGGGCGTGACGCTGTCCGAAGCGCTGGCTCACGGCTGTACGATAACGGAAGCGGTCCCGCTGCAGCGGGATACCCGACTGCATGTGCCAGACTCCGAATCGATGCGCACCATCATGCGGATGTATCCTCAGTTCATGGAAGCTTCAGGCATTGAGCTTCGTCCGCTGGCGCTGACGGACGGCAGCGATATTTACGAGATGCTGCAGAAGATGGGGCCGGGGGAGAACGGGTTCTCCAACAGCGGATACGGCATTCGCCCGACACAGTTCCGATCCTATCTAAAATCCTACATACAGATGTCGCAAGGGCGCCGCCTCCCCGCGCATCTCGTTCCCCAGAACGTGTATTGGCTGTATGTCCAAGGCTGGCCGGTCGGCATCGGCAAGCTGCGGCATGCGCTGACTGATGCGCTGCGGGAGCGGGGCGGCCATATCGGCTACGCAATTCGTCCCGAAGCGCGCCGGCGGGGATACGGAACAGTCATGCTGCGGCTGCTGCTCGCCGAGGCGAGACGGATCGGCCTGCAGGAAGTGCTTCTTACCTGCGATGAAGACAATACGGCTTCGAGGCGTGTCATCGAGAAGAACGGCGGCCGCTTGGCCGGGACTGGAGACGGTATCTGCAAATATTGGATTGCACTCTGAAGAGGGGTAATCCTGGCGTCGGCAAGGACGGTATTTTTCGCTTCACCTGGGTAGAAGTGGAAAAATAGGTTGCTCATAGCCACCGTGCTCCGGTTATAATATGGAGTAAAGGCAATCCGTCATGAATGAGATTCGGATTATGCAAGCGGGGGGAGACGATGGACACCTTATCCCTAATTTCGGCTGATGGCTTCATCGGTCCCTTTTTCGGGCTGCTGCTGTTCCTGGCCGTCTGCATTATCGCTTACGCCGTGCTGCGGGGGACCGTGCAGTGGCTTCATCATTGCCGCCAGCCGGTTCGTTCGGCAGCTTCTGCCGTCGCGGGCAAGCGGATGGAGCTGCGCCACGAACGCATGCATCATGACGGGTATGTTCATCATCATTCGCTTGCTGTCCATTACGTCGCATTTCGCCTGGAAGACGGAGAGTGCGTAGAGTACAAGGTAAGCCGTGATGAATTCCACCGGCTGGAGGAAGGGGCGGCCGGGCGGTTGTTGGTGCGAGGAACGCGCTATGTCCGTTTCGAACGGCAGTAACGGCGCTCCGCATGGTATTGTAGCAAGTTCATCATGATATCGTTGCAGAAAAAGGGATGATCGTATGTGGAGTTATGTAGTGGCGGGATGCATCTTGTTCATCGTTATCGTAAGTGCGAATTTGCTGGGAAGTCATGTGTTCCGGCGCATGATCCTGGGCAAGCGCTCGCTTCCCGAAGATGCGTTCGCCATGGTGGAAGGCATGGGATTGATGTCAAGGGACGACTTCGAAGCGCTGCCGAAGGAGGAAGCCTCCATCTTATCGAAGGACGGGTTCCGGCTGCGGGGATATTATATCGAGCCGCATCCCGGCGGCCGGAAGGTTGTCATTATCGTGCACGGATATACGGCGAACCACGGCTTTTCGTCCCAATTCATCCCGTTGTTCGCAGACGAAGGCTTCAATGTGCTGCTTATCGACCAGCGCAGTCACGGACGGAGCGAAGGGCGTTACGCAACCTATGGCTTCTATGAACGGGAAGATCTTGACGCCTGGATCGAATGGGTCCGGCACCGTGTAGGCGAAGACGCGTATATCGGCCTCCACGGGCAATCCATGGGCGGGGGCACCGTGCTGATGCATGCCGGGACGGACCCGGAAATCCGCTTCATCATTGCCGATTGTCCATACTCGGATCTGGAGAAGCTGATGCGATACCAGCTGAAGGATTTGAACCGGGTGCCGATTTTTCCTTTCATGGGCATGCTAGAACGGAGGCTGCGGCGTCAGGCGGCCTTCTCCATGCGCGACGTCAAGCCTGTAGAACGGATTCGGGAGCAGGAAGTTCCGCTGCTGCTCATCCATGGCGGCAAGGACGATTTCGTGCCTACCTCGATGAGCGTAGAATTGTATCACGCGAAGACGAAGGGCATCCGGCGGCTGCATATCGTCGACGACGCGGTGCATGCGGGAGCCTATCCCACCGATCCGGAGGGGTATCGTGAGGCTGTACGCGAATTCCTCGCCGAGGTGCGGGAGCAAGAGCGCCAGGAAAGGCTGCCCGAGAGCTCGGCTGCGGTGGAAGGCTGAGATTGTCGGCCGCATGGCTCCGTCCGGCAGCGGAGCGGCGATGACCATTCAGATGAGGAGAGGATAACGAATGGTATCGCAGACCGTTCCACGATCTCCCGCGACTACAGAGGATGATCGATCACAGCGGCCTGCTGATTACGGCCTGGGCGGGGCAGCAGATGGGCGTCGCCAGAGCGGTGTCCGATTTTTCCTACTGCTGTTATTTGTCCGAATTGGCCGTCGACCGCTCGTACCAGAAGCAGGGCGTCGGGAAGACACTGCTGGAACGGCTGAAGCGGAAGCTGAGCGATGAAGTATCCCTTATTCTCATCTCTGTTCCCGAAGCCGAAGCCTTCTTCCTGAAGGCCGGATTCATCCGTTCCGCTCGGAGCTATATCATTCCGCGCTCACGGTAAGGCCTAGCCTTGCCGCCCGAGTCCCGGCCCGGACCTCACCGCAGCGGCCGGACTTAACCGGGGTGGCGGACCGGCTCCGAACGGCCATCTGCCGCTTCAATCGCATTGGCTTGCGATACGCCTTAGACCGCTGCCGCTTCCCGCTCATGCCTAACGGAGCGTGGAAGCTTCCCTTCTCATCTCTTCTCGTTCTCTATCATCGCCCTGTCCCGCTTTGCCGCCGTTTCCCTTTCCGACTCACCTTAGCGAACGGCAGCAGGGCGTCAGTTGACGCCGAGGGATGAAATATGCGATGCTTCTTGTCAAGAAAAGATACATCGTCCGTCGTACAGGTTGGGCGGCTGCTCCTTATCCGGCCATTATGGATCAATGCGAGGCGCAGCCGCCATTATTTTAATTAGAGGAGGACTGCATATGCCCTACAGAGCGATTCCCGAAGAATTGGAGCAATGGTGCGAGCAAGTGAAGTTGGATACCGAAACGGCTTATTTGTCTTAC
Organism: Paenibacillus thiaminolyticus; assembly: GCF_007066085.1. Taxonomy (NCBI): domain Bacteria; kingdom Bacillati; phylum Bacillota; class Bacilli; order Caryophanales; family Paenibacillaceae; genus Paenibacillus; species Paenibacillus thiaminolyticus. The sequence continues at coordinate 1,552,422 of NZ_CP041405.1, read as the reverse complement.
GGTGCGGATGAACCTTGGAAGCAATCGGGTATGTCAGGACCGGAACAGCGCTGGAAGGCGCTGCGCAAGCCGGTAGCCGATGCCGTCGAGCATTCCGGATCCTTCCTGGATATCGGGTGCGCCAACGGTTATTTGCTGGAGTCTGTCATCGAATGGACGAAGGAGCGCGGCATTGCGATCGATCCTTACGGGCTCGATATTTCCGAGAAGCTGATTGAGCTAGCGAAGGAACGTCTGCCCGCCTATGCGGATCATTTCTATGTCGGTAACGCCTTCGCCTGGATTCCGGAGCGGCAGTTCGATTATGTGGCGACGATGCTCGATATTGTGCCGGAGAAGTACGAAGAAGAGTATATTCATTTCCTGTTACAGCATCATGTGACGCCGCAAGGCAAGCTGCTTCTGCTGAAGACCGGAGCTTACGAAGAGCCGGAAGTGTGGCTGCATCGGCGTCTGGGCCGCTACGGCATCATTCATGGCCGCATACTGAACGGCTATGATCCGTTCAATAACCGCCAGACCAGTGTCGCTGTCATTCATCGGGAGGAACGGTAAGCGCGCGGAGCACTGAGGGGGGCCAACCGATCCCAAGGGGCGGATCGCGGACGTGAACCGCTCTTTCGGGGAAATACAGGCTGAAGGAGGTTGGACGAATGGCATCCATGCAGGATAGACTGGAAATGCATATCGAGTTCATCAAAGAAGTGGATAAATTGAAATCGGTCTTCCGGCAATCGTATCTGCTGGATCGGAGCCGGCATGAGAATGACGCCGAGCACACATGGCATTTGACAGTGATGGCGATACTGCTGCACGAGTACGCCAACGAGCGGAATCTGAACCTGCTGCGCGTGCTGAAGATGCTTATCATTCACGATATCGTGGAGATTGACGCCGGAGACACGTTCGCCTATGATGCGCAGGGGCATGAAGACAAATTCGCCAGGGAGTCGAAGGCTGCGAAGCGGCTGTTCGGCATGCTGCCGGAGGAACAGAAAAATGAAATGATGCAGCTCTGGATGGAATTCGAGCAGCGCCAGACGCCAGAGGCCCAATATGCGGCAGCGCTGGACCGGCTGCAGCCTCTGATTCATAACTATACGACAGAAGGGAAATCATGGCAGGAGCATGGGATCACCAGCGATCGGGTTCTGGCCCGCATCGGGGGAATCAAGGAAGGATCGCAGCAGTTGGGCAGGTTCGCGGAAAAGCTGGTCCAGCAAGCGGTCGAGCGTGGCTATTTGGCCAAATAAGCGGTCCTGCCGCTTCATCATTTGAATATGGGGGATGCATGAATGGGCAACATCGTCATCGGCATCGATGGTGGGGGAACGACGACGCGGGTTATGACGGCTTCCTTGGATGGTGCGGTCATCGCTTATGCCGAGAACGGCTGCTGCAATCCGAACAAGGATGTGCAGGCGAAGCAGCATGTCAGAGATGCGCTGCAGGAGGCGGCGGCACGTTCCGGCGGGGCCCCGATTGCTGCTCTGTGCGCCGGCCTGGCCGGTCTGGAATCGGAGCAAGATATGGCATGGGCCGAGGAATTCACCGACGCGTTCGGCGCTGCAACCGCTTCAATCGTGCGGCGGCATGTCAATGACGGGATGGTAGCACATGCGGGAGCCTTTCTCGGAGAGCCGGGAATTATGGCTGTGGCCGGAACCGGTTCCGTCGTGTTCGGGGTGAATGAGGCGGGCCGCATCGTGCGCAATCAGGATTTTCATCACTATGCGACGGCCGCCCGATTTTTATCCTATGAAGCGGTGTACAAAATCATTGCCGGCTACGCGGCTGAGGCGGATCAGGCTTGGGTAGGCGAGATACTCCGTTACTGGGGTGCCGCGAGCGTTGATGAACTGAGCGAGCTGGGAGCCGCCCGCGGCTTCGTCTGCGACGAGCATGAACGAATGCGGCGCTTTGGCGAGATGGCGCCTTATGTTACGAGAGCAGCCGGGGCCGGCGTCCCGTTGGCCCGGCTCGTCTGCGACGAGGCTGCCTCAGCGCTCGAGCAAGGGATTCGCATCGTCGGCTCGCGCTTCAGCGAGGAGACTCTATCCGTCGCGTTCGTAGGCAGTGTCATTCGGGATCCGTATATCCGCCGAATCGTCGCCGAACGGCTGCAGCAGGCTGCCGCGTCCACGCCCGCGTGCGGTCGAAAGCGCTTCCGGGTCATCGAGCCGGCGCTGTCCCCCGTGGCTGGGGCAATCGTCTTGGCGCTGCAATCGATAGGCGTCGCCATTACGCCTGATATACTCGCACGCTTGCAGCGGCATCCGCGTTCACAATCGTCGGATTAGACGGATAGGTATCATTGGATGCTCAGACTCGAGGAGCGGCGGGCGATTTTGACCATTAAATTGAGGTCGGGGGAAGGGAGAGAGGGGCATTGATCCAAAATTTGCTGCCCGCTATTGAAGCGGCTTACGGCATCGATGCGCGAGGTTCAAGATTGCTCGGAGGGTACTATAACCATGTATTCGAGACGTCTGACGGAGCTATGGTCATCAAATGCTGCCGATTCGATCGCGAAGACCCGGCCTTCGTGGAGGCCGAGCTTGCCTGGATGAAGCAGGCGATGGAAGCCGGCCTGCTGGTGCCGGAGCCGGTGCCGGCGAAGAACGGGGGAATGACGGCCAGGCTGGATGGGGAATGCTTCGCCGTCGTCACGAAGAAGCTGAACGGGACTGCCATTCATCCGAGGGAACCGGAGCAGTGGAACGAATGGCTTTTCCGCCAATGGGGGGAAACGATGGGAACGCTGCGCCGGGCGGCACGGCACTATACGGCCGCTTGGGCTCCGCCGTTCCAGGATTGGACGGACGACCGGCTCGTCCGGGAGGCGCTGGATCCTGCCGGAAGCGGCCGCCTCGGTGGAGATGCGCCTGTCTGGGATCTGTGGCTCGAGTGTGTGCAGGAGGCGCAGCGATTCCCTAAGGAGGCCGAACGCTACGGCCTCATCCATCACGATCTGCATCCGGGCAACCTGTTGCGGGTTGGAGACCGGTTGGCGGTGTTGGACTTCGGTGACAGCATGCGCCACTGGTACGCGTATGATATCGCGATTGCCGCGCAGGCGGCCTCGATGAGTGTGCGGAACCGGGAGGAACGGCCGGCCTTCGTAACCCGGTTTTTGGATGCGTTTGCGGGCGGGTATGCGGAGGCGGACAAGCTGCCTGCCGAGGAATGGGGGCGGGTTCCCTTTTTCCTCCGTTATCGAACTATCTATTCGTATCTGTATCACCGGACGAGCAAGCGGCCGGAGGAATGGAGCGCTCAGGAGCAGGCCATTCTGGCACGCATGCGGGAGGATATCCTGAGCGGAGCAACATATGTATGAGATGCTTGCCCGGACTACGCCCTTGGCTCCGGCAGTGAAGCCGGCGGAAGCAGAGCAGAGGATCGAAGCCGAATAGAGGAGGAGCGGACATGAGTGAGCGGCATGGGGACTGGATGGATGAGATTTTCTCGAATTATGCGAAGTCGGGCGGCATGGACGAACTGCCCGGCAAGGGCAAGCCGCTTGATGTGGCAAGCGGGGATGCGCTCCAGAGCGTCATGAAGGAAGCGAATGTGCTCCCTTCCTGGCTGGAGCTTCAAAAAAAGATTCGAAGCCAGCTTGAACAACTGCTGCATCAGGTGGAGGAGCTTGGTAGCGAGCCCGTGGATCAGGCGTTCGAGGAACTGAATCGCAGCATCCGGACCTACAATTCGATGGTGCCGAATGCGCTGCTGCAAAAAGGTATCGTCACGAAGGAAAACATTCGGACGCAATGGACGAAATGGGAATAATCGCTGCTTGGGCTTCCGCGATACGGGAGCTTTTTGAGCTGTCTGGAGATGTCTGGAGATGTCTGGAGTCCCTGGAGTCCCTGGACTCCTTTTGTCCAATCTCCCATGGAGTCAGGAAAATGAATATGCAGGGAAGCTCCTTTTGACCAATCTCCCAACTCGTCAGGAAGAGAGTATGGATGGCAACTCCTTTTGTTCAATCTCCCAACTTGTCAGGAAGAGTATGGAATGGAAGCTCCTTATGTCCAATATCCCGACTCGTCAGGAAGAGTATAGATGGAACCCCTTTTGTCCAATATCCCAACTCGTCAGGAAGAGTATGAATGGAAACTCCTTTTGCGCAGTCTCCCATCTAGTCAGTAAGCGATGTTACACTTTATTCATCATGTATGATGGCCCCGGTTCAAGGAGAAGGAACGGACTAGACCCTCGTGTGATCGAGGAGGAAATCGAATGGTTGAATAGTAAATTGTTATATTAGGGCTAATGAAGTGAGAAGCATTCTGAACGACGGGGAGAGTGAAGAAGAAGGACTGCTGCTAAACTGACCGATTGGGATAGTGATGGTAAGGAAGGAATGGACTGACTGATTGGGATAGCGAACATAAGAAGTGACGGACTGACTGATTGGGATAGAGAAGAGAAGAAGTAACGGACTGACTGACTGGGATAGTGAAGATAAGAAGTGACGGACTGACGGATTGGATAGCGAACATAAGAAGTGACGGACTGAATGATAGGGATAGCGAACATAAGAAGGAACGGATTTTGAGTTATCTGGGAGAATGAGTAAGTTGATGGAGCCGATTGACCATTCCGGGGAATGAAAGGAAGAAGTGATCCGGTCAGCCTATCGGAAGGACGATGGCAAGAAGCGGTCTGACTTTGCAACTGGAAGAGCCTGAATAGTTGGGATAGTGAACGTAAGCAGGCTTGGGCTGGAACCTGGACAGACTTGAGCGGGAATCTGAACAGGAATGAGCAGGAACCTGGAACCTTCCTAGGCCCGGCTCCAGCCTAGCCAGCCAGATGCCAGAAATTAGCAAAAGTCAGACCCCGGGTGGCGAGGCATTCTTTTTGGAACTCTGTCACGAATTCCGTTCTTATGGCTCATTGCAACCGGGTAATTCCAATATATACTAAGTACGGATATGGTATTATCATGTATACTAGTCTGTCGTAGAAGCAGTCCAGTCCTGTCCGGTCCCCCGCAACCGGCGCCGCAGTCGCCCCGGATTGACCGCTCTCCCCCTGCGGGTGTAGAGTGAAATGAGACAGGCAGAGCCGGAGCGGCTCGCATCCGCACGGGAAGAGGAGGGCGCTTGCGATGATGCTGACCGTATCTTCAGGAAGGCAGGGCCAGGAGTGGTTCGACATTGATGTGTCGGAGGATTGCACGGGCCTGCAGTTGAAATCTATTCTCGGATTGAAATTGTTCGGTGAGCCGCCGCGCAATGATGTGCAATATATTCTCGAAGCGAAGCAACCGGAAGGGTTGTGGTTCGTAGTACAGGAACAACAGCGGCTTGCGGAAGCCGGGTTGCGCGAAGGCGCACATATCCGCATCCAACGGGCTTACTCCACGACAACCGACTCGCTTCCTGCATATGGAAGACGAATGCTGTTTCAACCAGAGAAGGACAGGGTAGCGAATAAGTAGCGATTCAGACGAGGAGTTGTTCGCCGTGAACGTACTGTACCAGAGATCACCTAGAATCAAGCCGACGCTGCGCAGGGACAAGCTTGAGATTTTGCGCCCGCCAGCGGAACCGACCCGTCCTACATTTTCGATCATTACGATTATTATGACGTTGGTCAGTGTCGGTTTTTACATATATATGTCAATATCAGGCAAGATGGGCAACAGCAATTATATGATGTTCCAGATGTTGACCATTTTTATGATGCTGACGTCGTATACTCTTCCATTTTTTATGTATTTGAACAATAAGAAGGTGTACGATCGCCGCAAGGTGGAACGCGATCGGATGTACCGCACCCAATTGGATAAGCATCGGGAAGAACTGCAGGAGAAGACAAGGGAGCAATTGGAGGCCATGCAGGCGATCCATGGCGATCCCGAAGTATGCTATCAGATCGTCAAGAACCGGAGCAGCAATCTGTGGGAGCGCGGTCCGGCGGATGACGATTTCATGCATGTGCGAATCGGCACTGGCATGGTGCCATTCTACATGGATATTGAAGTGCCGCGCGTGGACGGCTATGAGCGCGATCCGTTGATTGACGCTGCCCGCGAAGTCGCGGAAGAGTTCAAGCGGGTGGAGCAGGCGCCTATCACGCTCCCTTTGTATCCAGCCAAGGTCATCGGCATCGTCGGTGGCCGGGAAGCGGTAATGAATGCGATCCGCGTCATCACGGCGCAGCTGTCCACCCGGCATTCGCCAGATGAAGTGAAGCTGGCTGCCTTCTATGATGAGCGCGAAGCCGAGGAATGGAGCTGGCTGAGATGGCTGCCGCATACATGGGATGACGAACGGACGCAGCGGTATTTGGCGGATCGACGCAGCGGGGCGCATCAGCTGGCGGACCAGCTGTTCAGCCTGCTGAACCGGAGGAAGAGCTTCCAGACATCCGGTCAGAAGAAGCAGCATCTCCCTTGTTATGTCGTCCTGCTGTCCGATACGCAGTTGGTGGAAGAGGAGCCGCTGTATCCGCTCCTTTTGGAGGATGCTGGCCGAATCGACGCTTGCACGATTGTGCTCTCGGAGAGCAAGGAGCTCCTGCCGATGCAGTGCCAGCTTATCGTGGAAGTGGGCGAATCCGAAGAAACCTATACGCATAAGACGGGAGAAGAAGGCATCGTTCGGAATGCCTTTTCCGCCGATCTTATGTCTCTGGAAGGGATGGACACGCTGGCCCGCTTTATGGCGCCAATCCGCCTGAAGCGCTCGGCCGCGTCCGACATTCCTACCGTCCTGACGCTGTTCGAGATGCTGGGCGTGAAGGAGATCGGCCAGTTGGACGCAGCTTCGCGCTGGCGGAAGAACCGTTATCCCGATACGCTGCCGGTTCCGGTCGGCGTACGCGCGGGAAGCAAGAAGATCATGCTCAATCTTCATGACAAGATTGAGCGCAAGGGACATGGGCCGCACGGCCTGATCGCGGGAACGACCGGTTCGGGGAAGAGCGAAGTTATCCAGTCGCTCATCGCTTCGCTTGCCGCCGAGTTCCATCCCCATGAGCTTGCGTTCATGCTGATTGACTACAAGGGTGGCGGCATGTCGAACACCTTCGTCGATCTGCCGCATGTCGTAGGCACGATAACGAATCTGGACGACAGCTTGATCGAGCGGGCCAAGGTGTCGCTCCGGGCGGAGCTGATCCGCCGGCAGCGCATCTTGAATGATGCCGGGAATCTGCAGCATATCGATGAATATTACCGATCGGACCGGCGGGCGGAGCACCCGCTTCCGCATTTGGTCATCATTATCGATGAATTCGCCCAATTGAAGAAGGATCAGCCGGAGTTCATGGATGAGCTGATCAGCATCGCGACGATCGGCCGGACGCTCGGTGTCCACCTCATCCTGGCCACGCAGAAGCCGGCTGGCGTCGTTGACGAGAAAATATGGAGCAACACCCGCTTCCGCATCTGCCTGCGGGTTCAGAGTGAAGGGGACAGCCGGGATATGCTCAAAATACCGAATGCCGCCTGGATTACCAATCCCGGGAGAGGCTACTTCCAGGTTGGCAGCGATGAAGTGTTCGAAGAGATGCAGTTCGCCTGGAGCGGGGCGCCCTATCTGGTTAAGCGCCAGGATGAAGAGGCCTCGCCTGTCCAGATTTATGAGGTCCGGCTGAATGGCAAGCGGGAACCGCTGCTGACCGGAGAGGAACTCTCCTCCGCGCTGATGGAGAAGGAACCGCCGAAGCAGCTGCAAGTGTTCATCGGCCATGTGGCCGAGACGGCCCGCCGCGAGGGGATTGAGCGGCTTCCGGGCCCTTGGCTCCCGCCGCTACCGGAGCATCTGGAATTGGATGAGGTTCTGGCGCTGCGCGGGGAAGAACCGGCAGGACCATGGCAGGCGGAGCATCCGGAGACCGAGCTCTGTGCCGCGATCGGCTTGGTCGACGATCTGATGCAGCAGCGGCAGGAGCCGCTCCATATGAGCATGGAGCAGGGACATCTTGCCGTATACGGCATGCCGGGCACGGGGAAGACGACCTTCGTCCAGTCCTTGCTGATGTCGCTGGCGAAGCAATTCACGCCGGAACGGTGGCATGGTTATGTCGTGGACATGGGGCGGATGATGAAGGATGTGGCCCAATTGCCTCAGATCGGTTCGGTCATGCTGGCGGAGGAGGAAGACCGCATCAAGCGGCTGTTCCGTTACCTGGGGCAGCAGTTGAGCGAGCGCAAAGAAAGGATATCGGAAGCGGGAGTCAAGACGATCGCCTCCTACCGGAGAGCGGCCCGCGAACAGGTGCCGCACATCGTCGTCGTCATTGACGGATACTTGAACTTCCGGTCGACCTATCCGGAGGAGAATGAACTGCTGGAATATTTGCTGCGCGAGGGCGGAAGTCTCGCCATTACGTTCGTGATTACGGCGAACCGCGTAACCGATATTTTCGAGAAGGTGCGCAGCAATATTCCGCAGGCGGTGTCGTTCGAGCTTGCCGATCCGAGCGACTACTATTTCGCGGTCGGACGGCCGACGAAGGCGCCGGCGCAGCTTCCGCCGGGGCGCGGGCTGGTGAAGGGGGCCGTGCCGCCGCTTGAATTCCAGACGGCGCTGCCATCCAGCGGCCCGGACGAGACCGAGCGGATCCGGCGGCTTCGCGCCGAGATGAAGTCGATCAAGGAGGCGTGGAACGGGAAGGAAGCACCGCCGATCCGGCCGCTTCCTGACCTGGTCCGGCTGCCGGAGCTGCTCCAGGAGCCGGGAAGGCGGGCTCAGGAAGGCGCCGAAGGCTTGTACCGGGTGCCGGTCGGTCTCCGTTCGGACGACCTGGAGCCGTTCCTGATCGATTTGAAGGAAGGCCCTCATTTCGTGGCAGCCAGTCCGATGGAGAGCGGCAAGACGTCATTCCTGTCGAGCTGGATGCTGTCGTTGGCTTATCATGTCTCGCCTGGGCGGCTTCATATCTATATGGTCGATACCCGGTTCGGCGGGGAAGGAATCAGCCGATTGTCCGGTCTTCCTCATGTCAAAGGAGTCGCAGTGCGAGAAGAAGAGATTCCATTCCTCGTGCAGATGATATATGATCAAGTACAGAACCGGACGAAGGAAGCGCATGAACCGGCCCTCTTGCTCGTGATGGACGATGCCGATGATTTATGCAAACAGTTGACTGATTTTTCTGTAAAGGATCAGCTGTCAGCCATCGTACGGCAGGGCCGGGACCGGAATGTCCATGTCGTGCTGGCGGGAGTTCCATCGGAATTCCCGACCTTCGGCGTCGATTGGTTCAACGATGTGAAGGCATCCCAATCGGGATTCCTGTTCGGAACGATTGACGCGAACGACCTGTCCTTCCTGCGCTTGCCGATCTCCGAATCGAACAGCGGCAGCTCCGGAACGAAGATGCTGCCGCCGGGACAAGGATATTTTATGCGACGCAAATTTACCAAACTGAAAGCCGCTTTTCCATATACCGAGTCGTGGACTCCAAATGAATGGTCAGAACGAATTCGCGAACGATGGAATGTACCGGTCTGATGGGGGGTGCATGAATTGATGACGACAGATGACGTTGACAAAGAAGAGAAAAAGTTGAGAGATAGCATTACGCTGGATGCGAAGGAGTTGTACTTTCTGACCGGTATTATCGGTTCTGACCGTTTATTGGGCATCGAAGATCCGTTTCGCGGATGTTTGACGGACGAGATTGCGGAAGAATGGGACCGGGCCAAGTCAGCTCTGCTGAAAAAAGGATATTTGATGGAAGAGCCGAACGGGGTGGAGCTGTCCATGCCCCCGCATGTGTTTTCGAGCGTTGCCGTTACCGGGCTGGCCAAGCGATCATGCTGGGTCAGGTACTCCCATGCAAGCGAGGCGTTCGAAGGGTACCTGCACATGACGGATGAGATGGTCATCCAGCGCGTGCGGTGCAATGAAGATCCGAATCGGTATACGCTCTATGAGATCGGATCGGTAGAAGAGGCGTGCCGTGAGCTTATCGAGAGGATGCGCTGGGCCGACCAGCCGGAGACGGAGATGACCTCGGTGATCTTGTCCAAAAGGCATTTTCACAAGCTGTATGAGCAGGCGCCCCAGCTGACGGTCGAGCAAATGACATGCCAATTGATGACGTTCGACGGAGAAGAAGAAGGGGCACTCGCCCTGGCCCGCTCGATGAAAAATAAAGTCGCGGAAGGAGAATTCCTCTTCCTGGTCTGGAATGAGCAGGATTGGGACGTTCAGGGGCTGGCGTTCATCATTGGCGATTCATGCAACTGGCTGATCCGCAAAAGCTCTAAAGGTGACGAAGATTGGTTGACGGCCACGCCGACGACAAAGGAGCAATTTGCCCAAATGTTCGTGCAGTGGGACCGGCAGCTCGCAAAAGATGAGGGAAGGTGACAACGATGCGTATTCTCGTATATCCGGATGCGCTCCGTGATTTGGGCCGTCAGCTTCAAATTGCGGCGGAACAAATACAAACTATTCAATCGTCTCTGAGTCAGGCGCTGCATACGTTGACATGGGAGTCTTCGATTAGGACATCCGTCATGGAAGAATGGCAGCAGGCATCGCGTCTGTCTTCCCAGATTCACGAGTTGTTGTTCGAGCTGGGCAAGCAAATCAGTACGAAAGCGGAGCAATTCCAGACGGCTGATCAGCAGACGAACAGCATTTTGCCGCCTGGGGCTAAGATCGGATCGGCAACGGCCATATTCAGCGGCATCATGATGGGGGGGACGTCTCTTATTCTTCCTGGGGTTGCACCGGGGCTCGGGACGATCTCGAATCCGAATTCAGCCGTTCGCGCGATGAACGGAGGGGGAACCAGCATCGGATTAAGCTGGAAGCCGACGGAAGCCCAATTATACGGCATCGGCAAGGGCGGCTATGATATGCTGCGCATGCACCGTGACAAATTCAACGTCAATGTGCGGGGAGACGGTTATGTCACGATTAGCGGGGCCCGATCCGACTACGCGATGTCGGAAGGGATTCACGGCACACGGTATGCCGCTTCGAACGCGTCCAATCACCGCAATGTATGGAAGTTCGTCGACCCGAGCATCGCGATGAAGGAAGCCTTCTCGCTCAATGGATGGAGCGCGAAGCTGGGCTATGCCGGCCTCGCCTACGACACGGGAACTGCCGTGATGACGGATTATGAAGCGGGGGGAGCCAGCCGCGCGGTGGCAAGCGGCGTCGTGAACGGCTCGCTCGGCCTGGGCACGATGGCAGCCAGCGCCGCGGTCGGCGCATATGTCGGCTCCGTCGTTCCGGTAGGAGGGACGATCGTCGGGGCCGGAGTCGGATTGGCCGCAGGTGCCGTTATTTCCATGGCCTCGGAAGTCACGGTTAACGGCAAGTCATTGAAAACCTATGCGGTGGACGCGGTAGACAGCGTCGTGGACGGCGCATCCGATTCGGTGTCGGACAGTACGAAGTCGCTCTCAACGAAAGTGCAATCCGTCTCGGACACGGTGGCCGATGGAGTGAAGGCGGTCAAGAGCGGAACGACGAAGACAGCGAAGCGCATCGCCGATTCCGTCTCGGACACGTTCGGGGGGCTTGGCAAATGGTCCCCCGGGAACGGATCTTAACGGGTCAGAGACGCAATTGAACAGAGAAGGGAAGGGTGCGATTTGAAGAATCAAGCAGAACAACTCCGTCCTACACATGACAAGACGTTACTTCCGCTGGGCTCGATCGTATTGCTGCGCGACGGAAGTAAGAAATTGATGATATATGGCCGCAAGCAGCTTCAAATCAAGACAAATCGTCTGTTTGATTATTTGGGCGTCGTCTATCCGGAAGGATACATAGATGAGAACTTTTCCTTTTTATTCAATCATGAGGATATCGACGTTGTCGCCCATGTAGGTTTTTCGAACTATGAAGAAGAAGCTTTCCAAAAAGTTCTTCAAGAAGTCTCAACAGCTAAGTAAAAGGTTATATGGAAATTAGGACCAGGGCCTCTTACCGAGTAGGAATGGATTTCATGTACAATTGACCTAGCATTTATCCTATCCATTTCCAAAGGAGGAAGTTAATAATGGCAGGCCGTATTTTAATAACACCTGAACAAGTGGACCAGGTCGCGAATCAATTCAAGCAGGGCGGAGAGCAAAGCCAACAGGTGGTCTCCGGCCTGACGCAAGCGATTCAAGGCATGGAAGGCCAATGGGAAGGGATGACGAAACAACGCTTCTTCCAGGAGTTCCAGGAAGCGAGCAGACAGATGCAGGCTTTCGTTCAGACGCTGAACGGCATCAGCGAAGAACTGCGCGTGATTGCGAACAAGTTCCGCACTATCGACCAACAGCGCTAATATCTGAATGCGGGGCTGTGCTGCCGCTGCGCATGAACCTGATAAGAAAACCGGGCGTTGTAGCGACTCCCGGTTTTCTTGCAGTATGCCGCATTAGGTAACCTGAATCACCACGGGGGGATGGGGAATGTCATTTCAGCCGAATCCGGGAGATTCGATCCGGCTGTATGAAGCCGATTATCTCATTGGAGAGCACCCGGCTGCTCCCGGTCTGGCTTACGCGCAGGCCGGAAGACAAGGAATCGTATACCAATTGATCCCGCATGACGGCGACGTGCAGGGGATGAAGGCGCTCAAGGTGTTCTTTCCGAAATACCGCATACCGGCCATGGTCTACCAGTCGGATCAGCTGGATGCGTACAGTGCCTTGCCCGGGCTTAGCGTATGCAAGCGGCACATCTTGACTCCTGAAAAAAACGGAGGAATCATCCAGGCGCATACCGACCTGTTATATGCGGTGCTGATGCCATGGGTACATGGCCCTACCTGGTTGGATATTATCGCAGCCCAGCGGGCTCTTACCCGTCGGGAAAGCCTCGAGCTGGCAACATCCCTTGCGCAGATCTGCTCGGGGATGGAGCAAAAAGGATTGGCTCACTGCGATTTGTCTGCGCCGAACGTATTGCTTCCGTTTTTTTCGGAAGTTAACAAGCATCGCAACGGATCCAAGATCGAGCTCGTCGACGTAGAGCAGATGTACAGCCCGAAGCTGGACCGGCCGGACGTGCTTCTCGCCGGTTCGCCAGGGTATGCGGCCCACCGCACCGTTCAAAGCGGATTGTGGAGCGCGTATGCGGATCGGTTCGCCGGAGCGGTCATTCTCGCCGAGATGCTCGGCTGGTCCGATGACAGAGTCATCGGGCGCGCATGGGGCGAGAGTTATTTCGATCAGCATGAAATGCAGACCGCCTGCGAGCGGTACGGATTGATGAAGCGCTCGCTGGAGGAGCGCTGGGGGACGAAGATTGCCGAGCTATTTGTCCGGGCATGGGAGAGCCAAGACTTGAGCAGTTGCCCGACCTTCGGCGAATGGCTCATTATTTTGTCTGGCGTGTCCGCTGACGAGCCGATCACGGTGCAGCCTCAGCCTGAGCCTGCTGGCGGGACGCCAGAGAGCAGGCTGGAGTCCGAGCCGGCCGGGCAAGACCCGGTTCCGCCGTCTGCGACTTCCGGGACGGCAGACTTGTCCGATCCGAACGTGGTGGATCGTCTGTTCAACCAGGCCAGGGAGCTCGAGAAGAAGGGGCAATGGCAGAGCGCGCTTGATGTATACCGTTCGGCGCATCATTTCGTCTCTGCCGGAAGCCCGATGGAGGTTGAACTGGCGGCCGCTATCGCAGGCTTGCAGGAACGGCTGCGCGCGGAGCAGGCTCCGTCCGGGAAGCGCCCGTGGACGCGCCGCAGAACCGCCGCGCTGCTGGCGGCCGGCATTGTCATGCTGCTGCTGGGAGCGAGTCCGCTTGTGTATAATATGCTGCAAGCCGATGCAATGAAGGCGAAGGAGCAGCAGGAGGCGTTGGCCGCGAAGCAGCGGGAAGAGGCGGATCTGGCCCGGAAGCAGGCGGAGGAGGAAGCCCGCCGCAAGCAGGAGGACGAAGCGCGGCTGGCGGCGCATCGTGAGGAAGAGGCGAAGAAGGATCAGGAGTGGAAGAAGCTGGAGCAGCAGAAGCTGGCTGAGCAGAAGCGGGCTGAACAGAAGAAGAAGGAAGAAGAGCGGAAGAAGCTTCAGGAGAAGTATGATAAGCAAGCGAAATATGAGATGTACCTCCAGTGGAAGCAGCAGCAGGCCGAGGCGCAGAAGCGCAAGCAGGAGGAAGAGGCCCGCAAGCGCAAGGAGCAGGAGGAAGAACTGGAGCGGATTCGGGAGCGGGATGCGGTCCTGCTCGTGGCCTCCTATAACAAGACCTATAATTCCGCCAAGCGGGATAATCATGAGAAGGCTCGAAAGACAGCGCTGGAATTCGCGAATCGCTATGAGAAGGATCCCGATTACTTCAATAAGAAGCCTGACATGTCCGCCCGGGCGGGACATATTTATAAATATTTGAAAGATCGGGAGCATGAGCTTCCCGATATTTAATCATTGAATCCGAAAAGCATGACAGAACTGAGGTGACACCGAAGCGGATGAATTATACCATACAAGCTTCCCAACGGACGCCGGCGCTCATTATTTATCTCATTGACATTAGCGCTTCGATGAATATGCTGATGGACGGGAAGCGCCGGATTGACATTGTATACGAAGCGCTATCCTTGGCGATTCGGCAGATGGTGTTCCGTTCCACCAAGGGCAACCGGCTGACTCCCCGGTACCGCCTGGCTATACTGGCCTACAGTGACGATGTATACGATCTGCTGAACGGCATCAAGGGTATCGACGAGATCGCCAGTCTTGGCTCGCTGCCGGATCTGACGCCGGTCCGGTTCTCCGATTCGGCCAAGGCGTTCCGGCAGGCGGAGCGGATCCTTGAGGGGGAGCTGCCGAATATGCAGGACTGCCCGGCTCCGCTTGTGTGCCATATGACCGACGGGGTCGCGACAGGGGAGGACCCGGAGCCGATCGCGAAGCGGATTATGCAAATGAGCGTGCCGGACGGCAATGTGCTGGTGGAGAATATTTTCATATCCGATCATATTATGGGCTCGCCGATCGCGGAGCCGCGCCGCTGGAAAGGAATTATGGCGGACACGCCATTCAAGGATGAGCATGCCGGGAAGCTGCGCAACATGTCCTCCGTCCTGCCGGAGAGTTACCGGGAGATGCTGGTCGAGGCGGATTATCAGCTCGCTCCCGGCGCGCGCATGATGCTCCCCGGAAGCTGCGCGGAGCTCGTGTCCATCGGGTTCCAGATGTCGGCGGCGACGCCGGTTCGGTAGGGATGGGGAGATTGCGCATGCGAATTGGCCGAAAAAAGTCGTCCCGACATGATACGGCGGTACAGCGAATCCTGTGCTCCCAGCATATGGAGCATCCCGTAACGATCATTGACCACCCGTACCGGTGCAGGTACGGCTATGCGCGGGCGGAGGAGACGGTCCAGCAGCGCGAGAACGGGCAGGACTTCCTCGGACTGCATCTGCAGGGCAACGGCTGCAGCTTCGTGCTGTGCGACGGGGTCAGCCTGAGCTATCAGGGCGACTTCGCCGCCCGGTTCCTGGGCGAGCGGCTGCTCAGCTGGCTCGCAGACCTGGGAGCGCCGCTGAGCGAGCAGGCCTTCCATGCCTATATCGGAGGGCTGACCGGCCCGGCGACTGAGGCGGTAGAAGGTCTGCCGATACCTCATGGCACGCCGCGGCTGCTGAGGGAAGTGCTTGAAGAGAAGCGTTGCCGCGGCAGCGAATCGATGTTCATCTGCGGCCGCATCGAGCGTGCCAGCCGCAGCGGGCTTCGCAAAGGAAGACTGTGGCTGGCGTGGCAGGGCGACTGCCGTCTGCGCCTGTGGGTGAACGGCACGGAAGTGAAGGCGCCGTTCCAGGATAAGAGACGCATCGGCGAGCGTTGGTCTACGTTAACCGGCCCGGTCGGCGGTGAGCCGCATCTGTTCACGATGGAGCTGCCCGGTTCCGGGACGTACCGGCTGCTTTGTTATACGGATGGGTTGCGCGAGCTGGACGGCTGCAGCGGGACGCCATCAGATGCGGAGCTTCAGCGGATGCTGGATCAGCCGCAGGGCGGCGCGCTGACGGATGACGCCTCATTTATTGAGGTGTCGTGGTGAGGTAAGGTATGCTGGTCTGCTATTCATACGCCAAGAAAGGACATCGGGAGCGATGTTCTTTTTTTTGCAGATTTTCCGGCGGATTAACGGTATAATGGAAGAGATTTACGGAGAACGTGTATTTGGAGAGAAGAAAGGTTGACTTCATGAAACGAAAACATGCTGACCGCAGTGACTGGAAACGGATCGAAACGCGTGAGTTTGCTATCATGCGTCAGGAAACCGATGCTTTCTCAGGCTATGTGACGCTGCTCCATTTCCATGCCGTGCGTGCGCCGCTTATTAAAAAAATGGACGGACGGAAGCTCGTGCTGGCGGATGCCGGCTACTATTGGATGCAGCATTTCCCGCAAGGGAAGCGTTATTCCGTGACGACGATGCTGAATGACCAGGAAGAAGTGGTCCAGTGGTATGTGGACGTCTGCGAGCCTCCCGTATTGGATGAGCGCGGGATTCCGTATTATGACGATTTGTATCTGGACGTCGTCCTGCTCCCGTCAGGGAAGAGGTTCTTGCTGGATGAAGAGGAATTGGACGAAGCGCTGCGCCTGGGACGCATTTCGGAGGAACAATACCGGCTGGCGTCCGAGGAAGCGCATCATTTGATGGAACATATAACAGAGCTGGCTGCCGTGCGCAACGGGATGGATGATTTCCGCCAGCTGAAGCTGCTGCTGCGTCCTTACCCGAACGGATAGGGTTGTGGGGCAGCTTGCCGGCCGTGGCTGGCGGGGATGGCGCAGTGCGAATCATAACAGAGGGAGGCAGGTTCGATGGATATCGGATTTTTTTCATTTTTCGGATTTATCCCGCTTCTTATTTATATGGTGGTGTTCGTCCTTGGGGTCTACATCTGTATTCTGGTCATCCGTGCGCTGCACAGAACAATCCGATGGTTGGACTTGTCTATTCACGAGAAGGAGAGCCGAATCGGACAGCCTCCGGTCTATCCGCCGGATCGCTGATGCGATCCCTATGGCTGTGATTGAAGTTCAACGCAAGCAACGAAGGAGGTATGGCATGAATCCGATTAAGCTGCCCAGAGAACGGAAGGAACATATTATAGAGCAGGTGAAGCAGTATTTCGCGGAAGAACGCTCGGAGGAGCTTGGTGATATCGGAGCGGAGCAGCTCATTGATTTTATGATCAAGGAATTGGGCCCGCATTTGTATAATCAGGCGGTTCAGGATGCAAGGAAGCTGCTTCTCGAGCGGATGGCCGCTCTGGAAGACGATCTGTACGCACTGGAGCGTCCCGTCCAAGGACATCGTTAAGCAACGGCTTAGCTCTGCACCCGGGGGCTTGGCACCCGCTGGACTGGGAGGGGAATGGCCATAGCGATTACCGGCAGTGCCGGGGCGCACGCTCCCTTCCCGTGCGCCCCAGCACCATCATCCGTCTGCAGGAATGCGGACGAATTCGATCGCTTGCAGCGGAATGGCGGCGATTTGTCCGGAAGGCCCGTCCACAATTGGCGGAACTTTGAGGGTGAGAGTGGAACTGCCGACGGATTGCACTCTGCCCGCCGTCACGCCATGAGCGGTAATGATTTCGACCACCGTCCCGATATACCCCCGCAGCAGTTGGCGAAAGTTCATCGCGAAGTCTCCTCTCTTCTTGCCGATTATTGGATATACGTGACTTTGGAAAACGGAATGATCGCGCGGGCGCCGGCAGTCTCCCTTAGCTGTAGCACTCCGGCCCCTACGCAGAGGAGCACGCCCCGTACTTCAGCGCTTGGGGTGTAGACCACGATCTCTCTCCCCACCTTGAACTCCAGGAACCGTCTTAATTCTTGATTAGGCACGACTCCAGAAGCCGCTTCGTCTACTCCATGAGCCAATTCCTCCACTTTTTCCTCCAGATGACGAACCTTGCTGTCAAGCCGGCCGTACCCGAACCATAACCACATCTTTGCTTCCTCCTCTCCCACGATCATCATGTTCAGAGAGCTATCAGAACCGGCGATGCTGCCGGCATTGCTGCTCTATATCCGCCTTCAGTCGGTGAAGCTGGCGCACGCTCTCGCGTTCGGCCTGGCGAATGCGGGGCAGCGCCGCCTGCGCCTTGGCCTGGCCGTGTTCGAGGAAGTCCTCGATTCGCGGCCAATAGACCTCCTCAGGCTCCTGATAGGAGCAGATATATTCCTCCATGCCGAACTGTCTGAGCAGACTGCGGACCTTGTTCATCTTGCTGAAGGCGAACACGGGCTTCCCGGCGCGCAGCGCGGCGAGCGACGGATGCAGCTTATAGGAGATCAGCATATCCATGGACTGGATGATGCTATAGGTGACATCCAGCTCCATGAGCAGCGGCAGCGATTCGACGGAGGCGCGGGGATCGCGAGCCTTCATGGCTTGGTACAGCCGATTGCACATGCCGAAGTCGGAGAAGCCGTTGGTCGGATGATTGATGACGGGGATAAGGGCGAGATGGTAGCCTTGGCCCGACAACCGGAGGAAGAGCCGGAGCATCGCTTCGAACGGGAAGGAGGAATAGGCGAATATGACGATGCCGATCGTCGGCCTGTCAGACAACCGCTTCACGGGGAAGCGGGGTTCTTGATAGCCGAAAGCGATGTCCGGCGCCATCGTTGGATACGGGTGAAATCCGGCCCGGGAAGCGATAGCGAGCGAAAGGGCGTCGCGGAATACAGCCTTTTGGGCCCGCTGTATCCGTTCCTGGTACCGATTAACCTGATCTTTCGGCCATGTTTCTTCCGGATACGCGTCGACAATGCTGACGCTGTACACCCAGGTCGGATGATTGCGCAGCGCCGCCGGGAAGTAGTAAGGGTTGAAGGAATACAGCGTAATCAGATCCCCGCCGCCGATGATGACGGCATCGGTATCATCCGGGCTCATCTGCGGCAGCCAGGGGTAGACGGCATGTCCGTCGAACCGCTTCTGCAGCGTCCGCAGGCATACATCGTTGCCGAAGTTCCCCATTCCGTAATATCCGCATACCGCAATATGCATCATTGCACCTCCCTCTACTTTAACATGAACCGGCCAGCTCAGCCCGGATAATGATCGCGGTTGAACTGGCTTTGGCTTGCCGCTCCCCTCCTTACCATATGCGCGATTGATAGAATCGAGATTCCGCTTCCGCCTTTTGTTGCGCAAAATCAATATTTGCCATGCCGCTTGCTTGCCGCGCTCTGGCTCATCTTCGTGGCGGGGCGGAAGGAGTGATGGGGCGGAAGGAGCTGAATGAAGAAAGAGCCGCCCCGCATTCCTAGGTCAGTCAGCCTATCCGGGAGGCCCCAAGTCCCTTTTTCAGGAAATGACTCTCTTCTTGCGGAACGGGTTTGCTATACTGAAAGTATTCTCGACGCTTCTCGGCGGGATTCTTCAGTGCAGGCAGCCAGGCCCGGAACGTGCGGGCAGGTACAGGCGAGGCGCATTCATACGGAACATCGGCCAGAAGTCATACGGGTAAGGGGATGGGACGTTCATGGCGAAGTACAAGGCCCTATTTATTAACTTCTATGGAACGCTGGCATGGGAAGATGAGAACATTTTGCAGATTGTGTTCCGTAATATCCAGGTGAATTCCCGCCGGGCATGCAGCCTGCAGGAGATTGGCACTTACTGGTGGCAGAGCTTGTCCAGACTGCTTCTCGAGAGCTACGGCAGCGCTTATCAGAGCCAGCGCCAGCTCGCGTGGGAATGCCTGGCCGAGACGCTGATTTATTTCGATTCGTTCAGCCGGCCGGACGATCTGCTGGCGCTGCAATACGCCAATTGGGAGCAGCCTAACCTGTACGAGGATGCGAGACGGTTCGTGGAACAGGCCCGCCAATCCTATCCGGTCTATATTTTGTCGAATACGGACCGGGCCGATATCGAGGCGGCTCTGCGCCTGCATGCTTTACAGGTGGACGGGGTCATTACGAGCGAGGATGTCCGCGCCTACAAGCCGCGGCCGGAGATGTTCCGCTCCGCTCTAGAGCAGTTCGGCGTAAAGGGGGCGGATGTGCTGCATATCGGGGATTCTTTGAGCGGCGATGTGGGGGGCGCAACGAATGTCGGAATCGATGCAGTCTGGCTGAACCGGAAGAACAAGCGGGGCAGCTTCCCCCATACCCGGTTCATCTGCAGCGATCTGTTTCAGTTGTCTTCTTATTTGCTACAAGCATGAACGCGGCGGGCGAGGATGAGGTCTGGTTCGGCGAAGATGCCGCTCATTGGCTTGTCCGCTCGGCGCCGCGCGGAACGAAGCGTAGCAACCGATGATGGGCGGAGCAGACGGCTTCGCAAGCCGGAACGGGATGATGCGGATCGCGCCGCAGGGGAGGCTGAACGGAACGCGTTCGGCCTCCTGTCACATCTTCTATCACAACTTCTGTCGTAACTTCTGTCGTATCCCTGTATCTTCTATATTGTATCTTCTATATTGTATCTTCTTCTTGTATAGCTTCTACTTGTATCTTCTGCTCTGTCTCCTGCGGCGGATCGCAGTTGGCTTAGGCCTGGTGACAGGCGACAAAATGTCCCGGCTTCGCTTCCTGGAAGTCAGGCTTGCGCTCGGCGCAAGTCCTGGTCGCATACGGGCATCGCATCCGGAAGGAGCAGCCGCTAGGCGGATGCAGCGGACTCGGCAGCTCGCCGCTCAGCATGATCCGCTCCTTGCCGGCCTCGATGTCGGGATCGGGGACGGGAATGGCGGACATGAGCGCGCGCGTATACGGGTGAAGCGGCTCGGCGTACAGCGTCCCGCTGTCGGCGATCTCCACGATCTGGCCTAAGTACATGACGGCAACCCGATCGCTGATATGCTTGACCATGGACAGATCATGCGCGATGAACAGATAGGTCAGGCCGAGACGCTTCTGCAGATCCTGAAGCAGATTGACGACCTGGGCCTGTATGGATACGTCCAGCGCCGAGATTGGCTCGTCGCAAATGATGAACTTCGGATCGACCGCCAGCGCGCGGGCGATTCCGATGCGCTGGCGCTGGCCGCCCGAGAACTCATGCGGATAGCGGGTGGCATGATCCGGATTGAGCCCGACCAGATGAAGCAGCTCCTCGACCCGCTTCCTGCGCGCCGAACGGCTGTCGGCCAGCCTGTGAATGTCCAGCGCCTCCCCGATAATGTCCATGATGGTCATGCGCGGATTCAGCGATGCGTACGGGTCCTGGAAGATCATCTGCATCTCGCGGCGGAACGCCTTCAGCTGCCGCGGCTTCAGCCGGTATATATTCGTCCCCCCGTACCAGGCTTCCCCGTCCGTCGGCTCGTATAAGCGGAGGATCGTCCGTCCCGCCGTCGATTTGCCGCACCCCGATTCGCCAACCATTCCGAGCGTTTCTCCTCTGCGAACGGTGAAGCTGATATTATGGACGGCCTTCAGCGTCTGGCCTCGCCCAAGGTGGAAATGCTTGCTCAGCCGGTTGATCCGGAGCAATGGCTCAGTGCTCATCTGGCCACCTCCCGTGCCAGCGGATGCAGCTGCCAGCAGCTCGCGCTGTGGGTTCCGCTGATGGCGGTCGATTCCGGCTGCCGTTCCTGGCAGACTCGCATCGCGTCGTTGCAGCGGGCCCAGAACGGGCAGCCGTCCGGCGGCTTGGCGAGATCGGGCGGGGTGCCGTAAATCGGCACGAGCGGCTCATCCTTGCTCTGATCGATCCGCGGCAGGGAACGAAGCAGCCCTCGGGTATACGGATGCTGCGGCTGCTTGAATATGTCCCGCTTCGTGCCGGTCTCGACGATTTGGCCCGCATACATGACGATGACGCGGTCGCACAGATCCGCCACGATGCCAAGATCGTGCGTAATCAGAATGATTGATGTCCCGAAGTCGCGCTGCAGCTGCTTGAGCACGCGCAGAATCTGGGCCTGAATCGTTACGTCGAGCGCCGTCGTCGGCTCGTCTGCGATGAGCAGCGCCGGGCGGCAGGCCAAGGCAATGGCGATCATGGCCCGCTGCCTCATGCCGCCGGAGAACTCATGCGGATATTGGGAGAAGCGTGTGGCCGGATGGGGGATGCCGACCATCTCCAGCATCTCTATGGCCTGCCGCTTGGCAGCCTGCGGTGCCATACGCTGATGCTTCGTCAGCACTTCGGTAATCTGGCGTCCGATCGTCATCGTCGGATTGAGCGATGTCATCGGATCCTGGAAGATCATCCCGATGTCTTTGCCCCGGATGGATTGCATGTCCCGCTCCTTCACGCGCAGCAGATCCTTCCCCTGGAACCGGATCACCCCTTGATGAATGCGGGCGGGAGGATGCGGCAGAAGACGCATGATCGCTTGGGCGGTCACACTCTTGCCGCAGCCGGATTCGCCGACGATGGCGACGGCTTCGCCGGGCTGGACATGGAATTCGATGCCGCGCACGGCCTGCACCTCGCCGCCGCGGACATGGAAGGAGACATGGAGATCTTGGACTTCTAACAAGCGCTGCATGGGCGAACCCTCCTTGTCCTTATTTTTTCATCTTCGGATCGAGCGCATCGCGCAGCCCGTCGCCGAACAGATTGAAGCACAGCATCATCAAGCTGATGAACAGCGCAGGGAAGGCAAGGCGCCAAGGATGAATGATCATGGCCTTGAGCGCGTCATTAATCATCGTCCCCCATGATGCGGCCGGCGATTGCACGCCCAGCCCGAGGAAGCTCAGTACCGCTTCGCTGAAGATGGCTGCCGGCACCGCCAAGGTCAAGGTGACGATAATCGGGCCCATCGCGTTCGGCAGGAGGTGCCGGAATAGAATGCGCATGCCGGACGAGCCAAGGGAACGGGAGGCGAGGGCATATTCCTGGTTTTTGAGCTGCATCATCTGACCGCGTACAATCCAGGACATATTGATCCAGCCGGTCACGCACAACGCCAAAATAATCGTGCTCAGGCTCGGTTCGAAGACGACAACGAGCAGAATCGCAACCAACAGATCCGGGATGGAATAAATGATTTCGGAAATTTTGTTCATCACCTCGTCGAGCCGTCCGCCGATATATCCCATAATGCCGCCGTAGATGACGCCGATGAAGAGATTGATAGCCGCGGCAGAGAAGCCGACGGTAAGAGAGATGCGGGCCCCCATCCACGTGCGGGCGAACATGTCGCGGCCGAGATCGTCCGTGCCGAACCAATGCTCGGCGGAAGGCGGCAGGTTCGTCTTCTCCAGATTATTGGAGTAGTAATCGTAAGGCGTCAGCATCGGACCGATGATGGCCATGAGGATGATGAGCAGCAAGAAGACAAGGCCCGTCATGGCAACCCGGTTGCTGCGCAGCCGCAGCCAGGCGTCGCGCCATGCGGATATGCTCTCCTGTTCGATCGCTTCCGCCGCATGTTCGCCGACGTCCGCCTTTCGGAAGTCTTCCGGGGCGAGAGGGCGTTCTTCGGCAGAGGAGGAATGGAACGTGATCATGCGGCCTTCTCCTTTCTCGTGGCAAGCATAATTCGGGGATCGATTATTCCGTACGCGATGTCGGTGATGAAGCGGGCGCACATCAGAATAAGTCCGTAGAATAGGGTAATGCCCATAATGAGCGAGTAGTCGCGGTTACTGATGCTCGTAACGAATATTTTGCCGAGTCCCCCGATTCCGAAAATTTGCTCAATGATGAAGGAGCCCGTTACGACGTTCGCTGTGAGCGGTCCGAGATAGGTGACGACGGGCAGAATGCCGTTGCGCAGCACATGCCGGCGGATGATGGCGCCGCGGGACAAGCCTTTAGCCTTGGCGGTCTTAATATAATCGGCCGTCAAGACTTCCAGCATGTTCGATCGCGTCAGGCGCGCGATGAAGGCGATAGGCAGGGCGGAGAGCGCCAGGGTCGGCATGATGTAGTCAAGCGGACCGTTCAGACCGACGACATGCAGCCATTTCAGCTTCACGCCGAAAATATATTGGAAGAAGGAGGCCAGCACGAAGCTGGGGACCGATACGCCCAGAACGGCGATGACCATCGAGGCGGAGTCGAGCAGCTTGCGATGCCGCAGCGCCGCAATCATGCCCAGGCTGATGCCGATGACGATGGAGACGATAATCGAGACGACGCCGAGCTTCAGGGAGTAGGGGAAGGCATCGCGGATCGTTTGGCCGACTTCGCGGTCCATCATTTTCATCGAAATCCCCAGATCGCCTTTCGCCAGGTTGGATAAGTAGACGAAATATTGCTCATACAGCGGTTTATCCAGTCCGTATTGGGCCATCAGACGGGCGCGAATTTCCGGTGGAACCGCTTTTTCCGACATAAATGGATCGCCGGGAATGGCCTTCATGAGCAAAAAAGTGACGGAAGCCAGCACCCACAGCGATAGGATGAGATAGAGCAGCTTGGTCAGGGAGTAGCGAATCATGGATGCATCCTCCTCCTTGTCAGGTTCATTCCGCCACGGATATGAAGAAGCGGGACGCACCGGCCATTGGGCAAGTGCATCCCGGACGTTCATCCCGGGCGAGCGCGAGCGGCGCCGTTATTCGAAGTATCCCCGGCTGTAGTTGATCATTCCCTGATAGTCGATAAACACGTTTTTGAGGTATGGCTTCTTCAACCCGACGCCCGTATAGTAGTACAGCGGAAGAATGGCCTGATCCTGCTCGATCATCATGCGCTCCGCCTTCGCCATCAATTCCATCCTTTCCTTGTTATCCAACGATTGCTTCGCCTCCCGGACGAGCTTGTCGAATTCCGGATTGCTGTAACCAATGTCGTTGTTGCCGCTTCCGGTCGTGTACAGGTCGATAAAGGACATCGGGTCGTTGTAATCGGATGACCATCCGGACCGGGCCATTTGATAGTTGAGCGCGGTGCGGTTCTTCAGGAAGACGCCCCATTCCTGATTCTCGATTTTCACTTTGACGCCGAGATTTTTGCTCCACATATCAGCGACCGCCTCGGCCACCTTTTTGTGGTTCTCATCGTTATTGTAAGCGAGCGTAAATTCAGGCATGGCGGACAATCCCAGCTCGCCGAGCCCCTTTTGCAGCAGTGCCTTCGCTTCTTCTATATTTTCTGTGAAAAAATCGTCCTTGTGCTCGTTGCGGAATTCGCCCTTCAAGCCGGTGATGCCGGGAGGTACGATGCCAAACGCGGGCAGCTGTCCGCCGAGAGTCACCTTATCGACAATCAATTGGCGGTCGATCGCCATTGACAGCGCCTTGCGGATGTTGACGTTGTTGAACGGCTCTTGTTGGTTATTGAACAAGTAGTAGTAGGTGGAGGCGACGCCCTTGATCTCCAGTTCGTCCGGCTTCGTTTCCTTCAAGATCGGAATTTGTTCATTCGGAACGCGTCCAGTCGGCATGCCTGCATAATCAATCTGGTCGGTCTCGTACATGTTCAGCTCCGAGCCCGAATCAGCGACCATGGACATCTGCACCTTGGTGAATTTTATATCGTCCTTATCGTAGTAATGTTCATTTTTCACCATCTCCAGCGAGCTTTGCTGCTTCCATTCGCTGATTTTGAACGGGCCATTCGACACAATGGTGCTCGCCTCTGATGCCCATTTCGGATTGTCTTTGACGGAGGAATGAACCGGCAAATAGGTCTGAAAAGAAAGCAGGCTTAAAAAGTACGGAGTGGAATGCTCCAACTCGACCTCAAGCGTGTTGGCATCGACAGCCTTGATGGCGACCGAGCTCGGGTCGGTGCTCTGTCCGGTGTTATATGCTTCGGCGCCCTTGATATAGTACAGCTGATAAGCGTACGGCGGCGCCGGCTCGGTCTTCGGATCAAGCACCCGCTTCCAGGAGAACTCGAAGTCTTCCGCAGTCACGGGATCTCCGTTCGACCATTTCGCGTCCTTCCGCAAATGGAAGGTGTACTTGGTACCGTCCGGGGATATTTCCCACTTCTCGGCGGTGCCCGGGACGGCTTCTCCGTTCTCGCTGCTCCGTGTTAACCCTTCGAACAGTCCGTTGAGCACGGCATGCGCCACCGTGTCCTGCGACAGTCCGGGATCGAGCGTCGGCGGGTTCGAGTGGAGATTGAAGCGGAAGACTTGCTCCTTCGGCGCTTCGGTTTTGCCGCCGCCAGGTGCCGGTTCGGCGGATTTTTCGTTGTTCGTCGCCGGAGGCGAGGAAGAGTCGGTGCCTTGTCCGCTGCCCCCGCAGGCACTCATAAAAGCGCTTACAGCGAGTAATAGTGTCAGCACGGCCAGCATAGATTTACGTCTCATTCGCATAGCGTACCCCTCTCTTGGTATGAAGTGGTCCACCTGGCCGGCGGCGAGATGATGAAGCAGATTCGATGCGGCCATCGGTGTATACCCTATCATTCTATAAAAATGCCAACTCGTCTCTATTTATTCCCATTTGCGATAAATTTTCATGATGAAAGTCTTGGGGTGCACGGTTTTCCCGCCAAGCGCGGCGGCAGAAGCGGGTCTTTCGGTTCATGTCAGGCGAAGAGCACGCCAAAAAACGGGACCGGAAGAGCCCGGTCCCGTTCAGCGTCCGCCGTCATGCTGACGGTACGGCATATGCAATTATTCGGTATTATAAGGCTGGGGATCAAGCCAGAGCGTAACGGTTCTCGACTTGCCTTCCCAGGTGAAGTCGAACAGAAATACGTCGTGCAACAGCTGAATCGGCACATAGGTCTTGCCTTTGATCACTTTGGGAAGCGTGGTCAGCTTCGTATCCTTGCCGTTGACTTTCATCTTATTGGTAAGTGAGTTCCAGGCGATATCATCCTCGGGACCATCGATATATACGGTGTGGCTGATGGCTTCCCACCGGACCTTGAACTGGAACGCTTCACTGATATCCATGATGGGCACATAGGTCTTGCTGTCGATAAGAAGTCCGTTCTCTGTTATCGGTTCGCCGTCCTTATCGACGACCAGAACGCTGACAGGATCGCGCGTGAGCTTCACGGCCCGTGGCTGGTCTTCCTCCTTGGCGGCCGATGCCGGAAGGGTGAACGACGCCACCAGAGCTCCTATTAACATAATCATGCCCAATGTACGAAGAGTAGCTTGCATAGAACCGATAACCTCCTTTACTACTAGTTTATAACGTGGATAACCCGAAAAAGTTACATGTTTCTTCAATTTTCTTGCCTTTCTCCAAAAAAAATGTCGACGCTGCAGCATTGAGTGAACATTTTACTCTGAATTACCCGGAATGGAGACCTATGAGTCACGCATCAGCGCTTAATCTGGAGGGAAGTGACGGCAGATCGGAATCGCCCATGCTCGGAGATGAGGCAGATGGAATGGAGTGGAACTGCCGGGTTGACAAGAGGAAAGAATTACCGTTTAATTATGAATATAAAATAAAAATATTCATATATTCACGAGGAGAGATTGTCATGCCGCGCTTCAGTAAGCAGGAAAAAGAAAAAATCAGACAGGAACTGAAGGAAAAAGGGAAGCAGCTGTTCACGGTGTTCGGCTTGAAAAAGACAAGCGTCGCCGATCTGACCAAAGCGGTCGGCGTGGCACAGGGCACGTTTTATTTGTTCTACCCTTCGAAGGAAGAACTGTATTTCGAGCTGCTGGAGGAAGAAGAGCAGGCGGTCCGCCGGCATTTGTCCGCTGCCTATCTGCAGACGGATTCCCCGATGACCCGGGACCGGTTTCGCCGTTTTCTGCATGAATCGCTGCACATGCTGGAGGAGAATGCGTTTTTGCAGCAGCTGTATGATGAGGAACTGGTGGCATCGCTCTTCCGCAAGCTGTCCCCCGAGACACTGGAGCGGCATTACGGCGATGATTACGACGAGTTGTACCCCTTTCTGGCCGAGGGGCAGCGGCAAGGCTGGATGCGGGACGGTTCGCCTGACGCGATGGTCAGTCTGATTCGATCATTCGTCCTGTTCTCGCTGCAGAAGAAGCGGATCGGGGAAGCTCATTATGAACAGACGATGGAGCTCCTGATCGAGTTAATGGCCGAAGGGCTAATTATCGAGGCGGATCGGAGGGAGAACGGATGATTGAAGTGAAGGAGCTTCGGTATCAATATCCAGGCCAGTCTGATTATACGTTAAAGGGGATTGACTTTGAGATTGCCCAGGGAGAGATTTTCGGCTTTCTTGGCCCCTCGGGAGCAGGCAAGAGCACGACGCAAAAAGTGCTGATCGGCACACTGCCTCAATATGAAGGGACCGTCCGGGTTATGGGGCGGCCTCTCAGACAGCACGGCCGGGATTATTACAATCGCATCGGGGTCGCCTTTGAATTCCCGAATTTCTACAGCCGGTTCACCGCCTTGGAGAATCTGCGTCTGTTCGCCTCGCTCTATGACGTGGAGACCGAGGATCCGATGCGCATGCTGGCACGGGTCAGGCTCGACAGCTATGCCGGCATGAAGGTCGGCCAGTATTCCAAGGGAATGAAGATGAGACTCAATTTATGCCGCGCTCTGCTGCATCGTCCCCGCCTTCTCTTCCTGGACGAACCGACGTCCGGGCTCGATCCGGTTAATGCGGCCCTGGTGAAGGAGCTTATCCTGGAGCAGAAAGCCGCGGGCAAGACGATCATTATTACGACGCATAATATGACCGCAGCGGAAGAGCTCTGCGATCGGGTTGCCTTCATCGTCGACGGCGAGGTTCGCCTCATCGATTCCCCTCGCGCTTTGAAGGTAAGAGCCGGCAAGCGCACGGTCCGGGTCGAGTATCGGGAGGCCGGATCCGGGAAGCGGGCCGAGTTCGGGCTGGCCGGTCTGGATGGCAATGCGGAATTTCTGCGGCTGCTCCGGATCGGGGCGATAGAGACGATGCACACGCAGGAAGCGTCCCTTGATCAGTTATTCATAGAAGTAACCGGGAGGGCTTTGACATGAATCAGCCTGTCGTACCGCACCGGGAGATCTCCCCGCTCCGGCGTGCCGCCCGCCGCTTCCGCCATGCGCTGGCAGGCGATATCCGGCTGCAGGTGCGCCACCAGTTCTACACCGCATATGCGCTGGTGAGCACGGTCTATATCGTCCTGCTTCATCAGCTGCCGGCCGAGTACAGGGCGACGGCGAACCTGCTCCTGACCTTCTCCGACCCGAGCATGCTCGGCTTCTTCTTCATCGGCGGTCTCGTCCTGCTGGAGAAAGGGCAGGATATTCACGAAGCCTTGTTCGTCACGCCGCATTCGCCGTCCGCTTATATCGGATCGAAGACGGTATCCCTTATGCTGCTGTCCTTGGGGAGCAGCCTCCTGATTCATATCAGCACCTTCGGCTTCCATCGGGGGCTGGGCTGGTTCCTGCTCGGGGTGGCGCTGACCTCCGCATTTTTTATGCTGGTCGGCCTGGGGCTGGCCGCCCGCTGCCGCACGATGAACGGTTTCTTCTTCTGCTCCGTTCCTGTGTGCGCCATCTTCACGCTGCCTGTCGCAGAGGTTCTTGGCTTGTACGGAGGCGGCTTGCTCCATGCTCTGCCAGCAACGGGATCGCTGCTGCTGCTTCAGTCGGCCTTCCGGCCTGTGCCGGACGGGGAGCTGCTCTTCGGTGCTGCCTGCCTCATCGTCTGGATCGGCGCGGCGTATGCATGGGCCTTTCGGTCGCTTCAATTATTCCGGCACCGTTCGTGAACGCAAGGAGGTAAACGATGAGTCGAATGATGCAATTTCTTCGCTATGACCTGCTGCATATGGGCCGCGACCCGATGATGCTGTTCATCGTGATGGCCCCGGCCCTGCTGATCGCGGCGATGGTATATGGCGTCCCGTGGACCGCCGCGCTGCTCGAACGGCAGGCCGGACTCCGTCTGATGGAGCATGCCGGCATCCTATCCGGTATCGGCCTGCTTCTTATTCCGCTCGTTATCGGCGTCATGGCTGGCCTGCTCATGCTTGATGAGCGGGACGAGCGGGTGCTGCACTACTTTGCGGCGACTCCGCTCCGGAAGAGCGGTTATTTGCTCCGGCGCATGGTTGTTCCGCTGGCGCTGGCCGGTCTCTATCTCGCGCTGGCGGCTGTCAGCATCGGGTGGATGCCGTTAAGCCCGGCGGCCGTCCTGGGCGCGATGCCGATGCTCATGTTGGAGGTTCCGCTGATGGCTCTATTCCTGACCGGCTGCGCCTCCAACAAGGTGGAAGGCTTGGCGCTATCCAAGCTGGGCGGGATCGCGGTCTTCCTCCCGGTGCTTGCTTACGTGCTCCCGGCTTCCTGGTCGCCCGCATTCGCCTGGCTGCCGACCTATTGGGTCGCGCATCTGTTTACGGCGGAGCCCGCAGCCGGATTTCCCCTTACGGAGCCGTGGGGGACGACAGGAAGCATCGCTTGGGGCGTGGCCCTTCACGTTCTCTGTCTGGCGCTCGCTTACAAGCGGTACCGCAATCGGGCAGAGGAATAAGAGAACTGGCGACTACTCATATCTTGCTGTCAAAGCCAGCAATTTTTCAACAGAAAAACACCTCACTCCCATGTACGATGGACATGAGGTGAACGATATGTACGTAAAAGTTATAAAGACGAACAGGAATGTTCTACTTTACTTGCTGGGGGCAGGGGCTTCTAATTTAGGCAATGTGATTTCGGGGCTGGCATTCTTATTTTTAGCGTATGAGCTGACGGAATCAAGTCTTTATACGACGGGTGTTGCCTTTTCACAAGTTTTGCCGTATCTTTTTTTCGGATTAATTGGAGGCGTAATTGCGGATTGGGTGAACAAAAAAAGATTATTGATAGCGATTGAACTGATAAGGGGACCTCTGATGGTCTCCCTTGTCATCTTTGATCAATTTGGAATGTTAACCTATTGGCATTTAATTGTAATCAGCTTTGTGATTCAATGTCTGGGCTGTTTCTTTAACCCCGCTCATCGGGCAATGTTGCCCATGATTACGAAAGAAGAAGAAAGAACGGCTGTTAATAGCTTACTCGATACGTTTACAAGGGGGGTTACGGTATTAGGTCCCATTGTAAGCGCCGGATTCATAAATACAATCGGCATTATTCATTTTTTTACATTTGATGCACTCACGTACCTGCTCAGCGCGTTATTCATTTATCACATCCAATTTTCAGAAACACAAATAAATGCCAAGCCGAAGAAGATGAAGGATATCTTGATTTCTATTCAAAAATTTACGAATTGGGCAAAGAACGAGCATACTATCCGCACTTTATTTATGGTCACCGTCATGATTGTTTTTTTGAATACCTGGGTATGGCAGGTTGGTCTATTCATGCAGCTAATCAATACGACTCCCGACGGGGAAGAATGGTATAGTATTCTCCTGGGATGGTACGGTGCGGCTGTTATCGCGGTCAATGTAATGATTCCGCTATTATGGAAGAAGTTAAGTTTGAAAATTTATCTATTTGGCTCTTTGATGTGGGGAGCAGGTATTTTTCTTTTAGGTTTTGCATATCATCTCCCATTCTATTTTATAGGCGTGTTGGCAGCGGCAATTGGTTTGCCCATATCTGGTTTGTCACGGGTGTACTTGTTACAGCGCTATTTACCCGCAGACCAATTAGGTCTCGGCTTCAGTTTTAATGCATTTCTATTATATTTTTCAAATGTAATTTCACTTGGGATATTCGGATTCATTTCTTCGTTTGTATCCACTCATATTTTATTTTTGGGATGCGGCATGATGATGATTCTCGGTTCAGGCGTTTATTTACGGGCCATTGTTCGAAAAGATCGGGGGGTTATGCCGTATAATCGTTTAAACAGCTGATTGTAAACGGAAACAGAAGAAAAACCGCACTCGATGGCGATCTTTAATACGGTTTTATTTGTGTGTATCAGCATGTCTTGGCTGCGAATGACTCGATAAAGTTGTAGCCATGAGTATGGGGATATCCCGACAATTTCCTTAAAATAATGAGCAAATTGAAATTTACTGACGTATGAAAGATCCGCCATTTCATCTAACGTCCATGGGTGTTGAAAATTCTCTTTCATGGCCTCAATCGTTTTATAGAGTTGTGGATGAATCGTTTTATAAGCCGGCAAGTGGATATCGTGTGATTGTGTTCCGATGGCGTTTTTTACCAAAATTAAAGCTAATTGACTAAAACTATGCTCTAAAAAAAGTTCCATGGATTCCGAATTTCCGTCTTCTTCAAGCTGCACATAGTCCAAAACAAAATGAACCCATTTCGTCAACGAAGGGTGTCTTTGTGTACAAGAAGCAAATTGAACATCAAAATGAAGAGACGATATCGCTCTGGCTGCCCGGTTCAAAAAGGCTGGTTCTATTTCAATTAGAAACTTTGTGTTCTCCAAAGCTAATTGTTTATGTTCATCATATGGATTCAACAATAGAAATTGCTGCTCATCAAGAGAAATCTGGTTCCGATTCGTTTGATAAGTCATCGAGCCATTTGCGGAATAAATAAATTTATAACAATGATCTGAGCGCCAATTGCTTTCTTGATTGACCTCTTGCTTGAATAAAAAAAGTCCATTTGCCGTTTCCAGTACTTTCTTTGCGCTCACCGAATGCCCTCCTTTCGATCATGCGTTTTACAAAAAATTATACCATATGGGAGTCCTAAGAAGTTGCCGGCAATTCCATCTTTTATCTATGGGAGCCGGATGGCGTGCAAGGCGTTGCACGCTATTTTTTTGCATGAGAATGTGGAAATATGTTGAAAAATAAGCTTTCTATAGTAAGATGATATTAGTTGTTTTTCCTAAACTTCATAGAGAACAGGAGTGCAGGCGCTACTAAGCTCGATACTTTTCCACAACCAGAATTTTCTTTGTCGCGGCATTCTTCAATGCAATTATCCTCTGTCCCATAGTGAGATTATCCCAGAACAGTTATAGGATAACATTATAACAGAAGAACAATAACATGATTATTGAAGTATTGACACCAAGAATATATAGTGGTATTTTAAGGTTGTTTATATAAATTGAACTTAAAATTATAAACTATGGAAATGGATTTCATGCCTGTTTGTCGAATAACTAAAGAAACCATAATCAAATAGGCAGGGAATCAAGATGGAATTCAAAATTAGAAGAAGTCACTCTAGCCATATGTAAAGAAAAAACTTTGCATGTATGAACGTTAACAGGCTTTGCATTTTCATTTTAACTGGACTCCGGCCTCAATTACTCCACCGAAGTGTCAACGAGCGCATACGAAACAAGAGAATCACCTCCTTTTTCCAAAAAAGGGTGCACCAGTTTGCTTACAGGTAGTTGCTCCCTATCCGACGGGCCAAACCGTCATGGTATTGGATAACGCTCGCATTCATCATGCCACGCTTTTACAGTCGTTTTCTGGATGATATGAAAGAACTACTGAACTCGTTTTTTGACCCCTTACCGGCCAAAACTCAAATTCCATACTCTTCTTGTGTAAAAATAGACAATATAGCCGTTGATGTCGCTATGTATAACACGCCTGTCTTCTTTTTTTTGTGTAATTTTCCGAATGAGAAAGGAAGTCGAGGATGTATAAAAATTTGTTAGAAATGCTAGATTATACGGCGTATCACTATCCCAATCGCAAAGCGTTTATTTATTTGAAAAATGGGGAGTTCGAGAGTGAAAGCTGCACCTATCATGAGCTGCGCCTCCGTTCCCAGAAGCTTGCCGCGTATTTTCAATTTCTGAACTTGGCCGGCGAGAGAGTCATGATTCTGCTGCCGAGCGGGATCGACTATATCATTGCTTTTTTCGGATGCTTGCAGGCTGGCGCCTTGCCGGTGCCATCCTTTCCTCCCGGCAAGTCGCGCAATGGGCAGCGAATCACAGCGATCTATGAGAATGCGAAGCCTGCCCTGCTTATTACGCAATCTCCCCTTGATTCCACGAAGCTTCCAGAGAAGATGAGAAATGCCTACTCCATTAAGCTTGACGATATTCTGCAGCGTGACGATGAATTTGTCTATCGGGCACAAACAATCCCGAGCGACCATATCGCTTTTCTTCAATATACGTCCGGATCTACCAACACTCCGAAGGGCGTAATGGTAAGCCATCGCAATTTACTCCACAATTTCGAAATCATGAAGAAACGATTCTATCATTCAAATGACACGATTATGGTGTCTTGGCTGCCGATGTACCATGATATGGGGCTCATCGGGAATGTGCTGCAAAACGTATACAATGGCGGAAGCTGTTATCTGATGTCGCCCATGGATTTCATCCAAAAGCCGATTCGATGGCTGCGGACGATCACGAAATATCGAGCTACCTTCAGTGGAGCCCCCGACTTTGCCTACCGGCTATGCGTCCAAAAAATAACGGATGAAGATAAACAAGAACTGAATCTGAGCCCTTGGGCGATCGCCTTCAACGGCTCCGAACCGGTTCGGGCAGAAACGATCCGCGAGTTTTGCGATAGCTTCCGAGTATGCGGCTTCCGCGATGAAGCGCTGCTGCCTAGCTACGGCCTGGCCGAGGCGACGCTGTGCGTGACCGTTGCGGCCAAAGAGGCGCAAAAGAAGCTGCTCTATCTGGACGATAAGGCGCTCCAGCAGAACAATGTCGCCCCAGTCAAAGCCCACGGGGATGCGGCGCGTGCCCAGGTCGGCTGCGGTTCGATTTTTTCGGATCATCAGATTAAAATCGTAGACCCGTCCACCCAGCTCGAATGTGAGGCGGGCGAAATCGGCGAAATATGGATTAAGGGAGAAAGCGTCGCCCAAGGCTATTGGGATGCCCCGGTCGAGACCGAAGCGACATTTGCGGCTTATTTGTTGGATTCGGAGGAAGGTCCGTTCTTGCGCACCGGTGATCTCGGCTTTGTTCACGGTGGCGAATTATACATAGCCGGACGGCTGAAAGACTTGATCATCATTCGGGGACAGAACTATTATCCTCAGGATATCGAGGAGATTGCCGCCAGCTGTCATCCGGATATTAACGGGGCGAGTCTGGCCGCATTTTCGATAGAGGTGCAGGGCGGAGAGGAACTTGTCGTAGTGTGCGAAATGAACCGGGAATTCAAGCATGCCGTGCAGCGCCAGCAACTCGATTGGGAAGCTTGCTGCAGCGGGATTGCTCATCGAATTCGCGAAGCCATTGCCGAACAGCTCCAGCTATATGCCTATGATGTCAAGCTCGTCAAGCCTTTGAATCTCCCGAAAACGACCAGTAACAAGATTCAGCGCCGCAAGTGCAAAGAGATGTATCTGAACGGAAGTTTATTCGTGTGGGGTGGACTAAATGGACAAGGGACAGGACAAGCGTTACAAGGACATATGTAATTGGTTCGTGCAGCAAATCAGCGCGCTGAAGCAAATATCGCAACATGAAATCAAGGCCGAATTTCCATTTTCCCGATATGGCCTTGACTCGAAGGAATTGGTGTCTTTATCCGGTGAATTGGAATCGTTCGTTAAGCGTTCCGTTGATCCAACCCTGTTCTGGGACTATCCTTCCATCCAAGCCGTGGCTCGGCATTTTGCGTTCGGAGGGGAGAATGGGCATGCAGCGCGAGATGACTGCGGAGCCGAGCAAGAGGACGCGATTGCTGTCATCGGCATGGGCTGCCGATTTCCCAAATCGCGCAGCATCGACGAATATTGGCATCATCTCCGCAGCGGAGAAAATTGCATCACGGAGATGCCCGGGCTGCGCTCGTCACGGTTCGCGCAGGACGGTATGCACCGTGCCGGTATCGTTGAAGAAATCGACCTGTTCGATAATGAAGCCTTCCACTTATCTCCCCGCGAGGCGGAGCAGATGGATCCGCAGCAGCGCATGCTGTTGGAAGTGGTATGGGAGGCGCTCGAGGATGCGGGATTGACGAACGAAGCGATGAACGGCTCGAGGACGGGCGTGTTCGTCGGCATTTCCAGCAACGATTACGGCTGCGGCAAGCTGTCCGATTACGAGCGAAGCGGCATTTATACGGTGACGGGAAATTCCAATTGCATTGCCGCCAATCGAATTTCGTATATATGGAACTTGCGGGGCCCCAGCATGGCCGTGGATACAGCCTGCTCCTCCTCTCTCGTCGCGGTTCATCTGGCTTGCCAAAGTTTGAAAACGGGCGAGACGAATATGGCGATCGCGGGCGGGGTGAACGTGATATTGAATCCGGCCATCAGCAAAGCTTTCCGCGAAGCGGGAATGCTCTCGGCAGACGGCAGGTGCAAAACGTTCGATTCGCGCGCTGACGGTTACGTACGGGGAGAAGGAGCTGGCGCGGTCATCTTGAAGCCGCTGGCTGCTGCCCTTCGCGACCGTGATCGCATATACGCCGTGATCAGGGGGAGTGCCATCAATCAGGACGGCTTAAGCAACGGCTTAACTGCACCCAATGGTCAGGCCCAGGAAGAGGTGCTGCAGGATGCGTACCGCATCGCGGGCTTATCCGGAGAGGAAATCGACTATATCGAAGCGCACGGGACGGGAACCGCTTTGGGAGACCCGATCGAAGTTCAGGCTATAGGGCGGGTGCTGTCTAGGAACCGATCCGCTGCGAGCAAGTGCTATATCGGTTCGGTCAAGACCAACATCGGTCATCTGGAGGCGGCTGCCGGCATTGCCGGCTTCATCAAGACCGTGCTTTGCCTGCACTACCGGGAATGGGTTCCGAACTTGAACCTGGAAGAGATCAATCCATACATCCCGCTTCGCGATCTTCCGCTCCAGATCGTGCGGGATCCGGTAAGCTGGTCGTCAGGAAGCAGACCTTCGGTGGCCGGGGTGAGCTCATTCGGCTTCGGCGGAACGAATGCTCACGTGGTGCTGCAGCAGTATGCAACTTCGTTGATGCCGCCGGCGCAGACATCGCAGCAGGCACCTCCTTCATTACATATTCTTCCTTTGTCCGCCAATAGCCACGGCTCCCTAACGCGTCTTGCTGCCGACATGCAACGATACCTGCAGGAGCGCGCTGATGCTTCGTTGGACGATATTTGCTACACGGCGCAGCAGAGGCGTACGCACCGTGCCTGGCGCGCAGCCGTTCTCGGGAGCAATCGCGAGGAGCTCGCTCTTGGGTTGGAGCGACTTACTGCGACTTGCGCGAGCGCCGATCCGTCCAATCTTGTGTTCGTCTTCTCCGGCCAAGGCAATCAATGGAACGGAATGGGACTGCAATACTTATCCGGGGATAACGCATTTACACGAACATTCCTGGAATGCGATGCGATATGGAGCAAGTATGCCGGATGGTCGTTGTGGGACGAACTTCACCGCGGAGCTGACGATGCTTGGGCGGATCGCACCGATGCGGCTCAGCCGCTCGTCTTTGCCGTTCAAGCGTCCCTTCTCGCTCTATGGAGGAGCTGGGGAATTGAACCGAAGGCGGTCATCGGGCACAGTCTTGGGGAAATTTCCGCGCACTACGCGGCAGGCGTGCTCACCTTGGAAGATGCGATGCGTATCGTATATTGGCGCGGCACGCTCATGCAATCGACCAAGGGACAAGGTGCCATGGTCTCCATACGCATGCCGCTTGCCGATATCGAGCAGCGCCTCGGCGAATATCCGGGCGTAGGGATATCGGCGGTGAACGGGCCCTCATCCGTTGTCGTGGCCGGAGAAGCACATGAAGTGGAGCGCTTGCTGAGGAACCTGCCCGATACGGTTAAAACCCATTTCCTTTCAAGCTCGTTTGCCTTTCACAGCCACTTGATGGAGCCGTTATGCGATCGTCTTCAAACCGAGCTTGGCCCGGTTCGCCACCGGCTGGCCCGCTTGCGCATCTATTCGACGGTGACGGGGCGGATGGAGAATGGGCTGAGGCTGGGGGCGGAGCATTGGTCCGACAATATGCGCAAGCCTGTTCGATTTGCGGACGCGCTGCATGCGGCCATGCTGGACGGATACGATGCCTTTGTAGAGCTCGGCCCTCATCCGGTCCTCACACAGCATGTAGAAGAATGCGGTCAGGATGGAGAAGTCAAGCTGGCGGCATTCTCGATGCGCAGGGGCGATGACGGAGCATGCATGCCGGAGGCTGCGGCCAGGTTATACCGGTATGGGGCGGATCTGGACTGGAATGCCGTCGGCAGCCGGGGACAATGCATTGCCATACCGACCTATCCTTGGGAGAAGAGACGGCTGTGGATCGACGATCCGGAGGCGCTGGAGAGAGGAACGATTGGAGCGGTGCCCGAATCGCAAACGGACCGGGCGAGGGAAAGCTCTAGAAACGCTTCCTCAGTTCAGCATATCCTTCAAGCCGTACGCGATCGCGTGGAAACGCTGCCACTGCTCGAGGAGCACTTGCAGGGCATGTTCGCCAGCGTGCTGAAGATAATTCCCGCGTCCGACCTGTCCCTGGATCGTCCGCTGGTCATGCTCGGGATGGATTCCATAATGGCGCTGCAGCTGAAGCATGCGATCGAACAGCAATTCCAAGTATCTTTGCCGATTGTTCAGTTATTGGAAGGGATCACTACCCGCCAGGCCGCATCGAAATTGCACGGCATCCTGCTGGATGCCCGGGATAGGCAGAGCAACGAAGAACGATCGCGCATCGACGATTTGCTGAATTCCGGCGACATGGAGCGAGATCTGGGCGAGTTGTCCGACGAAGACATGGAACGGCTGCTTCTGCTGTTAACGCAAGAGAAGGGGTCATGATCGTGCTTCACATCAATGACAGGAGATGAACAAGATGAACGATTCGATTGTCACTGCAGGCTTATCCCGCCAGGACAAAGAAAGGCTGATCCGCCAGCTCCTGCAGCAGCGTCAGGTGAAGCGGGATACGATGGCATCTTACGGGCAGAAGGCGCTCTGGCTGCTGCAGCAGGCCCATCCGGACAATTGCGCCTACCATATGCAAGCGGCATGGGATCTGTTAACGCCTGTGGATGAGCATAAGCTGCGCTTATCCTTTCAAAGTGTATATGATACGTACAGTTCTTTGCGCACTGTGTTTTCTATAGAAGACGGAGAGATCAAACGTCATGTAAGGCCGGACGGAGAAGTTGATTTTCGGGTGCATCGGCTCGCATCTTGGGGATCCGAAGCGGAAGAATTGTTCCAGCGCTGCATGCGGGAGCCGTTCTCATTGCATGATGGCCCGCTGTTCCGCATTTTCCTGTTCTATGCTCCCGATCGTCCGCCACGACTATTGATATCCATGCATCACATAATTGCGGACGCATGGTCGATCGTCATGCTGCTGCGCGATTTCGCAAATCAGTACCAGCATGGCGTTCCGGTTCGGGATCGATTGCGGGAGAGCCGCAGCTACAGCGCATTCGTGGATTGGCAGCAGCGTTATTTGCAGAGTGAGCGTGCAGAACAAGACCGGAACTACTGGGAGCGTACGCTTGCGGAGCCGCTGCCCATCTGCGCGCTGGTCGCGGACAAAGTCGGGGGCGGAGCCTCCGCGTACGATCATAGAGGGGAAAACTGTCTCTTCAGGTTCAGTGAATCCTTGTCCCAAGAAGTGATCCGATTAAGCAGGGAGCTCGGTGTTACCGTGAATACGCTGCTGCTATCTTCCTTTGCTGCGCTGCTGTATCGCTATACGGAGCAAGAGGAAGTCGTCATCGGCACGTTCGTCTCCGGAAGGAACGAAGCCGGCTTCGAGGAGGGTTTCGGCTATTTGGTCAACACGGTTGCCCTGCGCCTCGAGTGCTCGGGCGAATTGCCATTTGGGAAGCTCGCGGATTCGGTCAAGCGATCAATGCTGGCGGCACTGGAGCACCAGGATTATCCGTTCCCTTTGGTGGCGGAACGGCTGCAGCCGGAGCGCGATGCCAAGATTTCATCCGTGTTTCAGGTTGCGTTTGTCATGGAACGGGCCCAAAGCGGGGATGGAACTCGCTCTCCGCTATTCATAAGCGATGATCAGGATCTGACAGAGCTCGGGGGGATGATTTGGCGGCCGGTGCCGCTGGGAACCAAGGATACGCCGTTCGAGCTCGTCTTGATGGTGGAGGAGACGGACGCGTTCATCCATGGTTCTTTCATCTATCGCTCGAATTTGTTCAGTGCCGCCTTCATGAAGACAATGGCGCGCTTGTATACGGAGCTGGTCGAGGGGGTCGTGCGGAATCCGGAGGAGCGGATCGGCACGCTGAGGCTGAATGCGCGATCTGACCATGGCCGGCGGTTGCAGCTCCCGTCCGCGCCGCTGCCTCACATCTGCCTGCATCATTTGCTCGAATATCAAGCGTCGCAGCGGCCGGACTCGGCGGCCGTTACGTTCATGGACGATACGTTGACCTACCTGGAGCTGGAGCATAGGGCGAATCGCATCGCTTGGTGGCTGTCCGGCAAAGGCGTACGGAAGGGCCAATTTGTAGGAGTGTGCTTGCGTCGTTCGCCGGACATGGTCGCAGCGGTATTTGCCGTCTTGAAGCTCGGCGCGGTCTTTGTGCCGATCGATCCCTCATATCCGCCGCAGCGCATCGCCTATATGGCGAACAAGGTCGAGATGAGGGTCATCATCAGCACTTCGCCGATCGGCCTGGGTTCGTTCGGAGAAGGCATCGAACTGGCGCTGCTCGATCGGGACGAGGCGGACATTGCTGGCCAGAGCTCGAGGCCGACCGGGCTGGACGTCGGAATCCGCGACCTGGCTTATGTCATCTTCACGTCCGGATCCACTGGCAAGCCGAAGGCTGTCATGATTGAGCACTGCGGCATATGGAACATGGCAGAGGCGCAGCGTCAATATTTCAATCTTAGCGATAGAAGCAAGGTGCTCCAGTTCGCATCCTTCAGCTTCGATGCCTGGGTGTTTGAGGTCGTGATGGCATTTCGCAGCGGGGGAACGCTGTGCATGGCCGACAGGGATACGCTGATGCCCGGCGCGGCAATGGCACGGTGGATGAGGGAAAAGCGGATTTCTCATGCGGTGCTTCCTCCATCTGTTCTAACCCTGATTCCGAATGCGGACTTGCCGGAATTGGAGGTTCTCATATCGGCGGGCGAAGCGTGCACCCGCGATATCGTGGCACGCTGGGCTCCGGGAAGGCGTTTTTACAACGCATACGGTCCTTCAGAAGCAACCGTCTGGGTAACGGTCAAGGAATGCGGTTCAGATGAATCGATCATCGATCTCGGAGAAGCGATCCCGAATGTGGAGGTGCACGTGTTCAATGACTACATGCAGCGCCCATTGCCTGGGGGCATTGGCGAATTGTACGTCGGCGGAATCGGGCTTGCCCGCGGGTATTGTAACGATGCCGAATTGACGGAGGCCAAATTCATTGCGCCTTCGGCCGGCGATGGACACGAGCCGGGGCGCTTATATCGAACAGGCGATTTGGTAAGATGCCTGCCCGACGGAAGGCTCCAGTTCGTTGGCAGACGGGACGATCAAGTCAAGGTCAGGGGGGTAAGACTTCATCTCGGCGAAATCGAATCCCACTTGTCAGAGCGTGCGGACATTGCCCACTGTGCCGTCATTGTCGCCGGAGAGGCTCCCGATCAGGCTTCGCTCGTCGCTTTTGTCGTCATGAAGCCGCAATCAGCGTGGGAGGAGACGGATGTAAGGAAATTTCTGCAAGAACGCATGCCGGGCCATTACATTCCGTCCCGCTTTGTGGTACTAGGCGACATGCCTTTGACGCCCAATGGCAAGGTGGATCGCAAAGCATTGTGCTCCTTGCTTGCAGAGGAGGCCGAAGAGGCTTACGGGATGCATGACGCGCCGGAAGATAACAGCTTCGGCAGTGATATGGTCGAAGAAGTGATGATACAAATATGGAAGCAATTGCTTGGGAAAAAGCAGGTGCATCCAGAAGAGCAATTCTTCGAGGCTGGCGGCCACTCCTTGCTGGCAACCCGGCTCATCACGGCCATTCATGACGTGTTCGGCATCGAATTGCCGATCGGCACGGTCTTCGCCAAGCCCGCCCTGCGCGATATGGCATACGAAATCCGCCGAATGCTGCAGAAGGCGGAGGGCGGAACGGACAAGGCGGACATCGTTCCGCTGAAGCTGGCCGGGGATTACCGGGCTCCGCTCACGAGCGCCCAGCAGAGAATGTGGTTCCTGCAGAAGCTGGATGAGGATCAGACGGCTTATTTGCTGCCCGGCACGTTGTCTCTTGACGGACCGCTGGACGTGGAGGCTCTTGAGCAAGCTCTGCAAGAGCTGATTCGCAGGCATGATTCTCTCCGGACGACCATTCATCAAGAGGGAGGTATCCCCTTCTCCTTAGTCAGGGAGGAAAAGGCGTTCCGGCTGGCAATCAAGACATGCACGGAGGAAGCGGCACAGCAATGGATAAGAGAGGAGTGCCGTCGTCCGATTCGGGTGTCGGATAGCGAGCTGTACCGGATGACGCTGCTCCGCACGGGAGAACGCCGCCACTACTTGGTGCTAGTGCTGCACCATATTATCACGGACGGCTGGTCGACAGGCATACTCCTGAACGAGCTTCGGCAGCTCTATGCGATCCGGGTCGGGCAATCCCGGCAGACTGTGCCGAATCCGCCGCTGACGTATTCCGATTATGCCCGCTGGGAGCAAGAATGGATAGGAAGCGACTCCTATTGCAAGCAGCTTCAATATTGGGCAGGCGTGCTGCAGCAGCCGATTCCGCCCCTGCTGCTGCCGACCGACAGCCCTCGGACGCTTGCGTCGAGCTATCGGGGCAAGCAGGTCAGCTTGAAGCTTCCGCAAGCGCTCAGCGAGGAGTTGAAAGAGCTGGGGCAACGGCACAATTGCACGCTGTTCATGACGCTAGTCACTGTTTTCAATGCGCTGCTGTACCGATTGAGCGGAACCTCCGACATCGCCGTCGGCGTTCCGGTTGCGAACCGCCATCACCGTCATTTGGATCAAGTCGTCGGGTTATTCGTGAACACGCTGCTCCTCCGGCTTGATTTATCCGGCAATCCTGATTTTAACCAGCTGCTGTTGTCTGCAAGGGACGCAGCCATCAATGCTTATGCGCATCAGGACATGCCTTTCGATAAGCTGGTGGAGATGGCAAGACCGGATCGGGATCTCAGCCGCTCCTCCATGTTCCAGGTCATGTTCAATATGCTTAACATTCCGCCGGTTACGGCTCAGTTGAGCGGACTGACTACGCAGATCATCGAGCTGGACGAGCCCGATTCCAAATGCGAGCTGACGCTGTACGCACTGGAGCAAGCCGAAGGGATTCAACTAACGATGACGTATGCCTCCAACCTGTTCCAGGAGGAAAGGGCAACCGAAATGCTGGCTCAATTCGAATGTCTGTGCCGCCAGATCGTGAATGATCCCGATTGGCCGATTGAGCGGTATTCGCTCCTCACCGAACGCTCGGCCGCGGTTCTGCCCGATCCGGGCATGCCGCTAAGGGAGGCGCGCGATCCGCTTCTGCAGCCGGTTCATGTGATGTTCAGGCACAAGGCGGCGCAATGTCCAGAGGCTATTGCGGTCATCGATAGCGATGATGCCGAATACACGTATCGCGATCTGGAGGAACGCAGCGACAGACTGGCCGCGAAGTTGATTCGCTTCGCCCGCCAGCGGCGAGGAGTGATAGCCATATACGGTGAACGAAGCGCGTCTCTTATCGTCGCCATGCTCGCCGTGCTCAAGAGCGGCTCGGCATTTGCGGTGATTGATCCGGCGCAGCCGGCGATCCGGGCGACAGAGTTGCTCAAGGCGTCCAAGGCGGACGGCATCGTCTTTCTCAGCGCGGAGCGGGAGAGACTGGGCGGGTTGCTCGATGAATGGGCAAGGCATGTATCGTTCTGCATTTACGGCATCAACGGCGATGATGCAGCTGATGAAGAAGACTCAGTCCGAGCGATGCTGGCGCAGCTCGAGAAGGGATGCTCCTTGGAGGATCCGGCCTATGTGCTGTTTACCTCGGGCACGACGGGAGCGCCGAAGGGAGTTCAATGCACGCACGAGCCGCTTGCCAACTTCATTCGCTGGCATGTGAATGAATTCCGGCTTGATTGGCGGGACCGGTTCAGCATGTTCTCCGGCTTGGGACACGATCCATTGCTGCGGGACATATTCGTGCCGCTGTCCATCGGGGCCGCGATCTGCATTCCGGACGGAAGCCGGATGATTATTCCCGAATATGTGACGGAATGGATGGAACGCCGCCGGATAACGATTACCCATGTAACCCCTGCGATGGGCATGGTGATCGCGGGCGGAGACAGCTCTGGGCAAAAGAGGTGCGACCTGGGGGCATGGCGGTATGCCTTTTTTGGCGGTGATGTGCTGATGCCGTCCCACATTGAGAATATCCGGGCGATCGCTCCGCAGGTTCGCTGTCTGAACGGGTATGGGGCGACGGAGACGCCGCAAATTATGGGGATCTATTCCGTTCCCGCGGATCCAGGGCCGTCGATCCCGATCGGCAA
The DNA here is from genome assembly GCF_007066085.1 of Paenibacillus thiaminolyticus. Lineage (NCBI taxonomy): Bacteria > Bacillati > Bacillota > Bacilli > Caryophanales > Paenibacillaceae > Paenibacillus > Paenibacillus thiaminolyticus. The sequence continues at coordinate 1,508,308 of NZ_CP041405.1, read as the reverse complement.
AGGGAGAGAAGGCGTGCAATTGCTCGTGATGGATTCGGATCTGGGCATGAAGGGGATTGGAGAAACGGGCGAAATCTGCATTCGCTCGCCTTATCTGGCTTCCGGTTATATCGGGAACGCGGAAGCGGAACAAGGTCGCCCCGCGTTTGTCCCCAATCCTTATACATCCATGGAGCATGATCGAATATACAGGACGGGCGACTTAGGGAGGTACTTGCCGGACGGCAACGTTGAATTCATCGGCAGGCGGGGGGACTTTGTCAAAATTCGCGGCTATCGGGTGGAGCTGCGCGAAATTCAAGAGGCGATTCTGCGGCACTCCGCGATCGCCGATTGCTTAACGGTATGCCAAGCGGACAGGGACGACCGGATCATTGCTTATGTGGTTCCGGCCGAGAAGTCGTTCGACCCGACCGGCATGCAGCTTCATCTGAGAGACCGCCTGCCGGAATATATGCTGCCTGCGGCGTATGTGGAGCTGGATCAGATTCCGCTGACCCGCAACGGGAAGGCAGATACGGCCAGACTGCCTGAGCCGGGGGCGTTCAACTTCAGGGAGAGCCGACAGGGCACGGTACTGCCGGAGACGATGCTGCAGCGGCAAATTGCGGAGGTATGGAAGCGCCATTTGAAGGTAGAGGAAGTGGGCATTCACGATAACTTTTTCGATGCGGGCGGCCACTCTCTGCTCCTGCTTCGCGTCCAGCAAGGACTCGAAGCGGAATTGGCAAGGCCGATCCATGTTGTCGATCTGTTCAAATATCCGACCATTTCCTTGTTGGCGCACTATCTCGAAGGAAACGGAAACGGAACGGAGGCGCAACGCGGCGTTGGTGTTGACGAACAGCGCAAAAGCAAGCAGCGAGCCGCGCAACAAGCGCAAAAATTACGGCGAAAGGGGGAGCGTCAATGACGGCGAGCGAGGCAGAGAACACGATAGCCATTATCGGGATGAGCGGGAGATTCCCGGGAGCCAGCCATATGGGGCAGTATTGGGATAACTTGAAGCATGGCAGGGAGACGATCACCTTTTTCACCGATGACATGCTGCGAGAATCCGGCATTGCAGAGGAGAAGTTGCGCAGCCCGAACTATGTGAAGGCTTCCCCGCTCCTGGATGGCATCGACAAGTTCGATTATCAATTTTTCGGCATGAGCAAGCGCGAGGCTGACCTGCTCGATCCGCAGCACCGCCTGCTGCTGATGTGCGCATGGGAAGCGCTTGAGGATGCGGGCTATGTCGCGGAGTCGTACCAGGGCTTGGTCAGTCTGTTTGCCGGATGCGGATTCAACAGTTACTTGGTGAACGAAATATTGCCGCGTCGCGATGAACTTTCGGAGGAGGAGCTGCAAATGGTGCTGCAGGCGAACAGCAACGATTATGGAAGCACCAGAATCTCCTACAAGCTGAATTTGCGCGGAACGAGCGTCACGATTCAGACGGCGTGCTCGACATCGCTCGTTGCCGTCCATTATGCCTGCCAGAGCCTTCTCATGTATCAGTCGGATCTGGCTCTTGCAGGCGGCGCCTCCATCCGGGTTCCGCAGCAGGAAGGATACATGTACCAGGAAGGGGGGATTTTCTCCCCGGACGGGCATTGCCGGGCGTTTGACGCTAAGGCGCAGGGGACGCTCTTCGGCAGCGGAGCGGGGATCGTGGCGCTTAAGCGCCTGGAGGACGCTCTGGCCGATCGCGATCATATCTATGCCCTTATTCTTGGCAGCGCCGTGAATAATGACGGTGCCGCCAAGGTGGGGTACACGGCGCCAAGCATCGAAGGCCAGCGCCGCGTCGTGGCGGAGGCGCTCATGATGGCGGGGGCAGAACCGCAGACAATCGACTATATCGAAGCACATGGGACAGGCACGGCGCTGGGCGATCCGATCGAGATAGCCGCGCTTCAAGAGGCATTCGGCGAGACTGGCGAAGACAGCGCCAGGCAGCGCTGCGCGATCGGCTCCGTGAAGACGAATATCGGCCACTTGAACGCTGCCGCGGGCATTGCGGGGTTGATCAAGACGACATTGATGCTGCATCACCGGCAAATTCCGCCGAGCCTGCATTATGAGGATTCCAACCCGGCCATTGACTTCACGGCCAGTCATTTCTATGTCAATACGGCCTTGCGGGATTGGCCGGCCTCGGATCATCCCCGTCGCGCCGGGGTAAGCTCGTTCGGGATTGGCGGAACGAACGCGCATCTCATCTTGCAGGAGGCTCCAATACCTGCGGAATGCGCCGCGGGATGCCGGAAGGAGCAGAGAGAGCAGGCGCTGCTTCTGTCTGCGCGAACGGCTAGCGCTCTCGGTTCAATGGAGGATGCTCTGGATAGGTATTTCCGGCATCACCCGGACGCTTCCATGGACAAGGTCGCATATACGCTTCAAGTCGGCAGGAAGGCATTCCCTTATCGTTATGCGGCAATATCCGGCAGGGACGGCAGTCTGCAAGTCATTGGCAGGGGCATTGCGAGCAAGGACAAGGCCAGCATCATTTTTATGTTTCCGGGACAAGGAAGCCAGTACTTGAACATGACGGCCGGATTGTATGAACAGATCCCTTTGTTCCGCAGTTGGGCGGACAAGTGCATTGCCGTCCTGAACGGGAGCATGCGCACCGAGATATCGCAGGCGATGTTCCGTACGAACGGAGCCGGAGAACCGCAAACGTTGGAGCAGACCGCTATAGCGCAGCCGCTGCTGTTCATTGTCGAATATGCGCTTGCCCGCTGCTTGATGGATTGGGGACTGAGGCCCAGTGCCATGATCGGACACAGCCTCGGCGAATATGTCGCCGCCTGCCTCGCGGGCGTCATCCGGCTTGAAGAGGCGCTTGCGATCATCGTTCTAAGGGGGGCGGTCATGCAGCAGAGCCCAGCCGGCGGCATGATGGCCGTATCTTCATCCTATGAGCAGATCCGGAGCTTAGCGGACGAAGCCGTGTACTTGTCGGCCGTCAACAGCCCCGATTCATGCACGGTTGCGGGCGAGCGCGAAGCCATCGCTGACTTGGCGGCGCGATTGGAATCCGGCGGTATCGGCCACAAGCTTCTGCCCGTATCGCATGCGTTCCACAGCCCGTTCATGGAGCCGGCCGCGGAGCAATTCGAACGCTTGCTTCGCCAGTACGAGCTGTCAGCCCCTTCCATCCCTTTCATCTCCAATGTAAGCGGTGATTACATATCGGAGGCCCAGGCCAGGAGCGCCGCGTACTGGAGCGCCCATATGAGGGAGCCTGTCAACTTCGGAGGAGGGGTGTCCACGCTTATGCGGAGCTTCGGAGATGATGCCATCTGGCTGGAGGTGGGACCAGGGAGAGGCTTGGCCCAATTGGTGCGGCAGCGTGACGATGAATTGCGCAAGGTTCATGCGATCAACTTGATGCGGCATGGCAAGGAGGAGGAATCCGACGTTGCCGCGTTATGGAAAGGCTTGGCGCAATGCTGGCTATCCGGAGCAGATATCCATTGGAAGCATACTCATGATGGACAGCCCGGACGCGTGCCGCTGCCTGCGTATCCGTTCGAGGGGACGAGATGCTGGTTCGGCGACAGGCGGGAAAGCCAAGCAAGCGCGGGCCATGAAGAATCCGCTGCGCCAGTAGGCGCGGGCCATGGGCGATTGGAGGACGAAAGGGCGCACCTGTCAACGATGTACGTCCCTCCTGCGGACGGGTTGCAGGAAAATCTGGTTGAGATATGGGAGCAGGTGCTTGGCGTACGCCCGATCGGCATCAAGGATAATTTCTTTGAACTGGGAGGCCATTCCTTGATGGCGACCCAGCTCATATCGCGCGTGCGGAATCTGCTGCCGGACATAGACATCAAGTTGGAGCGCATTTTCAAGTATCCGACGATTGAGGAGATTGCCGAGCAATTGGAACTGCAGATGATTGAGCATTTGGCAGGCAATGATCAGCGATAAAAATTCCGGTGGAACGGTGGGTGCTTATGACGAACAAAAATGAATTGGAAACGCGACGTTCACTTTTGTCGGACAAGCAGCGCGAGCTGCTTGAGCAGTGGAAGCTGGGACGAGGCAGGAAGCAACCGCGGATTGTTCCCAGACCGGAAGAAGATGGCCTGGTGCTGTCTCCGGCTCAGAAAAGGCTTTGGTTCATGGATCAAATGCTGGCGGATAAGTCTGCTTACAACATGTATTTTGCCGTGAGGTTCCGCGGAGAGCTGGACATAGAGGCAGCCCGCCGGGCGCTGCAGCATATTATCGACCGCCATGAGTCACTGCGCATCAATTTCATCAATTCCGGCGGTCGGCCGCAACTGCGGCGGATGGAGCATTTCACGCTGGAATTGCCCATCGAAGATGTTAGCGGACGGCATGGGACAGAAGCTGAAGCTGAAGCGAACGCGGTGATCCAGCGCGTCATTTCTTCGCCTTTCGATCTGGAGAGAGGGCTTCTGATGCGTGCGCAGGTCATCCGGTTGAAGGAGCGGGAGCATATGCTCGCGATATGCCTGCACCATATTATTTCCGACGGCTGGTCCATGGGCGTGCTGGCAAAGGAATGGGTGGCGTGTTACCGATCTTATTCAGAAGGCAATACGCCCGCCCTTGCTTCCTTGCCGATTCAGTATCGCGATTTCGCGCATTGGCAGACGGAGCAGCTAAATTCGGGGGCATGGGAGAAGCATTTGCGTTATTGGAAGGACAGATTGGAGCATTGCCCGAGCATTGCGCTCGCACCGGACAAAAAAATGACGGATTGGGCCGGAAACCGGGGCGGAGAGGTGTCCTTTGAACTCCCGGACGATCTGGCTCATGCACTCAAAGCATTTTGCGCCGAAGCAGACGCGACAATGTTCATGGCGCTGATCGCCCTGTTCGGGGGCTTGCTCTACCGCTATACTCATGAGCGCACGCTCGTGGTCGGGACGCCTGTTGCCAATCGCAACGATACCGAAATCGAAGGTCTCATCGGTTACTTCGTCAATTTATTGCCGCTTCGCGTGGACATAAGCGCGGACATGACATTCCGCGAACTGCTGCGACAAGTGGCAGCAACGGCGGCCGAAGCATACGATCATCAGGATTTCCCTTTCGACCGCATCGTTGAGGAACTGCAGCCGGATCGCCAAGGATGGGCCATCCCGCTAGTTCGAAATCTGTTCGTCTATCAAAATACGCCGGCCGTCGATATCCAGCTTCCGAAAGCGCGAGCGGAGAGCATCAGACTGTTTAACGGCACGTCGAAGTCGGATGTGCTGCTGTCGATGGCGGAATTGCAAGGAAAAATCACCGGGCGGCTTGAATATAACGCCAATCTGTTCGTTCCGCAGTCGATGCGGAACTTCGTCAATCACTTTATTCAGTTCATTCGATCGGCGCTGTCTGCGCCTGATCGGCCTATTGACCGGCTGGACTTGATGGAGGAGGGCGAGCGGGAGAGCATGCTGCAGCGCTCCGGTGCAATAGAGGCAATTGCGACGGCATCGGAAGGCATTCATCGGCAATTCGAGCGCAATGCGGCCCTGTATCCGAACAATGCAGCGTTGAAGTGGAATGAAGCGGTTTGGACATACCGGGAGCTCAACGCTTATGCGAACCGGCTTGCCCGCCATCTGCTGCAGTCGGGGGCTGAGCCCGGGCAATTCATCGGTTTGTGCATGAACCGCTCCCCTTATCTGATTGCCGGAATCCTGGCCATCTTAAAAGCCGGCTGCGCATATGTACCTCTCGATCCGGCGTATCCCGAAGAACGCATCCGCTGGATGCTGAGCGACTCGGGATGCGCGCTGCTGCTGGTGGATGAAGAGACCCGGGACTTGATGGCAGTCCGTTCTTGCACGCGTATTAATGCATCGGCGCTGCAGGAGGATCCGGCAAGCGATTCTGCGAGCGATCTGTCTGTATTCGTCAATGAATCCGAATTGGCCTACATGATCTACACGTCAGGATCCACAGGGAAGCCTAAGGGAGTGCTTGTCGAGCATGGCAGCGTGAACCGATTGTTCGCAGCGACGCGGCGATTGTTCGGCTTCCATGCGCAAGATGTATGGACGCTGTATCACTCATGCGCCTTCGATTTTTCTGTCTGGGAAATATGGGGGGCACTGCTGCATGGAGGAAGCCTTGTGATTGTGCCTGCCGGCGTGACGCGTTCCTTCGAGGACTTCTATCGGCTTCTCGTGCGCGAGCGGGTAACGGTACTGAATCAGACGCCGTCTGCCTTCAAGCAATTGATCCATGTCGAGCAGCATGACGGGTTCGAGGAGGCTGGGGAACTGTCGCTGCGCTACATTATTTTCGGCGGGGAAGCGCTGGAGCTGCAGTCGCTGCGACCTTGGTTCCGGCTGCATGGAGATCGTCGGCCTCAGTTGATCAATATGTACGGCATTACCGAAATTACGGTACACGCGACGTTCCGTCCGATTACGCTGGAGGATCTGGATGCCGGGGCGGGCAGTGTCATCGGCGTGCCGCTGCCGGATCTGGAAGCGTACATACTCGACGAGCATGGCCAGCCGGTTCCCTTGGGGGTTCCGGGGGAGCTGTATATTGGCGGGAGAGGCGTAGCCCGCGGATACTGGAAGCGCGAAGAGCTGACCAGGGAGCGGTTCATCGCGAATCCGTTCGCTTCCGTATCGGCGAATGGACCCCGGGCTCGCCTGTACCGATCCGGGGACTTGGCCAGATGGACGGCGGCGGGAGAGATCGAATATTTGGGCCGCCGTGACGAGCAGGTGAAGGTTCGCGGCTATCGCATTGAGCTTGGCGAGATCGAGAGCGCTGTGAGCGATCACGAGCTGGTGTCCCAAAGCGTGGTCGTTGCCGAACGGAATGAGCACGGAGATGCCAAATTAACATGTTATTTGATCCCGCACAAAAATGAACTGCATGCGCACGGCACGCTTCGGCAGTTCAAAGGCGAACTGGTCGATCGATGGGAAACGGTATTCGACAGTTATTACGCCAAAGGCAATGAACATGACGACAAGACATTCCATATCGTCGGATGGAATGACACCTATACGGGGCTGCCCATACCGGCGGTCGAGATGGAGGAATGGACCAGCGAAACGGTCGAACGGATTCTGAAGTACAGGCCAAAACGGGTGCTGGAAATCGGATGCGGTACCGGCTTGCTGCTGTTCCGGATCGCCCCGTCGTGCGAGTCCTATATCGGCACCGATTTATCCGAGAACGCGATCGAATATGTCAGTTCGCATCTGCACCTGCTGGGAGAGAATCGCCATAAGGTTTCGCTGTTCAAATGCAATGCCCACGAGCTTCCCGACGTGGAGCAGGTCGATATGGTCATATTGAACTCGGTGGTGCAGTATTTCCCGGATGTCTCGTATCTGAATGAGGTTCTGCAGCATGTTGCCGGCAAATTGAAGCCGGGAGGATGCATTTTTCTCGGCGACATTTGCGGCCTTATGTTCAGAGAAGCGTTCCATTGCTCCGTCGTGCTGAATGGCGTGGACGAGCGGCTTTCACTGCCGGAGTTCGACCGGCGCGTGCTTCGCAAAATGAAGCAGCACAGCGAACTGATGCTGGATACCGGCTATTTCGCGCAATTGCAGCGGGAACTGACCTCCATCCGAACGGTTGAAGTGCTCTATAAAAAGGGCATCTATCGCAATGAGATGAACAAATTCCGATACGATGCGGTGCTGCATGTCGGCGATAAACCGGTATGGGAGACCGATGCTCTCTATGAATGGAGTCCCGATATCAAGCGGCAGCTGCGTGAAGGCAAGTTGTGCGCCGAACATTCGTCCGCCTGCTTCCTCGTGACGGGAATCCCGAATGGACGCCTTGCGGAGGAGTGGGAATTCATGCGCTGGCGGCGCCAGGCCGATCCGGCGGACACGATCGCGGATTACCGCAGGCATCTCATGCAGGAGTCGCCCTCATGGCAATGGACAGATCCGGCGGACATTCTGCAATGGGGCGGACAGAGCCATCGTGTGGAACTTCTGTTGTCCGATGATGAGAAAGGCTTGGACGCGATCTTCATGCCTTACGGGGAGGAGAAGCTGACGCCTTGCAGATACACGGGTGCACACAAGGCTTCATTGGAGCTGGCAAGCATTCCGATGCAGCAGGAGGTGGAAGGAAGGCTGGCCGCCAGCATTCGAGAAGAGCTGAAGCAAAGGCTGCCGGACTTTATGATTCCGTCCCAATTCGTGGTACTGGAGCAATTCCCGCTTACGGCCAACAGCAAGATCGAGCGCGCAAAATTGCGCGAGCTGAAGCCCGGCAGGCACTTGGCGGATAAAGAGACGGCGTCAGATGTTGCGCAGCACTTCACGGATACGGAGCAGGCGCTGCGCGAGATGTGGCTAGGCTTGCTTGATGTGGAGCATGTCGGATTAGAGGATAGCTTTTTCGATATGGGCGGCCACTCGCTGCTAATCAGCCGGATGATGTTCCAGATTCGGAAGCAGTTCCAGGTGCAGATTCCGCTAGTACAGTTGATGCAAGAGCCGACGATCAAGAGCATTGCCTCGCAAATCGATAGGGTGTTGGCGCAGGAAGAAACTGGGGAAGGACTGGACTTGGCAAGCAGGATCGTGCTCGATCCGGCCATTCAGGCTGCGGACATCCCGCAGGCGGTGAGCATGGCACAGGATGAAGCCGTGCTTCTGACGGGAAGCACGGGATTCTTCGGGGCGTTCCTGCTGCATGAGTTATTGCAGCCCGATTCCGCTAGGCACGTCTATTGTCTGGTACGCGCTGCGGATCGGGAGACAGGCATGCGCAGGATCGCCGAGGGGATGAGAAAGTATGGGCTATGGAAGGACGAGTACGAGACGCGGGTTACGGCGGTAATCGGAGATTTGGGTGCAGCGCGTCTAGGGCTGGACGAGAAGGCATACGAATTCTTGACCAAGCAGATCACGTCCATTTTTCACAACGGAGCCATCGTGAATTTTGCCCAACCTTATTTGGCTTTGGAGGCAGTCAATGTCAAGGGGTGCGAGGAGATATTGCGGTTTGCCGCGGCCGGAGCCGTGAAGCCGATCCATTATATCTCCACTTTATATGTATTCTCTGAAAAAGATGCCAAAATCAAGAAAATCATTCTAGAGGATGATGTGCCTGTTTGTAGCGATGCTTTAAAATTGGGGTACACGCAAAGCAAATGGGTGGCGGAAGGAGTAATGCGGGAAGGCAGAACACGCGGAATCCCCGTCAGCATGTACCGTCTTGGCCGGATTTCGGGCGACAGCCGAACTGGGGCGTGCCAAGACAGTGACTTCTTCTGGAAAATCATCCGCTTCTGTCTCCAGCTTGGCGCATTCCCGGATATCGATTTCCGATTCAACTTGATTCCGGCCGACTTTGCCGCAGACATCATCGTTCGGCTAGCCTCCTCTCAATTCTCGAATCAGACATTTCACGTGATGAATGATCACGATTGCTCATTCAAGGATATCACCCGCATACTCGCGAAGCGAGGATATTCATTTGCGCAACTGCCTTGGATGGATTGGAAGGCGAGAGTGTCGCAGAGCCTGGAAGCAGGTACTGATGCAGGCAATGCGGGTGGGCTCGACATCTCGATCGTGCCGTTCATTGAAGAAATGTCCATCAGTGAAGGCGATACACCCGTCTTTGACGCGGACAAAGTGTTCTCCTTCCTGAAAGACCGTAAGCTAGAGTGCCCCCAAATGGATGCAGACAGATTGGCCATGTATATCGATTATTTTGCTGCCAGCGGTTATTTCGAACCAATTTCCGTGTAAAGAGGAGGATGAACATGAACAAGCTGATGATGGATGAAGGAAAGCTGAAGCGGTTGTTAGAACGGATGAAGGGGCAAATGAACATCAGTTGGTCCAAGGAAGAACAGGTTCTCGGACAGTTCGGCGTCAAGGACGGCGATTCCATTCTGGAGGTTGGCAGCGGTCCCGGATTCGTAACGGAGCAGCTCTCGCGAATGTTCCCTTCGAGCCGCATTACTTCCATTGAAATCGAAGATTATTACGTCCAATATGCACGGCAGCGCATTGCGCCCGGAGATGATGGACGGGTAAGCGTCGTGCATGGAGACATTCTGGAACATGGCCTTCCGCTCGGTCAATTCGATGTCGCCATCGCCAGACTTGTGTTTCAGCATGTGCCGGATCCGGCACAAGCCGCAAGGAACATATTCGATCTGCTGAAACCGGGAGGAAAGCTGATTATTTTGGATGTGGATGACGCCATCTGGGGCATGGTCGATCCGGTTATTCCGGAGCTGCTGCACGTGTTGAATCAGCATGCCAAGGAGCAGGCTTCGCAAGGAGGCAACCGGTTCATTGGCCGCCAGCTCTGGCATATGCTGCAGCAGGCCGGCTATGCCGATTTGCAGCTGAAGCTGCTCGCTTCACATAGCGACGAGCTCGGCATCGAAGCCTTCCTGCCGCAAGTAGATGCCGAGGAGATGCGAACGATGGTGGACAGCGGATTTGCAACGGAAGAAGAAGTGGCGGCCGTGCAGAAAGGCGTCTCTTCCTTTCTCGCCAGTGAGCACCCATACGCCATGCTCATCATGATGGCCGTCTGCGGTGTAAGACCTAACTCATAGAAGGGGAGCGTGTCTTTATGGGAACAAACGATACGCCGTCTGCCGTTGCCCGCATCCTGTTCTGGTCGGCTGTTATCTTTAACGTGGCCGTGTGGATCGATCTGGTGTCGATGCTGAATTACTGGGGCTTTTACCATGCCGCCACGCCCATCCAGCTCGGGATTCTTATCATGAGCTTTTCGGGTTCCATGGCCCTGGCGACAGCAATGGGAAGCGGACGGATTCAGAAGCGGAATGTACTGGTTATGATGGGAGCTGCTTGGGGGAGCGGGATGATCATGGTCCTTCATTTATACGTGGCGTCTTTTGCCGCGGCAATCGCGCTGATCCTCATCAAAGGCTTGCTCATCGGATGCTTTGTTAACGGACAGGAGGTATTGCTGCGGAGGATGACCTCTCCGCAGCTATATGCGGCGCTTGACAATCGGTTCGAATGGCTGGTGGCGATCGTCAAGTGCGCCGGGCCGCTGGCTGCCGGATTAAGCGTGATGGTATGGCAACCGCAGGTGACCGTGTGGATAGCCGCCGTTACCTATGCCGTTACTGCCATTCCCGCAGCCTTTCTGTCCAGACCTGCGCGAGCGGGGGAAGCGAGCAGGGAGGAGCCGGCCCAGGACAACGGGAACGTGCAGCATCCAGGCGAGGCGCCGGACGCATCCGTTCGCGCATACCTGATGTCGGGGCTCATTATCCTTGCGGCGATGTCCTTCTTCGTCACGGTCGGCGATTCACAATTGGTCGTGTTGTTCCGCGACATCTACCAATGGGATAATGCCGCGATCGTGGCTTATGTGATGGCTGCCGCAGGTCTCGGCACGCTGTTGGTTCGGATGCGGGTGGCAACATCCGGAGTCCAGCCCTCCTTCAAGGCGATAAGCCTGTCCTCGGCAGGGTTGGCGCTCGTATTTCTTGCCGTTACGTGGGCCATGAGCCGGCACATGGACGTGGCCTGGCTATTGGGACTGTTTTTTGCCGGCGGCGTATGTTGGCAAATCGGCTTCTCCCTTTATCTGAAAAAGCTCGGTCAATTGGCTGCCGCTCGCGCAAAAATGGTGCAATTCGGCACGGTCATGGCGCTTACGTATATTTTGGGGCCCCTCTTCGGAGGAATGGGCGTGGCATGGCTCGGAATCGGCGCGACGTTCTTGTGGGCGGGAGTGTGCATATTTGTCTTCGGCCTTGCGGCCAGTGCGGGGTATGCCGCGATTCTGGCAAAGCTGCGCAAATCGGCTCAGCGCTCATCCCATCCAGTGAAGGAAGCGAAATGAGAAAAGGGGGGAAGCGGTCTGCATGGAAGCAGCGAAACAGAGTTTGTTCGGCAATAAAAATGTAGTGTATTTATTATCCGCACAGCTATTTTCCGCTTTGGGAGACGGAATATCCCTGCTCGCTATACTGGCCTTGTTCGGCTTTCAAATGGAAGCCTCCCCGATGGAAATGGCATATGTCACGTTGTCTTTAGGGCTTCCATTTGTTCTCTTCGGTCCCCTCACGGGCGTGTTGGCAGATAAATTCGACCGCAAGAAAATCATGATATTTTCGGATATTGCTCGCTGCGTCATCATGCTCGCGATTGCATTCACGGATCAAATCTGGGTGTTGTACAGCTTGTTCTTCCTGAAAGGAACCTTCGAATCGATGTTTACTCCGGCCAAGAACGGAAAGGTGAAGGAATATGTCCCTAACGAGCAGATGGATCAGGTGGTCGGCATCACGACGATCATCGACTACGGATCCAAAATTGTCGGGCCTGCGGTCGGAGGGGTGCTGGTGGCGGTGACGGGCGTGAAGCTTGCCTTTTATATTGACGCCGCGTCTTTCCTCATTTCGGCCTTGCTGCTGCTGGGATTATCAAAGCGGTCGATCCCGGAGGAACAGGACGGAAAGGGCGAGGAATCGTTCGTCTCTTTGTTCAAAAACGGATTAACGTTCATACGGAACACGCCGGCTCTGCTATATAGCTCCATTGCATTCAGCGTCGCCATGCTTGTGCTGACCTTGACGGATACCCAACTCGTCGTGCTGATGCGCGAAATGTCCGACGTTCCGGCGTCCTTGTTCGGCATCGTCATGGGAGCGATCGGCCTCGGAACGCTGGCGGTCGCCGCTTACTTGTCCAAAGCGAAAATAAACGGCGCAATTGCCTATATGTCCCTGGGGTGCCTCGGGGCAGGCGTCGCTTTTGTGTTGATTACCCTGTTCACGCAATGGGAATTGTCAGGGAAGTGGATATGGTATCCTGCGTTAGGACTGTTCGGCGGTTGTTTTGCGGCGCTCGTATTTGTTCCTTTCCAATCGATGGCTCAGAAGCTGACGCCGGAGTCTTATACGAGCCGCGTGTTCGGAGTTATCGGCAGCCTCAGCACATTTGCCACGATCGTTGGCCCTTTGATGGGCGGGGTGTTGATCGACTTATACGGCGTGTTCCCCATTTTCTTCGTCGTTAGCGGCCTGCTCGTATTGACGAGCGCGGCTCTTGTGGCGTTGTACCTGACAGACAGCAAGACCAAGCACGCGGCGGTCGATGGTTACGAAGGGGGATAATCAAATGGACTTAATAACAGTCAACAATGTCAGCAAGACATATGGCGAAAAGGAAAGCCGGGTTCGGGCGCTCGACGGGATTACCGTCCGCATTACAAAAGGCGATTTTGTCGCTTTGCTTGGTCCGAGCGGCTCCGGCAAGTCTACTTTGCTGAACGTGATGTCCGGCCTGGAGCAGGCGGATGCGGGAGAAATTTATTTTGCCGAACAGCCTATTTCCCGGTATGGGGATAAGCAATTGGTCGAATTTCGACGGAAGCATACAGGGTATATTTTTCAACAGTATCATTTGATTTCGAATTTGACGGTTCAAGAAAATATTGAGATCGGGCAATATCTGAACGTGGATAGTCTCAACTTGGATGAACTCACGAAGGAATTGAATATCCATCATCTGAAAAGCCGGTTCCCGTATGAACTGTCCGGGGGCCAGCAGCAGCGGGTAGCGATTGCCAGGGCATTGATCAAAAAGCCCGAGGTGCTGTTTTGCGACGAAGCGACGGGCGCTCTGGATGAAGCGAACGGAAAGCAGGTGCTGAACTGCTTGCAAAATATGCAGCGAAAATACGGTATTACGATTGTCTTCGTCACGCATCATCTCGGAATCGCGAAAATGGCCCGGCACATTATCAGGCTGAATAGCGGCCGACTGATTGCCGAAGAAGTGAACGATCATCCGCTTTCGGCCGAGGAAATCAGTTGGGGGTAACATCATTGCAGGGGATGTGTATTCATGAGAAACGTAATGAGGTTAGTGTGGCGCGATTTGTTGAAGCATCGGCTGCAGGTATGGCTTATGCTTCTCCTCATCGTGGCTACATCCTTTATTTATTTCTTTATTCAATATGCTTCGGACGGAATCCGCACGGAATACGAACGCTTTGCCGGAGCAAGCGGCCAGGAGCATTTTGCTTTCCGCCCAAATCTGGCCGTGCTGCTGGAGGGAGAGAAGCTGCGGCAGCTTGCACGGAGGGCATCCATATCCCAGCAAGAGTTAGACTCGCTTGGACTGGAGAACCTGATCGATACCGGCATGCTGCGACTGCCGGATGAAGAAGCTGCGGCAGCTGTGCGCTTGAGCGAGGAATATCGATTCGATGCAGCGGAGGTGAAATATAAAGAGAACGTCGATCAAGGAATTCTCTATCGCTGGTACGATGATGTCAGCGAGCGGAGCGTGAATCGGATTCATGTCGTAGAAGGGCGGATGCCCGCAGACAACGGCGAAATTGCCGTTGCCTTACATGCCGGTACGGGGCAGCCGTGGAAGGTCGGCGATCGGCTGACAATCGGGGATCAGACATACGCCGTTACTGGAACTGTCATACTTCCCGAACAAATGCGGCGATATGCGGCTGACGCAGAACGTCCTGTCCATATTATCGTGTCCGCGAAGCAATATGAAAGGATTAACGGCAAGGAATTTCATTATTTTTGCGGACGTTTCCGAGATGGAGTATATAAAGAAGACGTAATCCGTCAAATGGCAGAGGACGTACGCTTTGCTTCCTTCCTGCCTGCTCAAGATAATCCCGAGGCGACGGAACTGGCGAAGGGCGCGGCTTCCAATTCCGGGATGGCGGTCATATTTTTGATTATCTTGACGCTGTTATGCACAGGGGTATTTCTCATCTTTCTGAATCGCCGCTTGCGGCAGCAACAGAAATCACTGGGATGTCTGATTGCGCTAGGTTATCCGCGCGCCCAGCTCCGTAAGGCCTACGTCGCCATTCATGCGGCGCTATGTGCGGCTGGAGTTATTCTGGGTCTGCTTCTCGCGTATTTTGCCAGCGACTTGCTCCTCCAGCAGTTTCAGGCCCAATATGTGATGCCCGCCTTTCCGAAGAAGCTTGATGCTTCTTCCTTGCTGACGGGTGTGCTCGTCATCATGATCGGCTTCAATGCGGCATCCTATTGGATGCTGGCTCGGATCATGAACGGCGACGCGGCTGCGATGCTTCACGCCAGGCAGAAGCAGGAACACGTTAATTTCCTTACCAGGTGGGTAAGCCGCGCAACGGCTGGTCTGCCTTTCATTTGGCGAGTTAAATTGCAAATGTCTGTAAGAAGTCTGAAAATGATCGTTATGCTTGGCATTACGGTACTGCTGTCGTCGATCCTGTTTATTATGGGCTTGTCATTGAATCAGTCGAGCTCCATTGCGGTAGAACAGAGATTCCGCGGAGTTCACTACCAATACGATATTCATTATGCGGAAGCAAGGATTTCCCAGCATGATGGGAGCCGCAATGATTACTATTTGCAGAAGAACAAGCGCATGGCGTGGGACGAAGGCAGCGGCAAGCGGGCGGGAGCGACGGTCAATCTGCTGGCATTCGATGGCGACGATCAGTGGCTGACATTGTCGGACGGAAGCGGACGGGAGATGAATGCCAAGCTGAAGGAAGGAGCCATCGTGCATGTTTCCAAGGCGCAATTATACGGCTTGCAAATCGGCTCGACCATCAAGCTCCTTTTCGGCGGCAAGGAAGTTGCCGTTCCGATTGCGGCCTTCTGTTCTAATGGAGATCCGGCGGCCGTTTATATGGATAAGCTGCAGTTGACGAAGGCTCTCGGCATTTCACCGGATATTTATAACGCTTCGTTCACGCATTCGCTTGGGGCTGATGCGCGGCAGGAAGAGGGCAGCAAAGTCATATCCACCGAGAGCATGCGCAAGGAAATGCAGGATCAGGCGTCCTCCTCGCAACTGAGCGCTGTCCTGAATCAGGTCATCGGCGGTGTCATTGCGGTCATCATGGTGTGGCTCGTCGCTTTGATAACGGTAGAAGAGAACAAAGCTAACATGGCGGTACTCCGCATGATCGGGTACAGCGATAGGGAGATAGCCAATATGTTGTTGAATATATATATTGCTATTGTGACCGTTTCATATTGCGTGTTTACGCCGATCTCTTTATTGGTTGTGAGATATATACTCAACATGGTTTCGCTTAATACGAACGATTTTATTCCGTTAATCTACAGTATTTATACATTTGTTTTGGTGCTGGTCATCATTGTAGCCATTTATTATGCCGTGCTCTTCGCCGTTAGGCGGATGTATGTGCATACCTTCGGCGCGTCGCCGACTAACATGTGACAAAAACTTATCAGCAGAGTAACAGGAGAACTAGGAGCAGTAGGTGTCAGGCACTCATTGTTCTTGGCGGAACAGAGGACTATATAGATATCTCCATCCTATTTTGTGCGAGTGGGATCGACATAGTTCGGCAGGGTGCAGCACAGACATGCTTCCCGGAAGTCATTTTTTCTCCTTCAGCATGTTGAGCAAGTACCGATATTCGTACTCGTGTATTGTCCATCGGTTCGCTACATCATTAAGCTATAGCGCCGCCCACTTCCGCTGATGGAAGAGGAGCGGCGCTTATTTCTGCGGCGTACCCAAATGAATGATTCAAATTGACCGGTATTTCCGGCAACGTCTGACGAACTGATATGCAAAGAAACGCCAAACGCTAGCGCAGTTCCGAACGCGAAGTGAAGCTGTCATATGCATGGATTGTGAGTTGCATGCGCATGAAGGACGAACATGGGAACATGACGGAAAACCTCACGTCCAGTTTGATCAGGAGGTGCTGAATTTATTTATGCCTTTTACTCTAGCAAAAATGTGGAAATATGTTGAAAAATAAGCTTTCTATAGTAAGATGATATTAGTTGTTTTTCCTAAACTTCATAGAGAACAGGAGTGCAGGCGCTGAGATGGTAGCATCAGTACATCCTTCAGTTGTCGTGCTGGGCGGCGGGATCGCCGGCATGAGTGCCGCGCAGGAGCTAATGGAGCGCGGATTTCACGTTACGGTATTGGAGTCGCGCCGCATTCCCGGAGGGAAGGCGCGCAGCATGCCCGTGCCGGGAACGGGAACAGAGGGACGCCGGGATTTGCCGGCTGAACACGGATTCCGCTTCTTCCCCAAGTTCTACAAGCATGTCACGGACACGATGAAGCGCATCCCGTATCAGGGGGGGCGCCGCAGCGTCTATGATAACCTCATCGAAGGAACGAATCTGGGACTTGCGTTTTTCGACCGGCCAATGCAGCCATTTCTGACCGAATTCCCCCAGTCCATCAGCGGATGGAGAACTTTACTCAAATCTCTCTTCAGGAACAATCTCAGACTCAGCGAGCATGATATCGACCACTATGTGTCTGCGCTATGGAAGGTGTTGACCAGCTGTGACGAGCGCAGATTGCTCGATTATCAGCGCGTCTCCTGGTGGGATTTCCTGCAGGCGGAGAAGCAGTCCCCGGAATTCCGGCACATCTTTACCGGCTTGACGCGCATTCTGGTCGCGGCGAGAGCCAGAGAAGTAAACGCTTGCACCGTCGGCACGGTCGGAGCGACGATTATGCTGGACATGGTGCTGCCGGGAGGCAGTGCCGATCGGCTCTTGAACGGGCCGACGAATGATGTATGGATTACCCCGTGGCTGGACTATTTGCGCCAGAGGGGCGTCGATTACCGCTTCGGCGCCCAGGTGGAGCATATTCACTGCGAAGACAGCAGGATCCAGGGCGTCACGGTAACTGAGAACGGCCAGTCCAGACGGGTGACCGCGGATTATTACATTGCCGCGCTGCCTGTGGAAGTGATGGCCGGACTTCTCAATGAAGGGCTGCTTGCCGGCGATCCGCTTCTGGGCGGGTTAATCGAGCTGGCCACGCATGTGGAATGGATGAACGGCGTTCAATTTTATCTCAAGGAAGATGTTCCGATCATTCACGGTCATGTCATCTACATGGACAGCCCTTGGGCGCTGACCTCGGTCTCGCAGGCCCAGTTCTGGCCCGAATACCGGCTAAGCGATTATGGCAACGGTCAGGTGCGGGGGATTATCTCGATCGATGTGTCCGATTGGAAGGTCCCGGGTATCCTGTACGGGAAGCCGGCGATGGAATGCACGCGGGAGGAGATTAAGGCCGAGGTGTGGGAACAGATCAAGCGCAGTCTGAATCAGGACAAGATCGTGCTGTCCGACGATATGCTCGTGGAGTGGAATCTGGATGAAGACATTCAATATGAAGAAGGGCGGGCGACCAATGCGGAGCCGCTGCTCGTGAACCACGTGAACACCTGGAATCTGCGGCCGAACGCCTACACGGCGATTCCGAATTTGTTCCTGGCCTCCGACTATGTCCGGACGAATACGGATCTGGCTACGATGGAAAGCGCGAACGAAGCCGCCCGCCGGGCCGTCAACTGCATTTTGGAGCGCGCCGGCTCCGATGCGCCCCCCTGCAAAATATGGGACATGTATGACTACCCGATTCTGTCGGCTTGGCGTTCCAACGATCGAGCCCGCTTCCACAAAGGCTTGCCCTGGAACGGGAAAATAATCGGTTAAGTCGCTTTCGCGCGTACGGCGAATGGCAGCTAATACGTTCGGAAAGGAACGGTTAACTTTGATCGATTCGATACTATCCCAGGAATTCAAGGGACTGCTGTATATTATGTCCGCCTGTCTGATGTTCTTGCTGATCACGCCGCAGTTCATGTTCGCCAATTACCGGAGAAAGATGCTGTTCATCGGCATCCTTCTGGTGCTGACGTATTTCTATATTCGCTATGAAAAGATACATCCGTTCGTGTACGGCATTCATCTGACGCCGATCTCGCTGACGCTGGCGGCGCTGTTCGAAGGTTTTTTGCCCGGGATCGTCACCTGGCTTGCCTTCAATGTGATCACCGTGCTGCTGCTGGGCGAGAATGTGCTGGCGACCGCTGTCGGCTCGACGCTGCTGCTCGTGATGGGCCTTTTTTTCCATTACCGGCATATGCTTCAGAGCACCTATTGGCAGATTTGCCTGCTGGCCGTCACCTTGACGACGACCTATTTGCTTGGGTATTTGCTATGCTTCACCCAGTGGGAGCATCTGACTGGCATCGATGCGGGAGTGGCGGTGGTCGGCACGTATTTGTCGGCGATGTACGTCAGTTATATTTATCATCATGTCAAAAACCAGGAAAAAATGCGGGAGGAGCTGTTCCGCGCCGAGAAGTATCAGGTCGTAGGGCAGCTGGCCGCATCCATCTCCCATGAGATTCGCAACCCTCTTACCACATCCCAAGGCTTTCTCCAACTGATGAAGAAGGAGAATCTCACCCCCGGGCAATTCGAGAACTATCACCGCCATGCCGTAGCGGGAATCGAGCAGGCCAATGCAATCATCACCGATTATTTGAACTATGCCAAGCCTGTCGTCGAGCTGGCACAGCCGCTTCACGTTCAGAAGGAGGTGGATGATGTCGTCGCCATGATCGCGCCGCTGTGCGCCTTGTCCGAGGTGAAGGTGAACACCCAGCATCTGACCAAATGTCCGCGTTACGTGTCGGGGGAGTCGAAGAAGCTGCAGCAATGCCTGTTGAACATTATGAAGAACGCCGTTGAATCGATGCCAAGCGGCGGCGAACTGACCGTGACGACATGGTCCGACAACGAAGGCGTCCATATCCATATCAAGGATACTGGGGTCGGCATGAGCGAGAGTCAGATCAAGCGCATCGGCATGCCGTTCTACACGACGAAGGAGAAGGGGACCGGCTTGGGCCTGATGGTCGTCATCGGATTGATGAAGGCGATGAACGGCAAGGTCTCCTATTACAGCCGGCCGGACGAAGGGACGACCTGCGTGCTGCAATTCAAGCAGGTGCGGCTGTTCCGGTAGCGCCGATTTTGTGCCCGGCTCCGCTTAACGCAAAACAGCCAAGAGCTTTGGATAGCTCTTGGCTGTGTGAAGGCCGTCCCGATGAGAGAATCTTCCTTCTTTCGGGACGGCCTTTGTGCTATTTATGAATGCTCGTGCACGGTCCATTCATCATCTGACTGCGGGAGCAGCGGGCTGATGGCGCCGTCTACGCACAGGGTCAGCTGATGAAGCGCGCGCGTGCAGCCGACATACATCAGCCGCGCTTCCAGCGGGCTCATGCCGTAATGCGTGTCATTGGCATGGAGCAGAATGACGGCGTCGAACTCAAGCCCTTTCGACAGATAGACCGGAAGGACCGAGATGCCGCCCGAATATTGCTGCTGCCGGCCGTCGATGAGATGCGCTGCGGTGCCCAGCGCTCGGAGCCTCTCATGCCATTCGCGCGCTTCCTCTGTCGTGCGGGTCAGAATGGCCGTCGTCTGATAGCCCTGCTTCCGGTGGCGATCCAGTTCGCTGGCGACCCAGGAAGCGGCCTGCTCAGGGGCTTCGTAGCGTATGCGGACCTTGTTCCCGCTGCGGAATACCGGCTCGGCGAGCATGGTCTTCTTCACGCCGCGCTTCAGGATCGCGTTGGCGAAGTGGATAATCTCCATCGTCGAACGGTAGCTTCGCGTCAAGGCGTGATATGCCGTGTCTTCGCCGGCGAAGGCGTCGCGCATCTCCTGCCAGTCTTCGATGCCGGCATAGGCATGAATGCCTTGCGACAGGTCGCCCAATATCGTGAACGAGTGGCTCTTCGCGAGCCGATCGAGCAGGGCGACTTGAAGCGGGGAGAAGTCCTGCGCTTCGTCGATGACGATGTGATCGAACCGCTGGGCGGAGGTTACGCCATGAAGCAGCAGGTGCAGGCAGACGAGGGTGGCCACATCCTCCTGCTTCACGATGCCGCGCTTCAAGCCCGCCAACGTCTGCTTCCTTACGGATGCCGGGAGGTGCCCGGCATAGGCATCGTCCTGCAGCAGCTGCTTGTAGACTTCCATAACCTCGGCTTTGGACCAGCGCTTCAGATACGATTTTAATTTGGCGGAGCCTTTGCGCTTCTTCTCCTGCAGGCGGGACTTGCTCAGCTCCTGCTTCAGCTCCATCTCCAGCCAGCGCTGCATGCGGGCGGACACGCGCTCCAGCCGCTTGGCTGGCTCATAGGAGCGGTATTCCTGCTGGAACCAGTGCGCGATCGTCGCGTGCGGCAGCAAGCTGCCGTCCCAAGGGACGAAATCTTCCTCCGGTATAGCACGCTCCACCCAATGCTGGACGAACTCGTCCAGCAGCCGCATCCATTCCAGCGAGCCCTTGAAGCGTCCCGGGCTGCCGCTGCTATCGAGCGGCCGCTCCGCGAGGGAGCCGTACCATTGCTCGATCTCGTCCATCGGCGAGGCGAGCTGTACGCGCTCCTCCAGCCCGGTCAGCTCCAGCGCCCAATCGGCGAAGGTGCGCTGCTGGATATTGCCGACGCCCAGCTCGGGCAGCACTTCCCCGATATAGTCAAGGAACATGCGGTTCGGCGCAAAAATAATCATGCGCTCGGCATGAATCTGATCTTGATATTGATAGAGCAAGTAGGCGAGGCGATGCAGTGCGACGGTCGTCTTGCCGCTGCCGGCGACCCCTTGGATGAACAGCGCCTTGTTCTTCGGCGCGCGGATGATCGCATCCTGCTCCGATTGGATGGTCGAGACAATGTCGCGCAGCTTGTTGTCCTTGTTCTCGCCCAAGCGATAGACGAGGAATTCGTCGGTCACGCTCTCTTCTCCCTGCTCGCGGTCGAACGTATCGACCACCCGCAGAAGCTGCTCATTGCGGATCACGAGGTTCCGCTTCAAGTGGACCTCCGCTGTCAGCGTCCCCTCTGGCGCGTCGTAGGCGGCGGGCTCCAATCCGCCCGTGAAGGAGTAGAACAGGCTGGCGACGGGAGCGCGCCAATCGATGACGAGCGGGTAAGGATCCGCGCCCGGCTTGGAGGCTTGCTGCTCCCGCCTCTCGCTGGCATCGACCCCCTGCTTCCCGATGTAGAGCGGGAGTACCTGTTCGCGGCTTCCTTCCCGGACATCGAGGCGGCCGAAATACGGCTCTCTCGCCGCCCGCTGCAGACGCTGCCGGCGCTGCTCGCGAGCATCTTCCAACACTTGCTCGGTAAAATCATCTCCCGTATAGACGGGAATTTGCCGCAGTGCTTCATACTGCTTCCGGATATCCCGGAGTGTCGCATCAAGATGGTGCTGCTCTTCTTGATAGGCACTTTGAAACGTGTCAGTCACTTTCAGTTACCTCCTAAGAATGATGGTATTTCTGGAAAATGGGAACCTATCATACCATACGCTAGGAGTAAAAGCAATGACAGGAACGCTTTTTGCGATTGGCGGCACCCCGGGTCCAACAGCCAGATTCGGCGGAGAAGGTCATCCGATACGATTGATTCGACTGCCCCCCGGCGGGATTCTTCTGGGGCATTTGGCACGGCTGGATTGCTCTGTTCTCGCTTATCCTCGGCGCGATCAACGGCGAATATCGCATCTATGAAGGGTACAACACAGGGTGGTGGTATGATCTCGGCTTCTATCTTGCCCTGCTCGGCGGATTCGGGGGCTTGTCGCTTAGCCGCTCGAAGCGGAAGGATAGATGACAACGACTGCTTTTTGAACGATTCGGATTCATATAGCGATGCCAGACGGAGCATGTCCATGCGGAGACATGCTCCTTTTTGCTCATAAAGACGGATGAAAGCCAATTGTTACAATAACGAAAGCTTGGCGTAAGGAAGAAGAATGGCTCGATTCCCTATTTCGGCTTACAGTAACAGTAACAAAACGATTGCGAAGGAGCGTGCAAGTTACACATGCTGGAAGTACGGAACGTATCCAAAGTATATGAAGGGAAGCAGTCTTATCAGGCGCTGACCAATTTGAATCTGAAGGTGAACACGGGTGAATTCGTCGGCGTGATGGGGCCGTCCGGCAGCGGCAAGACGACCCTGATGAATGTCGTCTCCACGATAGACAAGCCGACCTCCGGCGAAGTCTATGTCGGCAACGAGCAGATGAACAAGCTGAGCAAGCGGAAGCTGGCGCTGTTCCGCCGGCGCGAGCTTGGCTTCGTCTTCCAGGATTTCAACCTGCTGCAGACGCTGACGGTCAAGGAGAACATTATTTTCCCGCTCGCCCTGGACGGCATCGGCATCAAGGAGCAGGATGCACGGGTACATGCGATTGCCGAGAAGCTGGGGATTACTAGCATCCTCAATAAGCGGACCTACGAGATTTCCGGGGGACAATGCCAGCGCACAGCGATCGCGCGGGCGGTCATTCACCAGCCGAGGCTGATTCTGGCCGATGAGCCGACAGGGAACCTCGACTCCAAATCCGCCCAGGACGTGCTGCAGACGCTGGAAAGATTGAACAAGGAAGAAGGCGTGACGATGATGATGGTTACGCATGACGCGCAGGCGGCGAGCTACTGCGACCGGGTCATCTTCATCAAGGACGGCACGCTGTATCAGGAACTGCACAAGACGGGAAGCCGCCAGATCTTTTTCCAAGGCATCATGGAAATCTTGTCGTCAATAGGAGGCACGCAGGATGAATATTCGCCAGTTCGCGCTTAAAAACGTATTTCGCAACAAACGGTTGTACGCCGGCTATTTTTTCAGCTGCGCGTTCTCCGTCATGATCTTTTTCGTCTATTCGATGCTGGCGCTGCATCCGGCGCTCGATTTCAGCGGCAACGGCAATTACGGCCGAGGCGCGCAAGCGGGGATGGATGTGGCCCAATACATCATCTATCTCTTTACATTTTTCTTCATTTTATATTCGATGAGTTCGTTCCTGAAATCTCGCAAAAAAGAATTCGGCATCTGCATTATGCACGGCATGTCCGATATGCAGCTGAGACGGCTCGTCTTTACGGAAAATATTGTTATCGGCTTAGGCGCAACCGTATCTGGCATCGGAGCGGGACTCGCCCTATCGAAATGGCTGCTCTTGATGAGCTCTTCGGTCCTTACGCTGGAGCAGCCGCTGTCCTTCTACTTCCCGGTGAAGGCGATCGCGATGTCAGGCGGGGCGTTCGTGCTGCTGTTCCTGATCATCTCGCTGTTCACCGCGTCGATTTTGCGCAGCAGCTCGCTTATCGACCTGTTGAAGGGTTCGGTGAAGCCGAAGCCGGAGCCGAAGGCGTCCCGCTGGCTTGCCTTCCTGGCGGTCTTCCTGCTGGCGTTAGGCTACGGCGTTGCATTCTGGGTCAAAGGTGTTCTCGTTATTTTCGCGCTGCTGCCTGTCGCCACGGTCGTAAGTATCGGAACTTACTTCCTGTTCACGCAGCTTAGCGTGTACATCATTAACAGACTAAAGACGAAAAAATTGTATCGCCGCGGCACCAATCTGATTACATTGTCGGACCTGGCCTATCGAATGAAGGACAATGCCCGCATGTTCTTCCTCGTCGCCATTATCTCGACGGTCGCGTTCACGGCAATCGGCACGCTCGTTGGCCTGAAAGCCGTGTTCACCAATATGTCTACATCCGGCTCTCCGGTCATGAGATATGAATCACATTCGGGCAACAAGCTGGAGGCGAAGCATGCCGAGCTGATTGAGCAGTCTCTGAACAAGGCGGGGATAAGCTATGAGGCTGTCGTCTTCCCGGCGAAGTTCGTGGAGGATGCGAAGACGGAGAAGTCCTATCAGGTGATTAGCGTCTCTGATTACAATCAACTGATGAAGACGAATCTGGGCCTGCGTGACGACGAAGCGCATCTATTCTATCAGGTCAATCCGATGAACATTGAGCAGGAGAAAAGCGAGGAGACATCGGTTGCTCTCGCTGCGGACAAGACGTTCGCGGTGACAGCCAACGAAGCGATGCCGGAAGAGATCACCCAGAATGTGGGCGGACGCAAAGTCATCGTCTTGTCCGACGCGGCGTTCCAGGGCTTGCCTGGGTCCGAGAGAGACGACATGATCTATACGTATTTGATCGAGGACTGGAAGTCGACGCTGGCCGTGGCGAAGCAGCTGAACAAGCAATTGGGTGACCCGGACGGCAATTATTTATTCGGCGCCAGAGCGCTGATGCTGAACGATGTGAATCAGGGCTTCGGCCAGATTTATTTGTCCGGACTATTCATCGGCGCCGTATTCTTCGTCGCAGCCGGCAGCTTCCTGTACCTGCGGTTATACTCCGATCTGGATCAGGATACGGTGCAGTATCGCGCCATCAGCAAGCTGGGATTGACGGAAGGGGAACTGTCGAAGATTGTGTCCACCCAGATTGGGTTATTGTTCTTCGTTCCGATTGTCGTCGCTATCGTACACGGCGCGGTCGCGTTGAACTCGCTGCAGAACACGTTCAGCATGAGTCTGGTGAAGGAATCCGCGATTGTCCTTGGCTCGTTCCTGGCGATTCAGATTATCTACTTTATCTTTATCCGCGCGAATTACGTGCGCAAGCTTAAAAAAGTGATCTAATCCTATCCGCAAGGGGCCGTCTCCGAAGCATTTTTTAGCTATAGTGAGACAGCCCCTCATATTTTCCAAGCTAGACTTGCCGAAAAACTGCAAAATTGCAGTATTCCCATACGGCGTTTATTTCGTTGCAGGAAATCCTGCACAACGGCATCAATTTTCTCCTACGCAATAGATATAAAGCGAAAAATCGAAGAAAATAATGCGCTTTTCAGGCTGTTGAGAAAGTCCAAGGATTTTTTGGACACTTCATTAGGACTTATCTCTCAGTAGAAAAATTTTGATTTCAATCGCTCTGATCGAAGTGCCTGAAAACTGCACAATGAAATGTCTATCCGATAGGCGAAGTCCTCAAAACTGCACGGTTTCTCAAGACACGTTGATTCGGTAGGCAAAATCCTGCATAAATACAGCAATTCGATAGGGACGAATTCACCAGAAAGGGAATCCAGTAAAACTGCAGTAATTTCACCCGTTTCTCTTCGACTTCGCTCAAAAGGGCCTAAAATGATGTAGCTGTGCAGCAATACCTCGAAATGTGGACTCATTGAGCCGAAATTCCTGTAAAATAGCAGCAATTCCCTCCACACGTTAAAACCCCAGGAGATTATTTGACTAGCCTTCGCAGCGCCTCGTTTCACTGCCTCGTCGCAGCGCTTTGTTTCACTGCCTCTTTTCAGCGCCTCGTTTCACTGCTTGTCCATATTCCGCCTTTTTTCCCGTCTTTATATTTTCGGTCATCCGTGTTGTCCCTCGTCGTTGCGCGCTCTGCCTATGGGACTGCCTCTTTTTTGCTGCCTTATGGCAGTCGAAGTTTCGATATTTCTAGGCATTAGGCAGCAAAAATTTATATTCAACCGGACAAGAAAGGAGTAGACTGAAGCTGAACCAGTGTTGAATAAAAAGGAGCTGAATGTCTGATGGTAGCTGAGCAATCTATCCCCCGTCTCGTCTTCCCGGTGATAAGTGACGTGCATATTGCGCCAACGGGCGAGGAGTCTATCCATAAGTACGAGCAAGCGCTGCGGCACTTGAATGCGCGCGCGCCGCGGCAGGACGCCTTCGTTATCGTGGGCGACCTGACGAATAATGGCACCATTGCGGAATATGAGCGCCATATGAATACGCTTCGCAAGCATAAGCA
This sequence comes from Paenibacillus thiaminolyticus, assembly GCF_007066085.1. Lineage (NCBI taxonomy): Bacteria > Bacillati > Bacillota > Bacilli > Caryophanales > Paenibacillaceae > Paenibacillus > Paenibacillus thiaminolyticus. Next base: position 1,481,894 of record NZ_CP041405.1, on the reverse strand, counting down.
GGGCGGCGCGGAACTGCTCATTGCGATTGGGAATCATGATTACTGGAACGATCTGCCGGCGAAGGAAGCACAAGCGCGCTTTTTGGAGATGACGGGCATGGAAGCGATGTATTATCACCGCGTCATCCAAGGCTATCATTTTATCATACTGGCGACAGAGGATAAGCCGACCCACGGCTACTTCTCCCTGGACCAGATCGAATGGCTCAAGCGGCAACTGGAGGAAGCGGCCGCCGATGCGCCTGAACGGCCAATCTTTGTCTTCCTGCATCAGCATCTGAAGGATACGGTGTACGGAAGCGAAGAATGGGGCATCCAGGAAAATATCGGCGAACTGATGGCCGCACTGGATCCGTATCCTCAGGTCATTACGTTCTCCGGGCATTCTCATTACCCGTTGAACGATCCGCGCAGCATCCATCAGAAGCGCTTCACATCCGTGGGCACCGCTTCCGTTAGTTATATGGAAGTAGAGCGCGGCAAGCTTCAAGGCAATCTCCCGCCGGGACATGAGAAGTTCAGCCAAGGTTGTCTTGTTGAAGTGTACGCGGACAAGGTTGCGATTAGGCGGCTGGATTTTGCGCATCAGCGAGAGATCGGGGAAGCCTGGGTCGTGCCGGTGCCGGTAACCCCAGCGGCTTTCATCTATACAAATGAGCGCGATCAGGAACCGCCCCGGTTCCCGGCGAATGCGGAAGCTCATGTCGAAGCGGAGCTTGCGGCATGGGATTCGATTACGATCGTCTTCGATCAGGCTCAAGATAATGAACTGGTTCATTCCTACCGGATTACGCTGAAGGATGCAGAGACCGGGGCGGAGGTAACGCGTTACTTAGCTTATTCGGAATTTTATCTTTATCCAATGCCGGAGAAGCTTCAACTAATATTGGCGGAACTGGATCCGGATCGGACCTATTCAATCGAAGTTCGTGCAATGGATGCCTTCGGCAATATGAGTGAACAAGCATTGTGTACGCACGGCAGAACGAAAACGGTGTCAACCCTTGTATGATTTAGAAGAATAACATTGAGCTTAGGATGTCCCTGCGGTTATCAATGATGACGGGGGCATCTTTTTTATTTTTGGTTCAACGAACATGGAAAAGTATCAAATATCGTTGTTTTCACATATCTGTGGGTGAACGCATACTTCGGCCAGCGGAAGTTCATGCAAATGATACTGCATACGCCGGCGCAGCGGAAAGGCATAGACATCCGCGATATGGAGAAGGACAGCATGAGGGCCAATATGTCGGCCGTATTTCAAGATTTCATTAGCTACCAGCTTACGGCACGTGAAAATATCGCCATGGGACAGGTAAGCAAAATAAGTGATGGCGAAGCGATCTTGGAGGCAGCGGACAAAGCAGGTGCGGGCGAAGTGATCCGGCGGCTGCCGCATGGCATTGAGACGGAACTGGGGCCTTTGTTCGACAATGGTTATGAACTATCGGGAGGACAGTGGCAAAAAGTTGCCTTGAGCCGCGCCTTTTTGAAGGATGCGCAAGTTGTTATTTTAGATGAACCGACTGCGGCTCTTGATCCGAAGGCATAAGCCGAGGTCTACGATAATTTCACGAGATTGTACGAAGGGAAGACAACCATCATGATTTCTCATCGTCTGAGCAGCTGCCGCCATGCCGATCGAATCATTGTGCTCCGAGACGGCACGATTATTGAGGAGGAAGCCATGAGGAGTTAATCCGCAGGGAGGGCGATTACGCCCAAATGTTCACTTCGCAAGCGAAGCGCTACACCGCTTGAATTTGGGGTGGGCTTCTTCCTGCGGATAGTTCAAGAACATCTTAAAGTATCAATAATCGTTGTTTTGTCATATATTCGTGAAAGCGTTTCGAATGTAGAATGAAGGAAAAGACAAATATGGAGGGAGAACATGGAGAAGGACACGGCATCAGGCCAGATATAGAGAGCTGATGCGAGGCGGAGCATCCGCTCTGCCACTATAAATTAAACCGCTTTACATTTGGCGGCATAGGTAAGGAGGAGGGATTCACATATGGCGAAAGCATCTGCTGGGCTGGACACGGAATCACGCTTGAATCTCGATAAGCATCGTAAAAGCGCGTTTAAACGGTTTTTCATGCAAATAGATATTCAACTGATGGTACTGCCTGCGCTCGTGTTTATCTTTATTTTTTCCTATATTCCCATGTATGGCGTTCTGATCGCTTTTCAGGACTACAAGATGGGTTCGAACTTATTGAACAACAATTGGGTAGGCTTCAAGCACTTTGTCGCATTTTTCAATGCTCCGGAATTTTATCCCGTCATGCGCAACACGATTGTCATCAGCTTTTTAAAGTTTATTTTCGGGTTCCCGGCGCCGATTCTTTTGGCGCTCATGCTGAATGAAGTGCGCAAAATGTTCTTCAAACGGGTGGTACAGACCGTCACGTATTTGCCGCATTTCCTGTCCTGGGTCGTCATCGGGTCGATGGTGACTTCGTTGCTGTCCGTGGACAACGGCAGTGTCAATATGCTGCTCGAGAAATTGAAACTTATCGACGAGCCTGTCAATTTCCTGTCCATGTCGGAATATTTCTGGACGATACTCGTCACGACCAATGTGTGGAAAGAAATTGGATTCGCTTCCATTGTCTATTTGGCGGCGATTGCCGGGATCGATCCTCATTTATATGAGGCGGCCTCCATCGACGGCGCCAGCCGCTTCAAGCAGATGTGGCTGATTACGCTCCCGTGCATTATGCCTGTCGTCATCATTTTTATGATATTGGCTATCGGCAATCTGACGAGTGCCGGCTTCGAAGATATTTTGATTCTGGCCTCCAACCCGGCATTGCGCGAAGTGTCGGATTCACTGGATGTCTACGTGGTTCGGGTCGGTATCGACAACTACAGGTACTCCTATGCGACGGCAATCGGTCTGTTCAAGGCCGTGGTCAGCGTCACGCTGCTTACATTTGCGAACTTCATCGCCAGAAAAACGGGAAATAGCTTGTGGTGATGAATCTTTCCAGAGACAGGAGGACTGAACGATGATACGAGACAGTATAGGAGACCGCATCTTTATCGCCTTTATCTATGTATTTTTAGCGCTGCTGGCGTTTTCTACTTTTTATCCGTTTTGGAACTCGCTCGTCATTTCCTTCAATGAAGGGTTGGATACCGCGAAGGGCGGGATTACGTTCTGGCCGCGGGAATTCACGCTGGAGAACTACCGCATCGTCTTCGAGGACTCGCGGTTGATGAACGGCTTCGTCATTGCCGCCCTGCGGACGGTCATCGGAACCCTATCCGCGATACTGGCCACATCGATCTTTGCCTACGGCATGTCGAAGCGAGAGCTGATGGGCCGCAAATATTACATGATCATGTGCATTATTACGATGTATTTCGGCGGAGGGCTCATTCCGACCTATATGCTTATCCGCAGCCTTGGCTTGTTCAACTCATTCTGGGTGTTCATTATTCCGGCTCTGATCAGCGTATGGAACATGATTATATTCCGCACGTTCTTCCAGGGGCTCCCGGCAGGCTTGGAGGAATCGGCGAAGATTGATGGCTGCGGCAACTGGGGAACGTTCTTCCGGATTGTGCTGCCCTTATCCGGCCCCGTCATGGCCACGCTGTCGCTGTTCACGGCCGTGGCGCACTGGAACGAATGGTTCGTGGCCAGTATCTATATCACGAATGAAGATCTGCTGCCTATCCAGACGGTGCTGCGCCAAATACTGTTCTCGAATATCGCCTCGGAACAGATGGCCAATGTCGATATGAGCGCGATTGCACATATGAATGCCGCCAAAAAAATTACGTCCAAAGCCTTGACAATGGCGACGATTATGGTTGCGACGGTTCCTATCGTATGCGTCTATCCGTTCCTGCAGAAATACTTCGTCAAGGGCGTATTGATTGGATCGCTGAAAGAGTAGTTACTTGGAGCAATACGGGAAGATTCGCTGGCGTTTAGAGCATCCATGCTTTAAACATAGATTACAAATTGAAAGGGGAAAATATCCAGTGAAGAACAAGAGAAACCTCCTTCTTAGCGTGCTCTCTGTCTTTATGGTGTTCACCTTGGTGGTCGGGTGCGGCGGCGGCGGAAACACAAGCGCGCCTCCAGCCAATGAACCGGCGAAGCAGGAAGGGAGCGAAGGGCAAGAACCTTCTGGTGAATCACCGAAGAGCGATCTGTACGAATTGGGCAAGGAAGAGCTGAATGTCTCGTTCTACGGCAACTATGGCTGGTACCAGATGCCGAAATGGGGCAAGGATCCCGCTTCCAAATGGGTTCAGGACAATCTTAAGGTAACGGTTACGGCTGTCAGCTCGGGCGGGAACAATGCGCAGAAGCTGCAGACGATGATCGCCGGCGATGAGCTTCCGGATATTATTTGGACAGACAGAGGCCCGGACGTTGAGCGGCTCCGCGAAGCAGGCATGCTCGTGCCGCTGGACGAGTACATCGAGAAATATCCAAATTTCAAAAAGTCTCTGTCCGAACAGCATCTGGCGCTGCTCCGGTCCCCGGACGGCAAGATCTATCAGCTTCCGAACTATTATACGCAGCAGCCGAACGGCAACGCCGGATATGCAATCAATAAAAAGATCTATAAAGCGCTCGGCTCTCCGAAGCTGGAGACGACCGACGACTTGTACAATTATCTTAAAGCGGTCAAAGAAAAATTCCCGGATGTCATTCCGTTCGAGACGGGATTGGCCAAAGACGGTCATGGCATTGACCAGATATTCTCTTCCTTCAAGGAAAACAACCTCTCCTTCACGCGTTTCTTCGGCGTCCCTGACGGCGACAAAATCGTCTCGATCTATAAAGATCCGGGATTCCGCGAATCCGTCGTCTTCACGGCGAAGCTGATGCGCGAGAAGCTGATGACGCAGGATGCGAATACGCAGACCGAGGACCAGGTAAGAGAAAAAGCGATGAATGGCAAATTTGCCGTTATCGCCACCTTTGATCCGATGAAGATGCTGGCGACCGCTGACGCCGAGCTGAAGAAGAAGGATCCGGAAGACGGATACATGTTCATCCAGCCGATCGCCAAGGAGGGTCTCGATCGGACCAAAATCTACCCGGGAACCTATAATCAGTTAGGTTGGAACGTGGCTCTCATTACGAAGAACGCAAAAAATCCGGAAGCCGTGTTCGCGCTTCTTGATTGGATGACAGGGGCGGAAGGCAGCATGGTGCTGAACTGGGGTCCTCCTGGATCGGACGGATATTGGGACGGCTTCGATGCGGACGGCGTGACGCCGAAGTTCAATGAAGAGAAGTATTTGAATGACCCGGATACGCTTGCGGAAATTAACGGAAAAGCCGGCGATCTGGTATGGGTGGGCAACACGATGTTCCTCGATAACACGAAGAAGCAGATGTTGTCCAACGTTCCGGCCGATCAAATCGACTTCAGCAACCGTTGGCAAATGGAAATTACATGGGGCACGCAGGGCGATTTCACGGAGTTCCTCGGTTGGGAGCCGGCTCCTGACAGCGAAGTCGGCATCATTAGACAGAGCATCAGAGATACCTGGCTGACCGCGAGAGCGAAATCGATGTATGCCAAGTCCGACGAGGAAGCACTGCAAATTCTGGATAAGGCTCACGAAGACTCGATGAAGCTGGGCTATGATAAGTTCCTTGAGCATGTAACCAACGTGTGGACGGAAAACAAGAAAGCATTGGGTAAATAAGGAAATTGGAACGAAGGCTCGCTGTACCGGCGGGCCTTCGTTTTTGTTCGCTGCCGCGGGGGCGGAACTGGCAGCCTCATACTGTTCAAACGGGACGGTTCATTGCTATACTTGGGATGGAAATGATTAGGCTGCAGTAACGATTGACCGCATGTCCTGAAGGGAGATCTTTCATGTACAACGTGTTATTGGTGGATGATGAGATGCTTGATCTCGAAGGGATGAAGCAATTTATTCCATGGGGAGATTTAGGCATGAAAGTGGCCGCGGCGGTGAACAACGCCTTTGACGCATGCGAGATTATCGAACAGCTTCCAATAGACATTATGGTTAGCGACATCAATATGCCCAATATGTCGGGATTGGAGCTGGCTCGGAGAGCAATCGAAAAAAGAGCGGACATTCGTGTTATTTTTGTAAGCGGTTACCAGGATTTCAGCTATGTGAAGCAGGCATTGTCATTGAAGGCTTATAGCTATGTGCTGAAGCCGATGGATGATAACGAGCTGATTGCAGCGCTGCAGAAGGTGAAGCAGGATCTGGAGAACGAGCGGAAGCGCCGTGACGTGGAAGAGGCGTACCAGCGCATGATTCCGATGGCCAAAAACGACCTGTTGGTCAGGCTGCTGGAAGGGGAATGCGAGCAGGATTATTTGCAGGAAATGAGGAAGGTGATTCAGTCCAACGGGCTGGATCAGTTGGAATGGCCCGTGCGTGCCGCCGTCATGGAGCTGGATGACATGAATTGGACGCAAGAGGCCGTCAGCCTGTCCCAGCAGATGATGTCGAAGAACTTCCTCTATGAGGTGAGCGAGATTGGACAAAAGCACGGCATGCGCCATGTCTGCAAGCTGTCCTCGCACCGGATCGCGCTGTTGATTGACGGCCAGCGGATGGATGCGCTGATTCATGACTTGTATGAGGCGATCCAAGCCAATTTCCCGTTCACGATGACGGTTGGTGTCGGCGAGCCGGTGCATGCGCTCGAACAGCTACACGTATCGTGCAAGCAGGCCATGGAAGCTGTGGACGGCAAAATGTTCCTGGGCAAGGGCAAGCTGATTATGTATGAAGAAGTGAGCCGGGAACCGGGCATGGTCGATGCCCGGAAGCTCGATGCGCGCGTGGAAGCCTTATTTCATGCCCTGACCGAATACGAGCTCGTCCGTATCTATGACGAGATCGAGCGATTGTTCGAATCCGTAAGCATGCTGAGATCCAAATTCACGGTGCATAATCTGGCCATGTTTATTATATGGAAGCTGGATCAGCAGTTGAAGGCAAGAGGCGAGAACTTGTTCGATATGCTCGGAATGGAGCTTCATAATCTCGATATTTTGCTGCAATTCGATACGATTAGCGATATTCGCTCTTGGCTCGTGCGGAGAACATTCGAAATATCCGAGCACTTGCGAAGCAAATCAAGCTCCAAGAACAATAAACTGATTCGGGAAATGATGCAAATGATGAAGGAGCGAATGATTGACAATATCACCCTCAAGGATGTGGCGCATCAATTTTCTTTTTCTCCCAACTATCTCGGCTATATGTTCAAGGAAGAAACGGGCAAGTCGTTCAGTGAAGTGCTGATTCAACTGCGGATGGAGCGAGCGCGCGAATTGCTGCACGATCCTTCAATGAAGATCTATGAAATCGCGAACCAGGTCGGTTACCGTTACCTGCCGTATTTCAGCAGACAATTCAAGGAAGCTTACGGCATGACGCCGATGGAGTACCGCAAGCGAGAAACGTGACAGGGGATGGCGGAAATGAAAGCACAGCAGGCGAGGCGAAGGTACTTGCCGATTGGATATAAATTAATGCTTACTTATATGCTGTTCATCGTAAGTGCCGTGTCAGTCATCGGCTATGTATCCCACTCCATGTACGACGAATCGATCCGGAAGCACACCAGGATGAATGTTCAGGGAACCTTGCTGCAGATACGCGATAATATCGAATATAAGATGCAGGATGTCGTCCGCATTTCCTCCCTTTTCTATAATGATTATGAATTGTACCGGCATTTGCGAAGCTATGAGGAGGGGTGGGAGAACTATGACCGCATGACCAAGGACGTTCTGCCCAAAATAGAAGCCGCGACCAAGTCAACCGGCATGAAGCTGTGGACCTCGGTCTACTTCGGCAATGAATCGATCTATGAAGTATATAAGATCGGGATTGAGGACAACAACTGGTCCTACGATATTTATCATCTTAGCCGCATTAAGGACAAGGAATGGTACAAGCAATTCCCACCTGAAAAGTATGGCGTCACGATGCAGTGGAGCCAGATCGAAAATGACAGCGCGCTGCAGCGGATTTCCCTGCTGCGGAGACTGATTGATACCTACAATCCGAATCAGCTGCAGGAAGTCGGATTCCTTCGCATCAATGTGGCCATTTCAGAGTTGTTCGACAGTCTGGATTACTCCAAAATAGGCAGCGGGAGCGTACTCTATCTTCAGGATGAGTCCGGACGCATCATGTATCAATCGGGACAGCTTCCGGACGCTTACTCGGAAGGCCAGGACCAATTGGACAATGATTACTTGACGATCCAGGAGACGGTCGGCCGGCAATCGTGGAAGCTGGTCGCACTCGTTCCGGTCGCGCTCATCCAGCAGGATGCGCTGAAGGTCAGGCTTTTTATTATTTTTGCATGTTTGATTTGCGCTGTCGTCTTATCTTTCGCAGGCGGCTTTATATCCCGCTTCTTCTCGGTCCGGATACATAAGTTTGTCTCCGTGCTGAATGCATTTCGCGAAGGAGATCTCCACAAGCGCATCTCCTACCGGGGCAATGACGAATTCTCGCAGATTGCGACCGCGCTTAACAATATGGGCGAGAATATCGAGTCTCTAATCAAGGAAGTGTATCTGACTCAGCTGCAGAAGAAGGAAGCGGAACTGGAAATGCTTCAGTCGCAAATTAATCCGCATTTTCTCTATAACACGCTGTCTTCGATCAGCCGTCTCGCCAAATTCGGCGAAAATGACAAGCTGCAGCAAATGGTGATGGGGTTGGCCAAATTTTACCGCTTGGCTCTGAACAACGGCAAGCTGATGATCCGGGTCCCGCAAGAACTGGATCAGGCGCAGGCGTATGTCGATATCCAGAAGATCAAATACGGCGAAAGGCTTGATGTCACGTTCGATATCGATCCCGTCATTTGGCCGTACAGCACCGTCAAGCTCATTTTGCAGCCATTTATTGAAAACGTGCTGGAGCACGCCTGGTGCGGAGATCGGATCCATATTCGTATCGTGGCGTCCGAGGAGGGAGAGAATCTGTTGTTCCGCGTCATCGATGATGGGGTCGGAATGACTCCGGAACGGGTGAGCGAGATTTTCCATGGCCGGGATCATGTTAATGCAGGCTATGGCATTCGCAATGTCGATCAGCGAATCAAGCTGCATTACGGATCAGAGTATGGCGTAAGCATCGACAGCCGGCTCGGGATCGGGACATCGGTGTCCATCCGGATTCCGGCGAAGCATAGCTGATTCCCACGAACCCCCTAATCTTGTATAATAGAGGTTGCACTATACGCATTCATAGATTATGTATTTCTGAATCGGAGTGGGGGGAACTGGATTGAATACCCGATCGCTGGCCTATGTGGCGGTGCGGTTGCTGGCGCTGTATTTTTTCATTACTGCCATTGTCCATGTGTCTAACGTGGTGCAGGTCAGCTTGCCGAATCTGATGTCAATCAAGGATGCAGCCGTCAGCAGGCCAGATCAGATTGTTCTGTTGGTGGTGGTCCTGCTCCCGTCGATCATTATGCTGCTTAGCGCCTTCGTATTATGGACGGCTGCCTACCGCATCTCAGGACTGCTGACCCCGGCCGTGCCGCCGCGGGAAGAAGCTGCGGCAGCAGAAGCGTCGGAGAGGGAAGAGCTTCCGCGGCGATCGAGATCGCAGGAGCTGGCGGCGCTGACCAAGCCGCTGCTGCAGACGGGCCTCGGCATTTCCGGCCTGATTCTGCTCATTAATGGCATTCCGGACTTCATACATATGTTGATGACGATTACCTATGTCGATACGCACATGTACCCGGATCATATGCAGCGCGAATTAAGCGCGAACTTCGTGCAAGTCATCGTGAAGATGCTGCTCGGTCTCTGTCTGGCGATTGGGGCCGGCGGACTGACCCGGTACTTCACGCGTTCGTCCTCATCCTGAATGGGGACAGCGCCGACAATGGTGGAGGTAACGCCTTCGAAGGAGGAATTGAACGATGCGAATGTCTCATTTTATCAAAGGTTATGTTATTCCAGTGATCATCGCGTTCGGCATCAGTCTATTGATTCAGCAGGTCGCCTATGCGCAAGTCGTCGTGCAGCAGCATTCCATGCAGCATACGTATAATCCCGGGGATCGGCTTATCGAGAACAAATGGGTGTATCATTGGTTCGAGCCTGCGTACGGCGATGTTGTCATCATCGCTCCGGCGTTCCAGGGAGAACGGTACATTAAGCGCGTCGTCGGCGTGGCAGGCGATACGATCGATGCCCGCGACGGGAAGCTGGAAGTGAACGGCCGGCTCGTCGACGAACCGTTCGCCGAGGGAAGCACACTCCCGAAGCAGCTTGACTTGCCGATTGTGGTGCCGGAAGGCCATGTGTTCGTCATGGGGGATAACCGGGCCGTCAGCATAGACAGCCGGACTTACGGGCCTGTTCCGGTGGAATATCTGGAAGGCAAGGTAGAATTCAAAGTCTGGCCTTGGTGGTAGCGGAAGCAGGAAGCGGGGAGCGATATCGCTCTCCGCTTCCTCATGTTTGCGCGAGCACGCCAGTAAAGGTAATGAAGCGCGCTCGGTCGAGTCTGGTCGAGCACGTCTGTAAGCGGGGGAAGCGCGTTCAGGCGAGTCCGGTCGAGCGCGTTGGATAGCGGAATGAAGCGCGTTCAGGCGAGTCCGGTCGAGCACGTCAGATAGCGGAATGAGGCGCGTTCGGGGGAGTCCGGTCGAGCGCGTCAGATAGCGGAATGAGGCGCGTTCGGGGGAGTCCGGTCGACCACGTCAGTAGCGGAATGAAGCACGTTCTGCCTTGTCCGCGGGTTATGGTAGTAAGGTAACGCCCCTCGAAGGTGTATGCCTGTCCTTACCACTCAAGTCGCATGCCCGACCATATCTCTCAAGTTGCATGCCGGTGGGCGGCGCGCTATACTTGAACACGATGAACTAAGGCATTTGTCCCTGTCGGGATGGAGCAGCGAAAGGACTCGAATTCACCACGATGTTGACAGAGAAGAAAGCGTTTAGACGAATCCAATGGGGACTGCTGTTTTTTATTGATTACTCGGTGGGCGGCGTAGATCTGCTGCCGGATATCGTCGGATTGTTCCTCATCTTTACGGCGATTCGCGATCTGGAAGGGGTCGAGCCCCCGTTCCGGCGCGCGAAGGCCGTGGTTATCCCGCTGATGGTGCTGGCTGTCATTGAGATTTTGCAGCCGTTCATCATTCAAGCGATCCCGCGGGGGATATTGGCCTGGTACGGAGTAGGGCGATCCGTGCTGGAGACCGGATTGAATATCGCGCTGATGGCTTTGCTGTGCGGCGGCCTCCGCTCGTTCATGCTGCGGAACGGACAGCCCGCGCTCGCGCATATGGCGCGCCGGCGGCTGATCTATTTCATTGTCGCGCTCGGATGCTCGTTGAGCATGATTGGCTTTGCCTTGGCGTCGCCGATGCTGTTCGACGCGATGGCTGTGCCGTTCTTCCTGCTCTATATTATTGTCGTCATTATGCTGATGGGCTTGTTCGGGCAGGCGGCGAAGCGAACGGATGAGATGCGCGGAAGCGTGGCATAACAACATTGAATTAGCCCGTGAGCGGCAAGCAAAGACAGGCGAAGAGTTCGTCTGTCTTTTGTTGTCAAGGGGAGGCAAGCCTTGCTCTATGTGCAAGAGTCGTTGATATGGGCAAGAGTCACTGTTATGGGCAGGAGTCGCTGGGTATAGGTAAGAGTCACTGTTATGGGCAGGAGTCGCTGACATGATCAAGAGTCGCTGATATGGCAAGAGTAGCTAGTAAGGTCAAGAGTTGCTGGCACGGTCAAGAGTTGCTGAAATGATCAAGAGTCGCTGATACGGGCAAAAGTTGCTGACATGGTTAAGAGTAGCTGATAGGTCGAGAATCACTGGCATGATCAAGAGTCGCTGATATGGTCAAGCACTCGGCTGTGCCCGGGCTTGGGGCTATTGGGTTGCTATAGCCGGCTGGTGGCCCGAGGCGGGGGCGGCGTGGCGGGCTACTAGGCTGCTCGCGTTAAGAGACGGCTCCAGAGGACATCGGGAGGGCCTTTATTTTAAAAATGCTGCAGGCGTGCAGTAATTTTCGATGCGAGCAAGGGTTTGTGGCAGGATTCCTGCAAAAGTGCAGCATTTTCCCTGTTTTTCCTTTGTTTCGGGTGATCAAGGGCGAAATTCCTGCATTTTTGCAGGATTGATTTTTGACAGAAAGCAACTCAGGAGAAATAATGCAGATTTGCAGTATTTCAGACTGTCGAGAACTCGGGTGCTGCGTGGAAAAATGCGCCCTCAATGCCGGGAGGATGGGAACCTTCGCAGGACAGGGAAGGCGCGCGTAGGGGTGCAGGTGGAAGCATGCGGCATCGCTGCGACGACGAAGAGACATCAGAAGAAACAGAAGAAGAGCTACATAAGAAGAGACATCAAAGGCTCAAGGGCCCCGCAGTGCCATAAGCTTCGCAGTGCCATAAGCTTCGCAGTGCCATAAGCTTCGCAGTGCCAAAAGCCCCGCTGTGCCAAAAGTTCCGCAGTGCCATAACCTGCAGTGCCAAAAGCTTCGCAGTTCCAATCCCTTCTCGAGCATGGCGGCCGAACCAGTACCAATCCGTTCAAGAGCATTGAACGATGACCGCTAAATGGGGGATTTGCACATTTCGACGACATTGCAGTGAAAGCGGATCCATGAATCTATTCGCTACGGAAGGGGATTGGGGTATAATCATATCAAATCCTATGGAATAAGGAGCGTGGCGCATTATGACAACATGGAAGGTCGTTGTGGCCGGATGCGGCCAAATGGCCAATACGTGGATCGAGTATGCCAGGGAGCGCGAGGATACGGAGATCGTCGGCCTCGTCGATATTTGGCCGGAAGCCGCCTTGCAGATGGCGGACAGGCACGGCCTATCGTGCGGGTTGTATTCGGATCTGCGGGAAGCGATCCGGCGCAGCGGGGCCAATCTCGTGTTCGACGTGACAACGCCGGATGCGCATCGCGCAACCTCGGGAACGGCATTGGAGATGGGCTGTCATGTGATAGCGGAAAAGCCGATGGCATCCAGCCTCACCGCGGCGATAGAGTTAGCCGAGCTGTCTCGGAAGACAGGGTTGTCCCTGTCTATAATGCAGAACCGCCGTTACTTGCGCCGGATTCGGGCGTTCCGCGACCTGGTGCAGTCGGGCGTCATCGGCCCGATGGGCTTCGTCGGGGCGGATTTCTTCCTGGCGCCCCGGTTCGGAGGCTTCCGGGAGCAGATGGCGAGTCCGCTGATTCTGGACATGGCCATCCATACGTTCGATCAAGCGCGCTTCATCACCGGGGCCGATCCGGTATCCGTTACCTGTCATGAGTGGAATCTTCCCGGCTCCTGGTATAAAGGTCATGCCAGCGCTGTCTGCACCTTCGAGATGAGTGACGGGTCCTTGTTCAACTACCGCGGCTCCTGGAGCGCCCAAGGATTCCCGACGTCATGGGAGGCGGCTTGGCGAGTTGCGGGAAGCCGGGGCACCGCGATATGGGACGGCGAAGACCGGATCGAAGCCGAATCGTTCAATGATGCCGGGGAAGCAATGCGGACGGAGGCATCGATGGATTGGAGCGGCCGGGAGGGGCATGCCGGCTGCCTCGATGATATCTTCGCTGCGATGGCCGAAGGCCGGCCGGCAGAGACTTGCGCCGCCGACAACGTGAAGAGCATGGCGATGGTGTTCGGCGCCATGGAAAGCTCCCGCCGGCAAGCGACGGTGCGGATGGCCCCGCTGCTCCAGGAATACGCTTCCTATCGGGAACTGTAATAGAGCGGTAGCGGTGCCGAGAAGCAGGCCCCGGGAAGCCTTGGCCAGGAAGCTGTGCCCGGGAGCATAGGCCAGGAAGCAGTGCCCCCGAAAGGCCGGAAAGGGAAGCACGGCACGGCTCGACGATTCGAATTCATAAGGAGTGTGGGGCATGACAAACAAGGGAGAGACTCGGAACGAAGAAGCAATGAATGGGCTTGGAGAGCAACATGAACAAGATGATCAACAAGAGTACGATGATCAACAAGAGTACGATGATCAACAAGAGCACGATGAGCAAGATGGGCAAGATGATCAACATGGGCAGGATGAACAACATGAGCAACATGATCAAGATGAGCTAGATCAATCCGGATTTGCCGATGTTTACGCCATTCAAGTGCTGTACAAGGATAAGCCAGAGCTGGACCGGGAGATGCTGTACGGCAAAATGCAGCAGTATACTGGAGAGATTCACTGCGCGGAGGACGAGGAAGGAACTGGGGAGCCGGAGGAGTCGCTGGCAGTATGGGAGTCTAATGAGAGCGAAGTTACGGAAGCAGGCGGCATCATGCACTTCTTCCATCTGAATCACATGATTGAGTATCAGGAGGGAGCGCTGCCGGCACAGACATGTATCTTGACTTCGGATAAGCCGGTGGAGGAGGCAGCCTTCGAGACGGCGCTGCAGCAAGCCTGGCATTGGCCGGAAGCGAGAGAAGCCGTTGCCGGCTGCCGCCACTCCCTGCTGCTGACCGATTTCTGCGCGCGCGGCCTGGAGTATAAGCAGCGGCTGCAGCTCATTGGCGGTGCGCTTCGGGCTTTGCTGGAGACGGCGCCTTGTGAAGCGATCTATTTCCAGGCCAGCGACAAGATCGTTCATCCCCAAGCCTATGCGGCCGCTCTCGAAGCCGGCCAGCACTTATACGGGGCGATGAATCTCCGCTTCTATCACGTGCATGGCAGAGACGAGATGATTATGGATACCTGCGGCCTGGCGGCGCTCGGCTTGCCCGATGTCCAGTGTCATTTTAGGGGGATGGAGGCGAATGAAGTGGCCTCGTGGGTTAGCGATATCGGGTACTATTTGCACGATCACGGGGATATTATCCAAGACGGCGAGACGGTTGGCTCGGAGGAGATTCGCTGGCAGTGCGAGCATCAGCTTGCTTTGGCGGGGCCGATGCGGTATGTGCTTGATCTGAACCCCGGCCCGGAGCACTATGCGGGCATCCAGCATCATGGCCGGGAGCAACGTCCGGAATAGCCTGGCGTCTTAAAAGTGCCGTAATGACTTCAGATCGGCCGCCACTGCTTCAGCCAAGCGGCCGCCGGCCCTTGATCCGAAGCGCTCTGTCGCGCTGGACCAAGGGCCGGCAAGTCCATCAATCGGCAAATAAGTCGGCATATTCGCCATAGCCTTCCTCTTCCAGCTTCTCCTTCGGAATGAAGCGCAGGGCGGCGGAATTGATGCAGTAGCGCAGTCCGTTCGGGCCGGGACCGTCGTCGAACACATGCCCGAGATGAGAGTCGCCGTAGCGGCTGCGCACTTCGGTGCGGACCATGCCGTGGGAGAGGTCAAGCTTCTCTTCGATATGATAAGAGCGAAGCGGTCTCGTGAAGCTTGGCCATCCGCACCCTGCATCATATTTGTCGCTCGAGCTGAACAGAGGTTCGCCCGAGACGATGTCGACATAGATGCCGTCTCCCGTATGATTCCAGAATTCGTTCTGGAACGGGGGCTCTGTTCCATTATTTTGTGTGACATGGAACTGCATCGGGGTGAGCTCTTCCTTCAGCCGGGCCTTGTCCTGCTCGCTTACGCTCCAATGCTTGGCGATGAAGGCATCGCGCCCGGAGCCCGTACGGTACCGCTTGTAATGGGCCGGCTGCTTCCGATGATAGTCCTGGTGGTGCTCCTCAGCAGGGTAGAAGGCGGACGCCGGGACAATCTCGGTTGCGAGCGGCTTGTCGAAGCGGCCGCTGCGCTCCAGCTCTCGCTTGGATTGCTCCGCTTCCTCCCGCTGCTTCTCGTTATGGTAGAAGATCGCAGTCCGGTATGAGGAGCCCCGATCGTAGAATTGTCCGCCCGGATCGGTCGGATCGATCTGCTGCCAGAACAGCTCCAGCAGCTTCTTATAAGGAAATACGGCGGGATCGAACGTAATCTGCACGGCCTCCGCATGGCCGGTCCGGTCGGTGCACACTTCTTCATAGGTCGGATCTTCCGTATGGCCGCCGGTATATCCGGAGACGATCGAGCGGATCCCGGGCAGCTCCTCGAACGGAGTCACCATGCACCAGAAGCAGCCGCCTGCGAATGTCGCTTTTTCCAGAGAAGGTTGAGTATGGTCGCTCATTGGATATCAACTCCTTTGCATAGCCATATCATAACCAAATGGAGGCCGTGAGACAACAAAGGCGGCACGCAAAAATGGGCGGCCCCCCCCTGAAAGATGAGGGTTGTATATGCTGCCGATCCGTGCTAGTATGAATGTATCGAAAACGATACTCCACAAAGGGGAGTAGCTAGCACAGTATTCGTCGTCATTACGGGATCGAGTCGCCTCGTCCCCGGCGGTACTGGCAACGTACACGTTGTTTGCGAGACCTTTGCCACGGGTTGCGATGGTGAAGGTCTTTTTTGATCATTTAGAGCCGTCGCCTCGTGGTGACGGCTTGTTTTATTTTTCGTAGCATCAAGCATACTACAGTTTGGGAGGCAGTCATTGTGGAACTATTCTCAATTGAATTCTGGACGGCATTGTTGTCGATCGTAGTCATCGACCTCGTGCTGGCAGGGGACAATGCCATCGTTATTGGCCTTGCCGCACGCAATGTTCCGAAGCAGGATCAGAAAAAAGTAATTATTTTGGGGACTGGCGGAGCGATTGTGATTCGGGCGATCGCCACCTTGCTGGTCGTCTACCTGCTGATGGTTCCCGGACTTCAATTGTTCGGCGGTCTTCTTCTGCTCTGGATAGCAGTGAAGCTGATGATTGAAGAGAAGGAGCATAACATTAAGGCCGGCAGCAGCATCGGGGCGGCCGTTGGCACCATCATCGTCGCTGACGCGGCTATGGGGCTCGATAATGTGCTGGCTGTGGCGGGCGCCGCCAAGGGACATCCGTTCCTGGTCGTTCTCGGATTGATGATCTCGCTTCCGATTGTTGTCTGGGGAAGTACGATTGTACTTAAATTTATCGAGCGTTATCCGGTTATTATCGTACTGGGCTCCGCCGTGCTGGCTTGGACCGCCTCGAAAATGCTCGTGGCTGAAAAATTTGTCGCCCCGTACTTCACCAATCCGTTCATCAAATACGGATTCGAGGCGATCGTCGTGCTGGGTGTCGTCGCTGCAGGGCTTATCATAAAGCGGAATCGGGCGCAGCGAGCACAGGAAGCGGACGATCATCCGGAATTCCATCATCACCGTGCCCAGGGCGAGTAATCGTCTGGGGCATGACACCAGCCGAAGGCTCTGCCTTCGGCTGGTGTCATGGAGGAACATACACGGAGAGCCGCGATAGGGAGTGATGCCTAAATCCCTATACAGAGTGTCCAGTGATATTCTATGAAGGGAGGCGCCGAGTGGTGCCATTCCTCCCGCATGAATCGTTCAGGACAGCTGCCGAACCTGCTGAATCAGCATTTTCATAGCCATGGTCGACGCTGCCTTCGTATCCTGCAGGATGAAGAACGGGCGAATGACGCGGCCTCCCTTAACATGAATGCGGCGCAGTTCGCCTGCTTCCAATTCCTTATGAATGACCCAACGGGAGAGCAGAGCGATGCCAAGACCGGCGAGAACGGCCTCCTTTACCCCTTGGCTGCTGTTGAACACATAGGTGCGCTTCGGCTCCACGCCGAGATCGCGAATAAATTGCTCGCTGTAGGAGCGGGTTCCCGAACCGCTCTCGCGCAGAATCCAAATTTGATCCTGAAGCATGGACGCCTCCAGCTTCAGCAGCGCCGTCAGCTCGTGATCCGGGGGGGCGACGAGAATCATCTCGTCCTCCATGAACGGATGATCCACCAAAATATCGGCATAATCGACCTTGCCTTCGACGAGCCCGATATCGAGCTCATTCGCCCGCACGGCTTGCGCGATTTCTTCCGTGTTGGCAATCATCACCTGGATATCGACCTGCGGATATTGACGGGCAAAATCCGCGATCAGCCGCGGCAAAATATACTCCCCGATCGTGAAGCTGGCTCCCACCTTCAGCGAACCGGTCACTTCATCCCGCAACAGATGGATTTCTTCCTTGGCGTTATCATACAGAGCAAGCATTTGCTTGGCCCGCTGGTATAGGATATGTCCGGCGTCCGTCGTCTTCACATGCCGGGGAGAGCGATGAATCAGCTTGATGCCGAATTCGTTCTCCAGGTTCCGGATATGCATGCTTACGCCCGGCTGGGACAGATTGAGTAGTTTGGCGGCTCTGGAAAAATTGCACTGCTCCACAACGGTTACATAAACTTTCAACGTGTCGACAATCATGTACGAATCCTCCGGTACCCATCAAGTTGGGCAGACAATTCTGTTGATGGAATCGCTTGCTTGTATCCTCTCCCATTGTATCCCTTTATCCCGAATGGAACAATCCGGATGCCGCCGTTCAGGCAAGCATAAGTTTTCCTAATCGTGCAGATAGCATATTGGTATTTCACATTAAGCTCATTTCGTCTTATAGTTGATTATGGAATCAGGATTCACATGCAGGCGGGCGGGAAGAAGTTCGGGACTGACGGGCATTGAAAAGGTGAGCAGAGAGCAGGAGGCGCCATCCTCATATCGGGAGCTGCAGGAAGGAGCTGCAGGAAGGAGCTGCAGGAAAGTGCTGGACTATGCTGCGGTACGATGCTTTATCGCCTCAACGCTGCAATGTGAGAATGCAAATAGACAGAATTGGGGGAAAAACATGAGTCAGGGAGAAGGACTTGGCGCAAGTAAGGCCCGCAAGCAGCGGAACAGACTTGGATTTGCGCTTGGAATCGGGTTGACGCTTGTCATCGCGCTGGCTGCCAAGTATTTAGCCGGGCTTCCGTTCCTTAGCATTATGGGTCAGCTTGTTATCGCTATCTTGATCGGCATTCTGTGGCGTGCCACGATCGGCGTGCCCGATCAGATTGTGGCGGGCACGAACTTTTCAAGCAAGAAGCTGCTTCGGCTCGGGATTATCCTGCTCGGGATGAGACTGAATCTGATGGATATTGTCCAGGCGGGGCCAAAAGTATTTCTGATTGCGGTCATTGTCATTATATTCGCCATTAGTGTCGTCTATGGATTGGCAAGGCTGTTCAAGGTCGAGAAGCGGCTTGGCATTCTGACGGCATGCGGCACGGCCATTTGCGGGGCGGCTGCAGTTGTCGCGATTTCGCCGCAGATTAAGGCCAAGGACGAGGAGACGGCCATTGGCGCGGCCATGGTCGCGATATTGGGCACGATCTTTACGCTTTTATATACCTTTTTGTATCCGGTGCTCGGGCTGACGCAGAATGGGTACGGCATCTTCGCGGGCGCAACGCTGCATGAGATTGCGCATGTCATTGCGGCCGCAGCGCCTGGAGGCGACGGCGCGGTCGATATGGCAGTCATCGTGAAGCTAACCCGGGTGGCGCTTCTCGTTCCGGTAGCGATCCTCATCGGCATCTGGGCGAATCGGGCCGAGCAGCGGGAGAAGGGGAACAGCACGAAGCTGTCCTGGCGCACGATACCGATTCCTTGGTTCATCCTTGGCTTCCTGATCGTGAGCGGCATCAATTCATTGGGCATCATCTCGGCCGATATCGCTTCCGGCATTGTGACGCTGGCTTATATGCTGATCGCGATGGCGATGGCCGGTCTTGGCCTGAACGTCGATCTGGTCGCATTCCGCCGGCTTGGCCTGACCTCGTTCGCGGCTGGGCTTATCGGTTCGGTGCTGCTGTCGGGTCTCGGCTTCGCCCTGGTCCATCTGCTCGGGCTGGCCTAATGCCGCTTGAACGGGCGGCGGACGACAACAGACCGTATCTCCTCGCCGAAGGAGATACGGTCTGTCTGTTCGTCTGCGCCGTTGCAGACGGGCCGCAGGGTTAGCGGAACGCTGGCAGCCAGCTGCCATGCGCTTCAATCATATCGTCGCATAGCGCTACGATATCGTCGAGGCTGAGCTCAGCGGATGTATGCGGATCGAGCATCGCAGCATGATAAATATGCTCCTTCTTGCCAGTGATAGCCGCTTCAATCGTCAGGAGCTGCGTGTTGATATTGGTCCGGTTCAGCGCGGCCAACTGCGGCGGCAGATTGCCGACATAGGTTGGCGTCACGCCGCTGCGATCGACGAGACAAGGCACCTCGACACAGGCTTCCGCCGGAAGATTCGGAATCAGTCCCGTATTCATGACGTTGCCGCCAATCTTGAACGGCACCCCCGTCTCCATTGCTTCGAAGATATAGGAAGCATATTCATGCGAACGGGCATGCTCTAGCCTCGTATCGTTCACCAACTTGTCGCGCATCTCCTTCCAGTTGGCGATCTGATTCACGCAGCGGCGCGGGTATTCATCCAGCGGAATGTTCAGCTTGTCGATCAATTCCGGATAGGCCCGCTTGATGAAATACGGATGATATTCGGCATTATGCTCGGATGACTCGGTGACATAATAGCCGAACTTGAACATCAGCTCGTAGCGTACCATATCATGATGCTTTTCCTTCTGCTTCTCCGCCGCCCGGCGCTTAATCTCCGGATACAGATCTTGACCGTCCTTCGTCACTTCCAATAGCCAGGCCATATGGTTGATGCCGGCGATTTTCGCCTGTACCCCCGTAGAATCCATGCCGAGATGGTCGAACAGCCAGGGCATGCATACCTGCACGCTGTGGCACAGGCCAACCGTCTTCACGCCGCCATGCGTAATCATAACGTTAGTCAATACCGCCATCGGATTCGTATAATTGAGGAACCAAGCATCCGGACAGACCTCCTGCATGTCTCTTGCGAAGTCGAGCATGACCGGGATGGTGCGCAGATTGCGGAAAATTCCGCCGATGCCGACCGTATCGGCGATCGTTTGGCGCAAGCCGTATTTTTTCGGAATCTCGAAATCGGTAATTGTACATGGATCATACCCGCCGACTTGAATCGCGTTGACGACATACTTGGCGCCCCGAAGCGCCTCCTTACGGTCGTGATAAGCGACGACCCGGCACTTGCTCCCGAGCGATGTGACCAGATTATTCAACATCCGCTCGGAATCCCGGAGGCGTTCGTGATCGATGTCGAACAAGGCCAGCTCGAACGATTGCAGCGCAGGCGTCAGCATGCAGTCGCCTAACACATTTTTGGCGAATACCGTGCTTCCGGCACCGAGAAACGTAATTTTACCCATTACAAGATCATCCTTTCGATGGAGTGGGAATAAGATCTTAAATAATTTTTTCATGGTCTGATGCAACTTGCACGCAGATGCGTTACAATCAATATATCTGATTTGACAAGAGATGAGTATGGTTATTTTGGTCGACAGTATGGAATATTGTATTCTGATGAGGAGGATATGCCGATGGCGGAGACAGCGCATATCACGATTAACGAGTACCCGTCTCGCGGGGAATTGACGATTCTTTTCAGCGGGCAGGCGAAGACCGAGCCCCATCACCGCATCGGTCCCACGGTGCATGAATACTATTTGGTGCACAGTATTTTGTCCGGGAAGGGCACCTTCGTCATTCGCGGGCAGGAGTACCAGCTTCGCAGCGGCGACAGCTTCTTTATTTTTCCGGGGGAAATGGTGCGGTATGAATCGGATGGCGAGGAACCGTGGCAATATAGCTGGGTCGGATTTCGCGGACAAGAGGCAGACCGGATTCTGGCTGAGATCGGGGTCGGGCCGCATGTGCCTGTCTTGCAGGGCTACCGCCACCATCGCTTGAACGCGCTGCTTCGCAATGTAACGAAAGCGCTTCACCGCGGCGGCCATGCGGGGGATATGGAGGCGGAGGGGTATTTTCGCCTGATCCTGTCTGAATATGCGCGGGCCGCAGGCGCCTCGCTGCGTTCCGGGAAGGAAGACACCCGAACCGATATCGAACGGCAGGTGGAACAGGCAGCCCGATGGCTGACGCTGCAGCATGACAAATCGATATCGATCGACGAGCTGGCGCAAAAGCTCGGCTACCACCGGACCTATTTATCGAAAATGTTCCGCAAGCAGATGGGGGAATCCCCGATGCAATTTCTGCTGCGCATCCGGATGGAGCGGGCGCGGACGCTGTTGCTGACGACGAAGCTGACGATGGAGCAGATTGCCGCTTCCGTCGGCTATGAGGATGCCTTGTATTTTTCGAAGCTGTATAAAAAATGGTACAAGCGCTCCCCAACCGCCCACCGTGCGGAAATGCAAAGGAACCAGGTCACCGAATGCGCTTATCGGTAAAGAGTAGTTCCGCGCGTAACCGGGGTTACCGGTGCCAAGGCGGCGATGGGGCGGGACCCCTGTAAGGTTCAAGGCGATACCGCCGATGGCCGGATACCGCAATGACAAAAAGGATAGTGCTTGTACTTGAGCACTATCCTTGCCGCCACATCATTCTGCAAATAGCCGCGTAACTGGAGCAGTTGAAGATATTTCACATAATAACTGTTGTCGAGTGAGCAATCAGTTAAGCACGTCAGGCGCGGTTATACCAGTAGCCGGGCACGCCGCGTTCGAGGCGCATCAAGGCCTCCAAGTAATAATAATCGCCCCAGATGACATAGTCGTCCGGGCTGTGGCCGAGCCGCACGGCATAGGAGCCGCGCCGGAGCAAGCCGTCTTCCTCCGGGAGCTGCATCGTCGAGTAGCGGCGGACGAGCGCTTCCATCATCTTCTCCAGGCCGCTCTCCAGCCAGGCGCGCTCCGGGTGATCGGCCGGCAGATGCGCCAGCAGCTCCTGCAGCCCGGCGGCGGTAATCGCGGAGGCGGAGCTGTCCCTTGGGGTCGAGTCTTCTGCCGTCACATCGAAATCCCAGTAGACGACATGATCCTCCGGCAGCCGTTCCAGGAAGTAGCGGGCCATGCGCCGGGATGTCTCCAGGAAATGATCGTCGTGCGTGTAGCGGTAGGCGAGGGCGAAGCCGTATATGCCCCAGGCCTGGCCGCGCGTCCAGGTCGATCCGTTCGTGAACCCTTGATGCGTCGACCCGCCGATTGGCTGGCCGCTCTCGGGCTCGAAATGAAACGTATGGTACGAGGAATCATCGCCGCGCACGAGATAGCGTCTGCTTAGCTCGGCATGAATGCGCGCCACTTCGGCATAACGGTTGTCTCCGGTCATTTCCGTCGCCCAGAACAGGAGCGGCAGATTCATCAGACAGTCGATGATGATGCGGCCGCCGTTGTTCGGATCGCCCTTCGGACCCCACGCCTGAATATAGCGTCCCTTCTCTCGCCAGCGGTTCAAGAGCTTATCCGCCGCACGGATAGTCAAGTCACGCGCCGCCGGATCCTGCTCGATAATCCACTGCGCCTTGGAAGAGAGCGAATACAGAAATCCGATGTCGTGATGATCAAGTGCAATATCCCGCCGCAGCCGCTCATCGAAGCTTCGCACCGTTCGGCGGGCCGCCTCGCCGAAGGCCTCATCCTTCGTATACTCATAGCAGAGCCACAAGATGCCGCTCCAGAAGCCGTCGGTCCAGTCCGTATTATCGTTCAAAAGATATGCTCCCCCATCCCGGCCGACATGGGGGAACCGCTCCCCGAAGCGCCCGATATTGGCTCTCGTCTTCGATACCGCGTCATCAATGGCTTGCGCCCATAGCGTTTTCATCGTTCATTGCCCCTTTCTCGTATAGGAACATGATTAAAAGCGGGCTACTTGAACAACCTCTATTAGCGGTTCATCCAGCCGCCGTCCACGCACAAAATATGACCATTCACGTAATCCGAGGCGGAGGAGGCGAGGAACACGGCAGGACCGGCCAAATCCTCCGGCGTCCCCCAGCGTCCAGCCGGAATCCGGCCCAGAATCTCCGCGCTGCGCTTCTCGTCGTCGCGGAGCTGCTGCGTGTTGTCGGTCGCCATATAACCTGGAGCGATCGCGTTGACGTTGACGCCGTGCTTCGCCCATTCATTCGCGAGCGCCTTCGTGATGCCGGCGACCCCATGCTTCGCTGCGGTATACCCGGGCACATTGATGCCGCCCTGGAAGGAGAGCATTGAGGCGATGTTGATGATTTTGCCGGAACCGCGCTGAATCATCAGCTTGCCGAAGGACTGGCACAAATAGAAGACGGCATGCAGATTTAATTGCAGCACCTCATGCCAGTCCGATAACGGATGGTCCGCTGCGGGCGTCCGGCGGATAATGCCGGAATTGTTCACCAAGATATCGACCTTGCCTCCGGCAGCCTCCAGGCATTGTGCGACAACGCTTTCAATTCCGTTCAGATCTTGCAGATCGGCCTGAATGAAGGCGGCCTTGATCCCGAGATCCTGCAGCTTCTGCAGCGGCTCCTCGCGAACGTTGTGAGAGACGAGAATCAGATCAGCGCCCGCACGGGCCAGACCCTCGGCGATGCCGTAACCGAGGCCGATGCCCCCGCCCGTGACGACGGCGGTGCGGCCCCGTAAATCGAAGATGGATTCCATACCCCTTCCTCCTTGGTAACTGACATATTCGATCGATGGTTGACTAGAGGACAGGTCCCGGCTGCACGCTCACAAGATGTCCGGGACTCCTGCCGCTATATAGGTCGCCTTCGCTTCCTCGTTCAGGCCGCCGTCGGTGATGACGGCGGTCATGTCCGATAAGGAGGCGAAGGTCAGAAGCGCCGATTTGCCGAACTTGGTATGATCGACGACTCCGTAGGAATGCTTGGCCGTCTCGATCCAGGCGCGCTTCAGATCATACAGCTCGCTCGTGTAGATCGTCAGGCCGTTATCGGTATGAATTCCGGTGGAAGAGACGAACGCTTTCTGGATATTAAGCTTGCGGACCAACTGCACCGCCTCGCTGCTGACGAGCAGATTGCGGTTGCGGTACCCGCCGGGAACGACGAGGCGGATGTCGGGCTTCCGGATCAGCTCGGCGATGATGAACAAATCGTTGGTCACGACCGTTAACGATTCATGATCCAGACGTTTCGCCATTTCCAGCGTCGTGCTTCCGCCATCAAGCGCAATGATGTCGTCGGGCTCGATGAGGCGTACGGCTTTCTCTGCAATCTCGGCCTTCTCGCTCAGATGCCGGCGGTTCGGCGCCTGCACCGGCAGCAGCCCGAGATCGGACATATTCTTCAACACGGCGCCGCCGTGAACGCGGGTAAGCAGGCCTTGCGCTTCAAGCGCTTCGAGATCGGCGCGGATCGTCTTGCCGGTCACTTCCAGCTGCTCGCTCAGTTCGTTCACTTTGACTTCACCCTGCTGAATGAGAAGCTCCATAATTTGTTGATGGCGTTTTACATTGGACATTTTCTTCAAATCCTTTACATCGTATCCTTTACTTCAAATCCTTCATACCGACCATATCCATGTCTTCGAATGTCTGGTTCTCCCCGGCCATGCCCCAGATGAACGTATAGTTGCTCGTGCCGACGCCGCTATGTATCGACCAGCTAGGGGAAATAATGGCTTGCTCGTTCCGAACGACGACATGGCGCGTCTCTTGCGGCTCGCCCATCAAATGGAAGACGACACCGTCCTCCGGCATGTCGAAATAGAAATAGACTTCGGAGCGGCGATTATGGGTATGGCAAGGCATCGTATTCCACATATTGTTCGGCTTCAGCAGCGTCATGCCCATGACGAGCTGGCAGCTTTGCACGCCGTCTCTATGGATATATTTATAAATGGTGCGCTCGTTGGAGCTCGACAGACTGCCGAGATGCTGCGGCGTTGCCTTGCTGATGGCGACCTTCTCCGTCGGATACGTTTTGTGCGCCGGCGTCGAGTTGAAGTAGAAGCGCGCCGGGCGGGCAGCCTCTTTGCTGGCGAATGTCACATCCTTGCTTCCCATGCCGATATAGAGACAGTCGCGCGGCTCCATGTCATAGGCAACGCCGTCCACGGTGATGACACCCTCTCCGCCGACATTAATAATTCCGATCTCCCGCCGCTCCAGGAAATAATCGGCGCCCATTTCTTTCGCGTCCGCCTCCAGCTTCACCGTCTTCGTCGTCGGCAGAACGCCCCCGGTAATGTATCGGTCAACATGACTGTACACCATTTGAATCTCATTGTCGATGAACAGCTTCTCGATAAGAAATTCCTCGCGCAGACGGGAAGTGTCATAGCCTTTCGCGCCTTCGGGATGACAAGCGTAACGGATTTCCATGATACGATTTCCTCCTTAAGATAAGTAAAATGATGAGAGCTATCGTTCATAGTATAGCTCAATGTTCATTTTAGTTCAATTAAATGTTCATATTGGTTTATTTAATAGCAGATTATATGTTCGTTTTAGCGAAAAATGAACCTTGAATAGAACGGAGACACAAAAAAACCTTTGCCCGCAGGGGATGAACCCCCGACGGGCAAAGGTATTAGGGCCAATGCTGCCAACTACATCAAATAGTATAGGGCGACAATGAGCACGAGCGATGCCGCCGTGAACACCAGGATATTACGGACATCCCGATTAATGACCTTCATATCGGTCTTCATTGGCTGGCCTTGCTTGCCGCTGTTCGCCGCAGGCTTGGCTTGATCTGAACCGGTTGCCTTCATCTGCCACACCTCCTCGCCGCTTAGGCTGCAGGTCCGGATTCGGACGCTCGCAATCTAATCGGCGAAGACGAAGCGCGAGGTGTACTTCAACGGCCGCAAGAGAAGCCTGCGGTGCAAAATCAGATACGGCACGCGGAACCGGAAGCGCGGAACGGCGCTTCTGGCGAGAAGCAGAAGCAGGTAGAGCATGAACAGAATCTTCCACGTCACGAACTTATGGATCTTCACCACATAATGGTGAAGAGAGCCGACAACGGACTGGTAATGCCGGTCATGCTGATAATAGGCGCTTCTGTCATCCAACTGCAACGGTTCCTCGGGCGCGGAGGGCAGCAGGGAAGAGGCGAACAGGGCGATTACCGAGATGATGATAACCGCGTAGCGGATCCACGATGGGTACTTATGCTGAATCACTGCCGTCCTCCTCTCCATGCCCCGCCACCTTCGTATGGCCCCGGGCGCTCTCTGCTATGAGATTACCATATTGTCATGGAAGGGACAACATCCGGCCTACAGTCCGGCATTCTTGGCATCTCCACGCGCCGATGTGGCGGGCCCGAGGCCGAGCGCGCCGCCCTTCAGCCCCGGCAGCAGCACGAAGGCGAAGGTGACGAGCGGCGACAGCCAGAGAAAGAAAGCATAGGGCGCGTAGTCCAGCACCGGCAATCCGATGGCGCCGGTCATCATCGCGCCGCTGACGCCCCACGGGATTAACGGATTGACCAGCGTGCCGCAATCCTCCAGTGTCCGTGACAGCGTCTTCCGCGGAATGCTCCGCTTGTCATACTCGTCGGCGAATAGTTGGCCCGGAAGCAGGATGGACATGTACTGCTCGCCGGTAATGACATTCACGCCGATGGAGCTCAGACCGCTTGCGATGACGAGCGATTCCTTCTTCCGAATTGGGGCGATGAGGCGCCGGAACAAGGCTGGAATGACTCCGCCATGCTGCAGCAGCCCGCCCATGCCGAACGCGATGGCGATGAGCGCGATCGTGCCGGCCATCGATTGCAAGCCGCCCCGGTTCATAATGCGGGCGGTATCCTCCAGGGCGAAGCTGCCCGAGAATCCATAGTGCATCACGCTGATCCACTGCCGGATATCGAACGCATGCTGAAGCAGCGCGGCCACGGCCAGGCCGGAGCCGATGCCCAGCAGCATCGTCAGCGCGACAGGCACCCGCTTGAACGCAGCGATGAGCACGACGGCCAGCGGGAGCAGCGCCCACGGCGTAATATGGAAGCTCTGTCCGATATCGCGCTGTAATGCTTCCAACGCCTCCATATCGGGCGCGGAAGAGGAGCCGATCAAGGCGAAGGCGATACAAGTAAGAATGAATGCCGGCACGGTCGTCTTCGTCATGTTGCGGATATGATCGGGGATCGATACCCGGGTAACCGCAGAGGCGAAGTTGGTCGTGTCGGACAACGGGGACATTTTGTCTCCGAAGCAGGCGCCGGACACGACCGCTCCCGCCGCGATTGCGGGATGGACACCCATGGAGGCGGCCATGCCGACAAGGGCGACCCCGAACGTGCCGACCGTCGTAAGCGAGCTCCCGACGAACATCGAGACAATTACGGTGAGCATCAGCGCGCTCAGGGTGAACCATTGCGGCTGGAACAGGGACGTGCCGTAGAAGAGCAAGGTCGCCACCGTTCCGCTCATCATCCAGACCCCGATAAGAATGCCGATCAGCGTCAGCAGGAGCGCAGGCTGGACCGATGCCTGCAATCCGCGAACGAAGGCTCGCTCCACTTCGTCCCAAGACCGTCCGAACAGCAGCAGGAGTCCTCCCGCCGCGACCGAGGCGGCAATCAGCGGAATATGCGGCTCTACCCGCCATCCGAGAATCGGAACGATAAGAATAAGCAGAATGGCAATGAAGATTGTAACGCTCTGCCCGAACCGAAGCATCTCCTGCTCGGCAGTGTTCGTTGATGAATTCATAATTGACAACTCCTCGATTGATAGGCAGAACAAGCTTAGCGTATGATCGCTACGAAAAGGCAATGGCATTATCGTGCGAGAACGCATTTTCGCATGGTCGCTTACACGCTTGACCGCAATAAAGCAAAATAAGAATACATAACCTACTTTATCGGGGGTTGTCCGGATGGTCAACGGAATTTATTTCCATAAAAGAAGGGCAGCTGCTCAACGAACTCTCCTGTTAACGGCATGAACGAGTGAATATCAGCGGATAATTTCTTCCAGCGGTAAGGAAAAGGTCCGGCCCGGCACTAGACAAGCAGCACGTTCCGAAGAACGCGCCGCCTAATCTTTGGCGTCTATCCTGATTATGCTCCGTCTTTCACTTCTACGATAAGCTCGATCTCCACCGGTGTATGGAACGGCAGGCCGCTCGTTCCGATAGCGGAGCGGGCATGGCGGCCCGCATCGCCGAATACTTCGATCAGCAGGTCGGAAGCCCCGTTAATGACATAGGGCTGATCCGCGAAGCCCGGAGCGCTGTTCACGAAGGCGAGCATTTTGATCACCTTCGATACATTATCCAGCGTGCCCAGCTCATGCCTGATGACGGCGAGCGCATTGATAATGACTTGGCGCGCCGCTTCCTGGCCTTGTTCGATCGTCAGATCGGTTCCGAGCTTGCCTTCATACATCAAGACACCGTTAATCCGGCAGTCCATGCCGGACGTATAGACAAGATTCCCCGTGCGCCGGGATGGAATATAGGAGAACCTCGGTTCCCCGATTACCGGCAGTTCAATCCCCAATTGCTGCAAACGTTGTTCGATTTGTCCCATATCGTTCATTTCTCCTTCCATATGATGACGCAAGCATGAGTGCTTGCTCCTTCTCCCGTTACCAGCTGCAGCCGCGCGCCTCGACAGACACCGGCGTTACCCCGTCAGGGGTGATATACTGGACCGAATTGTATAAGTTCAACGTACTGCAAATATGATTCGGCACGATGTGCAGCCGATCTCCGGCCTCCAGGCCGTGTCCCGGCGCGATCCGTATCATGCCATGCTCTTCCGTCAGCCGTTCCAGCACCGCTTCGGGCGCTTCGAGCACATGCCCGAAGCCGCGCAGATAGAGAGGCGCGGTATTCGGCTGAACGTCGGTCGCGAACGCTTTGCTCCCGCCGTCGACGATGACGGTATCCTCCTCGGGGCAGCTCACGACCGTGACGACGACGGCTCCCGCGCAATCCTTGAGACTACAGCCGCCGAAGGCGGCCTGCATCCGATCCTGGAATACGTACGTGCCCGGCCGAATCTCCGTCACGCCCGGCACGGCAGCCGCATACGCGCCCGTCGGGGTCGACCCGACGCTGACATCCTGAATGTCATAGCCGGCTTCGCGCAGCCCTTCGGCGATGCCGGCCATCCGCATGCCTTCGTCGACACCGGCGCTGCGGACATCCAGCGTCGTCTCCCCGTGGATCAGCGCGCCGCGGAACGTATAGATGCCAGTCAAGCGCAAATGCGGACAACCGGCGATCGCTTCCGCCACCGCCTTGATATTCGCCGTGCGTACCCCGGATCGCTTCAGTCCGGTATCGATCTCCAGACGCACCTCCAGGACGCCGCCGAATTGCCGGGCCTCCGCCTCCAGGGCGCGCGCTCCGGCCGCGCTGTCCACGCCCGCGATAATGCGGGCGTCGGCCGTCAAGGCGAGAGCGCGCCGAATCTTGGATGGCACGACAAGAGGATAAGCGATGAAGATGTCGCGAATGCCGTTCTTCACCATCACTTCGGCCTCGGATACCTTGGCCACCGTAATGCCGACGGCGCCATGCTGCTGCTGCAGACGGGCGATATGCGGCATTTTGTGCGTCTTGGCATGGGGACGCAGCTGGACGCCATTCTTGGCGGCGATGTCTGCCATATGGCGGATGTTCTGCTTCGTGCGTTCCGCATCGATGAGCAAAAAGGGAGTTTCCGCCTCGCGAAGCTCTCCGGCACGGGCGCTCCAGGCGGACGCAATTCGCCGTTCGCGGCGTGTAATCTCGTTGGACATGCGTGCTAGCCTCCTTACGTCACGTTAGTTCGATGAGTTCTTCACTTCATCTAAATAGTTATACAGCGTATACTTCGAGATGCCCAAATAAGCACAAATTTTCTCGCCCGACTTTTTGATGAGGAAGGCGCCCTTCTCCTCCAGCAGAGCGATCATGCGCATTTTGTCCTCCTTCGTCATGACGGCCACCGGCTTGTCGATTCGTTCTTGCGCCTCCTGGATCAGCGTATCGAGCAGATCGTTCACATTGGAGACGAACGATTCCTTCACTTTCGGCTGCAGTCCGGTCATTGTTAGCGACTTAAGCGCTTTCTCCGCCAATGTCAACTCCGTAATATCATAATTGATGCATAGCGACCCGATGATACGCCCTTCGCGGTTGCGCATATACAGCGACGTTGAACGCAGCAGGCGGCCGTCCCGCGTCTGCGTGATGTAATTGAACTTATTGCCGTCCTCGGTGCTGCCGCGCAGCAGCTCCAGCCCGAGGTTGGTGCCGGGATCGCCGACCTTCCGTCCGGTGATGTGCCCGTTCGCGATGGCGACGATGGTCCGGTCATAGGGCAGCGTCAGATCATGCAGCACGACCTCGCATTGATCGCCGAATTGGGCGGCGAGGCCCTTGACCAGCATGTGTAAAAAAGGAAATTCGTCTTGTACCGACTCCACATCGTTCCTCCTTCCAAGCATCGCCCCGCAGGAAACGTTCACGAGGCTGCCTCTATCGTAACACAATTTATTCCATGTTCACACAAAAAGTTTGGTGACCTAACAAATAATTTGGACTTGGGTTTGCAGTAAAATTTGGCATAGTTCTAAATCTGGCAGGTTCATCATTTCATTGCTATACTGAGGCTGCATCTGTCTATTCCTTCTGAACTTGTTCGTGCTTGCAATAACAGAGGATTAGCAGATGCTTTTCTATTTCGGAGGTTGAGTATTTTAGGATATATATTTAGGATTATTGGATACCCGATGCAACGGATAGCTCCTATAATGATGATACGAATTACAACTATTCTCATCATAACAAGAGGGGGAAAGAACGAATGAAGAAATTGAAAGCGTTTACTATCGTTGCTGCCGGAGCTCTATTGGTCAGTCTTTTTGCCGGATGCTCGTCACAGGATAGCTCTAGCAAAGATTCTAGTAAAGTAAAGGACGGAAATGTTTTGACCGTCTATACGGCGCGCAGTGAAAGCTTGAACAATGCCGTTATCCCTAACTTTGAACAAGATACCGGAATTAAAGTCGAAGTTATCGTAGCAGGTACCGGAGAGCTGGTAAAGCGTGTCGAGTCCGAGAAAAACAATCCGGTGGGCGACATTCTGTGGGCGGCAGATGAAACGATGCTCAAAAGTAAAGCAGATTTGTTCGAGCAATACGTTTCTCCCGAGGATAAGAATATGATTGAGGAATTCAGAAATAAGACTGGTTATTTTTCCCCGGCATTTGCGGATCCAACCGTTTTTATCGTGAATACCAATTTAATTGGGGATATCAAGGTGGAAGGGTTTGAGGATCTGTTAAATCCCGAGTTGAAGGGGAAAATCGCATTCGGTGATCCGGCGGCTTCCAGCTCTGCTTTCCAGTCGCTGACCGCTATGCTATATGCCATGGGGAATGGCGATCCGATGTCTGAGCAAGCTTGGGAATTTGTTGAAAAGTTTATTGCCAATCTGGATGGAAAAATGTCCTCCAGCTCCGGACAACTGCACAAAAGTGTGGCTGATGGCGAGTATCCCATCGGCTTGACTTGGGAGGATCCTGTGGCCAGTTATATGAAGAATGGGGCGCCCGTAGATATTGTCTTCCCGAAGGAAGGGGCCGTGTTCCCGGGTGAATCGGTCCAGATTATCAAAGGGGCAAAGAATCTTGAAAACGCCCAAAAATTTGTAGATTATATGCTGTCTGAAAAAATCCAAAATTTAGTAGGTAGTGAGCTTACGGTCAGACCGCTTAGAGAAGGAGCAGAGCTTGCTTCTTACATGGTGCCGACAGAACAGATTGTCTTAGCCCAAAATTTTGATGAAAGCTGGGTATCCGATCATAAGGATGAGATTACGGCTAAGTTCAACGAACTGCTTGAAAGATCGCTAGATTAACTTGTGTGTTGGATGAAGCAAGGGATTGAGGAGGGGAGCAGATTGAGCGTTGGAATTCAGGTTGACAACGTAGTCAAACGCTTTGAGGATAAAACTATCATCAACGGCTTATCGCTTAATATAAAGGAAGGTGAACTCTTTACCCTTTTGGGACCCTCGGGATGCGGGAAAACAACGTTACTCCGTATGATCATCGGTTTTAACTCGATTGATGATGGAGTCATTAAAATTGACGACCAGGTCGTAAACCATATTCCCGTCAATAAGCGCAACATGGGAATGGTTTTTCAAAATTACGCCATCTTTCCGCATATGTCTGTGAAGGACAATGTCGCTTTTGGCTTGAAGCATAGGAAGCTGCCCAAAGCTGAAATCGAAAATAGAATTCAGGATATTTTAAACGTGGTTAAAATAGAAGAATATAAAGATAGAATGCCGGACAAGCTGTCTGGCGGACAGCAGCAGCGCGTGGCCTTAGCCAGAGCCTTGGTCATTCATCCTCAAGTACTGCTTATGGACGAGCCGCTGTCCAATCTGGATGCCAAATTAAGAATTGAAATGAGAAACGCGATCAAAAGCATCCAGCAGCGGGTAGGCATTACCACGGTATACGTCACTCATGATCAGGAGGAAGCATTGGCGATCTCGGATCGAATTGCGGTCATGAACGGCGGCGTGATTCAGCAAATCGGCACTCCGAAGCAGATCTATGAACGTCCGGCCAATGTGTTCGTATCGAAGTTTATCGGGACTTCCAATTTAATAAAAGCAAAGGTAGAAATAGAGGATGGGCAAAAGTGGATCAACTTCGGAAATCGCTATAGAGAGAGCATGCATAACCTGTCCGATCATCTGGCAGACGGGACACAGGTTTTCGTATCCGTAAGACCACAGGAGTTTGTTATCGGTTCGGATCAACAAGGTCTTAAAGCAGTTGTGAGAAGCAGCATGTTTTTGGGCGTAAATACGCATTATTTTGCCGAGCTGGCGCACGGCGAGACGGTAGAAGTGATCCAGGATGCCGATATCTCGGACATTATTGCGAACGGAAGCGAAATCTATCTGCGCGTGAAAGCGAACAAAATTAATATTTTTGATATCGAAAACCAGGAAAGTTTGATCAAAGCGGGTGGCGAATATGGCGGCAAATAAGAAGCGGTTATTTAGCGTCTGGAACCTTTCTTCCATCCTCATTTTAGCTGTTTTCCTTCTCTTTATTCTGTTTCCGCTGGTCCTGGTCCTGAAAAAAAGTATCTTTGATCCTCACACGGGTGAACTGACTCTAAGTTACTTTAGCAAATTTTTTGAGCGAAAATTTTACTGGATCACCTTAGTGAACAGCTTTAAAGTCACGCTCGTAACGACGGCGCTGTCTGTAGCCATCGGCTTGCCCATCGCCTATGTCATGAGGAAAGTGAAAATTAGGGGAAGCAAATACCTCCAAATTTTAATTATTATTTCGTATCTGTCGCCGCCATTTATCGGGGCTTACGCCTGGATTCAATTGCTCGGCAGGAATGGCGTGATTACGCAATTCATAAATGATTTGTTCCATGTTCAACTGAATGGAATTTACGGCTTTCCGGGCATCGTGCTCGTCATGACGCTGCAATCCTTTCCTTTGATCTATATTTATATTTCGGGGGCCTTGCAGAATCTGGACAATTCACTGAATGAAGCCGCTGAGAGTCTCGGGTATTCGGCGGTACAGCGCGTGTTCAAAATTATTATTCCGTTAATTATGCCTACGGTCTTGGCGAGCGCGTTATTGGTCTTTATGCGTGTCATTGCGGACTTCGGGACGCCGATGCTGATTGGGGAAGGATTCAGAACCATGCCCGTCCTCATTTATACTCAATTTATGAGCGAGGTGGGGGGAGATGACGGATTTGCCGCCGCGCTGTGTGTCCTTATTATTTTGTTAACCATCTGCTTATTTATGGTTCAGCGTATTCTTGCCAGATACTACTCCTATTCGATGAGCGCATTAAAGCCGATGGTTCCTGAGCAAAGTCATGGTATGAAAAATATAATAGCGCACGGAGCGGTCTACTTTACGGTTCTCTTGGCCATCCTCCCGCAATGCGTGGTTATCTTTACCTCCTTCCTGGCCACGAGGGGAGGCCAGGTATTTACGTCCGGATTTTCGTTGAACAGCTACCGGGACATCCTATTTAACAAAGATACTTCGGTTATTTTCAATACGTACCTGATTGGTATCGCGGCGATCCTGATTATTGTGGTTTGCGGTATCATGATTTCCTATTTGACAGTAAGAAAAAGAAATGCCCTGACCTCCACCTTGGATACGATCTCGATGTTTCCGTTTATCATTCCGGGCTCGGTGCTGGGGATTGCCTTTCTCTTTGCGTTCAGTCAATCGCCGCTTCTGTTAAGCGGGACGATGTTCATTATGATTATGGCTTTTGCGATTCGGAGAATGCCGTATACGATTCGTTCAAGTACGGCGATTATCAGCCAGATCAGTCCCAGTATCGAAGAAGCGGCCATCAGCTTGGGGGCATCTGAGTCGAAAGCGTTTACAAGGGTGATTGTGCCCATGATGATGCCGGGCGTTATCGCCGGCGCGATAATGAGCTGGATTACCGTCATTAGTGAATTAAGCGCATCGATCATCCTGTACACGAGCAAGACCCAAACGCTAACAGTATCTGTATATACAGAGGTGATTCGAGGTAACTATGGAAACGCATCAGCTTATTCGACCATCTTAACGCTGACCTCGATCCTCTCGCTGATCCTGTTCTTTAAGCTGACAGGGAAGAAAGACATTAGTGTATAGCAACCCATAGCAAGCCATACAGCAGATAGGGTGGAGAGAAATGATCATTCTAAGAAACGTCAGGTGATGTGAATGATGCAAAAATCCAATAAGTTCAAAGACTATATCAGGAAGACGTTTGTGCGTTCCGGGGCCATTCTTGTGTTATTGATTTTTGCATTGTTTATCCTTTCCTTGCTTCTCACGTTTAGGGAAACCATCGTTCAGACGAATCGATCGTATAATGCGGGGCTTAGCCAGCTCATAGAGAAAGAGGTTCAGCAATACTCGGAGGGACTGGACAGGCTGGCCGAGGACAAAACGATACGATCTGTTTTCGAAAAGAAAAACGTACTCATTGAAGCGAATCAATTCCTTTACCGGTTTGTTAAGGATAGAAAAATTAAAGCAAACTTTGTTCTTTTGGATCACAATCAGCATATCGTCTCCACGAATTTTTATCAAAGCGACCAAGAGATTTTATCCAATAGTTATGTGCTCAAGGATTTGTTGTTGAAGCTTCAGGAACAGGAAAAGGGAGTTTACGGCGGCATAAATAAAATATCCTTCGAGCAATTTCGGAACTCACCGTACTTGTTGGCCAAGCCGATAACGAGCGGCGATGAAGTACGCGGTTATCTCCTGTTTTTTCTCGCTGACCTGGGCGCCTGCATTCATACCCGGGATGCGGATATGGTGGTGGTGGCGGATCGCTTTGACAACATTATCTATACCTCTCATGAATCGTTAAGAAACGGCATGGGCAAATCAACGATTCCGTACGGGACCGATCAAAAAATAATCGCTTTTCATGATTCCTATTACTATATGACGGCGAATGAAGCAGGGAATGGGAACTTTCATATTCTGACGATGACCTCCATGAACAGTTTCAAGCAGTTTCTGGTGATAGGAATCGTCATTTTATTGGGTTCAGGCCTGATTCTGCTCGCCTTGATCCATTTAGTCGTGCCGAAGCTCATGAAGCGTAATCTGCAATCCTTTGATTCCTTCATCTCCGCCGTGGATCAATATAAGCAGGGGAACATGGACTACAGGCTTGAAGCGAGAACCTTCGATGAATTTCAAACCATTTATGATGAATTCAATAACATGATGTCCAAGATACAGCTGTTGATGAAGCATAATGATGAAATCGCTGAGAGAAAGAGAAAAATGGAGATTAAGCATTTAGAAAATCAGTTTAATCCGCATTTTGTGTTTAATGTGTTGGAAATGCTGAGGTATGAGATGGTATTTGATGCCAAGAACGCATCCAATATTGTAGTGATGTTTGCTAATTTAATGAGATATTATATCCATTATGGCAATGGAGAGGTCGCGCTCCACACCGATATAGGCTACATGGAAGACTATTTGCGGCTGCAAAAAATGAGATTTAATACAAGATTAGATTATGAAACGGATATCGATCCGGCCCTTTTGGACTATAAAATACCGAAATTATTATTGCAGCCCATCATTGAAAACAGCATCAAGCATGGAATTGAGCATACGAAGCATTTACTGATCCGGATTACGATTAGACAAGTCGGGGATGACATTGAAATCGCAGTCGAGGATGACGGACAAGGGATGGAGGAGGACAGGCTCGATTATATACGAAGGTTATTAGACGATAAGGATGCCATGCCAGAGCATGTCGGATTATACAACTCCCATCGAGTGATGCAGCTTTTATACGGACCGGCTTACGGGCTTTCCATACGAAGCACACAAGGCGCCGGGACAACAGTGATCGCGAGAATCCCTTATATAGGAGATGTGAGCAATGTATAAGGTATTAATCGTTGAAGATGAGGATATTATTCGAAATGGTCTGACCTATATGGTGGACTGGCCGAAGCTGAATTGTATCGTTGTTGGAAGAGCGGCCGACGGAATCGAGGGCTTGGCCAAAATCAAGGAGCTGCAGCCGGATATTGTCATTACCGACGTGAGAATGCCTTTTCAGGATGGAATCCAAATGTTAAAGCAAAGTAAAGCAGAGCATGACTATGAAGCAATCATTATCTCCGGATATAGCGAGTTCGAATATGCCCAGCAAGCGATTTCGCTATCCGTAAGCGAATATCTGTTGAAGCCGATTGACTTCGACAAATTAAATGCGGCGATGGTCAAGATTATCGCCAAAATACAATTAAAACGACAGCGCCATAACGAGAAAAAGTCCTTTGAAGAGCTAAGTTTGTACAATGAATTATTGGATATTCAATACCTTGAAGTTCGAAGCAATAAAACGAAATATGTAGACAGCATGATTGAATATATCAAGCTGCATTATTCACAAAAAATTTCTGTCAATGATCTTAGCGCCAGCCTTCACATTTCAACGGTGTATCTATACTCCAAATTTAAAGAGGAAACAAGCTATACGTTCAATGATTTTCTTAACAGATACAGGATGCTCAAGGCCATTGAATTGCTGAAGCAAGGGGATCTCTTAGTCTATGAAATCGCGGAACGGGTTGGTTTCCAAGATTATAAATATTTTAGTCAGGTGTTCAAGAAATATATTGGGCACTCTCCAACAAGCTTTTTGGAGCAATCGATGTAGTCCCCCTGTGTGACAACCTTCATTTCTATTGCACTCCGTGCCAGCCGGCCGTCTTCCGCTGCTCGTCCCAATGAATCCGGGATCGGTACAGATATTCGGCTTGGCAAATCGTTCACATCGTTGATATACTGAACGGGCATCTGCCTTTCCTTTTATGGATTGGCAGATGCTTTTCCATATTATCTCGCCATTGATTTCGTCAAGCTCTGACTGCAGCTGTGAATCGCATCTATTGCTGAGCTTAACCCGAGAGAGGGGGAATGTTATGCGCTGGATGACCCGATCGCTGCACCGCAAATTATCGATCCTGCTGATCGCCTGCATCATCATCCCTGTGCTGCTGCTCGGCTACGTCTCCTACCGGACGGCATGGTCGATTAGCGAAGAGAAGAGCAAGCAGGCCAGCGTCAATACGTTGCGGCAGATCAGCGCTATTTTGGAGACGATCGCCCAGGACGTGGAGAACATGTCGGTATTTTTGATCGGACAGCATGATGTCCAGCAATATTTGGCTAAGGACCGGGCAAGCGCCAACGATTATTTGCGCATGGTCGGTTTTTTGACGAACCTTGCCTTTTCCAAAAGCTACATCGCAGACATCCGCATCATCCCGCTGAACGGCAACCCGGAGCTGTCCAATACGACGGTGCTGTCCTCTCATCTGTTCGGGCAGGCCCCGTCCGACGAGGCGTATTGGCAGGAACACCCGGTCTGGTGGTCGCCGCCGGCGCTCAGCGACACGACGCTGGGCCAGAAGCGGACCGTCTCGCTTGTGCGTCCGATCCGCAATATGAATAATTTCGACAAGCTCGGCATGCTGTCGATCGGCATTGACGGTGACGCGCTTGCCGAGCGGCTGCGCGAGGCGGCGGTGGATGGCGGGGGCAGCCTGTTCTTGCTGGATGCGGACGGCAATATCGTCGCCGCCAACGCCGATCCGGACGCGGCTGAGCAGTGGCCCGTGAAGCTGAGGGCCCTTGCCGGGCAGGAGGCGCCTGGCGGCGCCGCGCGCTTCTCGGAGATGGGCGAGGGCCGCGATCGCCACTTTGTCGTGTCGATGTCCGTGCCGATCGCCCCGTGGAGCGTATATGCGCTCATACCCTATCAGACTTTCAGCGCCCAGAACAGCTATCTGCTCCAATTCACGGCCGTGACGGTGGCGATTGTGATTGCGGTGATTGCCGCCGTGGCCGCTTATGTCGTCAAGCGGGTGACGAAGCCAATCATCCGGCTCGCCCGATCGATCGGCGCCGTGCAGCCGGAACGGCCGTTCCGGCCGCTGCCCCAGACGTCCAGCGACGAGATCGGAATGCTTGTGCACAGCTACAACCAATTGAGCGACAATATCCGCCGCCTGACCGAGCAGGTGAAGGAGAACGAGGCCCGGAAAAAGGAAGCGGATCTGCTGGCCCTCCAGGCGCAAATCCATCCGCATTTTTTGTACAACACCTTGTCATCGGTTCAATGGATGGCCTACATGG
This sequence comes from Paenibacillus thiaminolyticus, assembly GCF_007066085.1. Classification (NCBI taxonomy): domain Bacteria; kingdom Bacillati; phylum Bacillota; class Bacilli; order Caryophanales; family Paenibacillaceae; genus Paenibacillus; species Paenibacillus thiaminolyticus. The sequence goes on along the minus strand of NZ_CP041405.1, from coordinate 1,442,535 downwards.
AAGGGAACGGCCGCATTGCCAGTCTCGTCGGCGCGCTTGGAGATTTCCTGCGCTTCAGCCTGAACCGGGGCCTGGAGACCTGTTCGCTGGAGCAGGAGACCGCGCATGTGGCGAATTACTTGGAGATCCAATCGGTACGTTATCCCGGACGTTTCGATTATCGCATTCATTTGCCGGAGGAGCTGAAGGCATTTAGGATGCTCAAGCTGCTGCTGCAGCCTCTCGTTGAAAACGCTATCACCCATGGTCTGCTTCCGGCCTATCCGGCATCGGGAGGCCGCCTGCTCATTGCGATTGTCATGGTTGACAGCGGCCGGGTCCGCTTCACGGTGCAGGATAACGGCGGCGGTATCGGCCCGGAAGAGCTGGAGCGGGTCAGGGAGCGGCTATGCGCCCCGGAGCCGGCCGCAGCGAATGCCGAAGCATCCCGTTCGGGAGGCAGCGGATATGGTCTGTTCAACGTTCAGCGCCGCTTGCTTCTCCATTACGGAACCGGAGCGGAGCTGCATATTGAGAGCCAGCCAGGGGAAGGGACAGCGGTCTCCTTTTCCATCCCGGCGGACCGAAGCACGAGATGAATTACGCGCAAAGGGGAGATATCCGTGAAAGTATTGATTGTTGACGATGAAGTCATCATCCGGACGGGGCTGGCCCAGGTCATTCCATGGAACGAGCTTGGCTTCGAGGTGCTGCCGCCCTGCGCCTCCGCCGAGGAGGCGATGGAGGTAATCGGAACGGAGAAGCCGCATCTCGTGCTGACGGACATCCGGATGACCGGCGCCGACGGGATCGCCCTGGCGGCCCATATCCGCGAGGTCAGCCCGCGAACGGAGACGCTGATATTGACCGGCTACGACGATTTCCATTACGCCCGGCGGGCGCTGCGGGAAGGGGTATGCGATTATTTGCTCAAAACGAGCCGCCCGGACGACATCGTGAAGGCGGCGCTGCGGGCGAAGGCGCGCCTCCTGGAGAAGCAGGACGCGGCGATGCATGATTCGGCGAAGGAGGCGTCCCACCGGGAGCGCCAGATGCTGAAGCTGCTGACCGAGCCGCTGCCTGTGGAAGACTGCCGCCGGATCGCCGCCGAATTGTTCCGCGGCGACGGCGCCCCGCAGGGAAGCGGAAGCGTCGCGTCTTCCTATGGGACGGCGCCCATCGACGCGACCGTCATCGAGGCGGCTTCGGATGAGACTGCCGTCATCAATGCGGCTTCGTATGAGGCGGCCGTCATCGAGGCGGCTGGCTGGGGCGAAGCCCGGCACGGGCTGCTGCTGTTCGCCGCTGCCAATCTGCTGGCCGAGCTGCTTGGCGGCCCGGTCATCCGGCACGCTCAGCTGCTGCTGGCGCTGCGCCGGACGGAGCCGGTCCCCGGCCGTCTGCCATGCGGCTGGGACGAAGCGCTGCGCCGGACGGAGCAGCTCCTCAAGTGCCGGCTCTTCGCCGGAATCGGCGGGGCCGCCGCGGATGCCGCGGACATCGGCCGCTCCTGCCGGGAAGCAGGCAGCGCCGGGCGCTTCCGCTGGTTCGCGGCCGGCCGCCGCCTGCTCCATTATGAGGAGACGGCGGCGCGCGAAGGCCGTCCGTCTATCTGCTCGGCGCAGGAGGAGGACAGCCTGCTGCAGGCGCTGTCCTCCGGCCGGCCGGAGCGATTGCGCCTTTGGATTGGGGAGCGGGTGAAGGAACTGATAGCCCATCCGCATGCGACGCCGGAATCTATCCGCTCCTATGGGCAATCCGCCTTGATCGCGGCGGAGCGTTGGCTGGAGCGGTGCGCGCAAGCCGCCGCGCCGCTGAACCGGCAGGCAGCGGAGGCGTGGGACGGCTGGAGCTGGCAGCCGCATGCGCTCGCTGACCCCGCGGCCGCCGTTCCCGAGCAATGGGAAGGCTCGCTCTTCGCCGCGCTTCAGGAGGCGATGCAAATCTATCGGGACCGCTATGCAGACGACGCGGTTCCTTATGTCTCGCGGGCGATGCGTTATATCCGGGAGACTGCCGACGGAAGCCTGACGCTGCAGCATGTCGCCAGCGTGGTGAATGTCCACCCGAATCATCTGAGCGATAAGTTCAAGCAGGAGACGGGCATGAACTATATCGAGTACGTTACCCAAGCCCGCATCGCCCGGGCATGCCGCCTGCTGCAGGACGGCTCGGCGCTAGTGTCGGATACCGCCCGTATGGTGGGGTATGAGGATTTGAAATATTTTTCCCAGCTGTTCAAAAAGCATATGGGCTGCACCCCCTCCGAATACCGGAGCAGCCGGAGCGGCGGAGCTGCAGGCGGCTCGAACAGCGTCCCGCTCAGCGACCCGGCCCGATGATCGGTGACCAGCGCCGACACACCGGGACAGGATTCTTTTCCCGGCTGAACGCAGCCGAACGCCCGGCTTAGCGCAAAATCGGCGAAAACATTCCCCCCTGCCGCTTAATTTCTTCCCTCACCGGATAAGGAAGCGCTTTCGTATACTGGATGTACGCAGAGCCCGGCGGAAGGGCACTCCCTCTGTCGGATTTTTGAGATTGAATTGCTCAAAACGATAGCTATTTTTCGATTCGACTGCTCAAAACGATAGCTATTTTTTGCGATTCGAATGTTCACAGCATACATAATTGGAGGGGTTGTTCTATGCGAACACGATGGATGACGATGTTAGTTATGCTCTTGGCTGTTTCCCTGCTCTCCGCATGCGGTTCAGGGGGAGGCAATTCCGGCCAGAGCAGTCCCGGGGGTCCCGAGGGCGAGGCGAAGGAAGGGGGGGCCGCGGATAAAGTGAAGCTCTCCCTATGGCATAACTTCACGGGAGACGATCTTCGCGCCGAAGCGATGCGCGACATCATCGAGACATACCAGCAGGAGCACCCGGATATCGTGCTCGATATTCAAGCCATTCCACCGGACGGCTACAAAACACGCTTGAAGACAGTGGCGGCTGCCAATGAGATGCCGGATGTCTTCCTGATGTGGCCGGGCATGATGACGAAGGAATTCCATGGAGGGGGCTTGATTCAGCCGATTGACGATCTGCTGAACAGCAAGGCGGATTGGAAGAGCGGCTTCCTCCCTGGGTCTTTCGACGATTTTACGATTGACGGCAGCATTTACAGCGCTCCGATGGGATTATCGCCGACTTCGATTCTTTATTATAACGAGGAAATATTGAGTAGCCACGGCTTGCAGGTGCCGAAGACGTGGGATGAGCTGCTCGCGGCCGTGAAGACGTTAAATGAGAACAAGGTCACGCCGATTGCGCTCGGCAACAAGGCAGCCTGGCTCGCCCAGTCGAGTATTATCAGCTCGCTTGCGGACCGGGTGACCGGGACGGAATGGTTCCTGAAGGCCGCGAATCAGGACGGAGCCAAGTTCACGGATCCGGAATTCGTGCGGGCGCTGGAGCTGCTGCAACAGCTGCAGCAGGCAGGGGCGTTCCAGATTGGCTTCAACAGCATCGATAATACTCAGATGGAAATGATGTTTGCGCAAGGCCAGGCCGCGATGATGATCGATGGCGGCTGGGCGTTGACGAATCTATCGGCCAATGCGTCGCCGGAAGCGCTCAAGAGCATGGGCGCGGCGGTGCTGCCTTCGGTCCCGGACGGCAAGGGCGATCCGTACTCGACCTCCGGCGTTGTCGGCGTCGGGCTCGGTCTGAGCGCCAAGGTAGACGGCAAGCGCAAAGAAGCTGCCTATGAGCTGATCTACGCCTTGTCCGGACCGGAGGCGCAGAAGCGCACATTGGAAGCGAATCAATTGGTCAGCTACAAGCTGGATCTGGATGAGAGCTCCGTGTCGCCGCTGTTTGCCAAAGTATACCTGCTTGTCAATGAAGTCAAGCGGACGCCGGTCTATGACGCCGTCATGACTAGCGCAGGTGCTGATGCCGTCAATAATGGGCTGCAGGAATTGCTGATGGGCGGCAATCCGGAGGAGATCGCCCGCAAGATTCAGGAAGCACAGGCGAAGTCGCTCGGCCGCTGACATGCCGCATGCCGCCGCCAAGCGTGCCCCTGACCATTCAGGCCAGGCCGCAGGCGATTCAGGCCAAGCAGGGGGGCGGCTTCAACACCAAGGAGAGGAGGCTGAGTCGAATGCGCGCGCATGCAGGGGCAAGCAAGCGGATATTTATTGCGGCGGGGCTGGCGCCGTCGCTTCTCATTTATGCCGTATTCGTCATTGTCCCGATATTCTGGTCGGCTTACTACGGCTTTTTTGATTGGAAAGGAATCGGCGAGATGCGCTTTACCGGCTTCGCCAACTTCGTTGAGGCGCTGCGAGATCCGGTATTCTGGCTCTCGTTCCGCAACAACATGGTTATTGTAGGGGCTTCCGTCTTCGGCCAAGTCCCGATCGCATTGCTGCTCGCTCTGCTGCTGAAGCGGGGAACCTGGTTCCAGCGCTTCGTCCGCTCGGCGGTATTTATGCCGATGGTGCTGTCCTCGGTCGTCATCGGGATTATTTGGACGAATATATATCACCCGCAGACCGGGTTGGTGAATGCGGCACTCGATGCGATCGGCCTGTCCGATTGGAAGCGGGCCTGGCTGTCGGAGCCGGACACCGCTATCTGGATGATCGCAATACCCGTCATTTGGAACTATATTGGTCCGTATCTCATTATGTTCCTTGCTGCCCTGCATAGCATCCCGTCCGAACTGGACGATGCGGCTGAGCTGGACGGAGCGCGAGGAATTCGCAAGCTGGCGTCACTGACACTGCCCATGATATGGGATACGCTCAAGGTGGCGATCGTGCTGTGCATCTCCGGCAGCCTGAAGGCGTTCGACCTAATTTATGTGATGACGAACGGGGGACCGGCCCATGCCACAGAGCTGCTCGCATCGTACATGTATAACAGCACCTTCACCGTCTACCGCTTCGGGTATGGCAGCGCGGTTTCTACCCTCATCGTCATCATCAGCTTGCTGCTCGTCGCGGGTTCACAGCGGCTGATGCGCCGGGAAGCGCATTAGCATCCGTGCAATGGACAGGAAGGAGGAAATCGATATGGCATCATTGCTAACCGCATCTGCACAAGGGAATGCAGTCCGCGCTGCAGGCTCGCGCGAAGGGTCGCGTGCGTTCCGGCTCCTCGTGAACGCCGGCTTGGCCCTTTATGCGCTCGTCACGCTGTATCCGCTCATCTGGCTCTATCTGAGCGCCTTCAAGACGAACGAGGAGTTTTTTGCCCATCCCTTCGGACTGCCGACCTCATGGCAGTGGGACAATTTCGTGCGGGCATGGGAAGTGTCGGGGATGGGACGCTCCATGTGGAACTCCTTGTTCGTCACGACGATATCATTGGCGGCCACCTTGCTCCTCGGAGCGCTGACGGCTTACATTTTGGCCCGGTTCCGGTTCAAGGGGCGCAGCCTGCTGCAGGGCTTGTTCGTGCTCGGCATGCTGATACCGGTTCACAGTACGCTTGTTCCGCTCTTTATCATGATGAACAAACTGGGCATTCTGAACACGCATGCTGCGCTTATCTTTCCTTATACCGCCTTTGAACTGCCGATTGCCGTTTTCATCGTGGCTGCCTATCTGGCTAATATGCCGCAAGAAATGGAAGAAGCGGCGCATGTGGACGGCTGCGGATACATGGGGATCTTTGCCCGGATCATGCTCCCCGTCTCACTCCCGGCGCTCTCCACCGTCGCGATTCTCGGCTTTCTTCGCTTCTGGAACGACTTCGCGTTCGCGCTCGTATTTATCAACAGCCCGGGGCTGAAGACGCTGCCGCTCAGCCTGTCCGTCTTCGCTACAGGCTACTCGACGGACTACAAGCTAACGATGGCCGCCCTAGGCATGGCCGCACTGCCGACGATCGCGATCTACATCCTGTTCCAGGAACAGGTTATGAAAGGGATGGCCGCGGGCGCCGTAAAAGGGTAAACCTTATAGAAAGCGAGAGGACGAAGTAACCGGATATACTTTATACAACGAGTCAGCCCCGAGCCCCCCCGATAAACGGACGAACTGAATCGATCGGAGGCAGGACATTGACAGACAAGGCCTTCATCGCTAGAACAAAATAAGAAAGCCGGCACCGATAGAAGCAGTTCTTTTAAGCTCCAAAGGGTGCCGGCTACAATGATTCGAAGAAAACTTTCGTCTCTTGCACTTAAGGACAATACCCCCTTGGCGCAGGAAACCGGAGTGTGCACGGTTTGTCCTATCTTATGAACAATATCCCCGTCACGCAGGAAATAGAGATGAATGAATCAGTGTCTGCCCCGCTTAAGAGGAGTATCCCCTTGGCGCAGGAACCAGGGTGTATCATGGGTTTTTTCTCTTATGAACAATATCCCCATGACGCAGGAAGTGGAGATGAATGAAGCTGTGTCTGCCCCGCTTAAGAGGAGTATCCCCTTAGCGCAGGAACCAGGGTGTATCATGGTTTTTTTCTCTTATGAACAATATCCCCATGACGCAGGAAGTGGAGATGAATGAATCGTTGTCTGCCCCGCTTAAGAGCATTATCCCCTTAGAACAGGAAGCAGGGTGTATCATGGGTTTTTCTTCACTTATGAACAATATCCCAATCACGCAGGAAGTGGAGATGAATCGTTGTCTGCCCCGCTTAAGAGCATTATCCCCTTAGCACAGGAAGCAGTGTGTATCATGGGTTTTTCTTCCCTTATGAACAATATCCCAATCACGCAGGAAGTGGAGATGAATCGTTGTCTGCCCCGCTTAAGAGCACTATCCCCTTAGCACAGGAACCGGAGTGAATCCTGTATTTCCTTTCTTATGAACAATATCCCCCTCACGCAGGTAACTGAAGTATGTTCGTAAAGTGGGATTATTTAAGAAGAAATTTCACTTAAATAGGTGAACTGGATAACTGAGGAGATTGTCGGATGAACCAATACAGTTCGCAGAGAGTCTCAGTTCTCATGAAATTGGTAGAAACTAGCGAGCCTTTTTCTGAGTAGTTGGAAGACTAAGTATCAAGGCGTTTCAGAGCACCTGACTAGACGGGAGATCGAGTAAAAATTGATTCGAATTATCTGATGGATGGGAGACTGAGCAAAAGCGAGATAGAGTCCCTGACTGAATGGGAGAGCGAGCAAAAGGCGAGTTGGAGCCCCTGACTGGACGGGAGACTGAACAAAAGGCGAGTTGGAGCCCCTGACTGAATGGGAGACTGAGCAAAAGGCGAGATAGAGCCCCTGACTGGACGGGAGACTGAACAAAAGGCGAGTTGGAGTCCCTGACTGAATGGGAGACTGAGCAAAAGGCGAGATAGAGCTCCTGACTGGATGGGAGACTGAGCAAAAGGCGAGTTGGAGCCCCTGACTGGACGGGAGACTAAGCAAAAGGCGAGATAGAGTCCCTGACTGAATGGGAGAGCGAGCAAAAGGCGAGAAAGAGCTCCTGACTGAATGGGAGACTGAGCAAAAGGCGAAGTAGAGCTCCTGACTGAATGGGAGACTGAGCAAAGGCAAGTCGGAGCCCCTGACTGAATGGGAGAGCGAGCAAAAGGCGAGTTAGAGCCCCTGACTGAATGGGAGACTGAGCAAAAGGCGAGTTGGAGCCCCTGACTGAATGGGAGACTGAGCAAAAGGCGAGTTGGAGCTCCTGACTGGACGGGAGACTGAGCAAAAGGCGAGATAGAGCCCCTGACTGAATGGGAGGCTGAGCAAAAGGCGAGTTGGAGCCCCTGACTGGACGGGAGACTGAGCATAAGGCAAGATGGTGGAGTCCCTGACTGGACGGGAGAGCGAGCATAAGTCGAGACGAGTATCTTATTTTATGGGAGATTAGGTATTGGGCGAGAGGGCCGTCTTACCAGTTGAGGAGATTCTGAATATGCGGAAAAAAAGCATTGCGTGAGCAAAACGAAATGCCGCATCATGGGTCTTTATGTTAGGCAGTCAGTCACATAAGGTTACGATGCGGCGTAGATTTGTGGTTTCTTTTTCTGAGCAAACCGGGTCTGCGTGGGTCAGTTCAGGATGGCGCGTGAGTGCCTCCGTCAAATGCAGGAAAGGAAGGAACGGAAGGCGTCCCTTCCCGGCGTATAACGATTAAAATCTATACTTTTCCCACGGACTCCCGCATCAATATCTCGCAAGGGAGCATGATTTGGCGCGGCTGTTCTTCCCGGTTTTTAATTCGGTCCAGCAGCAATTGCATGCCTTGCTCGCCGAATTCGTACGCTGGCTGGGAAGCGACGGAGAAGAACGGGTTCGCTTCCTCGACCCATCCGAAGTCGTCGAAGCAGGCAATCGACAGATCGTCCGGCACGCGGAGGCCCAGGCTGCGGACGGATTTCAGCACGGACAGGGCCAGCATATTGTTCGCCGCGAAGATGGCTGTCGGCCGCGCTTCCGGAGCGAGCTCCATCCAATGCGCAACGGACAAGTCCTGCACGCGTGAATAGCTTGTCTGCATGATCAGCGACTCGTCGAGTTCGATGCCGGCTTCTTGCAAGGCCTCGATATAGCCGGCTTGCCGCTCACGGGCGGTCGATACGTCCTGAGCTCCGTTCACAAGGGCGATGCGGCGATGTCCGTATCGGATCATCTCCGCCACCATACGTTTCGCCCCATCGAGGCTATCGCCGAGCACGGCGTCGCAGTCGATGCCGGGAACCTCGCGGTCCAGCAGCACGAAAGGGACATTTTGGCGCTGCAGCCACTCCAGATGTTCCTTAGATTGATCCCCGCTCGGCGCGAACAGCACGCCATCCACGCGCATCGACAGAATCATTTCCACGTAATCCTTTTCCTTCGAGAAGCTCTCGTCACTGTTCCCGAACATGAGCCGATAGCCATGCCGCATGGCGGCATCCTCGGCGCCCCGCGCCATCGTCGTGAAGAACGGGTTCGTAATATCCGTAATGAGAAGCGACACGATCTTGCTCTCTTGCGTGACAAGGCAGCGGGCGACCGAGTTCGGGATGTACCGCATTTCCTCCATCACCTGCTTGACCTTGTCGCGGGTCTTCTCGCTCACTCTTCCGGTATTGTTGATGACTCGGGATACGGTCATTGCCGAGACATTGGCTTTCTTCGCAATATCATAAATGGTAGCCATTGGCGTTATCTCCTACTATGATTTAATGGGCACCGGCGGCACAGTTGCAAGCGGCTTCAGCGAACGAAGCACCGCGGGAAGGCGGCATCCAGGGCTGAAGCCGCGGAGCTAGCTGTCCGCGGGCCGGGCGCCTGCTACGGCGGCACCAACCGGCGCAGCGAGGCGGAAGAAGCATGTCCTATTTCCAAATAAGAGGCGGCTCACCAAGTCCGCTTTTGGTTATGAACGTAATAGGATCGGACCCGATGTCGAGTCTTGCATTCTTGATGAAGTCCTAATTATACCATTTTCGCCAGAACTTAAAAATAGATTTTACCGATTATATTTTATGCTATAGAGAACATTGACATCAAGAGGGGCCCATGATATTGTTGAGTTAACGATAACATTTCCAGTTTAAGTCATCTTGTTAGGATAAATCAGGAGGGATCAAGCATGGGCGAGAGGGTCATGCAAAAAGGTGTAAGCGTTATCGTCATGGACGAACGCGATCATGTGGCGACGGCACTGCGGGAATTGCAGCCGGGTGAAACGGTCACTTGCGAGGTCGCGGGAGCTACTCGTTCCGTTGCGGTAAGTCAGGTCATTCCATTCGGGCATAAGGTGGCCATCGTTCCGATCACGGAAGGCGACCATGTGCACAAATACGGAGAAGTGATCGGCCGGGCGATCTGCGGCATTCCCGCAGGCAGCCATGTGCATGTGCACAACATCGAAGGCATCCGCGGCCGCGGGGATCAGGCGGCATCGGCTAAGTAAGCGGACCTCATCTGACAGTCTGTCAACTTAGGGAAGGGGAATCGGATAAATGAGCATGACATTTCAAGGCTACCGGCGCCAGAATGGCGAGGTAGGCATTCGCAATCATCTGCTAATCATCCCAACGGTCATTTGCGCGAATCAAGTGTGCAACCGCATTCAACAGCTTGTTCCGAACACGGTCGCCATCCCGCATCAGCATGGCTGCAGCCAGATCGGCGCCGACAAGGAGCGCACGTTCGATGTGCTGGCAGGCACGGGGAAAAATCCGAACGTCGGCGGAGTGCTCATCGTCAGCCTTGGCTGTGAGGTCGTCGATCCGCTGCAGCTCCGCGAGGAGATCTGCAAGACCGGGAAGCCTGTCGAGGTATTCGATATTCAGAGTGTCGGCGGCTCTGTCAAGGCGATCCAGCATGGCGTTGAGCTTGCCGGCAAGATGCGGGCCCTGCTTGATGCGATGGAGAAGGTGGACATCCCGCTGTCCGAACTGAAGGTCGGCGTCAAATGCGGCGGTTCGGATGCGACGAGCGGCCTTGCTTCCAACCCGGCGTTGGGCGTGGCGGCGGATGCCCTCATCGGGGAAGGCGGCACGATTGTCATCGGCGAGACGACGGAGATTATCGGGGCTGAGCATGTGCTGGCCGGACGGTGCCGGACGCCGGAGATTGCGGACAATCTGTACCACATCGTCGATCGATTCGAGAAAGAGGTCGAGCGGATGGGGGCGGATATGCGCGGCGGCAATCCGAGCCCAGGCAATATCGCGGGCGGCCTCAGCACAATCGAGGAGAAATCGCTTGGCTGCATCAGCAAATGCGGCACGGCGCCGATCGAAGGTATCGTCGAATATGCAGAGCAGGTGCCGAAGGGCGGGCTTTATTTTATGGACTCCCCCGGCAACGATATCGAATGCGTGTCCGGCATGGCTGCGGGCGGCGTGCATCTTGTCTGCTTCACGACAGGGCGCGGCACGCCGACCGGATCAGCCGTCATTCCGGTTATCAAGATTACCGGGAACCGCCTGTGCGCGGAGCGGATGGCCGACAACATGGATGTCGATGTCAGCGGCTTGCTTGAAGGGGAATACTCGCTTCAGGAAGCGGGCGAGCGCATCTGGGACGAAATCCGGGCGGTCAGCAGCGGCAAGCTGACGACAGCCGAAGTGCTCGGTCACGCGGAGTTCAGCATCAACCGGATCGGTCCGAGCCTGTAAGGAACGACAAGCGGCGGGCCGGCTAGCAGAGCGGGCTGAGGGCCGATTGGCGGTGTGGAACCGGAACTTATTTTATTTTGGGGAAAAGAGAAAGGACGTGCCAATATGGGTCGATTAACAGGACGAATCGCACTGGTAACAGGAGGAAGCCGCGGCATCGGCGAAGCTATTGTCATTCGCTTGGCGGAAGAAGGAGCGGATATCGCGATCAACTATATGTCGGAGTCTTCGTATGATAAGGCGGTCAAGGTGCAGCAGCAGGTGGAGCAGCTTGGGCGCAAGGCGATTGTTGTGCAGGCGGACGTCGGCAGCAAGGAGGAAGTGAACCGCATGTTCGATGAGGTCGAGGCGAAGCTGGGCCCTGTCGATGTGCTGGTGAACAATGCGGGCATTGCCCCGTTCGAGCCGTTCATGCAAGTGACGGAGGAGACATGGGATCGCACTTATAATACGAACGTAAAATCCATCTTTATGTGCTCGCAGCGGGCAGCAAAGCATATGATCGACAACCGCTTCGGCAAAATCGTCAACGTGTTGTCGACGGCCAGCCTGATGGTGACCAGTCCGGTCATCCCGCATTACCAGTCGTCCAAGGCGGCTGCGCATATGCTAACGAAGGGGATGGCAATCGAGCTTGGCAGATTCAACATCAACGTAAATGCGGTCGGCCCAAGCACGGTTGATACCGACATGTGCACGGAATTCCTGGCTGCGCCGGGCATGCGGGAGAAGGAAGAGCAGGCCAACCCGATGAAGCGGCTCGGCACCGCGCGCCAGATTGGCGATGCGGTCGTCTTCCTCGCATCCGAGGAAGCGATGCAGGTCAATGGCCATCTGCTGATGGTGGACGGCGGCTTGACGGTGAAGGCGGCGCAGCCGGACGATCATATGGAACGGTAGGTGAGGCGAATGCTGAACATTACCCGGATGGTGGATCTCTCGCAGGAGCTGTACCATTTGTGCCCGGTGCTGCCGGATTTCGAACCGCCCAAAATGGATTATATATGCGTCGGGCCGCGCGACGGCTGGAAGCTGGAGCAGGTGACGATGAACCTGCATACCGGCACGCATATGGATGCGCCGGCGCATTTGGGCGAATATAGCAAGACCTTGGATCAATTCCCGGTGGACGCCTTTCAGGGGCGGATGGTATTCGTCCCGCTGCAGGATCGGGGCAAGGGTTACCCGATTGGGCGCTCGGATCTGGAGCCGTACGCCGAACAGTTGACCAGCGATGCGGTCGTGCTGCTGTATACTGGCTGGGGCGAGAAGCGGGGCTGGACCAAGGAATGGATCTATGAATCTCCGTATCTGTCCAATGAGGGCGCCCGCTATTTGGCCGAGTGCGGCGTGAAGGCGGTCGGAATCGACCATTTCAGCATCGGCGGCACGGGCGAAGAGAACGAGGAGACGCACCGTATCGTGCTCGGCGCTGATATGTGGGTCGCCGAAGGGCTGCAGCTCGATGATCCCGCGCTGCGGGAGGGCGAATGGCATGTGATAGCAATGCCCCTTAAAATACGGGATTCGAGCGGAGCGCCCGCCCGGATCGTGGCGATCCAGTGGGAGGCTCGCCCATGAGTCTCGTCACGTGGGAGTATCGAATCGAGCATGATGCGGCAGCATTGAACGAGCTGGGCCAATCCGGCTGGGAGCTGGTCGCGGTTACGGTGGTGGACGGCATCGAGAAGATGTACCTCAAGCGGCCGGGCCCGACATTCCGGGAGCTCATTACGCTGGATCAACGTGAAGAAGTGGCGCGGATGGCGGAAACCTGGGGCCGGGAGGGGGAGGAGTCATGAAAAAAGGCGGAGTGCTTCATCCCCAGCTGAACCGCATCCTGGCCGAGACCGGACATACCGATATGCTGACGATCTGCGATCGCGGCTTCCCGGTACCGCTCGGCGTGGAGCGGGTCGATCTTGCCTTGACCGATGATCTGCCGGCCGTTACGGACGCCCTGCGGGCCATCGCCGGCGAATTCATGATTGATTGCATTATCATTACCGAGGAAATGCAAGCCTTCAGTCCGGAGCGGGTCGCCCTGCTGAAGGAATTGATGCCGGATGCGCGATGGAAGGTGCTGCCGCATGTCCAGTTCAAGCAGCTGTGCACCGAATCGAGGGCGGTTATCCGGACGGGGGATACGACCCCGTATGCGAATCTGATCATCGTATCCGGATGAGTGGCAGAAGAGGCCGGGCTTGCGCCGGCCTCCGCAGCTGCATCGCAGGATGAGGGAACGGGCCGTCACAGACCTGTTCCCTTGTATGTACAGCTCGAGCCGACATCGTTGTAAAGGCTTCCATCATGAACGATTCTTTTATAATCAACTTACTTTTATGATCAACCCTTACTTTTATGAAAATGAAATGAGTGAAAACGGATATCGAGGGAAGGGGTCATCGGCATGCGTTTACAAGGGAAAGTATGTATCATTACAGGCGCGGGATCCGGCATCGGACGCAGCTCGGCGCTGCGCTTCGCGAGCGAAGGAGCGGTGGTGGCCGTAGCCGACATCCAGCCGGATGCAGGCCAGGAGACCGTGAAGCTGATCACGGACCAGGGCGGAGCCGCTTCGTTCGTGCATGTGGACGTTACCGTTCCGGAGCAAGCTCAGGCTATGGCTGATACGGTGATGCGGCAGTATGGGCGCATTGACGTTCTGTTCAACAATGCGGGGGTCAGCGGCATAGGAATGCTGCATGAGATCGAGCCCGAGGCATGGGATCGCGTCATTGCGATTAATATCCGCGGCGTCTTCCTGCCGAGCAAATATGTCATTCCTTATATGATCGAGCAGCAGAGCGGCGCGATTATCAACATGTCCTCCTGCATCGCCGAGATGGGGCTGGCGAACCGCGCATCCTACGCGGCAACGAAGGGTGCGGTGTTGTCCTTGACCAAATCGATGCAGGTGGACTACGCCACGTACAACATTCGGGTGAATGCGCTGTTGCCGGGAACGATCTACACCCCGTTCGTCGAGCAGTATCTGCGCAATTCGTATGATGATCCCGAGCAAGCGATTGCTTCCATCAAGACACGGCAACTGAGCGGCGAACTCGGCCTGCCTGAGGATGTGGCGGAAGCGGCGCTGTTCCTGGCTTCGGACGAAGCCAAATTCATTATGGGCTCCCCGTTGTACGTAGACGGCGGCGTCGTCTTCGGCAAAAATGCTTAAATCCGCGGCTGACGCGGACCCGGTACCGCCGGCCTCTGCCTGTCTAGTGCCCATTATATCCAGTGAGGGAGGAAATTACGGTGAAATTTATCACGTTCTATGATCACGATCAACAGCTGCGCGCGGGCGTCAAGACGGATCGAGGCATCGTCGACATCAGCGGCAAATATACAATTCATGAGGTGATCTCGGGAGGCCGGGATGTCCTGCGGGAGGTCGAGGCTTACGCCGCCGGCGCGAACGATGTGCTCGACGAGAAGGATTTGACCTACGGGCCATGCGTCACGGATCCGCAGAAGATCATTTGTGTCGGACTGAACTACCGGAAGCATGCGGAGGAGACGAATGCTCCGATTCCGGAAGTTCCGATTCTATTCAACAAATTCAACAATACGCTGACCGGCCACGGCCATGATGTCGTGCTCCCGCGCGTCAGCCAAGCGGTGGACTACGAGGCCGAGTTGGTCATCGTCATCGGCAAGCCTGCCAAGGATGTAACGGAGGAGGAAGCGCTGGACTATGTGTTCGGCTACTGCAACGTGAACGACCTGTCGGCCCGTGATCTGCAGATGCGCACGCCTCAATGGATGCTCGGCAAAATCTGCGACGGCTTCAGTCCGCTCGGGCCGTATCTCGTGACGGCGGATGAGGTGGGCGATCCGAACCAACTCGATATCCGTTGCATTGTCAATGGAGAGACGCGCCAGCATTCGAATACGGCGGACATGATCTTTACCTGCAAGGAGATTATCAGCTATATATCGCGTCATTTGACGCTGCTTCCGGGCGATCTCATTTTGACGGGCACGCCGGAAGGGGTCGTGCTGGGCTTGCCGGAATCCGAACGAGTCTACTTGAAGGACGGCGACCTGGTCACGATTGAAATCGAGAAGCTCGGCGCTTTGACGAACCGGATGGTGGCCGAACGGTAGATTCGGCGGCGCTTGAAGGGGGCAGCTCCTTCAAGCGCTTTTTATGTAGGCGAGAAGCGGATATTTGAGTGATTTGATCCGAGAAGAAAGAAGGGACTTCGATGCGCGTATCTTTATTTGTCACTTGTCTGGCGGATACTTGCTTTCCCGACGTGGCGGAGAGCGCGGTCCGGCTGCTGCACCGTCTCGGCTGCGACGTTGATTTCCCCCGGCTGCAAACGTGCTGCGGGCAGCCGGCGTTCAACAGCGGTTATCATGACGACGCGCGGGAGGTCGCGCGGCAGTGGCTGCGGGCGTTCGAGCACAGCGACTACATTGTGACGCCGTCCGGCTCCTGCGCCGGCATGGCATGCCATTATTACGAGGATTTGTTCCGGGAGGAGCCGGCATGGCTGGCCCGGGCGACGCGTGCGGCGGAGCGCACCTATGAGCTGTCCCAATTCATCGTGAAGGTGCTGGGGCGCACCGACATCGGGGCCGCTTACGAGGGGACGGCCACCTACCATCCTTCCTGTCACGGCATGCGGCTGCTCGGCATTGGCGACGAGCCGATGACGCTGCTGCGGCATGTGAAGGGGCTGAAGCTTGTCGATCTGCCTCATCAGGAGGATTGCTGCGGCTTCGGCGGCACATTCGCCGTGAAGATGCCGGAGATGTCCGGCGCGATGGTTACGGAGAAGGCAGAGCATGTCGTATCGACGCAAGCGGACATTCTGATCGGGACGGATATGGGCTGCCTGATGAACATTGGCGGCCGGCTCAATCAGGCCGGCAGACCGATTCGCGTCATGCATCTTGCCCAACTGCTGGAGGAAGGAGTGAAGCGGGCATGAGCACAGAGACATCCCCCGCCCAAGGCGGCATCGGCAGCGGCCTGAAGCAGCGGACGAAGGCGGTGCTTCAGGACGCGTTCCTGCGCCAAGCGGTGGCGTTCACGACGAACAAGCTCCGCACCGGCCGCTTGAGCGCTGCCGAAGAATTCGGCGACTGGGAAACGTGGCGCACCCGGGGCCAGGAGATTCGGCAGCATACGATCGAGCATTTGGACTATTATTTGGGCCAATTCGCCGAGCAGGCGGAACGGCGCGGCGCACGGGTTCATTTCTGCGGGACGGGCGGCGAAGCGGTGCAGGTCTTCCTGGCGATCGCGAAGGAGAAGCAGGCGAAGCTGGTGGCCAAGGGCAAGTCGATGGTGTCGGAAGAGATGCACCTGAATGAGCGGCTGCGCGAACAGGGCATTGCCGCGATCGAGACCGACCTGGGCGAATATATTTTACAGTTGGCGAAGGAGACCCCCTCCCATCTGATCATCCCGGCCATCCATAAGAACAAATCCCAGATTGCTGAATTGTTCACGAAGGAGGCCGGCAAGCCGCTTCCGCCGGAGACGAAGGAACTGGCCGCGTTCGCCAAGCGGAAGCTGCGCCAATTTTTCCTGGAAGCGGATATCGGGCTCTCGGGCTGCAACTTCGGCATCGCCGAGTCCGGCACGGTGACGATCGTCTCGAACGAAGGCAATGGGCGCATGGTGACGACCTTGCCGCAGACGCATGTCGTCGTCATGGGGATGGAGCGGCTCGTTCCGACCTTCGACGATGTCGAGGTGATGCTGAACCTGCTGGCCCGCAGCGCGACCGGGCAGAAGCTGACGACCTATACGTCGTTCATCACCGGTCCCCGGCAGCGGGGCGATCTGGACGGCCCGGAGGAGCTGCACATCATTATTCTCGACAACGGGCGTTCGGCGCAGCTCGGCGATCCGCAGTTCCAGCAGGTGCTGCACTGCATCCGGTGCGCGGCTTGCCTGAATGTATGCCCGGTCTACCGGCATGTGGGCGGCCATACGTACGGCTCGGTCTACAGCGGGCCGATCGGGGCGGTACTGACCCCGCTGCTGCAGCAGGATATGAAGGAGGCGGGGACGCTCGCTTACGCGTCATCGCTATGCGGGGCATGCTATGAAGCCTGCCCGGTCAAAATTCCGCTCCATGACATGCTTGTTCATCTGCGCGCCCGCAAAGTGAAAGAAGGCTATACGCCGCAGACCGAACGGCTCGGGTTCCAACTGTTCGGCAAAGTGTTCAGCCATGTGAAATGGTACCGGATGGCGGGCAAAGCCGCTTATTACGGCCAGAAGCCGCTCGTGCGGGGCGGGGTGATCCGCAAAGGGCCGGGTCCGCTTGGCGGCTGGACCGCTTCACGGACGTTCCCGGCGATACCGAAGCAGTCGTTCCGCGATCGATGGGATGAGCTGCAAGCGGAATTGGCGCGGGCGGACCGCGAACAAGGGAGGGATTCGTAATGGAGCGTGATGCGTTTCTTGCCGCCGTTGCCTCCCGGCTCGGCCGTTCCGGACCGTTGACGGAAGCGCCGGCCCATCTGTGCCGGGGCGTGCCGGGACAATATCGGGACCGGATGAAGATCCTGAACGCGGACGAACGCCTTCAGCTGTTCGTCAATAACTGGACGGCGCTCACCGGCGAAGCGGTGATCGTGCCGAAGGAGGAGGCGGCAGCGGGCATCGAAGAGATTCTGGCCCGCTTCCGGCAGCGCGGCCCGCTGGAGCGCGTGCTGTATGCGGACACGGAGGAGCTGCGCGGGTACGGCGTGCCGCGGGTGCTGCAGGAGCAGGGCTTGAGCGGGATTCCTTGGGCGGATGATTGGGACAATGAAGCCGAGCTGGAGCAATTGGGCCTCTCCCAGCCCGACGAAGCGGGAGCGCTCGCCGGAGCGAAGTGGCAGTCTCGCAGCCCGCTGCTGCGCGCCGCGGAGCGGTGCCAGCTCGGCATCGTTGCGCCCGCAGCCGCGATTGCCAACACTGGGACGCTGGCGGTATGGTCCGCCGGGCGACAAGGCCGTTCGGTCAGCCTGCTGCCCGGCATGCTGCTCGCCATATTGCCGGCCGAGCGGATCGTGGCCCGGATGGGCGAGGCGTTCGAACGGGTGAACGGGATGGCGAATCAAGAAGGCGGCCTGCCGGCCTCGTTGAATCTCATTACGGGGCCGAGCCGCAGCGCCGATATCGAGAATGATCTCACGATCGGCGTTCACGGCCCGGGTGTGGTGGGTATTGTCATTTTGACATCATCCGGCACGTAGCCGCGCCGGTTCGGATTGCGGATTTAGATATAATATAAGCCGGTCAGCGGCGGCAGCGGAACCGTTATGCGGAGATCGCCCGGCCATGATTCCGGCAGCGGAATGTCCGCCTCCGGCTCGAACAGCAGCCGTATTGTCTCTTCCTCGGACAATACGGCTGCTTCCGCGTCCGGGTAGCGGAGGCGGACCTGGCCGTCTCCGAGATCATCCGCTTCGATGCAGGCGGCAGGCGACCCGATCGACTGCCACCAGTCCCGAAGCAGACGGATGAGCCGCGCCATGGACGGAACATATACCGTGCCGTCATTGTGGCGGAACCGGGCCGGACAGGCGGACAGCTCACGGTGCATAGCATCGTCCTGCCAAGGCACAATCACCTCCAGCCGCTCATAGGCCGGGACGCTCTGGAGCAGCCGCACGAGCTGCACAGCATCGGCTCCGCCATATTCGAGCACGATCGGCAGCCGATCGGTCTGGGAAGGCTTCGGCTTCAGGACGTAAGCATACGCCGTAAGCTTGCCGCCGCGTTCCAGCCCGTACAGCTTCGGCTTCATCTCCAGGCAGGATGCATAGGCCGCGGCATCCTTCAGGCCCCCCAGATCCCATACGCTCATGTCGAAGGCAGCCTTATGCTGCAGCGTCAGATCATGGAAAGCGAAGCAGTCGAAGCTGGAGAGCTCGCGAAGGCACTCATCGTTCGCCGCATCTTCCGCCATCGGCATGGCGGCGTCCCGGCTCGTCTCGGCGGTCAATGTATACGCTGTCAAGCGGCCGAACGAATAACAGCGGTTCCGTCGGTAAAGTGAACGGCCGCCCGAGATGAAGAGCAGCGCCGCTCCCATATCGTCGACATGGCGCATGACGCGGTGCAGCAGTTCGGTCGCGACTCCGCTGCCCCGGGCTTCCGGCTCCGTGCACACGGAACCGAGCGAGAAGACGGGCAGGCGGGCGGCGCCGATGCGCAGCTTAGCAGGCAGGAGCCCCATATGCGCGATGAGCTTATCGTCCCGGAATA
Organism: Paenibacillus thiaminolyticus; assembly: GCF_007066085.1. Lineage (NCBI taxonomy): Bacteria > Bacillati > Bacillota > Bacilli > Caryophanales > Paenibacillaceae > Paenibacillus > Paenibacillus thiaminolyticus. The sequence continues at coordinate 1,423,296 of NZ_CP041405.1, read as the reverse complement.
CGCCGTAGGAATGGGCATAGACGGGCGAGAACAAGTATGGGAAGCCGTGTTCCATCGAGATCTGCCGGCTGTTGCGGAACACCTTGTCCGACAATTGCACCGCCTGCTCGTAATCGAGCGGCTGCAGCATTCGTATTTGTTCCATGGTACTCCTCCTTATCGGGTTGCGGGTTAATTCAATTCCGGAGGCGGGAATTGCACATGACGGGACATATCCGTTTTTTGCCTCTGGCTCTTACTTTATTTCGATGAAGGAAGCAAGATACCTACTTGATGGCAAATTGGACATAAAAAAGACATAATTCCCCTCCGCCGTTCCTCACCGTGGAAGCAGTATAGCTATCCTTGTTGGCTCGCGGATGGAAAAAGGCTTGACAAGAAGAAAGGGAATAAGTATGTTTATTGCATAACAAAATATATATAACATGTTATATAATTATCGAAGGGTGGATGGTGAACGATGACAAAAGCTGCAAAGCTTAGAGAGTTGCGTCAACGAACGGGCGCCGGAATTGTGGATTGCCAACGGGCGCTGAGCGAGTCGGGCGAGGATATGGACAGAGCTGTGCGATTACTGAGGGAGCAGGGGCTATCTTCCGCCGCGGCAAGAAGTGGCCGCATCGCAGCCGAAGGGCTGGTCCATGCTTACATAAGCCCCGATCGAAGGTCAGGCGCTATGATCGAGGTTAACTGCGAGACGGATTTTGTGGCGAACAACGCGGAGTTCAGAAGCTTCGTACAGGAGACCGCCCGGTTGGCGGCAGAGTCGGGAGCAGATTGTCCGGAGGTGCTGTCAGCGACGGACATGGCGGACGGCCGCAGCGTTGGAGAGACGCTCCATCAACTCGCGTCAGCGTTCGGTGAGAAGCTCACCCTGAGAAGGAGCAGCCGCTTTGAAGTAAAGGGGCGTGGTGCTGTCGGCAGCTATATTCATGAGGATTATCTCACCGCAGGGAAGCTGGGGGTGCTGCTGGAGCTAACTGTCTCCCGGCAGGAGAGCTTGTCCGAGCCTGTGTTCGACGCTTGCCTCAAAGAACTGCTGATGCATATCGCTGCTGCCAGACCTCAATATATCAGCCGGGAAGCGGTTCCGTCGAATGTGCTGGAGCGGGAGCGCGCTGTCTTGCGCGCGAAGGCGCTGCGCGAGGATAAGCCGGAAGCGGTCGTCGACCGGATCGTGAGCAGCGGAATGAACCGCTTCTTCCGGGAGGTCTGCCTGTTGGAGCAAAGCTGGGTTAAGCAGCCGGAAAAGACGATGCATGAGGTGCTGCAGGAAGCGATGAACGCGTTGGGTTGCGGCACGATGTCGATTATGCGGTTCGAATGCTATCAGAAGGGGGAGGGCGTCGCGAAGCCGGCGGACGAGTAGTAGCTTCAGAGATGCCCTCGCTGACGGCAAGGGACATCGGGTCGTAAGATTATGGTAGAATGTAACCAATGCATTGTTCTGACGAAGGGGGTACATATGTCTCTTGCCTATGCCATCTTAGGCCTGCTGTCTTGCCAAGACATGACAGGCTATGATCTGAAATATTACTTCGACGCTTCGGTGAAGCATATTTGGCCAGCCCATCTGAGTCAAATCTACCGGGAATTGAAGGGCCTTGAGAAAAAACAATGGGTCGATTCCTTTATTGAACCGCAGGAAACCCGCCCAGATCGCCGCGTCTACCGGATAACCGGACTGGGAAGCGAAGAATTCGGGAAGTGGCTGAACAAGGTGCCCGATAGCTTCCATGCCGTTGCCAGGGATGAGACGACGCTTCGCGTCTTCTTCGGCTCGAAGCTTGCTGCGGAAGAGCTTGTCTTCCAGCTTCAACTATTCCTGAAGGAGAAGAAGGAGGTGCTGTCTTTCCTCGAACATATCGAGAGGACGATTCGGGAGAGTTCCTTCGAATCCGAGAAGCGGTACTGGTTATTCTCGTTGCGCAAAGGCTTCAAGGTTACGGAAGCCGAGATCAGCTGGGCGGAGGAGTGCATTCAGGAGCTGCAGTCGCTGCCAGACCGCGCTCCAAGCGACAGGTAATCAGCGGTCGGGTTCGCGTCTGACGGCGGAGTTCGGCTCGGCTGCACCACAAAAAGGCAGATCATGCGCAAACGCTGCATGATCTGTATTTTTTCATTATTTGGATTGCTAGTGCTTGCCGGAAGCCGGAGGCTTCGCCTGGATCGCCTCTATCGCCCGGTCGGCGCCAATGGCCACGTCGTAGGAGATGGACTCCAAATATTTCAATTGCCGCTTCACATAGGCATCGTCCTTCTTGATGATCTGATCCCGGTAGATTTGATACGGACTGAAGGACATTCCAATCTCGCCATTCTCAATCGTCAGCGTGAGCAGGCCCGTATCCGCATTTTTCCCCTTCACGTAATCCGGAAAAAGAAAGTTGCCTATCGAATAGGCGATCGGCTTGCCGTTATACCATTCGAAGCCTTGCAGCACATGCACATGGCTGCCGACGATGCCGTCGGCCCCGGCGTCAATCATCTCGCGGGCATAGGTTCGCTGCCATGGCTCGGGCTTGTTGTTTTTCTCCACGCCCCAGTGCATATAGACGAATAAATAATCGCAATCTTGGCTCTCTGTGCGAATGACAGGCAGAACGCTTGACTTATTGTATGCCTCTGCGATGCCCGGCCGGTCGTTCGCGGCGAACCAGTACGTCTGGGGAATGAAGCGGGAGAAGGCGAGGAATCTGATGCGCTTGCCCTTGATCGTCACTTCATGGGCGCGGTACGCCTCCTCGCGGTTTTGGCCGCCTCCCATATAGGGCAGCTCGTAATGCTCCAGATTGGCGAGCGTATCGAGAAAGCCTTTCTGCTTGAAGTCGAGAGTGTGATTGTTGGCGATCGACACGAGATCGAACCCGGCATTCTTCAATCCTTCCAGAGAGATCGGGTCGGATTTGAAATTGAACAGCTGGTTCGTATCTTTTTGGTCATGGAAGGTGACAGCGGTCTCCAGGTTGACCACGGCGAAGTCGGCTTCCTGGATTTCCTCGGCCACATGCACGAACGGATAGTCCGGCCCTTCCTTCCGAATCGTCTCTTTGACCGACCAGTCCATGAGCGCGTCGCCCGCAAATACGAGCCGAATCGGCCCGTCTGCCGCGGCGTTGGCCTCGGTTGCGGGCCCGTAAAGCGGGGGAAGCGGCCCCATGGCTCCGGTCCCGCGAGCTTTGCCCTCTGCGGGAGGGGCCCCGTACGGAGCAGCTGCTGCCTGTTCTCCCTGGTCCTGCCTCGGTCCGTCCATCGAATGGAGGAGGATGCCGGTGAAGAACAGCAGGGCGGCGGCCGCAATCGCAAGCGCCCCTGTCCATTTGCGCTTGCGGCGCTGCTTCAGCCGCTGATGGCGCTCGCGGCGTGATTCCCGAAATGTGCTCAAAGGGTACCTCCTATGTAATAAGGTCATTTCACCGCTTTCATTATATTCGTTAACATCAGGAAATAAGTTTCAAAATATTTGCAATATACTATAAATTTTGTTACTTGACTTGAGTCTTCCCCATTTTCTTTTTGAAAACGCTATGGTAAAATAAACTTGCTTACATTTTGTAAGCTATGAAGGAGGGATGATGATATGGAATCCCATCATTTGGGGATGTGTCCCCGTTTTGAATCCGCGTTCTGTGTACTGGGGAAGCGCTGGAACGGGCTCCTCATTCAGGTCCTGCTCAGCGGACCGAAGCGGTTCAAAGATATTTCCGCGCTCATTCCTGCGATGAGCGACAAGATGCTAAGTGAGCGAATGAAAGATTTGGAGGCAGCGGGCATTGTCGTGCGCAACGTCTATCCGGAGACTCCGGTGCGCATTGAGTACGAGCTGACCGAGAAGGGGCTGGCGCTGCAGCCGGTCATGGAGGCCATTCAACATTGGGCGGAGACATGGGTGAGCGAGTCGGCAGACTGCGGAGAGCCGGATGAATCCGCTGCAACCGATTCGGGCGATTCCTGATCGGGTTGAAGCGGCAATGGTCGCCGCGTCCGGAAGATCGGGCGCTGCCGGAGGCGCGTTATCGCCATCAAGCCCAAGGCATCGTATTTCGCAATGAATGAAGCAACGACTAACGGTTTATCACGCATAAGGAGAATGATGATTGGGTATTTACACAAGGACGGGAGACGGCGGCAAGACGAGTGTCATTCGCGGGCGGGTCGACAAGGATCATGCGCGGGTGGAGGCTTACGGATCAGTTGACGAATTGAACACATTCATGAGCTCGGCCATTCGCCAGGCGGAGATCGACGGGGAAGCCGAGCTTGCGGCCGAATTGACAGGAATCCAGCAATATCTGTTCGATTGCGGCCATGATCTGGCCGTCGTCTCTCCGGAATTCCGGCCCTACCGGCTTGCCACGGAGGCGGTCGAACAGCTGGAACGGCGCATGGATGAGCATCCCCCGGCGCAGCCGCTTCAAGCCGGCTACCCGGACAATTCCCTGTCTGCCAGGCTGATGGTGTGCCGCGGCGTATGCCGGCGGGCGGAACGGCGGATCGTCACCTTGATGCGTGATGAGATCGCCTCGAAGGTCGTATTGCAATATATCAATCGGTTATCAACGTACTTATGGTGGCTTGCGGACCGCGTGAGCGGGAAGCAGGGCAAGCGTTAGGCTTGCGGGCGAATGCCCTCACCGGGCGGCACGGCGGGCACGGCTCCGAAGGAGTAATGCGCCCGCTTTTTTATGTTGGAGGGGGCGCGTACGGGACGGTGCCCCTTTTTACCGTTGTCAACCTTTCCTGCAGCCCTTATAATTAAGCGGAATGACAAGGGGTATTATAATTACATTTCACTATGAGACAGGAGACTGACATGACCATTCACATCATCACGGACGGAAGCTCGGACCTGACGCCGGAGCTGGTAGAGCAGTACGGCATTCACGTCGTTCCGCTGTACGTTCGCTTCGGGCAAGACGTATTGACATCCGATATGAATACGGATTCCTTCTATGAACGGATGCGGGAGGAGCATGAGCTGCCCAATACAGCGAGTCCTTCGCCTGCCGACTTTTATCATATGTACAGATCTCTCGGAACCGACAAAGACATTCTCGTCTTATCGCTGACCTCTCAGCTCAGCAGCACCTACAATCACGCGCTGATGGCCAAGACCATGTATGAGGAAGAAGGGCATCCGAACCGGATCGAGGTACTGGATACGAAGACGGCGTCGATGGGGCTTGGACTGCTGGCCGTGCGGGCGGCCCAATTGGCTCATGCGGGGGAAGAGCTGCAAGACTTGATGACGAAGATGGTTCATTTTATTAAGCATACACGAACTTATTTTACATTGGACACGCTGGAAAATGTCATCCGCGGCGGCCGGTTGAGCCGGATTAAGGGGACGGTCGCCTCGATGCTGAATATTAAGCTGCTGATGGAAGCAAGCGAAGAAGGCTCGATTGAAGTGCTGGAAAAAATCCGCGGCACTCAGAAGACGCTGCGGCGCCTGATCGACAAGGTGGGAGATGCGTGGCATCAGGTCGACAAGAACTGGATTGCGCTCGCTCATTCCAACTGCGAGGAGCGCGCCAAAGTGTTTCTCCACGATTTGATGGACAAGTATCCGTTCGATGAGGTGCTGTTCGTCAATATGGGGCCGGTCATCGGAACCTATGCCGGGGAAGGCGGCGTCCTCATTTCTTATCAGGAAGCGCCTGCACTGTCGTAGATTTGTCTATATTCCGGTGATCACAATCACTATCCTGTCCCTTGCCTGGGCGTATGATCGGGTTACAGCGCAAGCTTGGCGGCGATGCAGCCGCGATGCAGCGCTGGACGAGGAAGGGAGAGGTGTCACATGTTTACGGAAGAGATGACGGTACGCGATGCCGTGCTGCGTTATCCGGCGGCGAGCGATTTATTTAAACGGTTGAAGATTGATTTCTGCTGCGGGGGCAACCGGCCGATACGCGAAGCTGCAGCGGAACGGGGATATGCGGCAGAAGAGGTCATTCACGAGTTGAACCGGATGCGTGAAGCGGCTCCTGCGGCGGGAACGGGCGTAGACTGGCAGTTCATGTCATCCCGTTCGCTGATTGAATATATCGTGAATATGCATCACCGGTACTTGCGCGAGCAGCTTCCCGCAATCACGGCGAATGTGGCGCGGGTATATCACGTGCATGGCGGAGATCAACCCCATCTGGCCATGGTGCATGAGACGTTCTTGCGGCTGAAGGCCGAGCTGGAGGCTCATATCGCGAAGGAAGAAGATTCTCATTTCCCGCTCATCATCCGGTATGAAGACGATCCGGAAGGGACGGCGGCGGAAGCCCGGGCCGTCGTAGCGGAACTGGCGGAGGAGCATGACGGAGCCGGAGCGCTGCTCAAGCGGCTACGGGAGACGACATCGGATTTCACGCCGCCGGAAGGCGCTTGCACGACCTACCGCGTCGCCTATGCGCGGCTGGAGGAGCTGGAGTCGATGACCTTCGAGCATGTGCATTTGGAAAATAATGTGCTGTTCCCGAGAATTGCCGATTAACGGATATTAGACACAGTACACAGTACACAGGAAGCAGGACAACAGGACAGCAAGAGGGCAGCCCCCGCGCCAATCGATGACGCCGGGGGCTGCTTTGCGTGGAACGGCCGGGCTGCCGGTTACATATGAATGCCGGTGTTGGCTTTGACCAGCACCTCATCGAACTTCGCATCCGCGTCCTTGCTGCGGGACGACACGATCGTACCGATCCAGGCGCCGATGAAGCCGAGCGGGATCGAGATGATGCCCGGGTTCGTGAGCGTGATGAGCGGCTCTCCGATGAAGATCGCCTTGCCAGCCGGATCCCAGATGCTTGGGGAGACGGCAACGAGCGCAATCGCCGACAGCAGTCCGGTCAGCATGCCGCTGATCGCCCCCGCCGTATTGAAGCGGCGCCAGAAGATCGTGAACAGAATGACCGGAAGGTTCGCGCTGGCCGCGACGGCGAAGGCGAGGCCGACCAGGAAGGCGACATTCAGCTTCGAAGCGAGCAGCGCCAAGGCAATCGACAGCACGGATACGCCGATGGAGGCGAAGCGGGCGGCCTTCATCTGCTCGCGCTCATTGGCTTGGCCCTTGCGCAGGATATGGTTGTAGAAATCATGCGCGAAGGCGGAGGCGGCCGAGAGGACCAGGCCGGTGACGACGGCGAGAATGGTCGCGAACGCGACAGCCGAGATCAGGGCGAAGAAGAAATCGCCGCCGAGCGCTTGGGCCAGAAGCGGCGCGGCCATATTGCCGCCCTTGTCCGCCGCGAGAATTGCTTCGGTTCCGACGAAGGCGGCGGCGCCGAAGCCGAGGAAGATGGTCAGGATGTAGAACAGGCCGATTATCCAGGTGGCATAGACGACCGAGGACCGGGCGGTCGGGGCATCCTTCACCGTGAAGAAGCGGATCAGAATATGCGGCAGTCCGGCGGTTCCGAGCACCAGTCCGAGATTGAGCGAGAGCGTATCAAGCGAATTGGTATATTTATTGCCCGGATTCAAAAAAGCTTCTCCGAGCGGAGTCGCGGTCTTCATCTGCTCGAACATGCCGGTCAGACTGTAGTCGAATCTGGAGAAGACGAAGATGGAGAGCAGGAAGGTCCCGCCCATGAGCAGGATCGCTTTGATGATCTGTACCCATGAGGTGGCATGCATGCCGCCGAAGACGACATACAGCGTCATCAGGCAGCCGACGATAAGGACGGCCCATACATAATCGATGCCGAGCAGCAGCTTGATGAGCGCGCCGGCCCCGACGAGCTGGGCGATCATGTAGAAGGTGGAGATCGTCACCGTATTCAGCGCGGCGACGCCCCGGATTTTCATATTATTGAAGCGGGCGGCAATCATATCGGCCAAGGTGAACTTGCCCAGATTGCGCAAAGGCTCCGCGACAAGATACAGCACGACGAGATAGGCGACGAGGAAGCCGATCGAATAGAAGAAGCCGTCGAAGCCGACGAGAGCGATCGATCCGGCGATGCCGAGGAACGAAGCCGCGGACATATAATCCCCGGCGATGGCCAGCCCGTTCTGCCAGCCCTTCAGGCCGCCGCCGGCCGTGTAGAAATCGGATGCGCTGCGCGTCTTCTTCGCCGCAATATATGTAATGACCATGGTCAGCATTACGATGGCCACGAACAAAATGAACGCCGTTGTGCTCATTCGCGTTCCCCACTCCATTCCTGATTGATTTCGGCCACCAGTTTATCGAATTTGGCCGCTCTGCGGGCGTAGAGGACACATAGGACCCAAGTCATGATGAATTGGGCGAAGGCGAATACCCAGGCCCAGGAAATCGCGCCAACCGCGGGCCGGTTCAATATCGTGGTGTAGGAAGTCAGGATCGGCAGGGCGAAATAGAAGAGGAAAAAGAAAATTGTCAGCGGGATAATGAAGCGCTTCTTGCTCTGGATTAATGTATGAAACCGGGATGACTTGGCCATCTGGCCGTAATTCACGCGTTCATGCTTCATAGGACACGATACACCTCCGAACAATGGTTCAGACAGATTTCATTACCATTTCAGGATAGCGAGTCTATAACAGGAAAAGTAAACGCTTACACCCCTTTCGAAATAACGGTTCGTTCGTATGGCCGTGATGACTTTTTTCTATTATATAAGCCGTTCACCAGATCGTCAAACATTTTCCAGGATCAAGTAAAAAACGCGGCAGTTTGTCCGGCGGACGGTTTGTGATATGATGAAAAATATGCTATGCATCGGTATATAGACAGAGTCGGGGGATGATAACAATGTATCGGATTATGATCGTTGAAGATGATGACAAGATTGCTTCCATTCTGCAATCTTCGTTGGAAAAGTATGATTACAAAGTGACGCGGGCCACCGATTTCAAGGCGCTGAAAGAGGAACTGCTTGCGGTGAACCCGGATTTGATTTTGCTCGATATTCATTTGCCGGCCTATGACGGATTCTATTGGTGCCGGCAGTTCCGGATGGTGACCAATGCCCCGATAATTTTCGTCTCCGCGCGCACCGGAGAGATGGACCAGGTAATGGCGATCGAGAACGGGGGCGACGATTTCATCACGAAGCCGTTCCACCTTGATGTGCTGCTGGCGAAGGTCAAGGGCGTCCTGCGCCGGACCTACGGAGAGTATGCTTCCAGCAGCGGCGGCGAGGAGCTCGTCGTGCACGGCTTGAGCCTGCACCGCTCCCGGAATACGCTGGAATGGAAGGGGAGCCGCGTCGATCTGACGAAGAATGAGGCGCTCCTGCTCGCTGTGCTCATGGAGCGCGCCGGTTATATCGTCTCCCGGGAGACGCTGCTCGAGACGCTGTGGGATGATGTCGACTTCGTGGACGACAACACGCTCACCGTCAATGTAACCCGCGTGCGCAAAAAGCTGGAGGAGATTGGCATTCATAAAGCGATCGAGACGATGCGCGGACAGGGATACCGCTTGCAAGCCTCGTGGAAGGAAGACGGGGATTGGGCATGACCTTTTGGCGCTTTATGAAGGATCGGCTGCTCCTTGTGCTGGCCTGCTTCGCGGCTCTGTTCGTCGCCCTGCTCGTCGTATGGCTGGATCTCGGGATCGGGCAGCGCTATCTGTACAGCGGGAGCCTAACCTACGTATTCGTGCTGGGCGGGGCCGTCATCCTCGTGGGCTTAATCTATGACTATTCGCGGCAGCGGCGCTGGTTCCGCGAGATGAAGAATGCGGAGGAGAATCCGAGCAGCAATGATTTCACGCTCTGTCTCCAGCATCCGGAGACGCAGGAGCAGGAGCGGGTTCACGGCTTGATCAGCCGCCAGTACAGCGCCTATATGGACGAACTGCTGACGATGCAAAAGAACCGGGAGCAGCATCTTCATTTTACGAACCAATGGGTTCATCATATGAAGACCCCGGTGTCGGTACTGCATCTTATCTCGCAGCAGACGCCTCAGCCGCTGTCGCTGGAGGAGACGGAGCAGCTGCTGCGCAGCATCGCGGAAGAGACGGATCGGCTTGCGCGCGGCCTCGACATGATGCTGCATACGGCCCGCATGGAGAAGTTCGACCTTGATCTGCACGTGACGGGGCTGTCGCTGCAGCATGTCATCCGGCAGGTCATCAATCAGAATAAAAAAGCACTCATTCGTTATCAGATCTATCCGAAGGTTACGCCCGGCGACACGATAGTCGAGAGCGATGAGAAGTGGCTGGCTTTCATTCTGACCCAGCTGGTCACGAACGCGATCAAATATATGAAGGATAAGGAGGGGGCCAAGTCGCTCCAGTTCACGGTGCAGCAGACCGGCGGTGCCGTTCAGCTCCGGGTGCAGGATGAGGGGGTCGGCATCGAGCCGCATGATATCCCGCGCATCTTCGATGCCTTCTTCACCGGGGAGAATGGACGCCGGGAAGGAGATGCCACCGGGATGGGGCTCTATCTGGTGAAGCAGGTGTGCGGCAAGCTTGGTCATACGATAAGCGTCGAATCGGATCCGCATGTGGGCACGACCTTCACGCTTGGCTTCCATTCCGACGGCATCCACCGTATATAAGCCGGGGCGGGAGCTCCACCCGCCTCATTCCAATCACCGTGTATAACGCGTGCATGGCAGCCGGCTGCCGTACATGCGTTGTTTGCGTTGGCTGCGCGTCGGGTCCGGGTGGACGGCCAGTTGCCTAGGTGACAAGTTTGTAAGCCGGCGCAAGGCTATTCCATGTCGTACCTGCCCGAAAACGGTTATACTGAATAAAAGTAGTGAAGGAACGGATAAGTGTATTCGTCTGCGTGACTGGAAAGGGGCTGGGAATATGGAGGTTCTAAGAGCGGAGCAGTTATCGAAAGTATTCGGCACTAAAGGAAAAATGACGTACACGGCGCTCAAAGACATTCATTTGCATGTGGATGAGGGAGAATTCGTGGGCATTATGGGCCCATCGGGCAGCGGGAAGACGACGCTGCTCAATATTCTCGCGACGATAGATAAGCCGACTTCCGGCAAGCTATGGATTAACGGAACCGATCCGGCGAAGCTGAGCAATAAGAAGCTGGCGCATTTCCGCCGGCGGGAGCTCGGCTTCGTGTTTCAGGATTTCAATCTGCTGGATACGCTCAGCATTAAGGAGAATATCATTTTGCCGCTGGCGCTGGATCAAATCTCGGCGCGCGACATTGAGCAGCGGCTGGCCGATACGATTCGTTGGCTCGGCATCGAGCCGATTCTGGATAAGCGGACGTACGAGGTATCGGGGGGGCAGAAGCAGCGGACGGCCATTGCGCGTGCGGTGATTCATCAGCCATCTCTGCTATTGGCGGACGAACTGACCGGGAATCTCGATTCGAAGGCGGCGAAGGAAGTGATGAACGCCCTTCAAGATCTGAATGAGAACCAGAACCGCACCATTCTCATGGTGACGCATGATCCGTTCGCAGCGAGCTACTGCAAGCGGATTTTATTCATCAAGGACGGGCAAATCTTTTCCGAGCTGCGCCGCGGCTCGAACCGGCAGACATTCTTCCAGCACATATTAGACTCGCTCAGTCTGTTAGGGGGCCAATTCGATGACGTACCGACAGCTCGCTATCAATAATATTAAAGGAAGCTGGCATCGGTACGGCGCTTATTTTCTCAGCTGCGTCTTCGCCGTCATGATCTTTTTCGTGTACGCATCGATCATTTACCATCCGGAGGTGGCGGGCGGCAAGATACAGGAAAGCAACTATGTGCGCCAGCTGATGATTGTATGCGAAGTTCTCATCATGGTGTTCTCGTTTTTTTTCATCCTGTATTCGAGCTCCGCTTTTCTGAAATCCCGGCAAAAAGAGCTCGGCTTGTTGTCCTTGTTCGGTTCGACCAAAGGGCAGCTCCGCATGCTGGTTTTCTATGAAAACATGCTGATCTCCATCATGGCGATCGTTGTGGGCATCGGAAGCGGCATGGTGCTGCTGAAGCTGTTCCTGATGGCGATGTCCCGGCTGCTGCGGGTGGATGCGCCGCTGAGCTTCTATATCAGTCCGTCTGCGATCGGGCTGACATCCATCGGCTACCTGCTGCTGTTCGCCTTCATTACGCTTTTCTCACTGCGCCATGTGAGCCGGGTGGAGATTATCCATTTGATTCGGGCGGACAAGGAGCCGAAGTCGCCGCCCAAGTTCTCCTGGTTCCTTGTCCTGTTGTCGGTGCTTACGCTCGGCAGCGGATACGGTCTGGCTTATGTGACCGATCTGAAGCTGTTCATTCTGTCGGCGATGCCGATTATCGGGTTGACTGTGCTTGGCACGTATTTTTTGTTCACGCAGCTGAGTGTGGCGGTCATTCGGGCGCTGCAGAAGAACAAGCGGTTCTATTACCGTGGAACGAATCTCCTGAATGTCTCGCAAGCGGCCTTCAAAATGAGGGATAATGCCCGCGTGCTGTTCAACGTTTCGATTCTATGCGCCGTCGTGCTTACCGCCACCGCTACCGTATACGCCTTCGATCAAGGGATGAGAATCTCGGTCAGACTCAATAATCCGTTCGTCTTGACGATGTCCGCGGGGAAGGAGGATCGCCCGCCGGTAACGCCGGATCGCATTGAGCGGCTGGCGGAGCAAATGAAGCATAACGTCACCTTTTCCGACAAGGCCCGTGTCGTCGATGCGATGGTGAAGGGGTCCAGGCTGGAGCAATATGGGACATTGGTTGGCGAATCCGACTACAATCGGCTTGCCGGAGAGCTCGGGTATGATCCTGTCCGGATTGAGGAAGGCAAAGCGATTCTGGTCGATCAGCGGGATTTGCTGTTTTATGAGAATTTATCCCAGGACGTGGAAGGCGATCGTCTTTCTGTTCAGGTCGAAGGACAAGCGAAGCCGTTTCAGCTTCAGATACAGCAGTTGCATACGAAGCAGATCGTATTGACGAGGAGCGTCGGCTACCGATTGTTCGTCGTCCCCGATGCCTTGCTGGACCGGCTGTATCGGCAGGCGCCGGCGGATCAGGCGCAGACGTTGTATGTCATGAACTGGACTGACTGGGAGGATGCGATGCCGCTGATGGAACGGATCCGGGAGATGCGGGATCCGGCTTCGGAATTCGGTATGTACAGCCGGACCGAAGACTGGAACGATACCCGGCAGAATTCCTCGCTCGGACTGTTCATTGGCTTGTTCATCAGTCTGCTGTTCTTCATCGCGAGCGGCAGCGTCATCTACTTCAAGCTGTTCACGGAACTGCAGGAAGATCAGGCGCATTTCCGGGCACTCACCCGCATCGGCCTGTCGGTCACGGAGATACGCCGCGTCGTGACCTTCCAGGTGGGGCTCATTTTCTACGCTCCATGCATCGTCGGCAGCATCCATACGCTGTTCGCAATGAAGACCTTAACCAATCTGATGAATATCAATGTGATGGGTTACGGGGTTACCGTGGTCGGCCTGTTCGTTCTGATGCAGACTCTCTATTTTTTGATGGCGCGGCGCACTTATATGGGCAAGATTTTGGAAGAGGCTGTCGTCTAGCTTGACGCTAACTTCCATCCGTGTCGAATCATGGATAACCCCGTTGGTATTGTTACTGGATTGATACTTTTTCTCGCCATCTTTCATGCATAATAGATGCAGAGTGTCTCAAGTGAATGCGGTTAACTTGAAGGTGGGAAAGTGAGTGGACGGCAATGGGGAAACATCATGTCAGCTTCAGGAAGGGCAGCTGGCGCGGCTTTGAGCTGCTGCTGCTGGGCGTTCTCTTTTTGGTGTCTTCAGCATGCGCATCGAGCGTTTCCCACAGGGGAGAGCAGGAAGACGCGCAGCCTCCTGGGAAGGAAGTTATCGTCTCGATTGACGGAGGCACATTCGTTCCAACTTTGTCGGAGCGCATCGTTGTAAGCTATGAGCAATCCATGCAGCTCGTCGACGCGCTGAAGCAATCCGGAACCGTCAAAGTATCCGAAGACAAGTCCGCCATCGTCTCGGTTGGCGATGTGGCCCTCGATCCGAAGATGGAGTGGGGCCTGCTGCTGAACGGGAAGGAATTCGTGCTGCCGTTCGCCATGGATAAGAAGCTGAAGCCTGACGATGTCGTCGGCGTCTTCATCAAGAAGATGGAGGTCCGCACGAACCATGTGGCGGCTCCCAGCGTGACGCTTCGCATCGAGGGAGGCACGGTCGCGCCGAATATTACGAATTCCTATCTGGTCCGTTGGACGGAGGAATTAACGCTCCAGGAGCTGGTTCAGAACTTCGCGCAGATCAGTCTGGACGAGGACCATAAGCATGTCCTTCGCATCGGCGAGAAGGAACCGGACGTCAAGGCGGTCCTCTCCTTGAAGGTGAATGACAAGAAGCTGAATTATAATCAGGATGCCGAGCGCAAGCTGAAGCCTGATGACGAGATCGAAATCAACATTACACCATAAATAAGTGGGGTACAGACGGGACAAGCCCTTGCGACGCAATGAATGATTGCGCTGCAAGGGCTTGTTGCCGTTATCCGGAACTCGCCTGCTCCGCTTACTTGATGACTTCGATCTCGACCTCCCGCGGCCGGTAGACGGCGATCAACTCGCCCTGGCGATCGGCAGCGAACATGACGGTGCGTTCGCTGGCCAGCTTGAAAGCGTACGTTGTTCCGTTGTCAGGCTGGACGATGCGGACGATCTCATCCTGCCCTGATTCGGACACGAACAGATAGAGACGGCCCTGCGCGAAGGTGAGGCAGCGTCCGTAGATTCCCGGGCGGCTGCCGCCTTCTTCCCAGCGCAGATCAGGCTCGATGGATGCGGTCTGTATGGCATGCGCGTACAGCTCCGCGATGGCAGCCTGCCGATCGTTCCATTCGACCGGGAGGCCGACCCAGAGCAGCTTGCCGCTTCCGAACGGCTGCTCTAGGAGCGTGGACGGGCTGCCGTCGGCATTCGTTTCTTTGAATACCTGCTTAATCTTGCGGCCGCCGAACGAGAGCGGAATCTCCCGCCCTGCGAGGAGGAAGCGCTCCTCGCGCACGACGCTGCCGAGGCGCCGCGGACCGAGCAGGCTGTCCATCCGGGCGGTCGCTTGCCAATATTCGTTGCGGCCGAGCGGGCCGGTGATGAGCAAGGTCGCGCCGGAACGATCCACGAAGGCGAGCACACGATCGAGAGCTGCATCGGTCAAATGATGCGGAGACGGCACGATAATAAGCCGCGGGGGCATATCATCCAGCGCTTCCAGCTGGTATTCTCCCATCGCCCGGAACGGAACCTTCAACTCATAGGCCAGCACACGCGCCGCCGTTGACGTCGCTTCGGCCGCCATCCGCCGGTTCGACAGATCGTTCGCTTCCGGGTAGATGACGACGATCGGCTCCAGCTCCCGATCCCGGAAGAGCGGGGCTGCCGCCTGCATAAATGCGCCGAAGTCATAGGAGACATCGGCCTCCGGCTTCTCCGTGCCGTCCGCGCGCAGCGCGCCGATATTGGATTCATTCACATTGTTCATATAGAAATTCGTGTTCCAGATCCATTGCACCGCCCCGGCGCAGCCGGTCGCGAACGCATAGGCGTATTTCCGCTCCAAAATGTTGCGCAGCTGCTCCTCCGTCCGCAAGGCGAAGCCATCCGGCGTCATGCCGTACATGATGCCCGTCTCCTGGATGAGGTTCGGCTTGTACGGCGTCTTCGTGAACACGCCGTCCCAGATGAGCTGATCGTACAGCCACCATGAATGGTTCGATGTATAATCGACGGACGCTTCATAGAAGAACGGGCTTGGCCGCTGTGCCGCCAGCGCCTCATCCTGGCCGATGCATACGAGCTGCTCCGGCTGATGGAACGAAATCGTGTCGCGCATTGCATGCACCCACCGGTTGAGCATCTCCATCGTGAACAACGAATAATCCAGCCAGCGCGTCCCTTTTTTCTCCTTAATCATATCCTGGGCATCGAAGTTAATCTCCTGCGGCTCCGGCGGCATAATCGCGCGGAAGCCCGGCGCCTGCTCCGGCGTCATGCCCCAGCGCTCCTGCAGCAGCCGGATATCGCCGGCGTAGCGTTCCTTGAGCCATTCCCGGAAGGCCGCGATCTCATACTTATCCTTCGCGCTGCGCGGCCCGGCGAACACTCGCTTCGGATCGAACAGAGACGGCTCGTTGATCAGATCCCAATGGACGAACGAGGTGTGGCGGTGCCGCTCGACGACCGCTCCGATGAAGCGCTTCTGCGCCTCGATGCTGCGCGGATCGAGGTAAGGATTCGAACCTTCCCACAGCTCCGGCGCGAAGGAGAAGAAGTTGAAGCATACTTCGATGCCGTGCTTCTTCGCAGTCAGGAAGAAGGCGTCCAGGGCGCACAGCACATCCTCGGACGGATGCCCGTCCACATACATGATGTGGCGGTACGCGGTCCAGATGCCGGTGCGGATTAGATTGATTCCGGCCTTCTTCATCTGGGCCATATCACGATCCCATACCGCCGCGTTCGGAAGGAACACGAACTTGCGCGCCACATCGCTTGACATATACGTCATGCCGACGATAGGAACAGGAACGCCGTCGCGCTCGAAGTAATCCCGGCCCGCCTTCAGGAACGAGCCGCTCCGCAGCAGCGCTTCGTCGCGGCACCAGAAGCCCTGCCGCAGCAGGCGGACCTCGCCGGTGCCGCTCACAAGCCGGGCATGCACCCGGTACATGCCCGGAGCGAGCACGGTGTCCGGCGTCAGGATCAGCCGCTCCAGCTCCCGCCCGCAGCGGACGGAGAGCTCACTGCGCCACAGCACCTCGCCGTCGTCCGCCGTCAGCTCGACGCTTGCCTGCCAGACGACATCCGCTTCCGCGGCGTCGGCCACGCTTCGACGAGAAGCGGCCAGCGGGCCGCCGGCGCCGTAGCTGGCGCGTGCCGCGTGCAGCAGCTGCGTCTGCAGCGTCAGCTTCGGGCGCTCGCCCGGCTCATAACAGGCCCGGCCCGGCTTCAGCCACCAATCGCTGACGCCGTACGAGCAATAGCGGGCCCAGGCGAGGAGTGTCTCCGCTCCCGCCTGCTCGAGGAACTCTGCCGTCAGCGGCTGGTTCACGAACAGCCATCGGGTGCCGGCGAATTCGCCCTTCGTGTTTTCGAGCAGCACGACGGGCGCGCCCACCTCCCGGCCGTCACGATCCAGCGCCGTGACGAGCGGTATGATGTGGGCATCCATCGGGCCGGCGGAACCATGCTCGCCGGGACAGTCGTCGTGCCGGGTCACCCAGAGCACGAAGCTGCAGGTTGGCGAAGCCGGCCATAGCGGTGCCGCCTGCTCGAACAAGGGGCGCTCCACGTTGGCGGCGAAGCGCTCGAACCGGTCCGCCTGCACCGGCATGCACTCGTGGATGCGAAGACGCTGGTGATAGGCTGTCTGCTCCGGCTCCGCCGTCCAGCCGCTGCCGTCGCGGTAGACGGGAATGCGGAAGGGGGAGCCGCCCGCGCTGAGCAGATGTCCGCCCCGTTCGAGGAACGCGGCGATGGACGTCCACGCGCTCTTCGGGAAGTACGGGGCGTGCAGGTTGATAAATACGCCGTCCTGCTGCGCGTCAAGTGCTTCGGCGAGACGCTCCGCTTGCACGATATTCCATTCGGAGGCGAGACGATCCCGCATGCCGGAAGGGAGTGCGTTGCTGGCGGACGGGAAGCTTGGATCATATAGACATACATAAGAAGTCTTCATTATCGTATCTCCTTTAAATAAATGCGCGTTCAAAAGGCCGCAGCGGGCATTTCGAACAACCTTTTAATTTGAAATTCTTGAGTTGATGCTGTTCCCATTATAGGGGAAGCCGGGAGGGCTGTCTTTATAGGAAATTCCCGTTCGCGATTGGAGAGGAGGCGCAAAAAGCGGTACGGGGCTTGCGGCGCGGGGAATGGGGAGAGAAGCAAGTACAGCAGCAAGTGTAGTGGTGAGTGCAGTCGCGAGTACAGTATAACGGCAGAAATGCAGTGGAAAGTGCAGGGGTAAGTAGGATGAGGGCAGTGAAATTACGGTGGTAAGTAGCAGTAAAGTAAGTACAGTGTAAGTACAGTGTAAGTGAAGTGTAAGTGAAGTGTAAGTGAAGTGTAAGTGCAGTGTAAGTGCAGTGAAAATTCGGTGGCAATGGCAACGGGAAAGGCCCCCGGAGCACATATGGAGCGGCCACAGTCAAATGTGAACAAACGAGAGGAAAACCGCCACATTTGGTGTGCGTGTAATCACTCGATGCCCTTCCAGCCTGAGGTATGATCCAGGTAGAAAAGTATGTGAAAAAAGTAACAATATATGAATGGATTTCGGATTGTGACAAGGAGGGACCATCATGGAACGAAAATGGCGGCTGGCCGTCGTAGGCAACGGCATGGCAGGCATCAATACGGTGGAGCAGTTGTTGAAGCTGACCGATCGTTGTGACATTACGGTGATTGGGGAGGAACCACATCCCAACTACAACCGGATTCTGCTGTCTTACGTGCTGGAGGGCAGCAAGAAGCTGGATGATATCGTATTGAATCCATATTGGTGGTATGACGAGGCCGGCATTACACTGCTGGCGGGCGAGAAGGGGGAGCGGATCGACACGGAACGCCGCGTCGTCCTGACCGATAAGGGCCGCGAGGTGCCGTATGATCGGGTCATCATCGCGACCGGATCGACGCCGTTCCGGCTGCCTGTCCCCGGCGCGGACAAGGAGGGCGTCGTCGGCTTCCGCAGCATCGAGGATTGCGATCGCATGATTGCCGCAGCGGGAACGTATAAGACGGCAGCCGTCATCGGCGGCGGCTTGCTCGGCCTGGAAGCGGCGAAGGGGCTGGTTCAGCTGGGCATGGACGTGACGGTGGTCCATCTGCCTGAATATGTGATGGAGCGCCAGCTCGATATGACCGCGGCGCGCCTGCTTGAGCAGGAACTGGAACGCCAAGGCATCCGGTTCGCGCTCGGCAAGCAGACGGTGGAGATTACGGGCGGCGAGCGCGTCGAAGGCCTGCGCTTCAGCGACGGGACGGAATTGAAGGCGGAGTTCGTCGTCATGGCGGTCGGCATTTGCCCGAATATCGGCATCGGCCAGGCGAGCGGCCTCGACGTGAACCGGGGCATCGTGGTGGACGACTGCCTGCGGACTTCCGCCGAAGACGTATATGCCGTCGGAGAGTGCACGGAGCATCGCGGCGTCTGCTACGGGCTCGTCGCTCCGCTGTTCGAGCAGGGGGCGGTGCTGGCGAAGACGCTCGCCGGCGTGGAGACGAAGCCGTATGAAGGCTCGGTCTGCTCGACCAAGCTCAAGGTGTCCGGCGTTGATGTCTTCTCGACAGGCATTTTCCTGGAGACGCCGGAATGCACTACCCTGACCTTCCATGACGGGTGGAAGCGCACATACCGGAAAATCGTGCTCCGGGATAATATCATCGTCGGCGCCGTGCTGTTCGGCGATACGGATGATGGCGCCAAGCTGGAACGCCTCGTGAAGCAGGGGGCGGCGATGACCGACGAGCTGTACCAGGAATTGACGGGTACGGGAGGCTGCTGCGGCTCGAAAGCGAATGCGGCCGCCGAATTGGCGGATGACGATATCGTCTGCGGGTGCAATGGCGTGACCAAAAAGATGATTATGGACGCCATCGCAGACAACGGCCTGACGACGCTGGAGGAAGTCAAGGCCTGCACCGGCGCATCGCGCTCCTGCGGCGGCTGCAAGCCGCTGGTGGAGCAGCTGCTCCAGCATGCTCTCGGCGACGGCTTCGAGGCAGGCGCCGTCAAGCAAGGCATCTGCGGCTGCACCGAGCACTCGCGCGACGAGATCGTCGCGGCGATTCGGGAGCAAGGGCTCCATACGGTTCACGAAGTGATGGCGGCGCTCGAATGGAAGCAGCCGGAGGGCTGCTCAAAATGCCGTCCCGCGCTGAACTACTATCTCGGTATGATGTGGCCGGAAAGCTACCGGGACGAGAAATCGTCGCGCTTCGTGAACGAGCGGATGAACGCCAATATTCAGAAGGACGGCACCTACACAGTCGTGCCGCGCATGTACGGCGGCATGACCTCGCCGGAAGAATTGAAAAAAATTGCGGATGTGTCGCTTCAGTATAATGTGGAACTCGTCAAAATGACGGGGGGACAGCGGATCGATCTGATCGGCGTGAAAAAAGAAGATGTGCCGAAAGTGTGGGAGGCACTCGATATGCCGTCGGGCTATGCCTATGCCAAATCGCTGCGCACGGTCAAAACCTGCGTAGGCTCCCGATACTGCCGCTTCGGTACGCAGGATTCGCTGGCCATGGGTGCGCTGCTGGAGCGCAAGTTCGAACGGATCGACTATCCGGCCAAGTTCAAAATGGCGGTGAACGGCTGCCCTCGTAACTGCGCCGAATCCTGCACGAAGGATATCGGCATCGTCGGCAATGACGGCGGCTGGGAGATCTATATCGGCGGCAACGGCGGCATTAAGCCGCGGCTGGCGGATCTGCTGTGCAAGGTCAAGACGGATGAGGAGCTTGTGGAGACGACGGCGGCTGCCATTCAATATTACCGCGAGACGGCCAACTACTTGGAGCGGACTTCGGAATGGGTTGAGCGAATCGGGCTGGACGCAATCCGGCGAACGGTCGTGGAAGACAGCGAGGAGCGCAAGCGGCTCGTTGAACGGATCAACATCGCTCTGGCCCAGGCGGAAGACCCATGGAAGCAAGTATTGGAGCAGCCGGATTTGCGGAGCAAGCTGTTCGAAGCCGTTAGTTTGGAGCAATAGCGGAGAGGAGGAGACGAGCATGGCCAAATCAGTGGACGGAGCGTTTGTGGCCGTAGGAGAGATGGATCAGTTTTTGCCGCGAGTGGGTCGCGTCGTGCGGATGAATGGAGCAGCGGTTGCAGTCTTCCGGACGGAAGGCGGCTGGTATGCGCTGGAGGATCGGAGCCCGCATCCGAAGGGCGGCCCGCTCAGCGAAGGAATCGTATCCGGACATTACTTATATGATCCGCTGTATGATTGGAAGATCGATCTTCGCGATGGCCGCGTCCAGGAGCCGGACACCGGGCAGGTAAAGACCTATCCAATCAAGGCGCAGGACGGCATCGTGAAGATTGCGGCAGGCGGGGCAGGCCGGGACGGAAGCGCGGACAACATGTAACAGGCAAAAGATCCATTAGCGGGATAGAGAAGAGAGGGGTTGAGATGCGATGTTCAAGGGATCCCTGGAAGCCGTCAATGAAGCGGTAGAAGCGAAGAAGAAGCTGATGCAGTCGGGGCTGCTGCGTTATATCGTGTCGGCGATGCTGGCAGGCGCCTATGTCGGCTTCGGCATTATGCTTATTTTTACGGTCGGCGGAAGCTTCAAGGCGGCAGGTTCTCCTGCCGTGCCGCTGGTGATGGGCATGTCCTTCGGGATTGCCCTGACCCTGGTCATATTTGCCGGCTCCGAGTTGTTCACGGGGAACAATATGCTGTTCACCGTCAGTTCCTTGTCGGGAAGGACGCCTTGGCGGACGACGTGGGCGAACTGGGGCATCGTCTTTCTCGGCAATCTGCTCGGTGCGGTTCTGTTCAGTCTGCTCATTCGAGGATCGGGCGTGTTCGGCGCCGCACCGGCCGATCATCTGCTGTTCACGGCAGCGGCTGCGAAGATGAAGCTGCCGATCGATCAGCTCTTCTTCCGCGGCATTCTGTGCAACTGGCTCGTCTGTCTGGCGATCTGGACGGCGATGCGCGCCAAGGAAGAGATCGCCAAGCTGGTATTGATATGGTGGATGCTGTATGCCTTCATCGCCACTGGATTTGAACACAGCGTAGCCAATATGTCGCTGCTGACGACGGCCTTGCTGCTGCCGCAGCATCCGGAGACGGTGACGATCGCGGGGTGGCTGCATAACATGATTCCCGTGACGCTGGGCAATATCGTTGGCGGCGCCATTTTCGTAGGCATGGCTTATTGGTTCATCAGCCCGGTGCGACAACGGCAATAACGGCACATGAGCGTGGCGCATTTCTGCAGATTGTGAGTCCATTCACATTGAATCAAGAGCACATTTATGAAAATCCATGTAATCAATAGAGCCTGAAGCAGAGCCTGAAGCGGGAGCAATCCTCCAGCTTTGGGCTTTTTTACATACGGAATCCGATGGCCCTGAGTTGAGGGTGTTGTTTTGCCTTCAAGACTCCTTTTCTATTGGATGTGCTCTTAAATACTGCAAAACTGCAGCATTCGGATACTTGCTACTAACCCGGACTGAAATTCCTGCAAGAAGTACATCAATTATCATGGTCCCGCTCTAAAAGATGATGAAATTAGCGAAAATGATGCGTTAGCGCAGGAATTGTAACCGTTATAAGCTAAATCGGCGAAAATTGATGTACAAATGCAGGATTTGGGTACAACTGGGCAAATGCGGAAGTGTGGATATAGCCAAGTGCGGAATGCAACTGGCAAATGCAGGTATACTGGACAAGTGGGGGATTGCAACTGGCAAATGCAAGTCTGCTGGGCAAGTGCAGATAACACTGGCCAAGCGCGGAATGCAACTGGCCAAGGCAGACATGCAAAAAAGCCAGCGGCATCAAGCTGCTGGCTTCGATATGCGATTGGATGGGGAAGGAAGGGCCGTCGTAATCGGTTAACTAGATGCGGCAGATCTCCTTCGGACACATTTCACACCGGCAGACGTCCCGCAGATGATCGAGCTCGCGGATGACAATCATGCCGCTCTCGTATTCGAGCACGCCCTTCTTGCGGAGATCGCTCAGCATTCGGTTGACGCTCTCGCGGGTAGCGCCGATCATGTTCGACAAATCGGTGTGCGTAATCTTCTTGTTGATGAGCACGCCGCCGTCGTCCAGCTCCTCTCCGTACGTGTTGGACAGGCGGATCAATGTCGAGCACAGCGCGCCCGGCTTGCCATACATCATTAGATCGCGGAACTTCGTCTGCGTCAGACGATGATGGATCCCCATCCATTTCATGAAGTCGATCGAAAAATCGCAGTATTGGCAGATTAAAATCTCAATATCCTTTTGATCGATCATGCCCAGCTCGGCTTCCTCGATCACTTCCGCCGTGAAGCTATGCTTCGTGCTGTTGAACGGGTCGACCTGCCCGATCATGTCTCCGGCTTGATACATATAGAGAATCAATTCCTTGCCTTCATCCGTAGATTTCGTTATTTTGACGCGGCCGCTCTTGAGAATGAAGAGCTTATCGGATACGTCGCCTTCCCAAAATAGATGCGAGTTCTCGGGGTAGGTCCGATCCTTCGCAATCTCCAACAGCCGCTGTCGGTTCTGCTCCGAGAAACACGATAAGTTGCAGTGTTCGCCGAGTTGTTCCATCATGTTGGCCACTCCATTCGCCTCCAATTGTCTATTTCTAAATGTTATTTATTGGGTTTTATGATATATCATGTGACATGTTTCACTAAATCCTTTGATACTACTATCATGTACGTTCCAGCGAGTCTTGTCAATTTAGAAATGTTTAAATTTTTTACAAATTAGCGACAGATTGTGACGAGCATCACAAAGTCTGGTCAGGCTGTAAAAGATAGACGGAAATCAGGGTATAAAATATGCACGGAAATCAGGGTATAAAATATAGACGGAAAAAAGAATCAATATGTGATGCAGATCACATACAGTTCATCCGCAAATAAGCTACACTTGGATTGTGAAAAGATTCACAAATAAAAACCGAGGAACATCGGATGATATCCGCAGCATCATAAATAGAAATAATACCGGCAAAGAAGCGGAACCCCGGGTTGACTTGGTCTACGGAGCGGAGGCGGAGAAGATGGCAGCACAACCGAAAGCAACAGCAATGGAAAAGAAGAATGTTCCGAACGCAGCAGAACATATTGATCAATTGGTGGCACGCGCCAAGAAGGCTCAAGCCGCATTTATGGACATGACGCAGGAACAGATTGACACGATTGTGCAGCAAATGGCGTTAGCCGGTCTCGACAAGCATATGCACTTGGCGAAAATGGCGGTCGAAGAGACAGGCCGCGGCGTATATGAAGACAAAATCACGAAAAATATTTTTGCCACGGAGTACATCTTCAACTCGATTAAATACGAGAAAACCGTCGGCGTCATCGAGGACAATCCGAATGGCGCATATATGAAAATTGCGGAGCCGGTCGGTATCGTAATGGGGATTACCCCGGTGACGAACCCGACATCCACGACGATGTTTAAGGCGCTCATTTCCATTAAGACACGCAACCCGATTATTTTCGGATTCCATCCGTCGGCGCAGAAATGCAGTGCGGAAGCAGCGCGCATTTTGCATGACGCAGCGGTCAAATACGGCGCACCTGAGAACTGTATCCAATGGATTGAGTATCCGTCCATGGACGCGACCAATGCACTGATGAATCATCCGGACGTAGCGCTCATCCTCGCGACAGGCGGTGCGGGCATGGTCCGGGCGGCGTACGGCTGCGGGAAGCCGGCGCTCGGCGTAGGTCCGGGCAACGTGCCTTGCTTCATTGACAAGACGGCGGAACTGGAGCAGGCAGTTACCGACTTGATTCTGTCCAAAACATTCGACAACGGTATGATCTGCGCATCCGAGCAGGCGGTCATTATCGAAGAACCGGTCTTCGCCGAAGTGAAAAAGCTGATGCAGGCCAAAGGCTGCCGCTTCCTGACGAAAGAAGAGATCGGCAAGCTGCAGGGCATGGCGATGAAGCCAGAATCCTGCGCCGTCAATCCGGCTATTGTCGGCCAGTCGGCGAAGCAGATTGCCGAGATGGCAGGGATTTCGGTGCCGGACGATACGAAGATACTCGTAGCCGAGCTGGACGGCGTCGGTCCGAAGTTCCCGCTGTCTGCCGAGAAGCTGAGCCCTGTGCTCGCCTGCTATAAAGTGAAGAATGTGCAGGAAGGTATTGACCGGGCAGCCGAGATCGTCACTTTTGGCGGCATGGGTCACTCCTCCGTCATTCATTCCCACGACGATGACGTGATTAACCGCTTCGCTGACCGTCTGCAGACCGGACGGATTCTCGTCAACTCGCCGTCGACACACGGCGCTATCGGGGATATTTACAACACGAATATCCCTTCGTTGACCTTGGGCTGCGGCTCCTATGGACGCAACTCGACGTCTTCCAACGTAACGGCCGTCAATCTGCTCAATATTAAACGGGTGGCGAAGCGAACTGTGAATATGCAATGGTTTAAAGTGCCGAACAAGATTTATTTTGAAAAGGGTGCAACGCAATATTTGGCCAAAATGCCGGACATTCACCGGGTGATGATCGTCACCGACGCCATGATGGTGAAGCTCGGGTACGTCGAGAAGCTGGAATACTATCTGCGCCAGCGCCGCACGCCGGTTGCGATCGAAGTCTTCTCCGATGTCGAGCCGGATCCGTCCACGAAGACGGTAGAGCGCGGGGCGGAAATGATGCGGAGCTTCGAGCCCGACTGCATTATCGCCTTGGGCGGCGGCTCGCCGATGGACGCGGCGAAGGGCATGTGGCTGTTCTACGAATA
Organism: Paenibacillus thiaminolyticus; assembly: GCF_007066085.1. Lineage (NCBI taxonomy): Bacteria > Bacillati > Bacillota > Bacilli > Caryophanales > Paenibacillaceae > Paenibacillus > Paenibacillus thiaminolyticus. The sequence goes on along the minus strand of NZ_CP041405.1, from coordinate 1,397,913 downwards.
TCCGGATACTGACTTCGATAATCTGAAGCAGAAGTTCTTGGATATCCGCAAGCGCACATTCAAATACCCGCGCCTGGGCCAAAAGGCCAAATTCGTCGCCATTCCGACAACGTCCGGTACCGGATCCGAGGTTACCTCGTTCGCGGTCATCACGGACAAAGAGAAGGGCAACACGAAATATCCGCTGGCAGACTATGAGCTGACGCCAGACGTGGCCATCATCGACCCTGAATTCGTCTACAGCTTGCCGAAGACGGCCGTGGCCGACACCGGTATGGACGTATTGACGCATGCGATTGAAGCTTACGTCTCCGTCATGGCTAGCGATTATACGGACGGTCTGGCGATTAAAGCCATCCAACTCGTCTTCGAGAACCTGGTGAAGTCTTACCGGGAAGCATGCCCGAAAGCGCGTGAAAAAATGCATAACGCTTCGACCTTGGCGGGAATGGCGTTCGCGAATGCGTTCCTCGGCATCAACCACAGCTTGGCGCATAAGTGGGGGGCGCAGTACCATACGGCGCACGGCCGCACGAATGCGATTTTGATGCCGCATGTCATCCGCTACAACGCGAAGAAGCCGACGAAGTTCGCTTCCTTCCCAAAATATGACCATTTCGTCGCAGATGTGCGCTATGCCGAGATCGCCCGCATTCTCGGATTGCCGGCCCGCACGACGGAGGAGGGCGTGAAGAGCCTTATCGAGGCCATCCGCGGCCTGAACCGCGAGCTGGGCATTCCCGAGTCGTTCCAGGAGCTGGGCTTCGATGCCAAGGATTTCGAATCCCGCGTCGACTATCTGGCCGATCGCGCCTTCGAAGACCAATGCACAACCGCCAATCCGAAGCTGCCGCTCGTAACCGAGCTGGCGGAAGTATACCGCGACGCTTTCTATGGCCGCTTCGAATAAGAAAAACAGTGCATCACTAGCACATGACTAGCCACCACTAGCGTATGAACAGGCAGCGGAGAGCAATAGCTCTTCGCTGCTTTTCGCGTGTGAGGGCAAGCGCTGCAGAAATAATCGTGCTTTTATCTATTTTATGTGATTATTTTCACAAAAAGTTGCTTCTTTGTGATGTACATCACACCGAAACTACGTGAAAGGAGGTACAATTAAAATGCGGCAAGGATAGAGGCTGCAGTGCAGCGGCGACGCTGCGTAAGCCACTCAGGCAGGAAAAAAGCGGGCGGTTATCGAACGAAGAAGGCAGAAGGTAACAGCCGCGTACCCTTAAATGTGAAATTCATCACAACAAAGTAAGGTTAAGGTATAGAGAGAACCGTGTCGGGTGGCGCCTTCGTTGTCAGCACATACGAAAAGTAAACAGTATGGAGGGATTACGATGTCGGTGATGGAACGTAAAACAGAAGTAAAAGAACAAGCGTGGCGTGGATTCAATACGGGAAAATGGCAAAATCATGTGGATGTGCCCAATTTCTTGGAAGGCAACATCCAGCCTTATCACGGTGATGAGGCATTCTTGGCCGGACCGACCCAGAACACCAAAGATCTATGGGATATCGTAAGCCAATTGTCGAAGGAAGAGCGCGAACGCGGCGGCGTGTGGGATGTCGATGTCAATACACCATCGACGATTACCTCGCATAAACCAGGCTATTTGGACAAGGATAAGGAGAAGGTAGTCGGCGTGCAAACCGACGCTCCGTTCCGCCGTTCCATCCAGCCGTTCGGCGGCATCCGGATGATGATTGACGCTTGTAAAGCGTACGGCTTCGAAATGCCTGATGAAATCATCAAAATGTTCACAGACATTCGCAAGACGCATAACCAAGGCGTATTTGATGCATATACTTCCGATATGCGCATGGCCCGCAAAGCCGGCATTATTACAGGCTTGCCGGACGCGTACGGGCGCGGACGCATTATCGGCGACTACCGCCGCGTAGCATTGTACGGCGTAGATTTCCTTATTAAGATGAAGCAGAAGGATCTGAACGACCTGGAAGTTGACGTGATGACGGATGACGTTATCCGCGACCGCGAAGAGCTGTCCGAGCAAATCCGGGCGCTGACGGAGTTGAAGCAGCTGGCCGAGATGCATGGCTTCGATATTTCCAAGCCGGCTCAAAATGCGAAGGAAGCTTTCCAATGGGTTTACTTCGGTTACTTGGCAGCAATCAAAGAGCAGAACGGTGCGGCAATGTCGCTCGGCCGCGTATCGTCTTTCCTCGATATTTATATCGAACGGGATCTGGAGGAAGGCGCGCTGACCGAAGAAGAAGCCCAAGAGCTGGTCGACCATTTCGTTATGAAGCTCCGTATCGTCAAGTTCCTGCGTACGCCGGATTATAATGACTTGTTCAGCGGCGACCCTACATGGGTGACTGAATCGATCGGCGGCATGGCCGTGGATGGCACGACCCGCGTCACGAAGAACAGCTTCCGCTTCCTGCACACCCTGTACAATCTGGGACCGGCTCCAGAGCCGAACCTGACTGTGCTGTGGTCGACGAAGCTTCCGGAAGCATTCAAAAAATATTGCTCCAAAGTATCGATCGAGACGAGCTCGATTCAATACGAGAACGATGATCTGATGCGCCCAATCTATGGCGATGATTACGGTATCGCCTGCTGCGTATCCGCGATGCGCATCGGTAAGCAAATGCAGTTCTTCGGCGCTCGCGCCAACCTGGCGAAATGTCTGCTGTACGCCATCAATGGCGGCAAGGACGAGAAGCTGGGCGTGCAGGTCGGACCGGAGCTGCCTCCGATTACGAGCGAAGTGCTTGATTACGATGAAGTCGTCAAACGGTTCAAGCAGATGATGGAGTGGCTGGCGAAGCTGTATATGAACACGCTGAATGTCATTCACTATATGCATGATAAATACAGCTACGAACGGATTGAAATGGCATTGCATGACCGTGAAATTCTCCGGACGATGGCATGCGGCATCGCGGGCCTGTCGGTCGCAGCCGACTCGCTCAGCGCCATCAAGTACGCGAAAGTCAGACCGATTCGCAACGAGCAAGGAATCGCGGTGGACTTCGAGACCGAAGGCGAATATCCTTGCTACGGCAACAATGACGATCGCGTAGACAGCATCGCGATCGACCTGGTTGAATCGTTCATGAATATGATCCGGAAGCATCATGCATACCGCAATGCGCTCCCAACCCAATCCGTATTGACGATTACGTCGAACGTCGTCTATGGTAAGAAGACCGGTACGACGCCGGATGGACGCAAAGCGGGCGAACCGTTCGCTCCTGGGGCGAACCCAATGCACGGCCGCGACCGCAAAGGAGCCTTGGCTTCGCTGAGCTCCGTCGCGAAGCTGCCATATGAGCACAGCCTTGACGGCATCTCGAACACGTTCTCCATCGTGCCGAAGGCGCTGGGCAAGGAGCTCGATTCGCGCAAATCGAACTTGACGTCGATGCTGGATGGCTACTTCGGCAGCAAGGGGCATCACTTGAACGTCAACGTATTTGACCGCGAGCAGCTGCTTGACGCGATGGAACATCCGGAAAATTATCCGCAATTGACGATTCGCGTATCCGGATATGCGGTCAACTTCATCAAGCTGACGCGCGAGCAGCAGCTCGATGTTATCAACCGCACATTCCACGGCAGCATGTAACACACAGGCATGTTAGCCGGAAGAGAAGGGACCGTGAGCGACATGATTGGACGCATACACTCCGTAGAAACGTTCGGCACGGTGGATGGGCCGGGTATCCGCTTCATTCTGTTCATGCAGGGCTGCGCCCTGAAGTGCAAATATTGCCACAACCGGGATACCTGGGATCTGCACGGCGGCACCGAGATGTCCGTAGAAGAAGCGCTCTCGGAAATCGAGTCCTACCTTCCGTATTATCGCAGCTCCGGCGGCGGCTTGACTGTATCGGGCGGGGAGCCGACATTGCAGGCTCCCTTCGTGAAGGAACTGTTCAAGCAGGTGAAGAAGCGTTGGAACTTGCCGACGGCGCTCGATACGAACGGCGTCAACGACGTGACGAAGCTGACCGAGCTGTACGACCTGACCGACCTGGTGCTGCTCGATCTCAAGCATATCGACAATGAGAAGCACTTGGCCTTGACAGGCGTGCCGAACACGCGCACTCTGGAGACGGCGCGTTGGCTGTCAGACCACGGGAAGAAGATGTGGATCCGGCATGTGCTCGTGCCGACGATTAACGATGACGAGCAGGATCTGCTGAATCTCGGCCGCTTCATCGGCTCGCTGCAGGGCGTCGAGAAAGTGGATGTGCTCCCATACCACCAGATGGGGGTCTATAAATGGGAGCAGCTTGGCGAGAAGTACCCGCTGGAAGGCATTCCGACGCCGACGGCGGAGGAAGCGGAGCGGGCACAGCGGCTGATTGAACAGGGCCGGACCGAAGCCGCAGCGAATTGAATATTGCAACGCGACGTGCAGAGCTCTTTGACACTCAAGGGGCCTGCACGTTTTTTTGAGGAGAAGAAATTTGCACTAGTAGGAGGGGGACAGGAATTGGGGGCAATACTAATCTCCCAACATCGGCGGAATATGCTATAATATAAGGAAAAAGCTAGCCGAATCAGCAAGCATGATAGATATACGGTCTGTGAATACTGATCTTAAAGTGAGTTTTAGGAGATGGTGTCATGGACAAGGTCAGAGATTGGTGGAAATATGAAAATCGTTGATTTTAATGCTTCGGGATTTTGCGGTTTTGAGCCAGAGGAGAGCATCCTCATTGATACTGGGGTTCTGTATGCTTACTTCAATCCTTTCGATGCTTATCATGCAACAGTTAAAAATCTGTTCGACACCTACGTTTTCAATAATGAAGACGTACTTTTTTTGTTTGTTAACCCGACTATCATTAATGAGATAGTCAATTTGGCTCAGCGTGCGTTAGCACAATATTTAATCGCCTGTCCCCATGAGTCGGACAACTTTACTCAGAAAGACAAGGAAGCCGTTCGCGATAAAATTATGCGTTTTGTCAGGATTTAACGAATCATTTGGGCGCGGCGGATGCCGTTAATGTTTCAATGGCCCGCTTGTACGGGATCAGTTTTATGACAGTAGACAACAGGCTGGTCAATAACCTTATTGAGGTCCGTTCTGAGATAGAGAGTATAAACTACTTGTATTTTACCAAGCCGCGCCACCGGACTTATTTTACTTAGTCTCAACTTAGAGAATGTCAAACAAACTGGCTTTGGTACAAACTGAGAGATGTATAAGCTATGTGGAGAGTGAATAGAAAATGGCAGATATAAGCGGCCTTGAGCCGGGTATTCGACAATTGGTTGCCCAATTTATCGAGAGCGGACGACCTTCGGCAAGAAAGCAAAGCATCCAAGAGCGGAGGCAGGGATATTTGGATACGGTCCACTTGGCCGGAGAGGCCGTCCCGGTCCACGATATTTTGGAACACACGATTGACGGCATACGGCTACGCATCTACAAGCCATCGGAACAAGGCGATCTTCCGGTTTTGATTTTTTATCATGGAGGCTGTTTTGTCAGCGGCGATTTCGAAACCCATGATCGTCAGATGCGTTTGCTATCTAATCTGGGAGGCGCTTTGGTCATTGCTGCCGATTACCGGTTAGCCCCGGAGCATGTGTATCCGGCAGCGCATGATGATGCGTTCACAGCCGCTGCTATCGCTCGCGAACATGCCTTATCTTGGGGCGGCGACCCCGATAACATCACGATTGCCGGGGACAGTGCAGGAGGGCATCTGGCACTGGTGACCTGTCTTCGCTTAAAAGAACAAGGGCAGTGGATGCCGCAGCGGCAAATTCTCATTTATCCCATGCTGGACGCCGAAGGCAGAAGCAATAGCTATCAAAAATATGGCGATGATTATATAGTTACACGGGACGCTTTGCTAAGCGGGTTTGAGGCTTATTTATCCGATCTGGCTCCTGATCATCGCGAAGCGAGCCCGCTATACCGCAATGATTTGGCAGGTCTCCCGCCAACTCATATTTGTACGGCGGAATTTGATCCGCTTGTGGACGAGGGGGAGGCGTTATATCGCCGTTTGTTGGAAGCAGGCGTTGAGGCGCATTGCAAGAGGTATTTAGGCGTGAACCACGGCTTCTTTCAGCTTGCCGGCATCAGTATGGCAGGCAGACAATCGATTCAAGATGTCGCGACCATCCTAGCTAACCGAAAATAAAATGAGCATGTCAAGCTCCTGAACTGGAACCTGTCCGTTCCTGAATGCAGGAGCTTTTTGGCGTTACTGAGGACAAAATCATGCCAAGCGACAAATTCCGACAAGAGGATGTTCGAGCGCCTTAATTTCTGGTATGTTTATTATCACAAATTAGACAAAAAAGGGGGGACTTGAATGAATAGTCCGTTGCCGAAGCCGAATCATTATGTAAGCGAATTCATCAAAGGGCGGATGGTTTCCTTTTGGACCCGGAAATGGATGGGGAGGCTCTGGTTCCGGTTTCTCCTTCCTTATTTATTATTTCTCCTATTAACCTTAATCGCTGGCTGGATCGCTTACCAGGAGACGATCGACGTGTTGGAGCGGGAAGTGCTGGAGCGGAACGGCAAGGCGCTCCACCAGGCCCAGACGCTGCTGGAGACCCGGATTGCGGAAGTGGAATCCATCGTGCAGCAGGTAGCCGATCACCCGAAGGTGAGAGGCTTCCAGGTGGTGAAGAAGCCTTTTGCCGGCACGAACACGTACAAGGTGATGAGCACGCAAAAGGCGCTTGATGATTACAGCATCAGCAACCGGTTTTTGAAAGATTATTTTGTCGTCTTCCGCAACAGCTCGCTCGTCATCTCGCCGCATCGGGTGGAGGCGCTGGATGAATTCTACGAGGATGTGCTCCGCTATCGGGACTGGGATATGACCGAATGGCGGGAGCAGACGTTGGAGACGTATCATTCCAAAGATTTCATTGGCCTTCATACCGTAAAATACGGAACCGCCGAGGAGGGGATGATCACCTACATCCGTTCGCTAGGGTATCCCGGTTATTACCAGGGAGCGGTCGTAGCGCTCATCCCGCATGCGGAAGTAGCCAAGCTGCTCAGCGGCATCAATGTGCAGGCCGGGGGCTGGGTGCGCGTGCTGGATAAACACGGCCAGCTCATTGGCCAGGCCGGAGACGAAGCCGGGAGCGGACAGCGGGGAGGAGAGAGTGAACTGGCCGCTCTTCTGGAACGGCCGAATACCCATTACCGGACCGAGCTGAACGGAAGGGACATGCTCGTCTCGAGGATGATTTCTTCGAAGACGGGCTGGACATATATCGCTGCGCAGCCGGCGGACGAAGTACTGGAGAGCGTGCATGCGATGAAGCGGACGACCTTCACGCTAGTAGGGCTGTCGCTCGTCGTCATCGTGCTGCTGGCCCTGTGGCTGTCCCGCCGGAACAGCCGCCCCTTGGAAGGACTGTACTCCTATGTCCATACGAACGCGAAGCCGGGATTAGGGCAGCGAAGCCGCAAGTCCGACATTTTTGCCTATTTGCGCGATGCATTCACGGAGCTGCTGGAGACGACGAAGACGCTTGATCAAAAGCTGAGCGAGCGGCAGGAATATGCCCGCATGGCGGTTTTCGATCGCTGGCTGCGCGGGGGATACGCCACCGACCAGCAGCTGGAGTCCTCGCTGACGCATGCGGGATTGCAGCGCAGCGCTACGATGTATGCGGTCGCGGTGCTTCATCTCGGCTGGCATGGCGACGATTGGAGCGCCCCGGTCCTCGATGAGATGGTGCTGAAGATGCTGGTCGTGAAGGAGGAGGCGTCCGGCTTGGAACGGGTTCCCTTCGATCTTCATGAGGCGGGCCAGGATCAGGTGGCCTTGTTGTTCTACGGCACTGAGGCGGGAGCGGAAGGCGATGCGGGAGCCCGCTTCGCGGCCTTGATTGAACAGACGTTGAGAGAATTGAACGAGCGCCTGAAGAGTGCTCATATCTTGCCGATGTATACGATCGGAGGCATCGTCAGCGATCGGATGGATGTGCCCCGGTCGCTGGAACAGGCTCAGCAGCTGTACGGAATGTCCGACGGGAGCCAGGATTTGATCTGGTGGGACGAGGAGGAGCATGCGGATGCCGGACTGTACCGGTTCAACGCCGAGATGGAGAATCGGCTCACGCACGCCGTCCGCGGCGGGGATGAGGAAGAGGTGGCGAGATTGTGCCAGACCGTCTGGCAGGACAACTGGGAGAAGCGGCCGCTTACCTGTCCGATGGAACGCTGGCTGCTGATGGATATGTATGCCGCGGCGATGAAGCTGGCGCAGTCGCTCGATCTGACCCTGCAGACCGATAGCGCGACCTTTCAGCAAAAAGTATTAAAGAAAGGGGCGGAGCTGCATAAGCTGTTCCCGCTTGTCCGGAACGAATTCGTTCAATTGAGCCGGACGGTGCACGAGCGCAAGCGCAGCCGCAACGCGACGCTGCTGGAGGATATGATGGCCTGCATTCGCGAAGGTTATGTGGATTCATCGCTGTCTCTCACCGTCATCTCGGATCGGCTCCAAGTATCGGAAGCCTATGTATCCGCGTTTTTCAAGGAGCAGTCCGGCCGGAATTTCTCGGATTATGTGGAGGAGCTGAGGCTGGAGCATGCCAAGCAATTAATGCTGGAAGGGGACGCCCTGACCTCGATTGCCGAGCGGGTCGGCTACAATTCCCTGAACTCGTTCAGCCGCGCATTCAAGCGCGCACACGGGATGAGCGCCACCGAATATCGAAAATGGTTAAACGAACAAAAAAGGAATAATGACTCTTCGTAAAAATCGCACAATCGGTAAAAACGGCTTCTTTTCCCGTTGCGGAGTTCCGTTATACACTGTGACCACACAGCGAACGGCTGGTAAGGGCAAGCCCGCCAGCCATCACCGCAGCGACGGATGTAAGCGTCATCATCGCTGCGCCATTATAACGGTCCCGACCGGGAACAGGAGGTGTGCTTTTGTCGGAACACTGGCAGCCAGAGGCTAGATCATCCATTCCGGCAGCGGCGGCGATACCGGCGCGCAAGTCCGCGTTCGTGTCCTATATGAAGCGATCATGGCAGCTGTACGCGCTGTTCGCCCTTCCGCTGCTCTATGTCATTCTCTTTAAGTACGGTCCGATGGTCGGCGCCCAGATCGCCTTCAAAGACTACAACGTCGTCAAAGGCATGTGGGCGAGCGATTGGATCGGATTCAAGCATTTTGCGCGCTTCTTCAACTCCTATGATTTCTGGCGCATTATGCAGAACACGCTGATTATCAGCCTGTATTCCCTTGCGGTTAGCACGCCGTTGCCTGTGCTGCTCGCGCTGAGCCTGAATGCGGTCCGGATACGGTGGTTCAAGAACACAGTGCAAATGGTCAGTTATGCGCCCCATTTCATCTCCACCGTCGTTATGGTTGGCCTTCTGCTGCAGTTCCTCGATCCCCGCTCCGGCATGATCAATCAGTTTTTGGGACTTTTCGGGGTTGATCCGATTCATTTTATGGGGGAAATGCAGTTTTTCAAGTCGATATTCGTCTGGTCCGGCATCTGGCAGCATATCGGATTCTCCTGCATTATCTATCTTGCCGCACTGTCCACCGTCGATCCGGCCCTGCATGAGGCCGCCGTGCTGGATGGAGCCGGGCGGACAAAGCGAATCTGGCATATCGATATGCCGGCGGTGCTCCCGATCGCGATGATTTTGCTCATTTTGAATACGGGGCAGCTGCTGGAGACCGGGTTCGAGAAGATCTATTTGATGCAGAATCCGCTGAATCTGAAGACATCGGAAGTGATTGACACCTACGTGTACAAGATCGGATTGCTGTCCCAAGCGATGAATTTCTCCTACGCGACGGCGATCGGCCTATTCAAATCGGCGATATCGCTCTTGCTAATCGTGATGGTCAATTATAGCGCCCGCAAGACCGGGCAGGAGAGCTTATGGTGACGGGAGGGGAGGACACAGATGGATTCACTGGCTCATGATAAAAGCGATCGTATCTTTCATATCGTGAACAATGCGGTGCTGGGCGTATTTCTCCTCATCGTGCTGTATCCGCTGCTGTATGTCGTAAGCGCTTCCTTCAGCTCGGCGAGCGCCGTTATTTCCGGCAAAGTATGGCTGTGGCCGGTCGAATTCTCACTGGACGGCTATGCGGCGGTGTTCCGGCACCGGATGGTATGGACCGGTCTGCAGAACACGCTCCTCTATACATTCGCCGGTACCTTGATCAGCGTGTTGGTCACCGTGCTGGCGGCTTATCCGCTGTCCCGGAACGACTTCAAAGGGAGACGAGGCTTCACGCTGCTGTTCGTCTTCACGATGATGTTCAACGGCGGGCTCATTCCGACCTATCTGCTCGTGAAAGAGCTCGGCATGCTGGATACGGCCTGGGCCATGATTGTTCCGGCCGCCCTGTCCGTCTGGAATGTCATGATCATGATGACGTATTTCCGCACCAGCATTCCGCTGGAGCTGCTGGAATCGGCACAGATGGACGGCTGCAGCGACTTCACCTTCCTGCTGCGCATTGTGCTTCCTTTGTCGGGGCCGATTATCGCCGTAGTGACGCTGTTCTACGCGGTGGATCAGTGGAACCAGTATTTCAATGCATTGATTTTCCTGAAATCAGAAAAATTGTTCCCGCTGCAGCTCGTCCTCCGGGATATACTCGTCCAGAACCAAGTCAGCCAGGAGACGCTCGGGGATGCGAAGACGGCAGCCGCGCGCCAAGGGTTGCGGGAGCTGCTGAAATACTCTCTTATCGTCGTATCTTCCGTGCCGCTGTTAGCTATCTATCCGTTCGTGCAGAAATATTTCGTAAAGGGCATGATGATTGGCTCAATCAAAGGATAGGCCCCGATCTAAATATAAGCCATGATCAAAGGGCAGGCCTGATTAGGATAGACATTATCAAAGGATAAGCCCTGATATGGTGCAGGCTTCGGCATCGGTTTTTGAAGCGTCGGCTTCATTAGGCATAGAAGGCAAGATGGCTGTGAACAGGACAAAAAGGGGGAATTCGTAATGAGATGGAAGCGTTGGAGTACGGTATGTCTGGCGGCGGTGATGACGCTCTCTCTTGTGCTGACCGCTTGCTCGGGCAGCGGCGGCAATGCGAGCGGAACGAATGACGGCGGCCAGGCCAGTAAATCGATCGTGACGCCTAAGGGCACATACCCGATTGTAGAAGAGAAGGTGACGCTGAAGGTCATGGTTCCGTCGGAGGCGCTCGTTGAAAATTTCGAGACGAACGAGTTCACGAAATGGTATGAAGAAAAGACGAACGTGCATGTGGAATGGATCGTCGTGCCGCAGCAGAGCGCCAGCGAGAAGCTCAACCTGATGCTCGCTTCGGGCGACTACCCGGACGTCATCATGAGATTCGGCGTCACGCCTGCGCAGCAGATGATCTATGGCAATCAGGGCGTGTTCCTGCCGCTCAACGACCTGATCGAGCAGTACGGCGACAACTTCAAAAAAGTGCTCGACAGCAATACGGGGATGTCCACCGCGATTACGGCACCTGACGGCAATATTTATGCGCTGCCGAGCATCAACGACTGCTACCATTGCTCGATGGCGCAGAAGATGTGGATCTACAAGCCGTGGCTCGACAAGCTGGGCCTGGACGTACCGACCACAACGGATGAGCTGTACACCGTATTGAAGGCGTTCAAGGAAAAGGACCCGAACGGGAACGGCAAGGCGGATGAAGTGCCGCTTACGGGAGCTCCGCGCGGCAGCGGCTGGTACTCGTCCATCGACGCCTTTTTGATGAACTCCTTCGTGCTGAACCCGGTCTTCAGCCCTTCGCGCAGTCATATGTATGTGGAAGATGGCCGCATTCAAGTCGCCTTTGACAAGCCGGGCTGGCGCGACGGTCTCGCCTATATGAACAAATTGTATAAGGATGGCTTGATCGATCCGCAAATCTTCACGCAGGACAGTGATCAACTGCTGAAGCTGGGCGAAGCGTCCGGCGATCCGATAGTCGGGGCGGCCTTTGGGGGACACCAGGGCGTCTTCACCCAGATCGCCGGAGAGAGCGGCCGCTGGCTCGACTATGTCACCGTCCCGCCATTGAAAGGGCCGAACGGCGTTCAATATGCCGCCTATGACCCATTTGGATACTCTGTCGGATCGTACCTCATAACGAAAAACGCGAAACACCCGGATGTCGCCTTCCGTTGGGCAGACGGCTTCTATGATGAAGAAGTATCGCTGCGCACGACGATCGGACGACCGGGCGAGGAATGGCGCGAAGCGAAGGAAGGCGAAATCGGCATCAACGGCAAGCCGGCCAAGTGGGCGAAGCTGAAGGAATACGGGCAGATTCAGAACGTCCACTGGGAGCAGACAGCGCCGACGAACCGCTCCAACGAGCTTCGCTTGAGCTCGGCCGTTCCAGATAACGGCGAGCCGAGTCTCGAAGTGATCCTATATAATGAAACGAAAAATAACTACGATCCATACAAGCCAAGCGCGGATATGGCCGTTCCGCAGCTGTTCTTCACCGATGAACAGGCTGCTGAGCTGTCCGACCTGTCGAAGACAATCAACGACTACGTCGACGAAATGATGGCCCGCTTCGTCATCGGCGACGCGGATCTGGAGAAAGACTGGGATATCTATCTCCAGACACTCGAAGGAATGAACCTGCCGCGCTTCCTGGAAATATACCAAACCGCCTACGACAGCAAAAAATAAACCGCAGGCGCGGTACCGCATTCAATTTCCCATCGCCAAAGCAGAGCATACAAAAGAAGCTATCTGGGGTGCTATCCCGGATAGCTTTTATGTTGAGATTGTGAGTTCATTCGTGGCTCTTATGAACAGTCTCCCCATCCGTCAGGAAGTCGTATATGTGTTAGGAGGGCACTTATAAGCAATATCCCTAACAGTCAGGAAGGTAGTATGTGTGTTTCACAACCAATATTAACACGCATAAATAATGCGTTCGAATAATTGACGTGCATAAATCACGCGTAAATTCAATTAAATTCACCCGTTGAGATGAGAAGAAAATGGATCGTCTACACTTGTCCGGACTATAAAAAATAAGCTCACGTAATCTGATCCAAAACGAGATGAGGAGCCTTGCGATATGCTGAAACGAGAACGAACGCATTGAAAAGTGACATTTGGCATCACCCATTCACTCAGCCAGCCCAGCATGGCTGTTCTTAAGTCGAATCCATGGTACATTAGGCTATGTTAGCCTCGTGAATAACAAAAAAGTCTCTTAACAAAGCTGTCTGACTTAGTAATGACATACCATGTTTTGTGTCCGTGCCTCTTACGAGCAATCTCCCCTTCATTCAGGAAGATGTCTATGTGCCGGAATGAGCCCCACAAATGTTATCTGGTGTAAAGAAATTGTTCAGCAGCCTTTGATATGTTTGGATAAGATAGGTTCTGATTGATTGGAATAATAGTCAAATGGACTAGGCAAGAGATGCACCTGGCTCAACCTGAATCAATGGGAGAATGGCGAAAATAGCGGGTTGGCAGAGGAAGCACCTGACTGAATGGGATATTGCTCAAAAGGGCTCGTGAGGGGTGAACCTGGCTCTACCTGATTCAATGGGATATTGGCCAAAAGGACTTACGACCAGGGTGAATCCGAATATAACTGAGCCAGTGGGATAATGTCGTAAATGGCAGGTATGCGACGGAACGGATCTATCTTCTGAGAGTTAGGACTCTCCCCCACCAGCAGGGATACAATTGTATAATGGGGATTAGAGGATTTTATCCCCCTATCGTAGATATTCGTCCTTAACGGATACGGACGATAGACCTATAATTGATTATGTATGGACTATACTTTACCTTGGGGAGGTCTTGCCATGAGAAGAAAGGCTGTTCTTCTTCTCACGCTGATCGTGGCGGCGGCGTCCGTCATTGCTGCCTGCGGCATAATTGGCGGCGGAGACGGTGCCAAGTCCGGACAATCACAAAATAGTGAGCCGTTCGATCTGAAGCTGCGGCATATCCAGCTCGGAGACGCGAATAAGAACCGCCTCGCTCGCCTCGAAGCTGTCTTGAAGAAGACGCAGGAGCAGCATCCAGGTCTTACGATCAGGCTGGATGGGGTCGACAGCGAGGTGAACCGCAAGGATAAGCTGAGAAGCGAGATGGCGGCCGGCAATCCGCCGGACATTTTCGATACATTCGGCAGTCCGGATGTCGGTCTGTATGCCAAGGAAGGCCTTGTGCTGGATATAGCGCCGATTCTGCAGGAGCTTGGCTTGAGGGACAAGTTCCTCAACCTGGAACCGTGGACGCATGACGGGAAGATTTATGGCTTGCCGAACGGCGGATCCATTGAAGGCTATTTTTATAATAAACAATATTTTGCGGAAAAGGGGCTGGAATTGCCGAAGACGCTGGCCGATCTGGAAGCGATTGCGGACAAGATCAAAGCCGACGGCAAAATCCCGTTCGCCCGAGCTTCCAAGGATGCCTGGGTTCCGCTCATGACGATTAATAATCTGTGGTCTTACTATACCGGGCCTCATTTCACCGCAGGCTTCAAGACCGGCGAATCGAAATGGACCGACCCGCGAATGGTGGAAGCGATTTCGAAGCATCAGGAGTGGGTGAGCAAAGGTTATTTTAAGCGTGGCGAGCTCGGATTGGAGTATGCAGACCAGCGCACTCAGCTTCTGACTGGAGAGGCGATCATGATGTTCGACGGGACCTGGGGGTCTTCCGGCCTGACGGAGGAGAAGACGGCTGACGGCAAGAGCAAATTCGGCTTCTTCCTGATGCCTCCGCTCAAGGAAGGCGACGGGATAAGTGCAATGGTGGACACGAACAACGGGTATGCGTTCTCGGCCAAGGTGGCGGAGGATCCGCGCAAGCTGGAGGCGGTCAAGTCGTTCATCCTCAATTTTTATAATGAAGAGATTCAATTGAGGGGTCTGATGGAGGACGGCGTGCTGCCGTCGCTTAAGATGGAGCAGTCGAAGATGGAGCAGGTGGTCGATAGCGGCCTTATTCTTGAGATTATCAAGCGCACCAATGAAGTTCGGTACAGATGGCCGGCGTTCGACGCGTTAATCCAGGCCGAGGTCGACGCTGAGCTGCGCATCGGCATTCAGCGCGTCATGGAAGGCGATGTCGAGCCGGCCGCTATGCTGGCCGACGTGCAGAAGATGCAGGACGAAGCGAACATGACCGTGAGATAAGGAATGTTCCTTCGTTGGCGCAATAAATACGGACGGAGCTGGGAACGGGAATGAACTTGCGGTTTAAAATGTTGGCTGGATTCGTAACGTTGATCATCATTCCCCTTCTGTTGCTGGGGTCGCTCGTGTTCTATATTACCTTTCAATTATTCGCGCAAAAGTATAGCGAGCAGGCGGAATTTTCGCTCAAAGCGATCGGGCAGAGCGTCAGCTACTTTTTCTCGGAAATGAACCGGGTGACGGACACCGGCATCAGCAACTCCGTCTTCCAGAACGCGCTGAAGGCTGGAGCGAGCGAAAATCTGGCCAACGCGAATTATTTGCAGCTGAACGAGAATCAACGCAATTTCCGCCTGCTGTTATACAGCCATCCGTCTATCGGATACGCATTTCTTTATAATAACCGAAGCACTCTGCCGCAAAATCAGGTTATTTCGATTTTTAACAAAGAGGGCTTTATGGCGCTTCCGTTCGATCAATTCAAAAAGCATCCGCTCTACGAGCAAGTCCTGAAGTCGAACGGCGCTCCGAAATGGGTGGGGCCGTATGAATACCCGGAGGTGACCGGCCATGAACCGGTTTTTACCCAGATCCGGGTCGTCAAGGAATTAAGCAGCCTGCGCAATATCGGCATTCTTGTCGTGCAGATCAAGAACTGGGAGATCGAATCGATATTCAATGATTTCCGCCGCAACCAAGGGGAGGAGGAGGATGACACGCGCTTCCTGCTCGTCAATAATGAGGGCATGATTCTGTATGACAGCGACAAGCTGGCGAACGGGGACTCGTTAACCGGGATGATCGATTCCAGCAAGCTATCGGATACGCCGCGCTACCAAAGCTTCAAGACGTCGTTCAACGGGCAGGAGAGCATCGTGTCGATGTATAAGCTGAAGGATTATGATTGGCATATCGTCTCGGTGACTTCATGGAAAATGCTGACCAAAGAGATGATCAACTTCGGCATGTGGGTCGCTATTATTTTGCTCATTTGCGTTGCTGCCGCAGTGCTGTTCAATCTGCTGTTCGTGAACCGGATTACCCATTCCATCAACCGAATCGTGCGCTTCATGCGCCGCGTGGAGTCCGGCGAGATGAACGCCCGGGTCGACGAGAAGGACCGGGATGAATTGGGCGCGCTCGCTGTCGGCTTCAACCGCCTCATCGATCAGGTATGCGTGCTCCTGCAGCAGGTCAAGCGGGAACAGCAGCAGAAGAACAAGGCGGAGATGCGGGTGCTCGAAGCCCAGATCAAGCCTCACTTCTTGTTCAACACGCTGGAATCGATCAATGTGCTTGCGGTGCAGAATGAGGGCCGCAAAGTAAGCCAGATGGTGATTAGGCTGGGCAATATCCTGCGCACGAGCATCCAAGACAAGGAAGAGATTACGATCCGTGAGGAATTGGAGTACACGCGCAGTTATTTGGAAATCCAGAAGTTCCGCTTCGAGGATGTGTTCAACTTCGAGATCAGCGTTCCGGATGACATCATGAATGCGAAGATCTTGAAGCTGACCTTGCAGCCGCTCGTCGAGAACTGCATTCAGCACGGTTTCGACGGCATCATGCATACCGGGGTTATCCGAATCATCGCCTCCGAGGATGCCGAATGCATTTATTTACGGGTGAAGGATAACGGCGTCGGGATGTCGAACAGGCAGCTCAGCCGCTTCCAATATATGCAATCCGATGAGCGGCAGTCTTCGAACCCGGAGCTGGCCGACAGCTACAATACAGAGCGCCGCGGCCTTGGCGTACGCAGCGTAGCCGACCGGGTTCGAATCCGGTACGGCCCGCGCTATGGCTTGTTCATCTGTTCTGCGCCGCAGATGGGAACGGTGATTCAGATTACGATACCAAAATTTGAACAGGGGGAAGCGAAATGAACGTGAAGGTGTTGCTCATTGACGATGAAGCCCCGATCGTGAACAATCTGAAGATCGTCATCCCCTGGAGCGAGATGCAGATCGATATCGTCGGGACCGCGCGCAACGGCGCCGAAGGGCTCGATGCGGTGCGCGCGTATGAGCCCGACATTATTTTGTGCGATATCCGCATGCCTGTGATGGACGGTATGGAATTTTTACGGGAAATCCGTAAAATGGGCGTCGAAGCGGAGGTGCTGATGCTTACGGGCTACCAGGAATTCGAATATGCCCGCATCGCCCTGCAGCACGGGGTGCGAGATTATATTGTGAAGCCGATTAATTATGAAGAGCTGCAGCAGACCGTAAGCAAGCTGGCCGATGAGATCCGTTCCCGTCAGCAGAAGAAAAAGCAAGAGGAACGGCGCTGGGGGAAAGTCATCCGCCTTGCCTTCGAGAAAATGCTGTTCGATGTGCTGATGGGCTTCTCATCAGGTCCGCCCCCGCTGCTGATGCAGGAAGGGGACATCCCGGCCGAGCGGCTGACCTATGCGGTGCTGCTCGTCGATCTGGACGGATATGCCCAGCGTACCGTATCATGGGTAGATAGCGAGCGCAAGCTGTGGAATTTCGCTGTTCGCAATGTGCTCCAGGATGCCATTCAGGAGGAAGGGCTGACCTATGCCGTCCTGCAAATGCGGGAAGGGGAATGGGCGGTCCTCATTCAGTTCGGCCCGGAACGCGCGGAGGCGATGACTTCGGAGATGGTGTGCTGGGCCCAAGATATTCAACAGGCGGTGCGGGAGCATGTCAAAATGACCGTAAGCCTCGCCTGGGATCAGGGACCGGTGCCGATGGCCGCGCTCTCCCACACTTACAAACGGCTGCAGCGCGTGCTGGTATGGGCATCGGATGACGAGCAGCTGCTCTCGGTCGATGAAGGATCGATGGCCCGCCAGGTCGCGTCGGTCTCGGAATGGCATCTCGTCGAAGAGATCGTATCCGGGATGAAGCAGAACGACAAGCGGAATGTCGAGCAAGGGCTCCATTCCTTGCAGACGAGCCTGTCCTATATGTCGGAGCAGTCGATCATGCGGGTCGAGAAGTTCCTGCATTATGTCGTCATCCATCTGCTGCGTGAGATGCGGGAACTGGAATTCATCCAGGCGCAGCAGGAGGAGGAAGTGTGGAACAAGCTGCAGCACAGCTTGAGCGTGAAGGACCTGATGAATGTCATCACGGATCTGGTCGGCAATACGAAGGAACACGCCATGAACAAGAAATCGGGCGATTTGCTTATGATTTCGGCGAAGGATTATATTCACCGGCATTTGGGCTCGGATATCGGCATCGAGGAGCTCGCCGATTACCTCGGCATCAGTTGCAGCTACTTCAGCATGCTGTTCAAAAATTATTTCGGGGAGACGTTCGTTGAATACGTAACAAGACAGCGCATGGAACTGGCAACGTCGATGCTGCGCATGACCGACAAGAGCATCGCGCAGATCGGCATGCTCGTCGGCTACACCGAGCGCCGTTACTTCACCCGAGTATTTCAGAAGTATACGGGCATGACTCCTTCCGAATACAGGGAGTCCCGGGTAACGGCCGAATAGACAGCGCAGCGGCGCCTGCGCATCAATTTAACGAGAGAGAGGATGGAACGAGTGGCATGGGTAAACAGCAACTGACATTGGAACAGAAAATCGGCCAAATGGTCATGTGCGGCTTCCACGGCCCGGTTGTCAACGACAATATCCGCACGCTGATTGAGAAGCATCATGTTGGAGGCATCATTTATTTCCGCCGCAACGTGCAGAGCAAGGAGCAGGTATGCGGATTGTCCCGGGAGCTGCAGCTTATCTCGCGCAAGCATACTGATATTCCGCTCTTTATCTGCCTCGACCAGGAGGGGGGCATGGTCGCCCGCATCGATTGGGACGATATTACGCTCATTCCCGGCAATATGGCGCTCGGCGCGGCACGCAGCGCCGAAGACGCGTATGAAGCGGCCCGCATCTGCGGCGAAGAGCTGCTCCATATGGGCATCAATATGAACTTCGCGCCAAGCGTGGACGTGAACAACAATGCCCTGAACCCGGTCATCGGGGTGCGTTCGTACGGCGAGCGCCCGGATCTCGTGGCAGAGCTAGGAGCAGCTCAGATTCGCGGTCTGCAGGAAGCGAACGTCGCGGCGACGGCGAAGCATTTCCCGGGTCATGGCGACACGGCTGTTGATTCCCACCATGGACTCGCCGCGGTCAATCATGACGAGGAGCGGCTGCTCGCGATCGAACTGGCGCCATTCATTCGCGCTATCCGCGAGGGCGTCGATCTGATTATGACGGCACATGTCATGTTCCCGGCCTTCGAGCCGAACCCGATTCCGGCGACGTTGTCGCGCAGCGTGCTGACGAATCTGCTGCGCAAGCGGCTCAACTATAATGGCGTAATCGTCACCGACTGCCTGGAGATGCATGCGATCTCCAAGGAGTTCGGCATTCCTGAAGGGGCCGTGCGCTCGGTGGAAGCCGGCGCCGATCTGGTGCTCGTCAGCCATACCTACGAAGAGCAGGTGGCGGCGATTGAGGCGCTGGTCGAGGCGGTTCGCAGCGGACGGATTCCGGAATCGCAGATCGACGAGTCTGTCGATCGGTTGTTGGCGCTGAAGGCGAAGCGCAGCATGGACGTCCTGCCGGAAGTGACGCCTCAATTCGCGGCGCTGTTCGGTTCCGACGCTTCCAAGGCCGTCGTCGACCGCATCTGCGAGAACAGCATTACGCTCGTCAAAAATGATGGCGGAGCCATCCCGCTTCGCAAGGAGGAGCCAACGCTCGTTATCTGGCCGGAAGTGCGCCAGCGCACGGAGGTCGATGAGCCGATCGAACAGTCCTACACTGTGGCGACTGCGCTGTCGCCGTACGTTGACCATGTGGAGGAATGGCGGATCGGCACGTATCCGGAGGCGGAGGAAGTGGAGGCGACCTTGGCGAAGGCCGCATCCTTCAAGCAGATTGTCGCGCTGACCTATAATGCGGTATCCACGCTCCATCCCGGCCAGGTCGAGATTGTACAGGGCCTGATTGGGCTCCAGGATGCGCAGGTTATTGTCGCCTCGACGCGCAATCCGTATGATTTGAATCAGTTCCCGGATGCGCCGGTCTATCTGTGCTGCTACGAGAATCGCCCGGCGACGATGAAGGCGCTGGGGGCCGTGCTGGCAGGCAAGCAGGAAGCGCGCGGCAAGCTGCCGGTTACGATCTCGCCGGAATACCCGTTCGGGCATCAGGCGTAGAGGGATAGAGAATCGGCATGGAAAAAGAGCCGATAGTGGTAAGAGAAGGCCGTTCCCCGGTCGTCAATAATGACGCCGGGAACGGCCTTCTCTTGGTGGATTCACGGGATCCTCCGCTGCGGCGCAGGAGAGGAGGGGAGGCCCGGCAGGCCAGGGAATGGTGACTCATCGGCTCTTTGCCTGATGCCGGGCAGGGGAAGGAGATGCAGTTGCGGTTGCTCCCGCAGGTGAGAGAGAGAGGCTGCCCCTGCATTTCTTCCTTCTGAATATGGAAGAAAGCCAATGACTCCTCTTGGGAGACAACATCTGCTGTCTCTCTATTCTAGACGCCCCTTTCCGATCCGCCGCTTCAAGTTTTTGACGCCGAAACTCTCCTAATTTGTCCATTACATACCACTCATGAACCATCTCGAATCACCTCCAATTATTTCTATATTCCTCCTGCCGCGAAAAAATCGTGAGAAAAAAAGGCAAAAAGAGTACAATATTGAAAGCGTTATATTTTTCCAGTATAATGAAATCGCCTTCAAAATATTGGAACTGCAAGGAAAAACTTTAAAGGTGACGTTGTAAAACTTATTTAAAATAACGGGGGTGTTGGAATGGCGCGATTCGCAGAGCCTTTTAAAATCAAAATGGTGGAGCCGCTGACCATAATATCACGGGAGGAACGGGAGAAAGCGCTGGAACGGGCGGGGTATAATCCATTCCTGCTGCGCGGAGAAGAAGTGTATATCGATCTGTTGACAGACAGCGGCACGAGCGCGATGAGCGACAACCAATGGGCAGGCATGATGCTGGGCGACGAATCGTATGCGGGCAGCCGCAATTATTATCATCTGTGCGAGACGGTGCAACAGATTACAGGCTATCAGCATGTGATTCCGATGCACCAGGGGCGGGGCGCCGAGAAGGTGCTGTTTCCGCTGCTTATTCAAAAAGGGCAGTATGTCCTGAGCAATTGGCATTTCGATACAACGCGCGCGCACGTCGATCTGGCCGGGGGGATTGCGGTTGATCTTGTTACCGAACAAGCCTATGATACGACGACGCCTTACCCGTTCAAAGGGAACTTCGATACGGAGAAGCTGCGCCATGCGATCGCTGAAAAGGGAACCGGGAACATCGCATTTATACTCATTACCGTGACGAACAACAGTGCCGGCGGCCAGCCCGTATCCATGGAAAATATTCGCGAAGTATCTGCCATCGCGAAGCAGAACGGGATTCGCGTGTTTTTTGATGCCGCCCGTTATGCGGAGAATGCGTACTTTATCAAGAAGCGCGAGCCAGGCTATGAGCATAAGGATATCGTTGATATCGTCCGTGAAATGTTCTCTTACGGCGAAGGGTTCACGATGAGCGCCAAAAAGGACGGGCTTGTCAATATTGGCGGCTTACTGGCCTTTAAAGAGGATGAAGCGTTATTTACGCAAGCGCGTTCGATGACCGTGCCGATGGAGGGATTTCCGACTTACGGCGGCTTGACCGGCCGCGATATGGAAGCGCTTGCCCGCGGGCTTCGCGAAGGCGTCGATGAGCAGTATCTGGCTTATCGCATCGGCCAGATCGAATATCTCGGCAGACGTCTTGAGGAGGGAGGAATCCCTTTCCAGACGCCGACCGGCGGCCATGCCGTCTTCGTAGACGCGAAGAAGTTGCTTCCGCATATTCCTGCGGCGCAATTCCCGGCCCAGGTGCTGGCGAACGAGCTATATCTGGAAGCAGGGATACGCGGGGTCGAGATCGGTTCTTTTCTGCTGGGACGTGACGCAGCGACGGGTGAGCAGTTGGAGAGCAAGCTTGAATTGCTGCGCTTGACGATTCCGCGCCGCGTCTATACGAATAATCATATGGATGTCATTGCGGATGCTCTGATTGCAATCAAGGATCGGGCAAGCACATTGGCAGGGTTGGAGTTCACGTACGAACCGCCGATATTGCGGCATTTCACTGCGCGCCTTCGACCGATCAAGACAGAAGTCCCGTCCCGCTGACATATGCTGTCTAGCCTGAACGGGGACGGAGTAAGCGAAAGGGAACCGTTTAACTGAACGACCGTTTACCGAACGGCATCGAAGGGTAATGAATGGTGATAAATGGTAGCGAATGACTGTACTTTGATGCGAGAAGGAGGGGGCGAGGAGCCCCCTCCTGCCCGGTTCCCAAGCAGGCGAAGGGAAGCGGGGGAAGGCCCCGGTCATGACCCCGCTATTCGACAGCTTCGACCATGAAGACCGGAGCGGTCTCGTCCTCGCTGCCGATATCTAAGTTCGTATAGTAATAATAGGCGCCAATGACCGTAACCGGGCCTTCCTCGAAGGAGAAATCGCCCTTCAGCAGAATATAGCGGTCTCCCATACGGGCGTAAGCTCCTATTTCGCTGACAGCGGTGATCTCGCAGGTGAAGCGGACCTTCTCGCGCGGATACTCCGGCAGCTGCTCCACGCGGATATCGATATAATCCGAACCTGGAATAACACCCACAAATTGGTAGACGTCGCCTTGACGCTCGTAGGTGGCCGCTCTGCCCTCGGCTCCCGCTACGGTCGGGTTACGTACGAGCAAGGTCGCGCCGCCTCCGACCTCGTAGCCGTCCGCCTCGAACGCGAACAACGGGTTGAGCTGGTTATTCGCGGCGGTATAGGCGATGTACAAGGCTGCGCGCGAATGTGAATCGGCTTCGACGAGCAGGACAGGCTGATCGCTGCTGCTCAACCGTTCCTCGACGGTCAGGCTCCGCACGGCGTTTCCGGTCGGAAGCGGCTGGCTGCGCAGCACCGTCGGCCGCCCTTGGCCGTCCCAAGCCGCGTAGTATATGCGCCGCTCCGAATCGATCGCCATGGCGTACACTTTGGCGCCGAACCGGTCCCGGCCGCCGCTGACGAGCGGATAGTCCCCCTCCGGCAGCAGAAGGGACGGATCGGATGCGGCCCAGGTGATGCGGACGGCTTCGATGTTCGCGGACATGTCGCGAAAGCCGGCCAGCGCCTCATAGAGGCTGATCGCCGCTTCGTATTCCCCGGCCGCCACATGGCGGTCCGCCTTCCGCACCCAGTTCTCCATCTCGCGTTCCAGATAGCCGCTTAGCCGCGACGGGATGCCGGAAGCATCCA
Organism: Paenibacillus thiaminolyticus; assembly: GCF_007066085.1. Lineage (NCBI taxonomy): Bacteria > Bacillati > Bacillota > Bacilli > Caryophanales > Paenibacillaceae > Paenibacillus > Paenibacillus thiaminolyticus. The sequence goes on along the minus strand of NZ_CP041405.1, from coordinate 1,374,489 downwards.
CATAGGCCGCATAGGCGGAAGCGTGAAGGGCGAACGCCTTCGCATTGTTCTGCTCGACATCCTTCCGCAGTATCGCCTCGGCAAGCTCCTCCGACTTGCTCTTCAGCCATTCGGCCTCGATGTCAAGCTTCCGGTACGCTTGGCGCATGGCCAGGACCTCGTCCAGCATAAGCTGGAACTTTCCTTGGCTAGCCAGGCGCGCCAGTTGGGCTTCGTCATAGGACCGGAACAGGCGAGTTAGTTGCTTCGCCTTGTCGTCGGCCCCGCCGAAGAGTGAGGCCGGAATGGCCAGCAGATTCGCCTTGAACGGTTCATCGCCACCGCTCTCCTGCTTGCCGTCTTTCAACTGGGCCTCGAAATGAGCCTTGAACCGGCTGAAATGCTCCTGCATCCGGTCTGCAGCTCGCGCGGTGGCCAGCATCTGCTTGAACTCGACGGCATAAGAGCCGCCAGACTTCAAATAGGTCGAACGCAATTGCTGATATCGGCTATGTATCTTCAAAAACGCATCGAAGCGGAGCGATGCCGCCGCTTCGTCCGCCTCTGACATGACCTCGTTCAGTTGGCGCTTCATCTCGGTAATCGGCGCCAGCTCCCGCAGTCTCTCGGCAAGCTTGTCTTCCTCATAACGTATCGAGCGATTATTCCGGGCATGACGGTACGCTTCTTCCGCTTCCACAAGCTCATGAGCGGCATACAGCCGGTCCGCCTCCTTGACGGCGTCGATCTTCTCTTTGATATGCATCCCCTTGAATCCAATCATTACCACCGCGGCGGCGCATAACAAGATCATCAGATTCCGCGGGTTCAGGATGTCTCGGATCGTCATATACATCAGCCTCTCTCAGCCGAGTCCTGAAAGTCAGGATCCCATTCGTATTTCTCGCGCACAATCCGGTTCACCTCGTCGGCGACGCGGTCCCAATTCTCATGCGGGTGCTGCCGGATCATCCGGTGCAGCCGGAGCAAGCGCTCCTTCGGCAGGCGATGGGCGTAGCGCCGGACCAATCCGGGATAGGCGAGCACGTAGCGCTTCATGCGCACGGCCGCGCCCGCCACGCCCGCGAGAATATCCTGGCCGTTGTCCAGCCCGAGTATTTCCGGTTCGTAATGGATGACGAACTGGAACGTGCGGTCCTTAATCAGATCCCGCTTGATTTTGGCGATCTCGCCGATGTAATCGGCCAACAGCGGATCATATTGCTGCAGCAAGAGCGGCTCCAGCTCCAGCTCCATATCTTTGCGCAGCGCGAAGTAATGAAGCAGCGCCAGCTGCTGCAGCCGAATCGTATCGTTGCGGATTAACGGCCGCAGCTCGCGCAGCAGCTCATAGGTGAGCTGCTTGTCGTCATCCCAATGGGAGAAGGCATGCTCCCAGTCGCGGTATATGTCCTGGGCCAGCCGTTCCTGCTCGCGCTGCAGCAATTGATCCAGCTCGCGGCTGGCTTCGGCGGACATTGCCTTCCGCTGGACGAACCAGAGCAGGCCGATCAAGAGGATGGACGCCGCGGCGCAGAGCACCATTTGCCCGAACGTATCGCTCAGCAGGATGCCGATGAGCCCGAGCAGCAGGGCGAAGAGCCGCTTCGTCTGCAGCGATCGTCTTACCCGGGAGGCCGCGTGCCGTTCGATCGGGCGCAGCGACGCTTTACCGCAGACCGGACAGATTTCTTCCTCCAGCGCGGTGAACGCCTGACACGAGGCGCATCGATGTATGAGATGATAGAGCTGCTTCGGCTTGCGGTAAGGTCTGAAGTAGGCAGGTATTTTTTTCATGGCGTTCTCCCGCTCTCGCCATTGACGATAGAGACAAGCCGGGCATCAATATCCGCCGGCGAAGGCGTCGCTTTCTGCCGAACCCAATAGAGGACGGCTTGGCTGGCGACAAAAAGAAACAAAACTGCGATACAACCGTATGCTAACATAGAGAGTCCCTTCCTTTAACTGCAATCTAGTAATGGGAGATGCTCCGCAAGCCCATAGTAATCTATTAAGGCAGCGTGTCCTTGAATCGTATACTGATTAGACAAATTTCGACAAGGACATCCTTCATTCGAATGACCTTGTTCCTATTGCATTGTGTCGAATGAGGTTGAACTTTACAGTCACTGATTATATCATAATGACAGATCGGTGGTAGAATCAGTAAATATATTGTCGTTTCAGACAATATCGTGGCGGGACCCAAGGAAATTCAGAAAATTTTCATCTATTCTTAAGAACTATAAGGTATAACAATATAGTGCCGTCTTCCGCGGCGCTTGTGTGCCTGCCATTAACCTATCATTTTATGATAAAGGAGTACAACTATGCTTCAGAGAAAATTTGCTGCTTACATGATGTTGTTCACTCTGGCATTCGGCTTGCTTCCCTGGCTCGGGAAGGTGCCTGCGGCGCAGGCTGCCCAGGCGGCCTCGAAGATCGATGCCATGCTTGTCATCGATGTGAGCAATTCGATGGATACGAGCGATAAAGACAAGATCGGCAATGAAGCGATGAAGATGTTCATCGATATGCTGTCGTCCTCAGGCGATAAAGTCGGCATCGTCGCTTATACCGATAAAATCGAACGCGAGAAAGCGCTGCTGGAGATTCGATCCCAGGCGGACAAGGAGGATCTGAAGCAGTTCATCGACCAATTGAACCGCGGGCCCTATACCGACATCGCGGTCGGGGTGAAGGAAGCCGTCAAGGTGCTCCAGCAGGGAGCCGACCCGGCCCATGAGCCGATGATCGTGCTGCTGGCTGACGGCAATAACTACTTGAACAAGAACGGCGGCCGCACGCAGGCGGAGTCGGATCAGGAGCTGAGCGCGGCGGTAGAAGACGCGAAGCAAAAAGGCATCCCGATCTACACGATCGGGCTGAATGCCGACGGGCAGCTGAACAAGGAAGCGTTGGCCGAATTGTCGAAGCAGACGAACGGCAAAGCGTTCGTCACGTCGTCCGCGGACGACCTGCCGCAAATTTTGAGCGAAATATTCGCCAGCCATCAAAAGCTGAAGATCGTTCCGGTCCAGTCGATCACCGGGAACGGAAGCTATCAGGACGTGACGGTGAACGTGCCGAATGCGAACGTGATGGAGGCCAATATTTCCATCATGTCCTCGAAGCCGGTCGAATTGAAGCTGTATGACCCGTCCGGCAAGGAGATCGCGATTCCTTCAGATGACGTTCAGTTGTCCCGTTCGAAGAGCTATTCGCTCCTGAAGCTGATTCAACCGGTCCAGGGCGATTGGAAGCTGCAGGTCAAGGGGGCGGACAAGGACAAGATCGATATTAATCTCGTCTTCAACTACGATCTGGAGCTGACGATGGACCCGATTCCGGCCAAAACCTATAAAAAAGGAGATAAAATCAAGATTGGCGCCTACTTGACCAGCAATAGCCAGCAGCTGCAGAACGAGGCGCTGTACCGGAACATGAGCGCCGTGCTGAATGTCAAGGACCTCGATACCGGCGATACGGCCGATCTGCCCCTCGATCAGGCGGGGGACCGCTTCGAAGGTGAATTCGAGGTGAAGGACAAGCATGATTACGAGATTAAAGTAAGAGCGGAGGAGAAGAGCTTCTACCGGGAGACGGAGCCGGTCAAGGTGAGCGCCAAGCCGGCGGGCGCCGGTGCGTCCGCTCAAGCGGGTGCAGGCGATGGAGAAGCGGATAAGCCGTTCCCGATGTGGATCGTCTATGCGGCTGTCGGCCTCATCGTCCTCGCCCTGGCCGCCGGGTTCCTTATTGCGGCATGGAAGAAGGCGAACCGCGGCTTCGTCGGCCAGATGGTCATTGAGATCCGCGATGAGAATACGGGGGAGAAGACCTATCCGCAATATAAGAAGCTGACTGCCTTCAAGGGTAAATTCACGCTTCATCAGCTGCTGCAGCTGGCGCCCGAGTTCAAGGAGACCGACAAGATGGTCTTTATGCCGGGCAAGAGCGACCGCATCCTGCTCAAGAACGGCTCGGCCGGGACGGTTGAGAAATCAGGCCGCGCCGTCGATGCGAGCAGAGGGCTGGAGTTGAAGAGCGGCGACCGGGTTACGATCCCGCTGCAACAGGTTGATAAAACGGTCTGGATTGAATATATTGTGTAGAACCGTTCCGCACGCCCGTTTTTTTGAACTCGAACTGATAGGGAGGAACATCCTTTTATGAAACCAATCGTCAGAGAACATATTCAGCAATTGGACGTATCGCTGGGCGGAGGAATCGTCAGCGATAAGATCCGCGTCGACACGATCGACAATCCGATCTTGATTATCGGCTTGGGCGGGACCGGCATCGACGCGCTGCTGCGCTTGAAGTATCAGATCAACCGCAGATTCAAGCTGCCGGAAGATCCGATCTCGAAGAAGAAGCGCGAGAAGCCGGACAATGTGGAGTTCTTGGCATTTGAGACGAACGAACAGGATCGCAACAAAAAATACCGCGGCATCGGACTCGATCCGCTCAATGAATTCGTGCTGCTGTCGAACGCCGAGATCGGCGGGCTGCTGCAGAACCGCAGCATCCTGGAGCCGTACATTACCGAGTGGCTGTCCCCCGAGCTCAGCATCACCGACGGGATGAACGGCGCCGCAGGCGTGCGCCAGGCGGGCCGCCTGCTGCTGTTCACCAAAATCAATCAGGTCGTGCAGGCGATTGACAAGAAGATTAAGACGCTGTCCGTCGGCACGAACAAGAAGCTGATGGTATTTCTCCTGTCCGGCTTGTCCGGCGGGACCGGCAGCGGCTGCTTCCTGGATATTTCCTATATCGTGCGGGGCATTATCGAGCGGGATTACGGCTCGGCGGGCATCGACCGCGTCAATACGCTCGGCTATCTGTTCACGCCGGACGTGAACCTGTCGAACAAGAGCCTAAGCGAGCATACGCGCGAATATATCAAGAAGAACGGCTACGCCGCGCTCAAGGAGCTTGATTACTGGATGAACGTTGACAGCCGCGGCGAGCGCTTCCGGCAGAAATACGGCAACATCCTGACGGTTAATTCTCCGCTGCCGCCGTTCAATCTGTGCCATCTGATCTCGGCGACGAACACGGAAGGGAAGCTGCTGGAGAACTCGTACGACTACTGCATGAACGTGACGGCCGAGAACATTACCAACTTCATGGCGAGCGAGGAGAAGCAGTCCGGCGAGGAATTCGCGATTCACGACTATATCAGCAATATCCGTACGAATATCGCCCAGATGAACCGGGCGTATCCGGCCAATTACGAATACAACATCATCGGCGCGTCGTCGGCCGTCCTGCCAATCGAAGAGATGACGACCTATCTCGGGTACCGTCTGTTCCAGAAGATGGAGAAGATGTTCCAGAAGGCGCCGAGCCAGGAGGAGGTCGAGAAGTTCGCCCGCAAGCTGGGCGTCGATCTCGACACGATGGTGAAGACATTCGAATCGCGCGTGCCGGAGCCGCTGCCGGGCTTCGAGAACAGCGAGCGCCTGAGCTATAACAATGTCATCAAAATGCAAGTCGTCAATATGGATACGGAGCTGGAGCAGACGTTCCTGGCGCGGGCGCGCGAGGAATACATCAAGGCGAAGAAGCAGCTTCCCGGCGAGATCGTCGGCAGCTTCACCGATCAGATCCGGCGGATGTTCCTCCATCCGGAGCAGGGGCCGTTCTATGTGTCCCGTCTCATCTACACGGAGAAGGGCTTCTGTCTGTTGAAAATGCTGCTCTCCTACATCGAGACGCTGCGCGAGAATCTGCATCATATTCCGCGCGACATCGAGGCGGCGCAGGAGCAGGCGAATGAGCGCCTCGGCGATGCGAAGAGCGCCTTTATTTCCAAGGACAAAAAGAAAAATATGTACATCGAAGCCAAAATCCATGAATATTGGCTGCATGCCGATGTGGAGCGCACGGAGCAGATGATCGAATTCTACGAGGATCTGTACCAGCTGCTGAACCAGGAGAACAACCGCATTTATAGCGTATTTACCGAAATATTGAACGCGCTCAACTCGATCTTCGAGAAGAACGGCGACATTCTGATCAACGGCGAGGAGCAGGCCGACCATAAAGGGAACCGGACCTATTACTGGAACATCGTCAGCGTGCCGGACATCTCGAAAGTCATCAGCAACATTATGGATCAGAAGGAAGTCGATGACTTGATCCGCGACTTCTCGCTGGAGCTGCTGAATCACTCGAACCAGTGGATCAAGGAGCAGGAGCTCGATATCGTTAGTTCGATCTCAGACTTCCTGTCGGACAAGTTCGGCGATCTGATTACGCAATCGATGGAGGAGTTCCTCGTCATGAAGTTCGGCAACGACGAGTCGATCGACAAGTTCGTCGAGCGCCAGATCGCGAGCAAGCTGGATGACGAGGCGGTTCCGGTCTTCCATCTGAGCAACAGCTCGGGCAATCTTCATTTCCCGCGCTGGGGCTTCGTGTCGGTGCCCGTCCAGGCGCCGAGCATTCTCAAAGGGATCCGCAATTATCAGAACAATGCGGTCGGCAAGTCGAACTTCACGGTCAAGGAGAGCGAAGTGAAGAACCGCATCTTCTGGCTGAATACGCATAACGGGGTGCCGCTCTTCGTCTATACGCCGCTCAAGGTATATGAGGAAAGCTACGAGCGCACGATTCTCGACAAGGAGGGGATCGGCCGCCATCTCGTGCAGACCGATAAAGCGAATTGGACTTATCTTCCTTCGCCGATACCGGAGCAATCATGGGGAGATACGTACCAGAATGAACGGGTGCAGAAATACAACGCCCGCGTCCGCGCCGAATTCGAACGGGGCTCGCGGTTCAAGACCGTCATCGAGAAGGGCATGGACGACAACACGAGCAACCGCTATGCGGTCGTCTTCACGAAGCCGTTCAACCTCGCGGACATGCTGCAAGGCTACGATCTGCAGCTTCAGGCCGCGAAGCCGAATCTCGGGGAAGTGAAGCGCGCTTACCTCGATCTGAAGCGGCTGCTGGAAGAGGGGCTGGAGCCGGTCGAGACCAAAGATATTTTCGGCAGCATGAACGAGGATCTGGCGAAGGACAATCTGATCCGCTCGCCGGAGCTGATTGCGCGCATTCGTGAGGAACTGGCCAAGTATGAGGCGATCGAGGCGAAGATGGCCGAGTTCGAGCAGATCCTTAGCCAGCATCAGGATGAGGAGAAGTGGCAGGATCAATTCATCGAGGCGCTGTACACCGGAACGATCTGCAAAAAAGGCGCGCTCTATGTGTATGACCGCGACGAGGAAGAGGAAGCATGGGAGCCGTTCGCCAATCTGATGAAGAGCCGGGATTATGTCGAATACGAAGTATACGAGCATTTCCGCGGCCTGGATGAGAAGAGTCGCGGCACGCTGCTGCGCAAATCGGCCCGCCGCGCCGCCGAGATGACGGCGACAGAGGACGTCGCGCCGCTGCTGGCGAAGCTGGATGAGCTGTACGCGGCATTCCTGGAGGCGCGCGAGCGGCTGGAATACGAGAAAATCGAGCTGGCGAACGGCGAGGACACGTACCAGTTCTACAAGCAATTGACGACCAAGCTGAACGCCATTCGGAGAAAGTTGAAATAAGATGATGACGCACACCATGGTAGAAAGGTTCGCAACCGAATATGCGCACGACGAGGATCGCCTCACCGGCCGGGACGATAACCAGAGCAGCATTCATTATCCGACGGTGTTCCTCTTCATCGGCGACAAGGCGGGGGACGCTATCGAGCCGATGATCCGGATTAACGATCGGAAATGGGATAACAGCGCCGGCGTGATGTACGTGCACGCGGCGTCCCGTGACCAAGGCGTGGAAGCTTACGGCGATGACACGGCTGGCCCGGCCGCCCGCGGCTCCGCTTCCGCGCGGCATGGCGCAGACCCCGGCGGCAGAGTCGCCCGGCTCGTGCTTCCGATCGGCGGAAGCGGGGGCGGCGACAGCCGCAAGAAGCTGCGCCGCGATGTGCACCGCCAGTTCTACGAGGAGGAGGGCGGCCTGCTTGAGCTCAACCGCATCTTGCGGAAGGTGAGCAGCGATATCGCGGAGTACGGCCGCCTGTATGCCTCCTTCGACCGGATTCATCTGGGGGTCATTACGCGGGCCGATGATCCGCTCAATGTGCTGGTGCCGGAAATTACGATGCTGGCGGAAGCGATTTTTCAGCAATCGTTCAAATCGGTGCAGACGGACCTGTACGCGCTCGTCAGCGAGCGTGAACAAGCGGAATCCTTCGGCTATGCCAGCTCGGCGGGAGTCGCGTTCCTGCGCGAGCTCGATTATATGCAGAGTCCGGACTATTCGTTCTCGGCCCCGCTGCATGTGACGGAAGACGGGATTGCGATCGAGGTGACGCATCCCGCTTCGCCGTTATTCGATCTCGTCTACGTGCTGACGGACAAAAATGAACGCGGCATGTCATCCTTCGACGAGGAAGACAATTACGAGATCATTTGCCATATGAACCTGTTGAAAAACCGGAAGCGGATTGACTCGGCCGCGGCGCATGGAATGGACAGCTACAACAATACCTCCCTGCGCAACAATCTGATGACCGAATCCGGCCGGATCGGGTTCGTCTCGGCGGGATTCTCGAAGGTGAAGCGCCCGAATCATTCGATAGCGCTCGCTGTGCTGTACCATTTCTGCCGGGAGCTGACGGCGCGGATGAAGGGCGGACCCGAACGGACGCCGGCGGAGAAGCTGGCCTGGTTCGGGCTGGACCCGGAAGCGATAGGGGCCCGGGTCGATCAAGCAGTGCCGGACGATGAGCGGCTCCGCGATATGAACGGCATGATGACGCATGGCGTCAGCTTCAGCCAATTGAAGCGCATGACGCTGCGCGAAGCCGAGGAAGCGCTGTTCGGCAGCGGCTGCATTGCCTTTTTCCGGGATAATTACGAACGGGCCGCAGACAGCGCGATCCGGCAGCTGCCGGATGACGAGCTGCAATATATGGTCCGGCAGCGGCTGGACTCCCAGACGGATATCGGCTTCTATCATGTGTACGCCTGGACGAACGAAGCGGAGGAAGCGGGCAGCATCTGGCCGCTTCTGCACGGCCGCATCCGCGATGCGGGAAGAGCACTCGAGGCGGCGCGGGCCGAGCTGGAGCAGAAGTATAGCGAGACGGTGGAGGAGCAATCGTTCCAGCGGCTGCCGCTGATGGATAAGCATAATGTGCGCAGCTTCATCCGCACCTTCTTCGACACCGTGTACCGTCAGAAGCTGGAGGTGCTGCGGCTGGAGACGGAGCTGGGGCTGTACCGGAGATATGAAGCGGAGCTGGAACGGCTGCACACGATATATAAGCAGTATGTGCAGCAGCTGGAGACGCTGGAGCGGACGCTCCGGGAAGCGGCGTTTGCCAGCATCCGCCAGGCCGATGATTATATCGGTCAAAATATTATGGAGTATTACGAGCGAGTAACGGCGGACGTCATGCGGGATATCGAGGCGAAGCGGGGGCCGGGCGCCTTCGGCGAAGAGCGGTATATGGGCAGCGTCTCCCGCCTGCTGGAGCAAGGAACGGAAGCATTGGCCGCGCGGCTGTGCGAGGTGTGCCGGGCTCATATTTTGACCGCGGCTCCGTTCAAGCAGACGTTCGAGGAAGAACTGCTGCGGCGGGCGAACGTGACGATCGACTACAGCAACCAGGAGGTGCTGTCGCGAGACGAACTGTTCAAGAAGCTGTACCGGACGCTGGAGGAGCATGCCGGCATTCATATCCGCCTGCTCGATTATACGCATAAGCACCGCTATGAGGAGAAATATTTCTTCGGCGACGCGACGAGCGAATTTATGCGGTACGCGCTGAACGAGGAGGAGACGTCCCGCATCTACAAGCTCGGCTGCGTGCACGAGAAGCGAAGCAGCGGGGTGGAGAAGCTGAACATTATGGGCGGCTTCCGCGTTGAGGACCTCATGTATTACCGGAACGGGAAAATGTACTACGAGAGCTATGTGCAGAACGGGTACCGATTCCACGGCCTCGATCCTGAGCTGCTGCCGCCTGTCCGTTAAGCCGGCATGCCGGGCGAACGTCCGCCGTGCTTCCGTGCGGGAGCGCGGATGTTCCGTACGGGCTGCGGCCGTTCCGGGGGGAATGGCGGGGAGTGGAATGCTTGTACATCCCTTTATGAACACGTATTTTATGTGAGAGGATGCTATATTTATGCAGCGAAAAGTGAACTGGCTCATGGTGCTGTTCAGCCTGATCGGAGGCGCCGCCGGCTGGGCGGCCGGGGAGTGGCTGCTGGGCCGCCTGCTTGGCCAATGGCCGGATGTCGTGGTAAGCGGGCTCTACTTCGGCGTTATCGCCCTATTCATCGGCCTGGCCTGCCTGACGGCCGAGATGATCTCGCCCCGGCTGAATGGCCAATCGTGGCGGCAGCGGTATGCGGGCACATCATGGCTGGTGCTCGTGCCCGCGACGCTCGTCATGCTGTTCATCGCGGGACTGGCGCTTGAAGCGGCGTACCAGATCGAGGCGGGCGGCGTAAAGACGGTCAAAAATATCGTGCTCGTGATCGACAATTCGGGCAGCATGGAGCAGACGGATCCGAACCAGGATCGCTATGAAGCGGCCAAACGGATGATCGACGAGATGGATCGGGACAAGCGGGTAGCTGTGTTTGTATTTAACGACAGCGTGGACCTGCTTCAGCCTTTCGTGCAAGTGAAGGATCGGGCTGTCAAGGATGAGCTGTTCGCCAAGATCGATGCGCTCCAGCCGACACAGGGCGGTACGGATATCGGCCTGTCTCTATCCGAAGCGATGAAGCATATCAAGGACAACCAGGATGATTCGCGCGGCACGATGGTCGTGCTGCTGTCGGACGGCTTCAGCGAAGTGAATACGAATGAAGCGCTCGCCGATTATAAGGCGCAGCATATTGCCGTTCACACGATCGGCCTCAGTCTGGTCGAGGCGGAAGGGGCGGGTCTGCTGCGACGGATCGCGGACGAGACCGGCGGCCAATACTACGATGTGTCCAAAGCGAACGAGCTGTCGTTCGTCTTCGAGAAGATTTACAGCAGCATCGGCGATCGGACATTGGTGACGGAGCGTTCCGGGCCGCTTCGGGACAGCGGCTATTATATGACGCTGCATGTCATTGCCCTTATGCTGATTGGCACTGCGCTTGGCTTGTCGCTCGGTCTCGTGTTCGACAACCGCTATCTTGCCAAGAGCTTCGCTATCGGCGGCGCGGCGGCGGGACTGCTTGCCGGTCTCCTGCTGGAGGCCGGCTTGTCCGGACGCCCGCTCACGGACGGAGCTGTGCGCCTGGGCGCCGATCTGGTGCTGGCGGGCGTCATCGCGCTGTTCTCGCTGGTCGTGCCTGTACAGGAGAGCCAGCGGCAACGGGAAGGCCGCGGGCGGAGAGGATCGGCGGGCAGTGAAGGCAGCAACCTGTCCGGACGGCAGCCCGATCGGAGCAGCCGCGGATTCTAGTGTGGGGAGGCCATGACAGATGCATTATACGGAAGCGGGTCAGGAGACGCCGGTCATCCGCGGACTGACACATCATATTGACGAAGCGCGGTGTACGCTGCGCTGGCTGTGGCCCGATACGATCCAGGCCGTCTATGTTCACAAGGCGGCTGCGGATCGCCCGGCGGCCGAGCGTCCGCCGGCAGCGGAGCTGAAGCTGTACACGAGAGACGAGTACAAAGCCAACAACGGCTTCCATGACCGGATTGATGGGATCGGGCGGCTCGTCTATACCGTCTATGCCTGTCTGCTGCAGGAGGACGGACAGCCGCAGCTTGTCATCCAGCCGGATGGCGGGAACCGGATCGCACTGAGCACCGGCCGGGCGAGAATCTATTACTCGATTCACTATAAAGGCGGCTGGTTCAAAAAATTCAAAGCGGCGCAAATCCAGGTGACGGCAGAGGTGCCGCTGCCAGCGGATGTGCTGTGTTATGTGAAGAAGCATGGCGGCTCTCCCGCCAGCAAAGACGACGGAACGGTGTACCCGTTCGTCGAGCCGTTCGCCCCGGGCCGGAATGTGCTGCCGGAGATCGAGATCGGGAAGGACGATTATATTCGGCTCTTCTTCACCGACGGCCGCCAATACGGCCAGCTATACGAGCTGATACCGGAATGAGGAGGGGAAGACATTGGGGATTTTTGATTTTCTGAAGCGCAAGCCGCAGCAGGCGTCACGGCCGCTGTTCTATGATATCGTATGCCCATTCTGCTTCAGCAAATTCTCGCCGGAGGAGGTCGTGTTCCGCGCGGCGCACCACCGCGAGGACGACGAGAATTACGCGCTGCAGGAGGATGAGAAGCTGAACAAATACCGGGACCGCTTCGGCCTCGATACCGTCTATGATATGGAGGCGGTTCTCGATCCGCGCGATATTCCCGATGAGCATCATCTGTATTCCGATCATGTGCTTATCGGGCTGAATGACCGCTATGGCGTCGTCACGCGCAGAAGGCTGTGCCCGCACTGCCATAATGAGCTGCCCGTGACGGCAGGGAAGGTGCCGAGCAATATTATTTCTATTATCGGGGCCTCCCAGGTCGGCAAATCGGTCTACATGACCGCGCTGATTCATACGCTCCAGCATACGACGGCCGATCATTTCGATGCCGCCTGCATGCCGCTTAATGCGGAGATAAGCCGCAAGTTCCGCACGATGTACGAGGAGCCGCTGTTCGAACGCGGCGATCTGCTCGCGTCGACGCAGAAGGAGAAGATGCAGGAGCCGTTCATCTTTCAATTCGTCTTCAAGGATGAGACGAAGCCGCCGCTCACGCTGGTGTTTTTTGATGTCGCGGGGGAAGGTATGGTCGATCAGGATTATCTGGGCCTGCACGGCCAGCATATCAAAAATTCGGCTGGCATCCTGTTCATGATCGATCCGCTGCAAATTCGATCGATTCGTGAAAAAATCCGCATGCAATACGGCGGAGCTTCCGACGAGTGGGTGCCGCAATATGACGAGCCGCGCGATGTCGTGCTGACGCTGTTCGGCGATTTCATCGCCTACCAGGATAAGAACAAGACCGACATCCCGACGGCCGTCGTGCTGACGAAGAGCGACATGCTGCATGCGTTGAAGGATGAGGATGGCGACTATATCAAGTCGAATAGCAACATTTTTCACAATATGGTTCATCGCAAATATCTCGATCTGACGGAGTTCCATAATATCGACGGCGAGATCCGGCGCTTCATCGAGAAGGTGGACCGTCCGTTCAAAGGAACGATGGATGTCTATTTCTCCAATACGGCCTACTTCGCCGTGTCGGCATTGGGCAGCAACCCGGTCAATCAGAAGCTGCAGGGGGTTGTCAGCCCGATTCGGGTGGATGAGCCGTTCATCTGGCTGTTGCATGAATTGAACTATATCGAGGGGAGAGAGCAGCATTGACATCGAGCAGATCCTCTCGCATCCAGCAGCAAATGTATACGCGCGAGCGGCGCGGGATATTCCGCCCCAATGAAGGCTTCGACACGATCGCGGCCTCCGGCGGGCTTGATACCGGATTCATCAAAAAAGTGCTCCATCCGTTCTGCGTCTATGACGCTCCGGCGGAGCTGGCCTCGCTCGGCGAGAAGGACGAAGCGCGCTATCCACAAGCGCTGCATCTGTTCCACGCCGATATGGGGCAGCTCGTCTTGGGCCGCAGCATCTATCAGGCGGCCGATTTCACAGGCCTGCGCAGCGCCTTCTTCACTCACAACTTCATCGTGCCTGCCGAACGGGCGGCCGATGCAGTGAAGGACTACCCATCGCTGCTGAACGCGGACTTCGCCAGCAGCTATGACATCGAGCAGGGCACGGAGCTGCCCGAACTGGAGAAGATTCCAAGTGCGGCGGAAGCGCGCCGTCCGGCTTCGCCGACCGCCCTGCTCGCCAGACTCGGGATCGACGAGAAGATGTTCAAGCAGCTATTGTTCGCCGTCATGTCGTCCGTTGTCACGAGACGCAAAGTGTTCGTGGCGCTCGACGTCGCGGTGGAGGAGTTGTCGGAGACCGCCTTGCAGCTGGTCGGCGTGCTGTACGGCAGCCTGCCGTATGCATACCGCCGCGCGCTCGGCTTCCTGACGTTCTCCAAGGAGCCGCAGAGCCGGAAGGGCATTCATCTGACGTTCGTCGAGCAAGGGAGCTTGCGCCCGAATGATCGCAACATCGACAAGGACTATACCTTCGATCTGGCGTCCAAGCGGGTGACGAATGTCGATATCGATCTGGGGAAGCAGCCCTACTTGAGCTTCGCTTGGAGCAATCTGGAGCAGCCGGTGCGGGCGGAAGCCTTCTATGTCTTCCACGAGCAGATGCTGGAGGGCATGGACTCGCAGCGGCATACCGCGATCGCCAGCTGCCACGAGCTGGCTGTATTGTTCCAGATCGAGGAAGGCAGCGATTCTTTCTATACGCAGAATCGGGTCGGCGCGCTGCGTTCGATGCTCGATTACTTGGCACCGGAAGGGGCTGCCGAGTCGAAGCGGCGGCTGGCGGAGCTGTTCCGTGGATGCTTCCAGCGCGAGTATGAGCTCGTCAAGCAGGGAGGCACGCCTGATCCGGCTATCGTGAAGTGCTTCATGGAATACGAAGCGCTTGCCGGGTCGGCGCTGGGAAGCGATCTGATCGGCTATTTGATCCGGAGCTTGTATGAAGCAAGTGAGTCGAAGGGCCGCGAGCGAATGGAAGCCTATTATGCGCTCATCGAGGGCAGCGACAGCGTCAGCAAGCCTTTCTTCGACACGCTGCTGCGGGGCGGCAAGACGGTAGAACTTTTCTTCCCGTATATGCGGCAGAAATTCCAGGAGATCGTCCGGGCCGATGATCTTCTGAAGCTGGCTCATCATTGGTCCAGCCAGCACCCGGTTCTGTTGCTCAAGACCGAGTTCACCGAGTTGGCCGCTGGACAGCTTGCCGAGAAGCTGCGGCATGATGTGGAGCCGGTGTCCGCCGTGAACGCGGTGCTGGATATGGCCGACCGCCTGCTCGCAGAGGAGGGGCGGCCTGCCAGCGAAGACATGCTTATCTTTATGGAGCAGCTGTCTTATGCGGCGAATGTGTTCCTGCTGACGGAGCTGAATCTGGAGCAGACGCGCCAGGAAGCGTTCCTCCAGATCGGATTCCTGGCGCATCCGGGAGAGGTGAGGGAATGGGCCGCCCGCTATCCGCCTCATGTGCAGTCCACGGCGGATGTTATGCTGTCTGCATACCGCTGGTTCCGCGACGCCGAACCGGATGAATCGATCTTCGACGGCTTATCGCCTGCCGAGCTGGACCGGCTGCAGCAGCTTGGACGACGCTGGCTGCAGAAGGATCTGGGGCCGTCCTGCTTCGGCCGGCTGGTGCTTGCGTTCTGTCGGGATGCCAACACAGGCTTGATTGAATACGGGGCGCTGCTTCATTATTTGCATCAGCACGCGCCGGACAAGGAGACGGTCTATCGGTTCATGAACTGGTCCGAGAAGCAGCGCTTTTTCTCGCGAGGAAGGAAGCTCGAGCCGGGATATGCTGCGGCGGTGGTCGCTTATTTCAAAAAATACGACCAGGACGCGTTCAAAAACCGGACGAACCGCAAGCTCTATTTCGAGCAGGCGGGCGCGCCGCTTCAGGCTGTATACGTCAAGGCCCGCAGCGAGCTGTCGCCGCCTATCGTCAGATGGCTGCGGCGCAACCGGAAAGCGATGGTATGGTTCGTGGCCATTCTCCTGCTCATCGGCGGCATTGGCGGCGGCTTGGCGGCCTCCGGCGTCTTCGACAGCGGCAAGCCTGCGGTGGCGGGTAACAACGCAGCCGATCCGGAGCCGGAGACGCAGCAGCCGGCAGAGAAGCTGGAGCCGCAAGTCTATGCGCGACAGAACGAGGATTTCGTGGACGGCGAATTGAAGCCGACGACAGAGCTTGTATTCGAGTTCGGGACGGAGGCGGAATGCGCCGCATTCCAGGCGGGCACGATTACGGTGAAGCTGGAGGGAGGCACTGAGCACACATATACGGATCGATCCGTGCAGCACCTCTGTTCTTCGGGAGCCGCTTCGGGGGCGGGTCCGGAAGGAACGCCGCCGGGCAGTTCTTCCGGAGCGGGAACCGACTCCGCGGGAACGACGGGTGCAGGCGCTGCCGATTCTACCTCGACAAGCGCCGAGCAGCAGGATCAGAATGGCGGCGGCAACACACAATCAGCCGATTCTCCTGATAACAAGGCAGGAATGGCAGGGGGCGGGGACAGCGCGCAGCCGGACGAGATGGCGGGAGACAAGCCCTCAGAAGACAAGCCTTCGGGAGACACCTCTCCGGGAGACACGCCGCTGGGAGATACGCCGCCGGGAGAAGCGGCGCCACCAGCCGGGGGCGCAGATGGCAGCGCGGGCGCGGATTCTGTCCAGCCGGCCCGGCAGCGAAGCTATCAAGCGGTTGTTTCTTTAGGTGAAGAAATCGAGATTGGAAAAATAAGTGAAGTACTTGTGAATCAGAAGATAGTCGAATATATTGAGAAATAGAGGCTGACACTCAGCCTCTATTTTTTGTCAGTGCGCACCGAATGATAGAGGAGGCTGAGAGCCATGCGCTGGATACCGGCACGCTGGAGCCGCAAATGGATTCAATGGGAGCTGTGGCATGCGCTCGTGCTGACGCTAGAGATGATAATACCATATAAATGGAAAAACCATAGAAAGATAAAAAGAAACTGCTAGGGAATAGAATCGAATAAACATAGATTGCTAGGTTATTAGGGGGATGTCGCACGTGAATATCAATCTTAAGCACACACCGCAGCCTGCCGCGGCCGCAGCAAGCTCCGGTCATGTGATCGCGCTGATGTGGAAGCAGCTGCGGCCGAAGCAGTGGACCAAAAACCTGCTCGTGTTCGCAGCGCTTCTCTTTTCGTTGAAGCGTGTGGAGCTGTCGGCCGTGTATCATTCGTTGATTGTATTTTTTCTCTTTTGCTTCGTATCCGGCTGCGTCTACATTATTAATGATTATTCGGACCGGGAAGCGGATCGCGTCCACCCGGTGAAGCGGCATCGTCCGATGGCATCCGGTGCGTTGAATCCGGCCGTTGCCCTCGGAACCGGCGCGGTGCTGCTAATTGGCTCGCTGGCCGCTTCTTACTTTATCCATCCGCTCTTGACCGCGGTGCTGGCCGTTTATTTTGTGTTAAATGTGGCTTACTCGTTCAAATTGAAGCATGTCGTCATCCTCGACATTATGACGATTGCCGCCGGGTTTGTGCTGCGGGCCATCGCGGGCGGTCTGGCCATTCACGTGAATTTGACGCCATGGTTCCTGCTCTGCACGATGCTGCTCTCTCTCTTTTTGGCGATTGGCAAGCGGAGGCATGAATTGTTTTTGCTGGCCGATCAAAAAGGGACGCACCGCAAGGTGCTCGACAACTATTCTTTCGCGCTGCTGGATCAGCTGATCAGCATCGTGGCTACGGCGACCGTCATCAGCTATTCGCTGTTCACGTTTACCGCCGGACGGACGACGCATTTGATGTGGACGATTCCTTTTGTCATATATGGCATCTTCCGTTACTTATATTTGATCCATGTCGAGAAGAAGGGCGGAGCGCCCGATCGGCTGCTGTTTGAAGACAAACATATTTTCGTTACCGTCATTTTGTACGTGATTAGCGTGCTGGCGATATTCATCCTGTTTGAATAGGGAAAAGGGGTCGAACATCATGCTGTCCAAAGTAGCGCTTTTCGATATCGATAAAACGATTATTCGGCGCGATTCCATGTTCTTGTTTTTGAAGTACGGCCTTGCGGCCAAGCCGCGGTCTGCTATTCATTTGCCCGCTCTCGCCTGGAACCTGCTTCTGTATAAGCTTGGCATCATGCCGGCAGAGAAGGCCAAGCAGTTCTTTTTCCGATCCATTGCTTATATGGACGAGGGCGATTTGGAAGCTTTCTACGACCGGGTCCTCGTGCCGGAAATGTATCAGGATGCTCTCGCCGAGATGCGAAGCAGGAAGAAGCTGGGCTATCGCGTCCTTCTCGTGACCGCTTCTCCAGTTGCTTATATGAAATATTTCAAGAAGCTGGGGTGTGTGGACGAGGTGCTGGGGACGGAGTTGCAGCGGCGGAACGGCTGCTATACGCATCTGATCGAGGGCAAGAATTGCAAAGCGGAAGAAAAGGTTGCGCGCATCCGCGATTATTTGGAGCGGCATCAGCTAGAGATCGACTACGAGGCTTCCTGCGCATATTCCGATTGCACCAGCGATCTGCCGATGCTGGAGATGGCGGGGCAGCGGTATTTGATCCGGAACGCACCGATCAAGCAGGAGGGTCTGGAGGTTATAAGATGGAGCTCTTGAAGTCGAAGCACGCCGGCAAGGCGCTCATGATCATGTCGGCCTGGTGCACCGCGACGGGGCAGTTGTTCTGGAAATGGGGCGTCGACAATCTGCTTTACTTGGGGATTGGCTTTGTGTTCTATGGCATCGGGGCCGTGCTCATGATTAAGTCGCTGTCGCTGGAAAAGCTGTCCGTCGCTTATCCGCTCATGGCATGCAGCTATATTTTTGCCCTGCTGTATGGCGGTCTGCTCTTGGGCGAGACGGTCAATCTGCAGAAAGGAATCGCCGTTCTGCTGCTAATTATCGGCGTCGCGTGCATCAGCTATGAGAAATGAATGGCTCTGGCTCCTCCTCGTGGTGATGACATGGTTCGGCTCGCTCGGCAGCGCCTGCTTCAAATTATCGTCCGCGCGCAAGCAGCGGAGCATACTTCTCCTCGGGTTTCTGTGCTATGGAGCCGGGGCGCTGCTCAATATTTATTTGCTGCGATTTCTGCCTTATACCGTCGTCCTTCCGGCCAATGCGCTGACCTTCATCTGGACGATGGTGCTGGCGAGGTGGATATTCAAGGAATCGATAGGCTTGCCGAAAGCGGCCGGCATTGCCTTTATTTTTGCGGGCATGCTGCTTCTCGCAGGATGATGGATTAGATATAGAAATTATCGTATGGAGGCATGGGGTCATGCAGTTTTGGAAAACGGTTTTTGGCGTGAAGCAGGATAACCGCACAGCGCTGCTTCTGTTTTTGGGCTTCTTTCTATTTTATTTTTGGTTAAATCTTCCGTTTATTACGTATATGGAGCGGAATCAGGCGGTGCTGGCAGAGTACAGTCCTTTTTACGGGGCGCCGTTCACATTGAATCTGTTCAATTTCGATCCGTCGCTCTATTATGCGCCGCAATCTTCCGTGATTCATCCGTTGATTAATTATTTGTCGGCGCCGTTGAAGCAGGCGGCCTCCATGACGATGGGCAATGGCTTGTTTTTGGGGATACAGAGCGCCATGAACGCGTGTGGCGTCGTCCTTATGTATTATTATTTGCGCCGCAATTCATACGGCAATGCCTTGTCGATCGGAACGGCCGTCTTTTTCGGCGCAAGTTCCTATCAAATTTTTTCGGCACTGATCCCGGATTCTTATCCGTACGCGGTCCTGATCATTTTGCTGACGGTGCTATACGCCCAGTATTGCCGGCACCATGAGAAGCTCGGCGTATGGCCGGTATCGCTTCTGCTGACGCTGAACTTCGGGATCACCGTGACCAACGCCGCGACCGCCGTAGGATCGCTCTTCATCAGCACGCTGCGCAAGAGCCGAACATACTTGAACGCTTGTCTCAAAATTGCGGGCGTCTCTTTGCTGCTCGTCGCTCTGCTTTCGGGAATGCAGTTCGTTCTGTTTCCCGGCAACTCCTGGATAACGACGTGGCAGCATAATATTCAAGCTGGCGGATTCAGCTATGTGGCGCCATTTTCCTTCGCCCATCATTGGAAAGCATTGTACTCGATGATCGAGAGTCCGATTGTGACGCCGCGCTTGGCGATGATCGACGACTCGGTGATGGCGTTCGTCACGAACCTGTCGAACCCGTTCCCGCTGTATGGACATCTTATCGGCATCGTTGTCATCGGCCTGACTTTACTGGCTCTCTTCATAGGGTACCGCTCGCGAGAGGTACAATCTCTCGCAGTATATCCGCTGTTCGCGCTTCTGCTGCATATTGTCGTCGGCTTCGGCCTGGCGGCATTCCAATATGATATGTATCTCTATGCCGGACACTATTTATTTGCCTTGTTCCTGTTAAGCGCTTGGGGGGTCCACCGCTGCGGCTGGAGCGCGCGCCGGGTTCTGACCGGGGTCATCATCGCCTGTGCGGCGGTAACCTTGATCCACAATATAATTGGCCATGCGGCCGCGCTGGACACGATTCAGCAAGTCTATATTCAGATCGGTTCAGCTTCGCTTCGATCGTAGCGGCCTGTATCTGATCGTATGCCGCATGCAACAGATTGAATAGAAAGAAAGTGATTGTTGCCATGAAAATAGTAATGCGGAATCGATATTATCGATTATCGCCTATGGCCGGCATCTCTCTTTTAATGCTGGCCAAGCTGGCCTTGCTTCGTCTTTTCCTCTTCGGCAAAATTACGGCCCTAGGGATGCTCAGCGACGCTTTGTCCTTGCTCGTCATGATGAGCTTGCTGGAGCTGGCCCTGCCGCGCCGGGGGAAGCGCGGCGTCTATTGGGCGATCAACGCCGTCTTTTCGCTGATGCTGTTCGCCGCTACCTTGTACCGGATTCATTTCAATACGGTGCCGACGTATACGGCGCTTGGCGGATTGGGCCAAGTACCGCAAATCAGAGGCAGCATTACGGTCTTGATTCAGCCCTATCATTTTCTCTTTTTTGCGGATATGGCGATCGCGGCCGGGATTGGAGCCCTTCGCTGGTACAATCGGGCTTCCGTGCGAGAGATCGCGGTATCGTTCCGGGAACGGCCGCGCACCGGCACGCTGCGGGTCAAAATCGCGGCTGCACTCGCGCTCGTCATCAGCATGGGGGTCTCTCTGCAGTTCATTGTCGACGGCAGCCGCATCGATAATGAGCTGGTGCAGGCGGAGCGTCTTGGCTTCCTGAATTACCAGGTCGCATCGGCAATTAAGAGCAAGCGGGAGAATGATCTGATCGCCCAGGGCAACCTGCAGGACACAATTCGGCGGGTGAACGAGCTGCAGGCGACATATCCTTACCGCAAGGAAGAGAAGAAGGACGCGAAGCCCGTTCATTTCGGCGAGGCGAAAGGCATGAACGTCATTGTCGTGCAGATGGAGGCCTTTCAAAATTTCCCGATTCACTTGAAGCTTGGCGATCAAGAGGTGACGCCGGTCTTGAACCGGCTGGCGGAAGAAGGCTATTATTTCCCTTATGTGTACCAGCAGATTGGCCAGGGCAATACATCGGATGCGGAATTCATGTCCAATACCTCGATCTATCCGACCGGTACGGTCGCGATGTCGACGGGCTTCGGGGACAGGGAGCTGCCCAGCCTGCCGCGCCTACTCAACAAGTTGGCGTATCAATCGGCGACGTTCCATGTCAATGATGTTCATTTCTGGAGCCGCCACCTGTTGTATCCCGGCGTCGGTTTTGATCGTTATTTCGACCGGCCTTATTACGAGAATGATCATTTCAATGATTTCGGCGCTTCGGATGAAGAATTATACCGCGTCGGCAGCGAGAAGCTGGCGGAGATGGCCGGAACCGGCGAGCCGTTCTATGCCCAGTTCGTGACGACGTCCAGCCACGCCCCGTTCGTCGTGCCGCCGGATCGCCGCCGGTTGAAGCTGCCTGCAGAGATGGAGGATACGCAGCTTGGGCATTATTTGACGGCGATCCATTATACCGACTATGCGCTAGGCCGCTTGATCGACCAGCTCAAAGCTGAAGGTGTATGGGACAACACGGTGCTTGTTGCCTATGGGGATCATTCCGGCGTCAATCCGGCGGAGACCGACGGGAAAGAGATTACGGCCCAATTGGGCATTCCTTATGATAATAAGGTAAGCCGCTTCAATATCCCGCTTATTATTCACGTACCGGGGCAGAAGGGCGGCAAGACGGTGGAGCTTACCGGGGGTCAGGTCGATATTATGCCGACGTTGGCCAATTTGCTTGGCATCTCTCTGAAGGAGCAGCAGTTCACCGCGTTCGGGCGGGATCTGCTGAACACGGACAACAATGTCATCGGCATGCGCTATTATTTGCCGACCGGATCATTTTTTACGAACGATATTTTGTTCGTTCCGGGAACGGGCTTCGAAGATGGCGAGGCGATCTCGCTGAAGACGCTGAAGCCCGTGCTTGATCTTGAGCCGTACCGCCGCGATTATGAATATATTTTATCGTTGATGAAGCTGTCGGATGAGTATGTCCAGCTGCTGCCCAAGCGGTAACGGCCGGATAGGCCGCCGCGTCAGTCCGCGCTCCGGGCCGGCAGCGCTAGCGGATGGATCTGTTGGCCGGTTTACGGCTTTTCATATGAAGCCTTCTGTTGTACGCTAGAAAGGAAGCTAGGGCATACGCCTCGCGGAGGCTCGCTTCCGGCGCTGCCGTATTCATTAACTGATCAGGGAAAAGGAGATAATCGACAATGGCTCACTATGCGGCTTTATTGGAAATGAAGGATGCCTCCAAAAATCAAACGTACCGCCAGGCGCATTTGAATTATTTGGACAAGCTGAAGGAGCAGGGCAAGGTGTTCGCCAAAGGCGCCTTCGGCGACGGTTCTGGCGGCATGGTCATTTATGTGGCGCATTCCATGGAAGAAGCGCGCCAGCTGGCCGAGAACGATCCGTATGTCGTGGAAGGGGTTCGGCATCTGAACCTTCGCGAGTGGAAAATATAGAATGGAGGGAAGGGGGCGGCTGTCGCCCCCTTCCCGTTCAGGAGGCGGCGACATGAATAACCAATCAGAGACGGGAAGCGGCGGCCAGCTGCCGGAGGACGAGGCGCTTGATGAGCTCGTTCTCGGCAAGCTGAACGATGTGCTGCTGCTGGATCGCACGAACGATTGGACGGAGCCGGATCCGCTCTACCCGTTCGCGCTGGATGAGCTGCTGTGCAGACAGACTGGCCGCGGCGGCCCGCCGCTCTGCCATCTGTGGCGCCATCCGCGGGCCTTCATCCTTGGGCAGCGTGACAGCCGGCTGCCCCAAGCCGCCGAGGCGCTGCGCTGGCTGGAGTCGCTCGGCTATGCGACGGCAGTGCGCAATACCGGCGGCGCGGCGGTGCCGCTCGATTCGGGCGTGGTCAATCTGTCGCTCATCCTGCCGAAGCAGGAGGGGGGCGACAAGCATTTCCACGGTGATTTCGAGCGGATGTACCGCTTGATTCGACGCGCGCTGCAGCATACCTGCTGCCGCGTCGACAAAGGCGAGGTCGAAGGCGCCTACTGCCCCGGCGACTTCGACCTCAGCATTGGCGGCCGCAAATTTTGCGGCATCGCCCAGCGCCGGCAGGCGAACGCCTTCATCGTGCAGGCGTTCGTCATCGCCGGCGGCTCCGGCCGCGACAGCGCCGGGCTCGTGCGCGAATTCTACGCGCGGGCAACCGCCGGCGGCACGGAGCGGGATTATCCGCGCGTGGCGGAGGAGAGCACGGCCAGCCTCGAGGAAGCGGCCGGGCTTGGCGGCGAGGCCGATGCCGCAGAGGCCTTCACCGCAGCCGTGAAGCGGGTGATCCGCGAGCGGCAGACGGAGCAGGGAATCACGGCCGCGGCGGCGAAGCTGCATCTGCCGGAGCCGGACGAGGTGCGCGCGGCTGCAGCCGAACTTCGCCGCCGGTACGGGATACAGGATAACTACACCACATGAACAAGGGACGGGATGCTTGCATCCCGTCCTGTGTTTTCGATCGGAAATCTCCTCAATGAGCTCGATTCGTTCCTCTATACATCGGTTGCCCCTGGCTCCTGGAACATGCACCCGGAAAGCCAGTGTGTGCCAGCGACCCGTTCCGGGCCGTTGCCGGAGGTGCCGCTCGGCAGCAAATGCCCAACTACAATTGAATAATATGATGAACGGTGCAATCCGGATGGCGGTGCAGCTGCCCGCGGTACTCGACCTGACCGATATCGCAGCCGGGACCAATGATGACATCGTTCCCGCGGACGATGCGTGCTGCCGTATGCTCTAACTCTATATGATCGCCTTCGATAAGGTCTGCGCTCATGCGCGCATCCGGCGTCAGGTGGAATAGGCCGGGGAGGAAGGCAAGCAGATTGCCGAGTCCGTTGCCGCGGCGGATCTTGATCTTGTCGCCGCCAATCTCGCGAGCATGGCAAGGCCACTGAAGACGAAGGTCCAGGCTGCCCGCATTGAGCAGGCCTTCGACTTGGAGCGAACCGTTGGCGGTAATAGATTCGAATTCGCAATCTCCCTGCACTGTCGCAGAGCCTTTCAAGCTGAGCCGATCCCCTTGCAAATTGCGGCCGATGTTCGCCATCCCGCCAATATTGGCCTCCCCGACTCGCAAGTAGCCGCGAATCTCGCCCTGCCCTTGAATAGAGAGCTTGTTGACGTTCACGTTTCCGTTCACTTCGGAGGTTCCCCGAATTTTCATTTCGCCGGCCTTCACGCTGCCTTCGATATGGGCGGATCCCGCGCAGCTGAATACACGGCAGTCCACATCGCCGTGCACGGAGCCGTCTCCCATAATGCTTACTTTGTCATATGCTCCTCCGCCCGCGCGTGAGGAGCCCATAATTTTCAGATCGCGCCGCTGTTCCATGTTGATATCGATTCCTCCTTATTCGGGCTTAACGGTGCCGCAAGGGACCAATCCCAGACAGCCCTCATCCCGTTCATTACAGCTTCCTATGGCTGTTCACTTGCGCCTCTTCATGCAACTGTATGGATTGCCGGTATTCGATTTGATCGATCTGGCAGCCGGGGCCGATGCTGACATGATTGCCACGCACGACGCGGGCACGGGTATATTCGAGATCTACGATATCTCCTTCGATCGTGTCCGCCTCCAACTGAGGACGGTTGATGAACGAGGACAACAGCTTGTTGAAGATCGATAACGCAGCGCCTTGTCGAACCTGAATCCGCTCACAGCCAATTTCTCGGGCCCGGCAGCCGCCGGCCATCTTGACATCGATCGTGCCTGCGTTGAGCAGTCCGCCAATATGGAAGGCGCCGCGGGAGATGAAGCGCTCGGCCTGACAATCGTAAGCGACCGTGACGGTGCCGTTCAACTCAATCGCATCGCCCGACCAATAACCATCCAGCCGGGCCGTCCCATCGATGCGGCTATGATTCGATTGGAGGTTGCCTTTGAGCGTAAGCATCCCCCGAACCTCGGTCGTGCCCGCCTCCAGGTTGCCCGTAACTTTGCCTTTTCCGTTGGAGACGAAGGACGAGCAGAAGAGATTTCCATCGATATTGCCGACACCATCTATCCGAACGCGCTGGTACGTGCCGCCGGACGAACTTCCAAGACCCGAAATAATAATATCTCCTGTTGCTTGAGACATAAGTGCTTCCTCCCGTTACGTAAGTTGAACTTTCAATTCTTCGAGGCAGTTGGAGAGCGACAGACGGGTCACGATTTTCGTGCCGCTGTCGACGCAGATTTCTTCCGGGCTGGAGACGAGCAGAAGCGTACTAATGCCCATCTTGCGGACCAGCATCAGATCGCAATCCTTCCCTTCGAACTTGCCGTAATGATCGCGCAACAGTTGAAGCAGCATCATGCCTTCCTCCAGGCTCATATCGCCGGATTGCAGCAGCCGATCGAGCACGTAAATATGCAGCAGCTTCTCGAATGAGAAGGCTTCGGCATCGCCCATTTGCTCGGTGTATACCTGAAGCGCCATCGGCGATACGATGCCGCGGCCGGTGATCTCGGACTTGCTGACTGCAGTGCTGGCGACATTAGGAGAGAACATGTCCGCCAATTCATCGAGCGACAGATCCTCTTTCATATTGATGATTTTATCGATGCGTTCCCATATTTTCTCTCTCGGAAAATAAGTCTCTTGCCCGGTGTGGGTTGACTTCCGGATAAACCATGCTTCCGGTATCAGATTTTTGCGCTTCCACCGGTATAGCTGTCCATAAGAAATGCCGGTCAGATCGAGCAATTCTTTTTTTGAAATCAAATGTTCGTCCATGCCAAGCGGAAGCCTCCTTCATATTGATGTCGTAACAGTGTTACGTTAGTATCGTAACATTGTTTTTCTTGAAGTGCAATCCTGATGTTGACCTGCTTCGAGGAGGGGGGAGCTTCAAGGAAAAATTGTCGTATGCGGTTGACACTTCTTCTTATTTCTTCGTTATTCATCGGAATTCTGCCGTATGCTTGTTTTCTGTAAGAATGGTTACGAAAATAGAAACTTTTTGTAATCTTTTGCGTCTAAGACTATGTTCATTACGATGGTGAGAATTCAATATAGGCACGAATGATTACGATGGGTGAGGAGAAAGCACAGAAATGAAATCTTGGAAAAAGCTATTTGTTACTTGCTTGGCAGCAATTCAACTTATTACGATGGTTCCCGTCATGGTCGCTGCAGAAGGAGACGGCAGCGCGGCAAGCGGAACGGAAGCAGTTGTCGACACTCAACAGCAAGGCGACGTTACAGGTGAACAGCCGGACGTAGATGGAAGCGCGGACAACCCAGACAAAGCTAACCCAGACGAAGTGAACCCGGACGAAGCTAACTCGGACGCGGCTGCTCCGGATACGGCTACCCCGGATCCAACAGCCAGTACAGCCGGCAAGGATGAGCTCATCCTGATGGCGAACAGCAATGTGATGTATCATAACGGCGTTAAATATACTTCCCCACAGCCGATTACCGTCAAAAAGGGCGTTTCGTACATAGCTCTCCGCTCCTTGGTGGATCGGTTCGGACTGCAGACCCGATTCGATAATAAGACAAAGGAAACGATCATTACGAACGGAGACAAAGAGCTGCGTTATAAGGCCGGCAGCGATCAATACCGGGTGAATGGTTCTCCGACGAAGATGAGCGGGGAATCCTATATCGTCCAAAACACGTTCATGGTGCCGGTAACCTCCGCAATGCAGGCATTCGGCTATCCATATACATGGGACAGCAAGAACAAGCGGATTGTGATTCAGTTGAACACGCAACCGGTTGCCAAATTCAGCGTAAATGAAGAGGAAATCTTCGCAACGCAGACCCGCGTGACAGTCAAGAACGAATCCACGAGTCCAACCGGGTTGAAGATCGTCGATGAGCAGTGGGAAGGGCTCCAGGAGTATTATGATGCGCCAGGCGTCTACACCATCACGCTTCGTGTCGTCGACGAGCGCGGCAACATAAGCGAACCTTTCTCTGTCAATATTACGGTTCAGCCGGCGAAGGAGCCGCCGAAGGCGAGCTTCCAGACGCCTAAGACCACCTACAAGATGGGGGAATACATCCGTTACGAAGACATGAGCACCGACAAAGAGGATTCCATTACAGAACGGGTATGGACCAACAACGAGCCGGCTTTTTTTCAACCGGGTCCGCAGACAATCACGCTTAAGGTTACAAATAAGTTCGGGCTGACGGATGAGTATTCCCAGACCATCATGATCTCGGATGAAACACTGTACTCCTTCCATGAATTCAACCTGCTCTACACAGGGTACGGCGAAGTGTTCCCGCTAGGCGGACAATCCGTACTGAGCATGAAGCTGCTCCAGCCGGAAGTGAAGGAAGAGAACCGGACATTATACCGCACGAATTCTCCGGAGACCGTGCTTGAAGAAGGAATCGTGTACAAAGACCGTGTCGCAGGCGGTGCGCGTATTTTCCTGCATCACAAGAATGGCACGGACAAGAAGATGCAGCTCTATGTGCTTGCGAAGAATGTATCCGACCGTGCGGCAACTGTCTATGTGGAGCATTACGGCCAAGCTGGCCCGAACCCGTATCCGCAGCAAACTGGGAAGCTCGCGTCGGTTCGATATATGGAATCGTTCGAGCAGGAAGGTGAAATCAATGAACTCGTGCTGCAGCCGAACGAGACTCGGGTGCTGATACCGGAATTGAATGAACGCCCGATGAGACCGGATGACATTTATACGATGTATGCCGATTTCTTCGGCGACAATACGTTGGAATATTCGGTCGTCGCCTTGGACGCTTCGAAGGATATTATGAAAGAACTGAACAAACTGAAGGAGCTTGAGCCTGACGGCAAGCATATCAGAGGCACATTCAACAAAGCGGATCGCGTCTTCACGATCGGGGAGCGGGTAGGGGAAGAGGCGTCCCGCCTCGTATTCGCCGACAAAACAAATGACACGTACATTGAAGGTTCGGATATGATGACATACGAGAACCAAGTGAACGCCGGCAACTACGGCGTATTGTACCGCGTCAAGCTGGAAAATGTGGCGCCGCATACACTGATCGCCTTCAACTCCCGCGGAGGCTCCTACTCTGGAGGCTTGTTTGTGAACGGCCAAACCCTCCAGACGCCGAATCAGGGAAGATTAAGCAGTACTAGCGAAGCCAGTGTCGTCTACCGGACCGGAGCTTACCAGGAGACGGTTGAGATTCTGTTCACGCCGGCTGCGGGCAGCAATATGCCAGTCAATCTGCTCTTCATCCCATTACCAAAAGAAAAGCCAGCTGAATAAGCCATCATTCTATACTTATCAAAAGGATCGACAAAGAGGGCACCGCGATGGACCGCGACGGTGCCCTCTTTTTTTGCGATTGGATTGAACATTTGCTCCTTATGACCAATATCCCTGCGCCTCAGGAGTCTCGGTTAATGTTTCTAGCTGACTGGCTAATATCCCCGTCCCTCAGGAGCTCCGTCTGATGTTTCTATCCGACTCCTTATGGCTGATATCCCCGTCCCTCAGGAGTCCCGTCTGATGTTCCTATCCGACTCCTTATGGCTGATATCCCCGTCCCTCAGGAGTCCCGTCTGATGTTCCTATCCGACTCCTTATGGCTGATATCCCTGTCCCTCAGGAGCTCCGTCTGATGTTCCTATCCGACTCCTTATGGCTGATATCCCCGTCTCTCAGGAGTCCCGTCTGATGTTCCAGACCGACTCTTATAACCGATATCCTTTCCAGTAGGGGAACTTTGGTTCAAGAGCTAACCGAGGGTTCGCCCAACCTGCGCCACGGGGATAGCGAACAAAAAAGCCAGAAGAGGTGTTGTTCAACCTGCGCGATGGGGATAGCGAACAAAAGAGCCAGAAGAGAAGTTGCCCAACCTGCGCCACGGGGATAACGAACAAAAAAGCCAGAAGGGGTGTTGTTCAACCTGCGCGATGGGGATTGCGAACAAAAGAGCCAGAAGAGGTGTTGTTCAACCTGCGCGATAGGGCTAGCAAACATAAGAGCTAGAAGGGGACTTGTTCAGCTTGTGACCCGGCTTTGGTGGCCCGTGCAGGCGGGCCGTCCGTTATTGCGAAGGGGTTACTCGCCGCTCCGCTTCCGGCGGAGCAGCAAGTGGACATCATTGTTGTCTCTCGTGCTGGTGATTGGTCTGGTGCTGTCGGCCTGCGGCGGTAATTCGAGCGGCGGCCAGGCGGTTCGACGGAAGGCCCGAGAAGACGGAAGGAGAGGGCGAAGCTCAGACTCGGGCGGTTCAAGCATGCGATGGGGACGTCGAACGTTCCGCCGCATCCGAAGCGCGTCGTATAGACGAACGAAGGGACGGAAGCGCTGATCGAGCCCGGCATCAAGCCGGTCGGAGCGGTGAAGTCTTGGACGGGTGATCCTCGGTATGATCATATTAATGCAAACATGGAGGGCGAGCAGTTCGTTCAGAACTTCGACAAACGGGTTGAAGATTTCCGGGCGCAAGCCGGCGATCAGCATAGCAAGGAAGTCTCGGTTGTCCGGTTCATGCCGGGTAAGGTGCGCATTTACTACAAGCAGACGTTTTCCGGCATTGTTTTGACAGATCGGCATCAAGCGTCCGGCGGCCTAGCAAAAAAGACGCCTTCGCGGATGACGTCTCAAAGGAACGGATTCCGGAAATGGACGGCGATTTGATGTTCTGATTCGTCTATGAGACTGGGAATCAGGAAGCGTCGAAGCTGGAGAAAGAATGGACGAAGAATAAGCTCTGGCAAACCTGAACGTGGTGAAGAACTACCTGGTCTTCCGCGTCGATGACGCCATCTGGAACAGAGCCGACGGCGTGCGCGCAGCGAACCTGATGCTCGATGATTTGGAGAAGCAGTATCATTTGGAGAAATAATCGGATCACCTCAAGGAGGCTCTCCCGCATGCCGGAAGGCTAGCAGCGGCAGCCTCTTTTGCTGTATGGCGGTGTGTGTGCCATTGATGTATGGCGGTGTCTGGATGGCAACGTATGGCAGTGGCTGTGTGCAGCGTGGTTGTGTGGAAGCGGGGAAGAAGATTACGGCCAGAGAGCGCGTTACCATAACATGTTCTCACCGAGTTCAAGATAAAGATCTGCCCGCTCGAAATCTGCTCGCCGCTGCTGCGCTGCGGCCGAATGCAGGCGGAGCATTACGGCCAGCCCCAGCGAATCACTGCGGAACGGCTTGTGTCTTGTGCCGCCGACAAGACAAGCTCCCTCGAGATGTTCCCAGCCGCCCCGGGCATAGAATGATGTCAGCTCGGGCTTGCACGTGAACACGGAGATATCTGGCTCTTGCGTCTGGATATAGCCTGCCGCCTCCTGGATCAGCTTCGTGCCGAAGCCTTCCCCTCGGCTGGAGGGGCGAGTGAGGACTTCGCTGAGTCCGAAGGCGCGATAAGCTTGTCCTTGATGATGAAGCGTCTTGTTCTGCACGGCGACGTGGCTTATAACGCTGTTATCGGATAGATATACGAATGATACCGGATTGGTGTCTGGGTTATCCGGCCACCGTGTCGCTTCGCCCTCAAAGGCTTGCGGCCATTGTTGACGCATCAAAGAGATAAGCTGTTCCGCCACATCGGGCGGAGCGTTTTGCTGCCGGAATCGGAGCAGTTGAATCATCATTTATTCACCTCGTTTTTTATTGTACCATGACGGAGCAGGGGGTACTAACTGGATGAGTGGGTGACTGGCTGGGATAACGAAGTGACTGACTAGGTGAGCGGGGTGACTGGCCGGGATAACGAAGTGACTGACTCGGTGAGCAGGAGGGATTGATTGCGGCAGCGGGTTGCAGGGAGAATGTTTGACTACGGAAGGACAATAGCTCATTATTATAGGAGAGGTTCGGAATCTACGGGAGGGACACCGATGCTGACCACAGATCAAATACTGGACAAAATGGCGGCGCAAGGACTGCGGATTACGGAACAGCGTCGCACGCTAGCCAAATTATTCGCCGATACGGACGGCTTCCTGACACCGAAGGATGTCTATGAGTTTATGGGAAAGCGGTATTCGGGATTGAGCTTCGATACGGTATACCGCAATCTCCGTGTCATGCATGAATTGGGCGTCCTGGAGCAGATCGTCTTCGAGGACGGAGTCAAGTTCCGGGTTCATTGCGCGGAGGCACATCACCATCATCATATGATCTGCTTACAGTGCGAGAAGACGTATCCGATACATTTTTGTCCGATGCCGCTGACCGATGTGCCGGAGAAGTTCCAGGTCGTGAAGCATAAATTCGAAGTCTTCGGCTATTGCGAAGCCTGTTCGCATGCAGCCGGTTCCGAAGCGGGGGCCGTCGCGGACAAGGACGGTGCCCGGCCATGAGCTCGCCCGAAGATGCGGGCCGGCAGACGGCTCCACGCCCGTCACGGGCGGTGCGGACGCTGCAGGGGCCGGTGAGATTTTACCGCAAATTCATCTCCCCGTTGAAGCCTCCGACGTGCCGCTTCTATCCGACCTGTTCGGCCTATGCGTTGGAAGCGCTCGAGGTTCACGGTCCGATCAAAGGGAGCTGGCTCGCGATCAAGCGGATTGGCCGCTGCCATCCGTTCCATCCGGGCGGCTACGATCCGGTTCCGCTCAAGCGCTCTTGACATGTGGCGGAGGACTGGGATATATTTGGAGGTAGGCTGGAGACAATATTGTATATATCATCCGATGAACGGATAAGTAGGAAGCGACGAGCATTGCAGAGAGCCGGGATTGCTGAGAACCGGTATGTGAACCCTTCCGAACATGGTCCCGGAGGATCCGCTTGCGAGCTTCTGTACGCGAATGGCGAGAGAAGGCAAGCCTGTGGCGGCTCATTCCCGATAACGAATGTTCAGGCCGATTGAATCGGCTGCAATGAAGCTGTCGCCACTGTGACCTGCAGAAGAGGAAGGGAAGGCGGCAGGAATTTGGGTGGTACCGCGTGAGTTCAGCTCTCGTCCCAAGAGGATGAGAGCTTTTTTGCGTGCATTCCGGGGTTCACTGCCAGCGGCTGCAAGCGAATATGAAGGAGGATGGGTATGATGGCCAACAATAACAAAACCTTTTACATCACGACCCCGATCTATTACCCGAGCGACAAGCTCCATATCGGGCATGCGTATACGACGGTAGCGGGCGATGCGATGGCACGCTACAAGCGGCTGCGCGGCTTCGATGTCCGCTACTTGACGGGTACGGACGAGCATGGGCAGAAGATTGAGCGCAAGGCGGCGGAAGCAGGGAAGACGCCGCAGCAATTCGTGGACGATATCGTCGTCGGGATTAAAGAGCTGTGGAAGAAGCTCGATATCTCCTATGACGACTTCATCCGCACGACCGAGGAGCGCCACAAGAAGGTCGTCCAGCAAATTTTCGATCAGTTGGTTCAGCAGGGCGACATTTACAAGGGAACCTATGAAGGCTGGTACTGTACACCGTGCGAGGCGTTCTTCACCGAGCGTCAATTGAACAACGGCAACTGTCCGGACTGCGGACGTCCGGTGGAGCTCGTGAAGGAGGAAAGCTATTTCTTCCGCATGAGCAAGTATGTCGAGCAACTGTTGGCTTACTATGAAGAGCATCCGGACTTCATTCAGCCGGAATCGCGCAAGAACGAGATGATCAATAACTTCATCAAGCCGGGGCTCGAAGATCTGGCGGTCTCCCGCACGTCGTTCGACTGGGGGATCAAGGTGGCCGGCGATCCGAAGCATGTCGTCTACGTCTGGATCGATGCATTGACGAACTATATTACGGCGTTAGGCTACGGTTCCGATAATTCGGAGCTGTATGAGAAGTTTTGGCCGGCCGATGTGCATCTGGTTGGGAAGGAAATTATCCGCTTCCACACGATCTATTGGCCGATTATGCTCATGGCGCTCGGACTCCCGCTGCCGAAGAAGGTATTCGGCCACGGCTGGCTGTTGATGAAGGACGGCAAAATGTCCAAATCGAAAGGCAATGTCGTCGATCCGGTCATGCTGATCGACCGCTATGGCCTGGACGCGCTGCGTTACTATTTGCTGCGCGAGGTGCCGTTCGGTTCCGACGGGACATTTACGCCGGAAGGCTTCGTGGAGCGGGTCAATTACGATCTGGCGAATGATTTGGGCAACTTGCTGAACCGTACAGTGGCGATGATCGAGAAATATTTCGACGGCGTGATCCCGGCGTTCCAGGGGCAGGTGACTCCGTTCGACGGCGAACTGGCTTCGATGGCAGGCCAGACGATCGATAAGGTGGAAGCGGCCATGGAGAAGATGGAGTTCTCCGTCGCGCTCAGCGCAATCTGGCAGTTCATCAGCCGCACGAACAAATATATTGATGAGACTCAGCCATGGGCGCTTGCGAAGGACGAAGCGCGACGCGACGAGCTGGCATCGGTGATGTCGCATCTGGCAGAGAGTCTGCGCGTCGCATCGATTCTGCTGCAGCCGTTCCTGACGAAGGCGCCTGCGCTGATCTGGGAGCAGCTCGGCTTGAAGCCTGAGACATGCGCCGACTGGGATGCGGCCCGTACATTCGGCGTCATTCCGGAAGGCACACGCGTCGTCAAGGCCGCGCCGATCTTCCCGCGCCTGGAGGCGGCCGTTGAGGCGGCATTCATCGCGGAGAGCATGAGCGGCGGGGCAACTGCGTCCGCTCCGGCCGAGGCGCCTGCAGCAGCGGCTGCGCCAGCGGAAGCGGAGCCTGCGGCAGGGCCGCCTGCCGACGCCAAGGAAGAGATCAATATCGATGATTTCGGCAAGGTCGAGCTGCGCGTCGGCCAAGTGACGCATTGCGAACCGGTGCCGAAAGCGGACAAATTGCTTCGTCTGGAGCTTGATCTCGGCTACGAGCAGCGTCAAGTCGTCTCCGGCATCGCGCAATATTACAAGCCGGAGGAGCTTATCGGCCGCAAAGTGATAGTGGTCGCGAACCTGAAGCCGGTCAAGCTGCGCGGCGTCTTATCGCAAGGCATGATACTGGCCGCATCCAAGGACGGGCAGCTGACGGTCGCTACCGTGCCGGACAGCATGCCGAACGGAGCGGTTGTGAAGTAGATTAGCTGACGATTCTATCCGGATGCACAATGGCGTTCAGATTGGATTTCAATTTGAACGCCATTTTTTGTGCTTGTACCAACGAACGTTTGTTTGTGCTATAGTTGAAGGAAGGTGGGAAAATGATCCATGGGACAAAGGGGAGGGCAATATGTCAGGATTACAGAAGGTGGAATGCGGGTTATATACGATGTGTCTTGTGCAGGATGGAGATCGGGTGCTGCTGGTGAATCGCCCCGATAAGCTGGGATTCCCAGGTTACCTTGGTCCTGGGGGCAAGGTTGAGATTCCCGAAAGCTTTGCGGAAGGAGCGGTGCGAGAGCTGCGGGAGGAAACCGGTCTTCGCGTACACCCTGAGGATTTGATTTTTAAAGGAATAGATGAGTATGTCGTGCCTCAGACGAAATACCGGTATATCGTGTTCAATTATCTTGCCACACGGTATGAAGGGGAGCTGCTGCAAAATCCGCCCGAAGGAGAGCTGGTCTGGGTTAATATACAAGAAGCATTGCATTTGCCAATGCAGCCTTGGTTCAAGCGCAGATTTCCGTTATTTTTCGAAGAGGGGACCTTTGAAATCTCGGTCGTCTGGGATGAAGAGGCGAGAGTAAGGTTGGAAGAGAAGGTGAAGCAGCTTGGTTGACCGAATTTACATACAAAAAGCTTGGCCGGCAGCCAAGCTTTTTTGCGTGTTGCGTTCGGTTGCTCGTCCGTACGGGTCAATTCAGGAACAGCAGCACGAAGAGGCCGGCTGCCACGCAGTACAGGGAGAACCATTTCAGATTGCCCCGCGCCATCAGCCCCATGAACCAGCGGAGCGCGAAGTAGGAGGCGACCAGGGAACAGACGAAGGCCAGCAAGTAAGGACCGATGAACTGTCCGAGCGTCGGATCCTTCAGCATGTCCTTCCCTTCGAGAATCATGCCGCCCAAGCTGACGGGAATGTACAGGAAAAAGGAGAAGCGCAGCGCCGTTTCCTGCTTCCATCCGAGCGCCATGGCGGCGACGATGGTCGCGCCGGAACGGCTGATGCCGGGAATCAAGGCGACCGATTGGGCCAGGCCGACAAGGAAGGTTTCGCCGAACGACAAATCCTTGTCACCCTTGCGACCGCGCAGGTTGCGAATGAGCCACAGGGCAAGGGCCGTTACCAGCAGCGTAACACCGATAATTTTCAGCCCCTTGAAGTTGTCCGCGATAGCATCCTTGAACAGGACGCCGATAACCCCGGCCGGGATAGTCGCCAGCACGAGATAGACGACGAACATGAAGTCGGCCTTCGCCGCCGGGTCGCGGCGGAACAGAAAACGGCATGTGTTGACGGTCAGCCGCGCAATATCTTGGCGGTAAATGAGCAGAATAGCCAATAAAGAGGCGAAGTTGACG
Source organism: Paenibacillus thiaminolyticus (assembly GCF_007066085.1). NCBI lineage: Bacteria > Bacillati > Bacillota > Bacilli > Caryophanales > Paenibacillaceae > Paenibacillus > Paenibacillus thiaminolyticus. The sequence continues at coordinate 1,338,949 of NZ_CP041405.1, read as the reverse complement.
AATACTTCAAATCCAAGCCCTTCGATATGTAAGCCGAATAATTTCTCAACGATAACAAGATGTCCGCTCGAAGACACCGGGATGGGCTCCGTAACCCCTTGCACCAGGCCAAGGATGGCGTATTTCAGCCAGTCTATCCATTCCAAACTCTTCACTCCTTATAAAAAATAGGTTTGCCGCGGGATACAGACGCCAAATTGCCCTCTATCATCTTATGATCGGTGTAGAAAGATGTCAAAACATGAAACTATTTTTTTTCCGTAAAGAGGGGATTGACATGTGCTTCGACCCTGCTATAATCTTAATAGTAATAATTACGAAATAGAAAGAACAAGGACAGGAAAGGGAGATGGGATATGAATCTTGGGAAAGGACGTATGTCGCTGCGGTTCATCATGCTGGCGCTGGCCGCTTGCGGCCTTCTGCTGCTGAATGCATGTGCGAATAACGATTCGGCTGTGGAAGGAGCGGCCAATGGCAAAGTGAATGTGATAACAAGCTTCTACCCGATCTATTACATGGCGAGCGAGATTGGCGGGGATCATGTACAGGTTACCAATCTTATCCCGACAGGAGTCGAGCCGCATGACTGGACACCGAAGAGCCGGGATTTGCAAAATGCGTCCAACGCGCAGCTGCTGCTCGTGAATGGAGCCGGCTTCGAAGGCTGGCTGCCTGATTTCCAAAAGGGACTAGATGCCGGCTCGAAGGCGAAGACCGTCGAGGTCAGCAACGGAATCACGCTGATACAGGCGAGCGAAGAGGAAGAGGAGCACGGAGAAGAAGCGCATGCCGAGGGCGAGCATGCCCACGAGGATGAGCATGGACATGACCATGGCGATATCGATCCGCATACGTGGATCAGTCCCAAGTCTGCGCTCATTATGGTGGAGAATGTGAAGGACGCGCTCGTGGATGCCGATCCGGAGCATCGCGGCGACTATGAGAAGAACTATGAGCAGTTGAAAGCGAAGCTGGCTTCGATCGACCAGGAATATACGACGAAGCTGAAGGACGTGGCGAAGCGCGATATCGTCGTGTCGCATCAGGCTTTCGGATACTTGGCGCGGGATTACGATCTGCACCAGCATGCCATTATGGGGATTTCCCCGGATGCGGAGCCGCGTGCGCAGGATTTGCTGAATCTGTCGAAGCTGATGCAGGAGAAGCAGCTGAAATATGTATTTTTCGAAGAGCTGGTATCCGATCAATTGGCCCAAACGCTGGCTTCGGAAGCGAAGGTTGATACGCTCGTCTTGAACCCGCTGGAAGGCTTGACGCAGGAGCAGGAAGCGGCGGGCGATAATTATGTGACCCTGATGGAACGCAACTTGCAAAATCTCCTTCTCGCGTTACAATAAGAAGGATACATGCCGGCATGGGCGGCGACCCGGCCGGGAGGATAAGGAAGAGAGATGACTAGAACAATGAACGTAACCGATCCCTGCCACGGGCAGGTCATCACGTTGGATCAAGTCGGCTTTGACTATGAAGGGCAGAAGGTCTTCGATAATGTGAATTTCACGGTGATAGAACGGGACTTCGTAGGGGTCATCGGGGCGAACGGGGCAGGCAAGACGACGCTGCTTCGCTTAATGGTAGGCCTGCTCCGGCCTACCGCCGGGGAAGTGAGGCTGTTCGGCACGCCGATTCAGCGCTTCAAGCAGTGGGAACGTATAGGATATGTTCCGCAAAAAAATTCGTTCAATCCGCTGTTCCCCGCCACGGTCATGGAGGTAGTGCAGTCCGGGATGTACAACCGGAGCCGCCTGTTCCGCAGGCTGTCGAAGCAGGAAATCAGCCAATGCGTCGATGCGATGGCGGCGATGCGGATCGAGGATCTGGCTCACAAAAAAATTGGACAGCTGTCCGGAGGACAGCAGCAGCGCGTCTTTTTGGCACGGGCGATGGTGAACAAGCCGGACTTGATGATTTTGGACGAACCGACCGTCGGCATTGATGCCGGCACGCAGAAGGAGTTTTTCAGCCTGCTGCAGCATTTGCATGAGCATCACCGGATGACCTTCGTCATGGTCTCCCACGATCTGGACCTGGTGAACTCGTGGCTTGGCGACGAGCCGGCCGGCTCCTGCGGGAATTTCCACTTCTATGTGAAGCATTCCCATGAGGCGGAATGTCTGGAGCCGGGTTTGACGCATGGCGTCATCGTCTGAATGCCGCTGCGGCATACGGCTAGCAAATGATGTGAAGGGGTCGGTATAGATTGGATATCATATTTTCGGAATTTTTCCAGAGGGCCCTTATCGGCGGTCTGCTCATCGGGATTACGGGGCCGCTGATGGGGATGTTTCTCGTGCTGCGCCGGTTGTCCATGATCGGGGACACCTTGGCTCATGTGACGATTGCCGGGGTGGCGCTTGGCTTTTTGCTAGGCATCTATCCGCTCGCGATGGGGGTCGTCTTCGCCCTGCTGGGGGCGGTGGCGATCGAGCGGCTTCGCAAGGCGTATAAGACGTATGCGGAGCTGTCGATAGCCGTCATCATGTCGGGCGGCGTCGCGTTGGCTTCGCTCTTTTTTACGCTGGGACGGAGCTTCAACGCGAACGTGACCAATTATTTATTCGGCAGCATCTATACGCTGAACGGCACGGATCTGACAGTGGTCGGAGCCGTAACGGTCATCGTCGTCGTTTTTATGCTTATTTTTTTCAAGGAAATGTTCATGCTGACCTTCGATGAGGACGCGGCTGCGGTGAACGGGCTTCCGGTCCGCTGGTTGAATGTCGCCGTGACGGTGCTGACGGCGCTGGTCATCAGCGTCGCGATCAAGATCGTCGGCGCCTTGCTCGTATCGGCGCTCTTGACGATTCCGGTCGCGACCAGTCTGCTCCTCGCGAAGAGCTTCAAGAAGGCGGTCATCGTCTCCGTGCTCGTGTCGGAATCCGCCGTCATTGCCGGGCTGCTGATGGCAGGCGTGTGGAACCTGGCTCCCGGTGCGACGATTGTCTTACTATTGATTGCCATGTTAATATTAACCTTAGTGATACGCCGGGGGGTAAAGGTATAGGGCTGTCGGAATGGCGGCTCTTCCAGGGCATGCAGCCGTTCCGCCCGGTGTATGAACTAGGGAGGAGGCGGTCAACATGTCGGATGTAACGGTCTGGGTTGCCTTTTGGGCGGGAGTCATATCATTTATTTCCCCGTGCTGCTTGCCGTTGTATCCCACATTCCTTTCAATTATTACGGGCATGTCCGTTAATCAATTGAAAGAAGAACGCAATAAGCGTGTCGTTCGTTGGAAGACGATGACGCATACACTGTTTTTCATTCTTGGGGTCAGCGTCGTATTTTATACGCTGGGGTTAAGCGCGACCTTCCTCGGATCATTCCTGGCGGAATATCGGGATACGGTCCGTCAAGTGTCGGCGATTATCATTATTGCGATGGGTCTGGTCATTATGGGCGTATTCCGCCCGCAGATGCTAATGAAGGAATGGAAGTTCGATGTGTCGCGCAAGGGAGGCTACCTCGGATCGTTTTTGTTCGGGATGGGCTTCTCGGCCGGATGGTCCCCCTGCGTGGGGCCGATTCTCGGCGCAATCTTCACCTTATCGGCTTCTCAGCCGAGCCTTGGCATCGTGATGACGACCGCCTATTGTATCGGGTTCGGGCTGCCGTTTTTCATTCTCTCGTTCTTCATCGGATCGACGCGCTGGCTGCTCCGCTATTCGAACGCCATGATGAAGTTCGGCGGCGCGGTGATGATCATTATGGGCGTGCTGCTGTTTACGGATCATTTGAACCAGATCAATATTTGGCTGCAGCAGATTACGCCGGAATGGCTGAAGCGGCTTACATAGGAGCGGCAACTTCTCATGGAAATGGGACTCGATGCTGCTCATCAGAGAACCGGGCATGTTTTCTCCACAGCGAGACAGGCATGCCCGGTTCATTGTTATCCCCGCCTGGACTCCGGCTACGTGAAATAGAGAACACGGGAAGCAGGGAAGTATTCGCCGATTCGCCCGGTGATGAATTCCTTCAACCGGTTGGCCCGCTCATCCGGATAGACATATTTCCCTTGCCCCCAGCGGCCCCACTTATATTTGCGTTCCGCGATATTCATCTCCAGCTTGCTCTTCGGGTACCGCTTTTCGATGATGGCCTTGGCTGTCTTCGTGAAGCGGTGCTGGATCAACTCGAACGTGATTCGCTCGCTTGCTTCCCGCGGTAAGGCGCCGGCCAACGTCATAATCAGCTTCTCGTACTCATCCTCCCAGCCGTCGTGCCACATTATCGGCGCGATAATGAAGCCAAGCGGATAGCCGGCTTCGGCGATGCGCCGGGCCGCCTCGATCCGCTCCTCGAAGCGCGAGGTGGCCGGCTCGAAGTGGCGAATGACATAATCGCTGTTAATGCTGAAGCGGACATCGGTTCGTCCGCCGTGGCGGAGGGGGAGAAGCGGACCGACGTGATGGTACTTCGTGACGAAGCGAAGCTTGCCGAAGGGCTGATCGGCCATCCGCTCGATCAGTTCGGACAGGCTGCCGGTAATATGCTCGATGCTCAGCGGATCTGAGGTACAGGACGCTTCGAAGCGCGTTATCTCCGGCTTCCGTTCCTCGATGTAGCGCATAGCTGCCGCCCAGATGTCATCCGTGTTGACATATACCCGGATATAGGGCTTGGCGCCAAGCGTCGTCTGCAGATAGCAATAATGGCAGTGGCCGATGCACCCGGTTCCGATCGGAATCGCGTATTCGGCGGAAGGCTTTGATTGATCGAAGGTCAATGTTTTGCGGACGCCGACGACGAGCGTACGCTTCGCAATTCGGTATTTCTCCGTATCGGTAGCCCCCGGCAAGTCCAGAATCCGGTTATGCGAGGTCGTCATCCGGTATTCTATCCCCTGGGACTGGACCCAACCCATAATCTGCTGCCCCTTCGGATATGCAAGCGCCCCCGGCTCGAAATAGACGAGATCGGGGACGAACAGCGTCGTCTCCCGCCGCTTGTCCTGCCGTGTTACGGATTGTGACGCCATTACTCGCCTGTCCCTCCTTTATAGTCGGTTCCTGCCTGCACTGGACAGTATAATCCTTGCAAGCAATCCTCCCCGGTTAGTATGCGTCATTTTCAGGCAGAACCGCTTGGAAAAAGCCGTATTTCCCTGGTATGGTTGAACTTGCTTACATGAACATGGTACACTATCTTATGGATATTGTTAGCGATCGTGAATGAAATGAGGGACGCTTGATGCCTACGCCAAGCATGGAAGATTATTTGGAACGCATTTATAAGTTGATTGATGAGAAAGGGTACGCCCGTGTATCGGATATTGCGGAAGGGCTGGAGGTACATCCATCTTCCGTCACGAAGATGATTCAGAAGCTGGATAAGGATCAATATCTGATCTATGAGAAATACCGCGGGCTCGTGCTGACGAGCAAGGGCAAAAAAATCGGCAAACGGCTTGTAGATCGCCACCATCTGCTCGAGGAATTCCTGGAGATGATCGGCGTGCAGCATGAGAACATCTACACGGATGTGGAAGGAATCGAGCATCACTTGAGCTGGGATTCCATTACGTGCATCGAAGCGCTTGTCGAATATTTCAAGCGTGACCCCGAGCGCATCAGGGATCTTGTCGGCGTACGCGGCGAATTAGAGAACGAATCTTCGTAAAAACATCTGTTTCGAGAGAAACAGATGTTTTGTTTTGTGCGTCTAATAGTGTAGGGCTTGAATAAATGATCAAGTCTGAAATATCAGATGCAAGGGAGAGAGAGGATTCATGACAATCTGGAGACGCCTCCTGTCGGGAACGATGGCGGCGCTGCTGCTCGGGGCCGGATTGGCGGCGCCTGCGAAGGCAGCGGCGGACGACATTACCATTTATTTCGATCAGAAGAGGCTTGTCACGGACGTGGCGCCTTACCTGGTGCCGGGGAAGAACGTAACAATGCTTCCGTTCCGGGCCGTCGGGGAAGCGGTCGGTGCGACGGTAGGCTGGGACAAGAGCAAGCAGGAGGTGGAGTTCCGCAAGGATGACACCGTCATCCAGCTCACAATCGGCAGCGAGACGGCGCTCGTCAATGGAGAGAAGGTGGCGCTGGACGCCGGAGCGCAAATGCGGGATAGCCGGACGATGGTGCCGCTGCGGTTCATCGGGGAGAACACGGGCCTAACCGTCAATTGGAATCAGCAGGATCGCAGGGTGAACCTGTTAACGGGCGAGTCAGGCTCTCAAGGCAATACCGGATCAAATGGCAATACAGGCTCGCAAGGCCATGCAGGAGCGGAAGAAGAAATACATACCGAGGGCTTAAGAGGCACTTGGATTTCCACGGTATATAACATTGACTGGCCGGCCGATCCCCGTAAAGGGGCCAACCCGGAGCAGCAGAAGAAGCAATATTCCGAGATGCTGGACAAGCTGCAAGGCATGGGCTTAAACGCGGTCTTCGTGCAGGTGAGACCGACATCGGACGCCTTCTTCCCTTCGAAGCTTCTTCCGTGGTCGGAATGGCTGACGGGCAAGCAGGGGCAGGACCCCGGCTATGATCCGCTCGCTTATATGATCGAAGAGACCCACCGCCGGGGAATGGAGTTCCATGCCTGGTTCAATCCGTTCCGGATCAGTGTGCAGGGAGACATCGCGAAGCTGGCCGCCGATCATCCGGCGAAGCAGCATCCGGATTGGGTCGTCAAGCATGGCGGCAAGCTGATGTATGATCCGGGCGTGCCGGAAGCGCGCCAGTTCATTGTCGATACGATTATGGAAGTCGTGAACGGATACGATATCGACGGAGTCCATCTGGATGATTATTTCTATCCGTACGGACAGGCTTCCGAGCCTTTCCGTGACGATGCTTCCTACAAAGCGTACAACAAAGTATTCAACAACAAAGGCGACTGGCGCCGCAACAATGTCAATCAGTTCATTGAGCAATTGAATGGAGAAATTAAGGCGAGCAAGGCGAATATCCGCTTCGGGGTCAGCCCGTTCGGGGTATGGCGCAATGCGAGTCTTGATCCGACAGGTTCGAATACGAAGGCCGGCGTGAACACCTATGATGACCTGTACGCCGATACGCGCACCTGGATTAAGCACGGCTGGATTGATTACATCGCGCCGCAAATTTATTGGCATATCGGCCACTCGGCAGCAGACTACAAGACGCTGGTCGACTGGTGGGTGAAGGAGACGGCAGGAACCGGCGTCGATCTGTATATCGGGCATGCCGCTTACAAGCTCGCGGACGCGAAGGAGAAGGACTGGTTCAGCGCCGATGTGCTTATCCGCCAACTGGACTACAACAAGCAGTATGACAGCGTGGCCGGCAGCATTTTCTTCAGCGCGAAGGATTTACTGAACAACACGAAGGATGTGGCTGCGCGGCTGAAGCAGTATTATGAGCAATAAGAATACCGCCATTATATAACCCATCATAACCGCCCCCTACCGCGCATACATAACAGTAATACGATCCCGTATGCGCCGGAAGGGGGTATTCCCTCTATGAAAATAAATGCTGTTTTTGAAGGCGGCGGCGTCAAAGGCATTTCGTTGTCCGGAGCGGTGCAGGCCGCCGAGAACTACGGATTTTCCTTTCATCGCGTAGCCGGAACTTCTTCGGGTGCCGTCGTGGCCGCGCTCATCGCTGCAGGCTACTCGGCGGAAGAGATGCGCCATCTCATGATGGAGATGCCATTCTCCTCCTTTTTGCATAGCGCTCCGATTTTTCAAGTCAAATGGATTGGGCCGGCCATGCGGATGCTGCTGAAAAAAGGTCTGTATTCCGGAGAACGGCTCGAATACTGGATCCATCAGCGGCTGCTGGAAAAAGGGGTTCGGAGCTTCGGGGACATCAAGCCCGGCCGGCTGCGCATTATCGCTTCGGATATTTCCAATGGCCGGCTGCTCGTGCTTCCCGACGATATTAAGCAGTACGGGATCGATCCGAACCGGTTTCTCGTAAGCCGGGCCGTGCGGATGAGCACCAGTATCCCGTATTTTTTTGATCCCGTTATCATCCGTCAGTCCTTCCAATCGGCCATGCGCAAGAGCAAGCCCTTCAATAAGCAGTTCTCCTATATCGTCGATGGAGGCTTGCTGAGCAATTTTCCGCTATGGCTGTTCGATGAGGACGCGGCGGGCGGGGGGAAAAACTGTATTCCGACGATCGGATTCCAGATGGTAGGGAAGAGCGAGAACCAGCCGCACCGGATCTCCGGCCTGCTGTCGATGCTGCAAGCGATTTTCGGCACGATGATGTCCGCTCATGATCAGCGGTATATCGAGAAGCATAATCAGTACCGGACCATCAAAATTCCGACGCTTGGCATCGGCACGACTGATTTCGATCTCACGTTGGAGCAGAGCATGGCGTTATTCAATTCCGGTCTGGAGTCTGGCACCGAGTTCTTTAAGAGCTGGGATTTCGGGAAATATAGAGAGATGTTTCAAGCTTTTCATAGTGTGGTTCATAAAATATAGGCCAATAGCGCTCCACGGTGTATGCGGCAGCGCTATTTTGGTTCGTACTTGAATTCGTGCGTGAAGCCTGCGGTCGAAAAGGCAGGTTGGGACGAATGAACACGTCATGGGGAAGAGACGCCATCACTGCCGGGATCCGCAGGGGAATCCTCCGCCACGGGGGTGGTTTTCAATGCAACGGTATTTTGCGAGTTGTTCCAGTTGATTTCGATACTATACATTTTGCACAGCTCGCGCAGCGGGATCAGTATATCCCCCTCCTCCCGTATCGGCTGCTTTTTTGTAAAGTTGACATTTTTGCCGTTGATCCGGACACGAACCTCGTTATCCTTCTTCTTCTTCGTATACCCGCCTTCGCTAAGCAGCTTGATCAGCTCCTCTGGCGTCTGCTTGATCGTTCCCGCATTGAAACGGAAGGCGTTGCGGTCTTCCCGGCCGGTCATTCCCGGTTTGATAGTGAAGGAGAGCTCAATATTCAGCGTGTCGAGAACACGGAGCACATCTTGGTTATAAGCTCCGTACGGGAACGCGACGATACTGCGCGTGTTCCCCAGCTCTTCCCGGAGCCGCTTCTCGGCGGTGGCCAGGTCGCCGGTAATGCGGCCGATATATTCCTCATCGGTCTCGATTCGATCCTGGTCCTTCAAGTATAGATGGCGGCTCAGCATCGGTTTCTCCTTGCCTGTGGCATTGATTGGGCCCTGGCGATGGGAGTTGTATGTATGGCTATAGAAGCTCATGCCGGCCTGTTTCATTTCCCGCATTTGATCCCAGGACAGCTTCGGCTTGCCCGTCTGGTTGTCTATGCTGGCGACAATGACGAAGTTCGTGGCGGTGTAGCCGAATTTCTGCAAAATGGGAAAGGCGTGCGTATAGAACGTCTCATAGCCGTCATCGAAGGTAAGCAGCACGGCATTATCCGGAATGGCGGCGCCTCCCGTCATAAAGTCAACATATTCATCCATGCTGATGACGTGAAATCCCCGTTCCTTAAGCAGCTTCATCTGCTGCTCGAATTGGTCGACGGGCAGCAAGTGCGGCTTAGTCTTATCCGGTTGGTCGACGAGCTGATGGTACATCAATACGGCAACCTGGTCCGAATAGTAGACAGAAGACGATTCTGGCGGGGCATATTCAACAATTGACATGCCTAATTCCTTCCAGATCTGATCGGAGGATGCCCGGACCATCAGAGTTCCATCATCAATGACAACAGAGACGGGCTTCTCCAACTGTTGTCCATTTATAATGAATGCAACCTCCTTTACGCTTCGGTTCAAGCCGCAGCCTTGCAGCATCACGAATAAAGATAGAAGTGCAAATGCGATTTTTACAGGGTATAATAAGCGGGCTTTCATTAAAAAATCCTCCTTCGTTCATCTCATAATGAGATTGTAGATGGAGGATCTTAATGTTCTTGTAAGGCAAATCTTAACAAACGCTTATCGAACGCGAAACAATTACCATCTTACTTAAGAATTCCTTAATAAGGAAGCCAAAAAAACTCCGCCCCGCATCAGATCGGGACGGAGTATTCAGGGTTAGCCGCTCGCGGCCACGCCCTGTGCAGGCTTGCTCTTCTTCCGTGGTGGCGTGCTCCCGAAGATAAGCCACGACTGAGGCACGAAACGCACTGTCAGCGAGACCGTAATCCAGGACAAGATAAGAGCCGACAAGAATCCGCCGGCATACCACATATGCAAGAGCGGCGATTTCGACGTATGCGGCGGGAAATTACGATAGACGAACAAAAAGAACGGATGAACCAAATAAATGCCGAATGAGATTTCCCCAAGCCGATGCATTCCGTTAACGAGCCACGGCCAAGCGTGACGGCGAAGCAGAAATGCGATCTGAAACGCCATAATCGCGAAGGTATAGGTGTGTACATTCCACAGCAATTCATATAAGAGCGAGTTGTAGTTGGCGCCATACAGCCGTGTCGTATGCCAGATGTACACATGACCGAGTCCGGCGCATAATCCCACTGTCCACAAGGCGATCCAGGACATGACACGCGGCGCAGTCGCATTGTCCCGGCTGATGATGAGCCAGCTCTTCAGCTTCGGATAGTAGATGCCCAGGAAGGCGCCCAGCATGAAGTAGGACATATACGCGAGCGACCAGCTCCCTTTGTTCGGCACCTGAAGCGCGTATTTATTAAGCAGGATGAAGCCCCACTGAATAGCCAGTCCGAGTGGAATGCTCCATTTGGCGATGGCCGGCTTCCGCTTGAAGAGCCACAGGCAAATCGGGAACAGCAGATAGAATTGGATGCTGATGAAGACGAAGTATAGATGCGTATACGCCTTGCCCGTAGCCAGCTGGGTGAAAAATTTGATGAGCGTCTCGTCCAGGGCGCGGTCCCGGTAATGAGTAAAATGCAACATGACGAAGTAAAAGACCGAAAATAAACAATACGGAATGATAATGTACTTTAGCCGTTTTTTGTAGAAATTGCCGATGAGCTTGGAATCCAAAGGCCTCGAAAAGTAATTGTAGAATAGCACGAAGCTGCTCAGAAATAAAAATGTCGGTGTGCCAATCTTCATAAATATATTCATGAAGCTGTACATCCAGTAAAAATTAGACTCCTTCATCTGCAGCGTCGCAAATGACGTCGAGTGAACGGATAGTACGCCAATGATCGCCATCGCGCGCACAAGCTGCACCTCGGACAGCTTTTCACGTCCGGTTGCCATGATGTCATACCTCCCATGCGAAATATCTATAAGAAGATGCTCAAGCAGGCCTCCAATCAGCTCCTGCGGAACATGCCCTATCAACGAGTATAGAATATGTATCTTACGAAAACGGATCAGAAATCCTTATTATTTTCTTAGCAAACGATGAGGAAGGCGCCGGCGGGTCAGGCGCATGGGAAGCGAGTCGTAAATGTCGTCTTGTTGCGATCGCTCGTCACCGAGATTTTCCCGCCGTGAACCTCAATAATGCTCTTCGTAATGGCCAGTCCCAAGCCGGTCCCGCCGGTCTCCTTGGACCGGGACTGCTCCGCCCGATAGAAGCGGTCGAATATATATGGCAGATCCCTCTCCGATATCGGATCGCCGTAATTGGTTATCTTCACATAAATCTGATCCTCTTCTTTGCCGAGCTCAATATCGACATATTTCCCAGCCTTGCCGTATTGGATCGCATTAGAGATGAGATTTTCATACGATCGGACAAGACGGTCTCCATCCGCCATGATGTACAGTGGCTCGGATGGGGCATTGATTCGGCACATCATGCCGGAATTCTCCAGACTCGGCACGAATTCCTCCGCCAGCTGCCGGATGAAGCTGGTCATGTCCAGCTCGGTCAATTCGAGAGGAAGTCCGTTGTTGATGCGCGTGAATTCGAATAGGTCATCGATCAAATATTTTAAGCTTAATGCTTTCTCATATGCAATATTAACATAATACCGCAATTCGACTTCATCGTGGTACCGGTCATTTTCGATTAGCTCCAGGAAGCCGAGAATCGACGTCAGCGGGGTACGCAGGTCATGGGAAACGCCCGTAATTAGATCGTTCTTCGTTTTCTCGGCATTGCGCTCCTCCTGTATCGAGTGATATAGCTGGGCGCTCATATGATTGATGCTCTCGGCGACCAGGCCGAGATCGTTGGCAGGCTTCACTGGAATGACGTGCTCGAATTGCCCCTTGGCGATCTCTTGCAGTCCGTAGGTAATCTCTTGCAAATAGCTGTTCAACTCTTCGGACAACACGTTAATCCGAGAGGCAATCGATCCAATTTCATCCGACGATTTAACTGGGATGGCATAATCGAATTGTCCCTTGGCAATCTCCTGAAGCCCGTATTCTATCTCGTTCAAATAACGAATGAGGGGACGGCTGAACAAAAAATAAAACAGTAGAAACGTTCCAATACCCGTCACGATCATGATCGGTTTAGAGCCGATGTTGTTCACCGCCCAGATGAGCGGTTCGTTGTAAGGAGGCTCTAACAGCAAGTACGAGGCCAGCAAGCGGCCAAGCAGCATGATGAATGCGGTCAGGCTCACGCTCCCCAGGAACACGAGCAGGAACTTCCAGCGGACGGTGCGGATGAGGTTGGCGCTTTTCGGTTTTCCCATTCATGACACTCCTATCGCATCCCGTTTTACAGGGACTCCATCTTGTAGCCAATGCCCCATACGGTCTTAATAAATTTCGGATTTTGACTGTCTTTTTCGATTTTCTCGCGAATTTTACGAATATGGACCATGACGGTGTTTTTGGATTCCATGAACGGTTCGTTCCATACCTCTTGATATATCTTCTCCATGCTCAATACAATTCCCTGATTCACGGCAAGCAGCTTCAGGATTGCGAACTCCCGCGGAGTCAGCTTCACGGGCATATCATCCACAGTCACCGAGTGAGTGGCAAAATTAATGACGAGATCATCGATCTGGATCTCATTCTCGTCCGCCGGGCGCGCCGTATTGAACTGCTTGTAACGGCGGAGCTGGGACTTGACGCGGGCAATGAGGACAAGCGGATTGAACGGCTTGGTAACGTAATCGTCCGCTCCGATACTGAGGCCTGCAATTTTATCGATATCCTGGCTCTTGGCCGAGAGCATAATAATCGGTGTGTTGTTCTGCTCCCGTATTTTCATGCAGGCCTGAATTCCGTCCATCTTCGGCATCATGACATCCAATATAATCAGATCGACCTTATGGTTCTGCAGCAAGTCGAGCGCGACCAGTCCGTTCGGCGCCTTTAGCAGCTCATACCCTTCGTTTTTTAAATAGATTTCCATAAGCTCAATAATTTCTTTTTCATCATCTACCAATAGAATGGTCTCTTTCGGCATCAGACTGACTCCTTTGCAGTGTAGGTACGGTTATGTGATGTGGCCCATGGCCCGCCAGCATGACAGCAGCGGGACATGCTTCAAGACGCCCCGGGCATTCCGCCCGGCAGCGTCTTGAGCGCGCCAATCAACCGAATCATATATTCTCTTTATACTCTATATAGGATGCGCGTAACTGAACGAGAACGCAACCCTATTCTTTTGCTTCCGGTATCGGCAAGAACAACATATGGATCGGAAGATTGCTTCCCGAGGCCAGCACGAAGGTCAGATGGACCGTCTCCTCTTGATCTCCTGTCCGGTGGAGAACCCCGGCTTCTTCCGGATTGATAAGTATGCTTCCGTCCAACATATTTACGACTTTGCCGTTCACGAGGAAGGCGCCTGCATAATGTCCGCCGCGCGCATTCAGCCCGACAAGGGTGTGCGGGGCAACCTGCAGCTCTATATCATAGAGCACCCCGGTGTTCCCGATATTGACCTCCTCAAGGCCGGTGACGCTATCGGAACCTGTCACGAATGTATCGAGATCATTGTCCCCGATAATCATCCGCTGCGGCTTGGCGCCGAGCACTTGATTGACGTGGAACGTGCGGTTACCTTCAGGGAACGTTCCGCGCACATGTTTGCCGTCCCGCTCCAGCACGGGAAGCTCCGGCAGCGCTTCGATCGGATCCTTCTCCGGATTGAGGATGACAACCGAGAATTCAAGTTCTTGATCCGTATGAATTTCGGAATAGGATGTCATGGTCAAGCCGCCCTTCATCGGAGATTTGCTGATCTCTGGCAGGACAACGACCGACTCGCCGGCCGGCACCTTCATCGTCCGGGCCGGTTCGGACTTAGCGAGTGAGTCCAGGAACCGTGATACGGCGGTTTTGCCGCTGGTGGACACATATTTGGTCGGGCCGCCCATTCCGAATGCGTTGAGCGTGACATTGGCATCGGTGGTGCCATGATTCGTCGCCAGCAAGTATACGGAAATATCTTGCTGCGAACGATTCTGATTGTGGATGTTAATCCGGAAGCTTCCCGAGAGCGTATCCCGGTAACCGATGCCTTCCTCCCCATACAGATGCTCCGGACTATTGCTGCGGACGAAGGTCATTGGACTTGTCGTTGTCGTATAAATGACCGGTTCATAGACAAGGACGTCGTTGCGGTCAACCGGAAATTTGCTTCCGGGCTCAGCGTAGAGCATCCCGTGCTCGTACGGGGTATATAGGGAATCATTGGTAACGGTTATCTTATGAGTGATCATATCGCTCTTTCCATGTTCGTTCTCGACCCGAAGCGTAACTTCATGCTCTCCGGGTTCGAAGAAGGCGGGCGCTTTGCCTGTCCAGGTCCGCTTCACGATCTCGCTATGCTCGTCCTCGCTCATATCCTCATACACAATATTTTCGCCCATTCGGTAGACAGTTTTGTCCGTTGTGAACTTGGCGACGGGAGGGGAGGGCTCGGCGATGGCCTCTGTCCAGGAAAGCATATATTCCGAGCCGGACACCTTCAGATCGCTCTCCATAATGTTGGCCCAAGTGCGAAGCGGTATCATTAGGCTGCCCTTCTGGCTGAAAATATCTCCTGCCGATTCCACTGCCGTTCCGTTGACATCAATTGTTTTCGCGCCTGCTTTGAACCGGAGCGTCATGTCTTCTTTGCTGGCTGCCGTTTCCTTGGTATCGGCATCATAGGTTACCGAGAATCCGTAGAGGAGCGCCACGCTCTTCAGGGGAATATACGCCAAGTTGTCCTTTTCGACAACGGGCTGATCGGCGACAACCTCTTGTCCATTATGAGACATCGTGGCTTTATCGGCTGTTAAAGCAAGCACATGGCTTGCATCGGAGGCCTCTGCGGCAGCGAATGGAAATAGTAGCTGCCAAGCCAGAACCGTACTGAATGCGATAAGTTTCAGACTACATGATTTGTTGCGTTTCATCAAGAACACTCCTTCTCTCTTAGGGGATAACATGCGTGTTGGATAGTTGTTAAAAACTTATTCCAGACCCTTTTACGTACAAATAAGGAAGAAGTTGCGCATCCGACAGACGCTTGTGCAGTGAAGGAGGGGAGCCGATTCGGCATCAAAGAAAAGAAGCGTTACGGTCTGATTGTACAGGGAGATGAATCGCAATGCATCAATCTGTCCTTTTATTTAATGGAATATTAATGAAATGTTAAGAAATAAAAAAGGAAGCGCCATGGCGAGCGCTTCCGTTCCGCTACTTCGTATTCTTCTTGTTATCCTTCGGCTTGCTTCCTTCAATGACCCGCAGGTTGGCCTGAGATCGGGGCCGGATCCGCTTAGGCTGCCGGTTCGCGATGCCCTTCACGTTGCCCTTTGCCTTGGCTTCTGTCTGTGCCGACTTCTTGATTTTGGGGGCAGCTGATTTCTTCGGTCCCAGCTTATATAGGAGGAACACCGCTGCAATCAGCACGACGGGAATGAGCAACGATGCTATGCCTCTTTGCAGGGCGGAGTACAGTACGCCAATCCCGGCCAATGCAAGGATTACAGCCAGAGCCCATCTTGGAAATGCGCGCATATCATCATTCCTTTCGCCTGTGGTCTTCTACCGCAGAAGCCGATGCTGCTCAGGAGGCCGCTTTCTTCGCGGTTAACTCCTGATCCAACTCGCGCATTCGGTTGAACGAAGCGATGGATACTTCCACTTGATCGTCGGTCGGCTGCTTCGTCGTCAGCATCTGCAGCCACAAGCCGGGGTAGCCGAGCCAGCGCAGCACGGGAACATCTCTCAGCGCATTGGTCAGGCGGAGGAACTCATAAGCTACGCCCATGACGACAGGGATAAGCAGGAGTCGAGGATAAATCCGTTCCCATAAATTATCATATGGAATGAAGGAGTAAATGACGACACCTACGATGACCGATAAAATGATAAAGCTGCTGCCGCAGCGGTAATGAAGCGTGCTGAACTTCTGTACATTCTTCACCGTCAGCTCCAGCCCTGCTTCATAAGCGCTGATCACCTTATGTTCCGCGCCGTGGTACTGGAACAGTCTTCGTATAATCGGCGTCTTGGCGATTAGCCACAAGTAGGCAAGCAGGAAAATAATTTTAATAATTCCTTCAATCAGCGTATGAATGACCCGATTATCGAATGCTTTTCCGAATAAAAATTGCTCGATGACGACAGGGACGGCGGTAAAGATGACCTTGCTGAAAATAAGCGACAGAACGCCGACGGCTGCGACCCCGATAATCATGACGAGATTCCATTTACCATCGTCTTTGCCTTGTTCGGCCGCCTCCTCTCCTTCTTCATCCTCGGCGTACTTCTCCGCCGCATAAGTCAAGTGCTGATACCCTTTGCCGCTCGCGTCCAGCAGGCTGACGAACCCGCGAATAAAGGGAATCTTCTTCAATGCGGTAAGCCAAGGCTTGTCTTCGCGCGGAACTTCATAAAAAGTGATTTCCTTATTTTTACGGCGGACCGCTGTCACATTGACATGCTTGCCAGCGAACATGACGCCCTCGATAACGGCCTGTCCGCCATAAATTGACCGGTTTTGCTGTTCAGACAAATTCTTCACCATCCTCATGTATTCAAAACAGTTGTTCCGTCAGTACTAATGTATTAGGAATGTTATATTATTGTAACGAATTTCAACACCGTTTTCCACTTCATGATTTCAATGCGGAATTCTGTAATCTCCCTTTCCTGATTGGTGCATACTACCGCATATATTATGTCCGAGGAAAGGAGAGCAATCGAAATGAACGAACGACAAACTCGCATGCAGCAGCAGCGGACGAATCCGTTCTCGTTCGGCGTGGTGACCGGCTTTTTTGCCGGGTTGATATGGGGGGGACTGCATTGGCTCAGCTATATTTTTCACTTTACGATTATCGTGCCCGGTTTTTTGGTCGAGCCGTTTTTCAAGCATGCCTATTTGACAACGGGGTACGGCCAGCTTCTCGGCTTGGGTACATTCATCGTCTTCTCGATTTTGGCGGCGCTGTTGTATGTGCTTGTGCTCCGCAAAGTGCCTGGCCCTTGGGCGGGCGTCGTCTTCGGCCTCGTGTGGTGGGTTATCCTATTCGTTGCACCCGGGCCAATGCTAGGCTTGGTTCCGCCGGTGCGGCATACGACATGGAATACGATATGGACAGAATCGTGCACGATGCTGCTGTGGGGGCTGTTCATCGGCTACACTGTGGCGACGGAGTTCAATGAAGAGCGGGAGCGGGAGCCGCAAGATTCGGAGCAATCCGATGCGTCGGGAGACCGGCAAGATTCGCCGGACAAGGGAGAAAAGGACGGCGGCGGGGATGCATCCGACGACCGCTCGCAGCCTCAGCCTGTCATGTAATTCGTCCGGGTGCCGGAAAGTACGCTTCGAAAGTACCTTCTCCTCTGTGGTTACGCTTCTCATTTGCCGCTTCGTATGTTAAAATACGTGAGGATTCTCATGTAATCGTGTACGGGGAAAGGGGTGTACGGCTTGGCTTCCTATCTGGTATTGAACGGACCGAATCTGAACATGCTCGGCATACGCGAGCCCGGAGTCTATGGAGACGAATCGTTGGCCGCGATAGAGGGCAGGCTGTCGAGGATGGCGGAGGAATGGGGCGTTCAGTTGGAGACCTTCCAGAGCAATCACGAAGGCGAACTGATCGACCGCATTCATGCCGCTTACGGCACGCATGACGGCATCCTAATCAATCCGGGCGCACTGACGCATTACAGCTATGCGCTGCGCGATGCGATTAGCGCCGTAAATATCCCGACAGTTGAAGTCCATATGTCGAACATACATAAAAGGGAAGCCTTCCGGCATGTATCGGTAACCGCACCGGTTGTCCTCGGTCAGATTGCGGGGTTCGGATCGAGGTCCTACGAGTTGGGACTTGTGGCGCTTCACCAGGCTATAACCGATTCGAAGCGGGAATAATCGGGCGGCCCGAATTACGGATTGACAATAGTCCATGTCAGGAGATGATGAGAATGAGTCAACACCGCATTACTCGATTGAGAGCAGCGATGGAAGCTCGCGGCTTGGAAGCACTGTTTGTGGCCAGTGCTGTTAACCGGCGGTATTTGACCGGATTTACCGGTTCTTCAGGCTACGTCTTCATTACAGCCGATCGGGCGGTTCTAATGACGGATTTCCGTTACACGACGCAAGCATCGGATCAGGCGAAGCATATGCAAGTGGTGGAGCACGCGCCGAAAATGACAGACACGCTGAAGCAGCTGCTGTCGGAGGCGGGACTAACCCGTATCGGCTTCGAGCAGGAGCATGTGACGTATTCGACGTATGCCGCATACAGCGAGCAGCTGCAAGGAATCGAGCTGGTTCCGGTCGGCAGACTGGTAGAAGATCTGCGCATGATCAAGGATGCGGAGGAACTGGCGGTAATGAGGGAAGCGGCCCAACTTGCCGACACAACCTTCAGCCACATACTTGGCTTCATCAAGCCTGGTGTGCGGGAGAAGGATCTCGCTTTGGAAATGGAGTTCTTCATGCGCAAGCATGGGGCGACGTCCAGTTCGTTCGATACGATCGTTGCATCCGGGGAGCGCTCGGCTCTTCCGCACGGCGTGGCGAGCGAACGGGTCATTCAAGGCAATGAATTCATCAAATTTGATTTCGGCGCATTGTACAACGGCTACTGTTCCGATCTGACACGGACTGTCGTTCTCGGCACTCCGTCGGATAAACACCGGGACATTTACAATATTGTACTGGAAGCGCAGCTGAATGCGCTGGCTCACATCCGTCCGGGCATGACGGGACGGGAAGCCGACGCGTTGGCGCGCGATATTATCAAGCGCCATGGATATGGCGATCAGTTCGGACACAGCACCGGGCACGGCGTAGGCATGGAAATCCATGAAATGCCTCGTCTTGCTTCTTCGTCCGATGATGTGCTCGCCCCGGGCATGACGGTAACGGTCGAGCCGGGCATCTATTTGCCGGGCTTCGGCGGTGTGCGCATTGAGGATGATATTGTCATTACGGACAGTGGAATTGAGATTATTACTCAATCGACCAAGGAACTGCTCGTATTGGACATGTAGTCGGACAGGATTGGGGAGCATCAGGGATCTACTCCGTCCAAGGAATCTGGGTTGCATAATTGTAGGAGGGAATCAAGCGAATGATATCAGTTAACGATTTTAAGACAGGATTGACAGTTGAAGTGGACGGAGATATTTTTACGGTCCTCGATTTCCAGCATGTGAAGCCGGGCAAAGGCGCCGCGTTTGTGCGCTCCAAGTTGAAAAACCTGCGCAACGGCAACACGGTGGAGAAAACGTTCCGCGCGGGCGAAACGCTTGCGAGGGCGCAAATCGATAACCGCGAAGTACAATACCTGTACAACAGCGGAGATGAATATACGTTCATGGATAATGAGTCCTATGATCAGTTCAATCTGACGAAGGATCAGCTCGAATGGGAACTGAACTTCCTCAAAGACAACATGATCGTTCATATCAGCAGCTACCAAGGCGAGATTATCGGCATCAATCTCCCGAACAGCGTTGAGCTGAAGGTCGTTGAGACAGAGCCGGGCGTCAAGGGCAACACCGCAACGGGCGCAACGAAAAACGCAACCGTGGAAACCGGCCTCAACGTTCAAGTGCCACTGTTCATCAACGAAGGCGACGTCCTTCTGATCGACACGCGCGAAGGTAAATATATTTCCCGCGCATAACATAATACTAGCGAACGGCGGTAATCGCCCGCTCCGAAAGGCAACCCCCCGGAAGCAAGCTCGCTTCCGGGGGGTTGCCTTGCCTTGGGGATACGGATGTCTTAAATCTCTTAAACTGTTACACATCCGCGAATCTATGTAGATAAGTATGCTCGACCTCTTATGAACAGTATCCCCGTAACTCAGGAAGTCAAGCGTGTAGGATCTGGCTATCAAGACCGTTTACGCTAACATAACCATTCATTCTACCTGCATAGAATCATAAATACGCTCTGGCATTACCGTTAACTATTTGTCTGAGATAACCAGAAACACCGTGAGATATGACCTTTAATATGCCTGAGATGACGAATAACGATGTTCAGATTGCGAGACCAGGATCTCTATATCTTTACCTTATGCATAATATCCCCTTTGCTCAGGGTTCTCTTTCGCGAGGAGTGCCAACACCAATATCCTCTCATCCCTCATTTCGGTAGCACTCATTCCATTATCCATCATTCATTATCCATCATTCCGTTATCCCGGTGACTCAGGAAAGCTTTACTCTGGAGCACGATAATGTTGTGATCAGCAAAAAAACGACCCAATCAAAAAATGGAACTTTTTGATGTGGGATTCTCAACGAAAAATTACTAAGAACAGAGGGACTGATCAGTCCAGCAGGCATAGATTTTTCCCGAATTCCTGCATCAATTCTTTTAGGCAGCCGTAAGCAAGTGAACGGAAGTTTTAGAGGAGGATACCCTCCATAAATAACGGCGTCTTGCCCCGTTGTTGGCAAAGCATATCGCCGCCAAGGGTTCCCATCCTGCTGTCTGGCGGGCGGCGGCATTTTCACGATAACAAAATTCGTCCAAATAATACTGCAAATACTTGCCGCTAATTCCGCGGAACGTCTCGGATAACCAACGCTGCGCACGCCGGAACACACCATACAGAGGACTATTTTGCTTAACCCGAAATCGTTGGCGGATGATAGAGATCATGGACTCCGGCGCAGAGACATGTTCTGCAATAAAATGATCGCGGCCGCAAGGAAGCAACAGCTTGCCGGATATATGCCGCCGGTTAATCTGCTTCATTTTATATTGACGTTCTTCCCCGTTCGAATCCAAAGAGACTGACACGATAATCGGTTGCTCCCGCGGACCCAGCTCGACATTGGGATATTGGCGCGGGCCATTAAAGGCAATAAAGCCAAACACACGATGATCAAGCCGTTCTTCTTCATCGGCACAACTAATCGCTATCCGAATCTTATGCAGCATCGCCCATGCTGTTTTATAGGTAATCTTAAGCACAGAGCTCAGCCTAACCGCATTAATTCCTTCATCAGGATGAGAGACAAGCCAAATCGCTGCGATCCATTTCCGCAAAGAGGTCCGGCTTCCTTCCAGAATTGTGCCGGCCGTCAGAGACGTCTGGTGCTTGCAGTCGCTGCATTCATACAGAGGAACCCGCCTTGTTCGGATTATATAGGCGCGGGCATGCCGGCAGTTCGGGCAGCGAAAGCCATGAGGCCATCTCGACGCAAACAGAGCAGGAATGCATGATTCTTCTGTAGGGAATAGATTCATTAACTCCTCCAACGTGCCGACGTTCGACCAGCCATTCATCCCAGCAGCCTCCTTTTAAATGCAAACAAATGTTCTCATTTTGATTATACCAAACATATGTTTCCATATCAAGCATGAAAGTGGGATGATATTCCCTAAAAAAGTCCATTGAAACCGTAACCTGGTTGTGGCATGTCCGACTCATTAATAAGGAAGCGATTTGTTGAAGATTGTAGGACCTGAGCGCTTGGGAGACTCGGTATATGGATGTAGAAGGTTACCTAACGAATGGGAGGCTTGTCATAAGGTTATACGGGGTTACCTGAATGTACGGGAGACTCGCTATGAGGATGCGCGAACTTACCTGAATATTTGGGAGGTTTAGCATAAGGATAAGCGAGTTTACCTGAGTGTCTGGGAGAATCATTGGATGGGTACAGAAGGAGTACAAAATGAGTAGAGAAAGGTCCTGAGCGATGGGGACGATATTCAAAGGTCATGAGCACAGTATCTTCTATTTTGCCCAATCCGAACGAATTCCGATGAAGGGTGTCAGGACGTCCGTGATTTTTGTATTTTTTTCTTCCATCCACCCAAAAACGTGCTATAATATGCAATTAATGATTGATACAGTCCATTTAGGGTGGGAGTGAGTCAGCGTGGCACTATACGTTATGAAGTTCGGAGGCAGCTCCGTCGGTACGGTCGAACGGATGAAGCAGGTTGCCGAACGGATCGTACAGAAAAAATTAGAAGGCCACCAATGTGTTGTCGTTGTGTCTGCGATGGGCGATACGACGGATGATTTGATTGATCAAGCGAAAAGTATAAACGATCAACTGCCGGCACGTGAGATGGATATGCTGCTGACAACGGGCGAGCAGATCTCGGTGTCCCTGTTATCGATGGCCATCCAGAAGCTGGGCCATGCGTCCATGTCGATGACCGGCTGGCAGGCGGGCTTCCGGACCGATGCCACGCATGGGAAGGCGCGTATTATGGACATCGTTCCGGAGCGCGTGCATGCGGCGCTGCAAGCGGGGAACATTGTTATCGTCGCCGGCTTCCAAGGCATGACCGAGGATGGAGAGATTACAACCCTCGGCCGCGGCGGATCCGACACGACGGCGGTCGCGCTGGCTGCGGCGATTGAAGCCGATGTGTGTGAAATCTATACGGATGTCGACGGAATCTATTCTACCGATCCGAGAATCGTGCGCCGTGCGCGCAAGCTGAAGGAGATCTCATACGATGAAATGCTGGAGCTGGCCAATCTTGGCGCGGCGGTTCTTCACCCCCGGGCTGTAGAATATGCGAAGCATAACAAGGTCTGTCTCGTCGTGCGATCAAGCTTCAATTACAATGAAGGGACCTATGTGAAGGAGGAAGCGAAGATGGAGCAAGGGGTGGTCGTTAGCGGCATCGCCTATGACAAAAATGTGGCGCGCATTAGTGTTCTGGGCGTAGCCGATCTTCCGGGGGTGCTCGCCCGCATGTTCGGCGCGCTCGCCGATGCGCAGATCGATGTAGATATCATCGTTCAGAGCGGGGTAACGAACGGGGAAGCCGATTTCTCGTTCACGACCGCGCTGCATGACCGGGATCGCGCTGTTCAGGTACTGGAGAACATCCGGAGTGAAGTTCCTTACCGCGAAGTGACCTCTGAAGCGGATCTGGTCAAAATCTCGATCGTCGGCGCGGGCATGGTCAGCCACCCTGGTGTCGCGGCGCAAATGTTCCGTGTCATCTCGGAGACAGGCGTTAGCATTAAAATGGTAAGCACCTCCGAGATCAAAGTGTCCTGCGTCGTGTTGAACTCCAAGCTGAATGATATTATTGCTGCACTTCACACTTCATACGGGCTTGATGCGGTAGAGGAAGCGTTCGTCGGCGGTCCGAAAGACCGCAGATAAATCGCAGATAAATATAGGAAGCTGTGCACAAGATAAGCCGGTCCGCGAGGGCCGGCTTGTTGTCATGCCTCAAATAAGAGGCGGGGAGAAGCGGCTAGAACTTATCAATAATCCACCGGCTAATAGTCAAGAGCAAGGCTGTGATTCCGGCCGCCATCAGCGGACCCACAGGCACGCCCCGCAATAGAATGATCCCGATAAGAGACCCGGCAACGAGGCCAACGATCATCTGAGGATCTGTTTTCAGCAGCTCCAGGCCTCTGCCGTTCATGGATGTGGCGATAGCGCCGCCGGCCAACGCGATAATTCCCGGCCAAGATGTCAGTGTGCTCCATAGATGTTCGGACGTAATCCGCTCGGCGGCGAAGGGAACAAGTACGGCTATCGTCAGGAACAGCAGCCCCAATTCCAGTCCTCTCCGCTCGATGGCAGGCAGATACCGTTCCAGATGTACGAGCTTGACGATAAGCAGGATGCATGCAGCCGTCGTAATGATCGGAGAACGGCTGACCAGTCCGACAACAATGAGTACAACCAGTACCAACTCGCCATTCATGATTATTGCTCCTCGACAAGAAAGTTTGTCCGTCCAATTGATCAAAAGGGGACGTATTGAACATCCTCTATTTACTGTATGAACAAGCCCTCTCCGTTTAGAACAATGATCATACCTTATCATCCATGAACTGCCGCGTCCTATGGCGCAAACGGAAGCATCATCTGCTGAACCCATACCGGTACGACCGACACCGTATCGATGCCGGCACAGAATTCAACATCCTTGGCGTAGCCCAGCTTGGCAAGGCGCATGCCGCCGGAGCAGGCGAGCAGCGCAGCCGGAATCTCTCCTGCATGGTGTTGATAGGCGCTGATAAGAATGCTTCCGAGATCATTCGTACGCATCTCCTGTTCCGGGCAGCCAAGCCGGAACAGCTCGGCAACGATGAGACCGGCGCATAGAGCGTCCTCGAAGGCGAACTCATCTTGCGTGCCGGCGCATAATAGCGCAATGTCTTTGCGCAATTGGTAGGCGGTGCGCGCGCATTCCGACGCGTTAAGGAAGGCGCCGGCCAATATGACATCGGCTTTCGACGCTTTGTGAATGGCCCGTGTCCCGTTCGACGTCGTCAACACGACACGCCTCCCGTATACGCTCTCGCCCATATATTCGAACGGAGAATTGCCGGCATCGAATCCCGGTATTTTTTTGCAATTACGCTCGCCTCCCGTTATGTCCCCGTCACGGGCAGCTTGCTTGGCCTGCTGGACCGTTTCGACCGGCAGGATGCCTGCTGCCCCGTGCGCCAGCGCGGTAATGATGGTGCTCGTGGCCCGAAGCACATCGATGACGATGACCGTCCGGTTAGCCAGTTCAATCGCTCTTGCTTCATTGACGCTAGCTATGACATCGACTTGCATAGGTGCTCCCCCCTCCCTCTCTCTCGAATTCGCACTGGCGATGCCGTTAGATTGCGGCTCTACTTCACCGTATCCAGCAAATGACCCATCGTATCCGAACGAAGTCCCCGCCGAAGCGCCTCGCAAGCGATAATATCATCCGGCGCGATATTGCCCAGATTGGCTTGCGGACCGAGCGTTCGGAGAATGGCGGTCTGCTGAGCCTTGCGCGGAGCCTCCCACATGAGCCGCTGCGGGGAGTGGACCGCTTCGGCAATCAGCGACACCATCTCCGTATCGCAGATCCCCCGCTCGTCAAATACGCCTACACCTGCTCCCGATTCTCTGCCTTCAAGCGTCATCCATTCGGCGCCATGCGCAATATCTTCATTGAACGCTTCCAAAACATCATCCCAAATGAAGGTGGAGCCGGCCGCTTTCTTTCCATATTCGGAGCAGACGAAGAACCCTTCCTCGCGGGCGCGTTGGATCAGGTCATTGCGCTTCTGCCGCGGCAGCGCGATCGTCCCGTCAGATACTTCGATTCCAGTGAAGCCCATTTCTTTCATCATATGAAAAAATGGTTCGACCATGCCTTTGGCGACGGCGTATTCGAGAAATGTCCCCCCTGGCATAACCGTAACGCCATACTGCCGCGCTGTGTCCAGCTTCCATGACAACAGCGGGGCCGGCGTAACCGCAGCCGTGCCGAAGCCCAGCTTAATGATATCGATATGCTCATGAGCTGAAGAGAGCAGATCGGTAAATGCGTTCGCTCCCAAGCCTTTGTCCATTACCATCGTCAATCCGGTTGTTCTCGGCTTGTGGGTTCGTACTCCGCTCGGATCTACCATGGCGCGAGGCCATAGTTCGATTTGAGGTTCAGAAAGACTCATCACATAATCCCCTTCATGTCCCCAGATTAGTCGAATCATGCAAGCAATATATGCGCCCGCCTGCTGACAGGTGCCTACCCGGGCGGGAAGTGGGGGCAAGGGAGAAGATGGGATGTTCGAAAGGACGAGCATGAACGGGACGGTTGTACGCATACAATGGTCAATATACGGAAAAGGACAGGCACACGTGTTGAGCCTGCGGGTGTCAAATGCCGAAGAATAGGATCCGCTCAACCGTTACCGTTGCAGCGAAAGGAGGTGCCAAGTTGTCCGTCGATAAATTTGTAGCCAGTATGTCAGGGCTCCGTATCATATCGGGCTGCCTGGAAATCACTGCGGCTCTGATTATGCTCAAGCTGAATGAGCCGGAGAAGGCGCTGGCCGTTAATTCTATGCTTGCGCTAGTCGGTCCGCTCGTTCTCATCGCGACGACGACCATCGGTCTCATCGGCATCGCAGACAAGCTGAACTGGAGCAAGATCGCCTGGATTGCGGTCGGGGTATCTTGTCTGCTAATTGGCATTTTGAAAAAGTAGGAACCGGGTATTCGAGGCGCCGGGCCCGGCGAGGGCATAAAAAGCGGCGCGGCGCCATACATATAGGGATACAAGCCAAGGTTGTCCGGCTGTCGAATGATGACACGGGAGGGAATGCCAATGGAAGCGCTAAGCTGGTCGGCGGTGCTGCCGCCGATGCTCAAGTCAATTCTGATGCGGCTGCCCGCCGGCACATATCGGGAGCTGGAGGAGATTCGCATCCGCGTAGGACGTCCGCTCGAAATCGGCGTCATGGGCGACTTCCAGCTCGTGACGGAGCGTGGGGAGCGGACGGACAATCCGGATGCCGCCTACCGCCCAAGCCGGGAGGATGGGCATCAGCTTCTCGATCTGATAACGAATCATTCGTTGTACACGATGGAGGAAGAATTGCGCCGCGGATTCGTCACGATTCCCGGCGGACACCGGATTGGCCTCGCCGGACGCACGGTGCTCACACAAGGCCGGGTAAGCCATCTGCGGGAGATTACCGGCTTCAATCTGCGGATTGCGCGCGAGGTGCACGGCATCGCGGCGCCGGTCATGCCGATGCTGCTTGATTTCAAGCATGCGCATGTTCATCATACGCTGATCGTGTCGCCTCCGCAGCAGGGCAAGACGACACTGCTGCGCGACCTTGTGCGGGCGATCAGCAGCGGATTATGGCATCATCCCGAAGCGAGGTGGAAGGCGCTCAAGGTAGGCGTCGTCGACGAGCGGTCCGAGATTGCCGGCTGCATCAAGGGCGTGCCGAGCTATGATCTCGGCTATCGGACCGACGTGATGGACGGGTGCCCCAAGGCGGAAGGGATGATGATGTTCATCCGTTCGATGTCGCCCGACGTGCTGGCTGTTGACGAGATGGGACGGGAGGAAGATGTGCTGGCGATGAGAGAGGCGATGCATGCCGGCATCCGCCTCATATCGACCGCGCATGCCGAGGATATGGACGATCTGCTGCGACGCCCCGGCCTTCGGCAGCTGCTCGAGGAAGGGACTTTCCGCCGAATTGTCACGCTCCGCCGGACCAAAAGGGAATGGCAGCGCAAAATATACGACGAGAAAGGCAGAGTGCTGCAGAAGCCCGTGCTGCCGATGGAGGGGAGGCAGGCGGAATGGTCAAGCTGCTCGGATCGGCCATCTTGATCGCCGCAGCAGCCAGCATCGGCTGGCTCAAGTCCGCTTCCTTCGCAGCGCGGCCGAAGCAACTCCGCCTGCTCAACCATACGCTTCAGCGGCTCGAGACGGCCATCGTGTACGGCTACACGCCGCTTGCTGCGGCGTTCGCCGAGATTAGCCGTCAGCTTCCGCATCCGCTGCGCGCCGTCTTCGCCGATGCGGCGCAGGCGATGGACGCCGCGGATGCGGTCCCGCTCACTGCCCGCGAAGCGTGGCAGTTGTCCTGGGAACGCCATCGCGGGAATACGGCGCTGGCGAACGAAGACCTGCGCATTCTGCTCGAATTGGGCTACAGCCTCGGCATCAGCGATCGCGACGATCAGCGCAAGCATATCCGCCATGCGATCAAGCAGCTGGAGCAGGAAGAATTCGTGGCCCGGGAGGAATACCAGCGGTATGGCACGATGTGCCGGAGTCTCGGCGTTTTGAGCGGCTTGTTGGCCGTTATCTTGATGTATTGAGGTGCCAGTAAATGAATGTGGATGTCAGCGCCATTTTCCAAATCGCCGGGATCGGCATTATCGTGGCCATGATACATACGGTGCTCAAGCAAATGGGCAAAGAGGACATGGCGCATTGGGTGACGGTCATCGGCTTCGTCGTTGTCCTGTTCATGGTCGTCCGTCTGCTGGATCATCTCTTTCAAGAGATCCGGACCATCTTTTTGTTCCAATGAGTGAAATTGACAAGCGCGGCGCGGCCGCATTTTCCGGGTAGGTGTATTTCCGTGGAAATCATCCAGGTGGTCGGTCTCGGATTGATTGCCGCCATCCTTGTGCTGGTGGTCAAGGAACAGAAGCCGATGTTCGCCTTTCTGATCTCGGCCGTGACCGGAGTTATTATTTTTATTTATCTTATCGGCAAAATCGAGATCGTCATTCATGTGCTGGAGGATCTGGCGGATCGATCCGGGATTCAGCCGGTCTATCTGAAGACGATTCTCAAGATTATCGGAATCGCCTATATTGCCGAATTCGGCGCACAGGTGGTGCGGGACGCCGGTCAGGAAGGCATCGCCTCGAAGATCGAGCTGGCGGGCAAGGTGCTCATCATGGTGCTGGCGGTTCCGATCATTAGCGTCATTATCGAGACCGTAATGAGATTGCTTCCAACATAAGGTGGAGAGGGAATGAATCGATTACGACGGATAGACAAGCCGCCGCTGAAGAGGTTGCGTATCTGGATCTCGGCTCTGCTGTGCTTCCTGTTCGCCTTCATCGGGTCCGGGTACGCGTCTCCCGATTCCCCTCGGGGGGACGCGGGGAATACTCGTGTGAAGGCGGTAACTGAACAGTGGGGCCGCGAGCAGGCGGACAAGCTGGATACGGGGGATGTCGAGCGCTATTGGAACGAACTGCTGGGCAAATACAGCGGTTTTTTTCCGAGAGACTCGCTGCCCGACTTTGCCGATCTGCTGCTGCCCGGGGGAGAGAAGCTCACAACCGGGACGGTGCTGCAAGCGCTCGGCAAGTTCCTTATACAGGAAGTGATCCTGAACGGCAAGCTGATCCTGACCATCGTTATTCTGGCCGTATTCAGCATGGTGCTAGAGACGCTGCAATCGGCGTTCGAACGGAATGCCGTCAGTAAGATCGCGTATGCCGTCTCTTATATGGTCATCATTATTTTGGCCATCAACAGCTTCCATGTGGCGATCGGCTATGCGAAGGAAGCGATATCGGGCATGATTCATTTCATGATGGCGATGGTGCCGCTTCTGTTCACGCTGCTTGCTTCGATGGGCAATCTCGTTACTGTCTCGGTCATGCACCCGCTCATCGTCTTCATGGTGCATCTCATCGGAACGCTAATCTATACCGGCGTCTTTCCGCTGCTGTTCTTCTCCACCCTGCTGCACATTGTTAGCGCCTTGTCGGAGAAGTACAAAGTAACGCAACTCGCCAATCTGCTGCGCACGATCAGCATCGGCATGCTGGGCGTCCTGCTGACCGTCTTCCTGGGCGTCATCTCCGTGCAGGGGGCGACGAGCTCGGTTACCGACGGCGTGACGGTCCGGACAGCGAAGTATATTACCGGCAACTTCGTGCCTGTCGTCGGACGCGTCTTCTCGGATGCCGCCGATACGGTCATTTCCGCTTCACTGCTTGTCAAGAACGCGGTCGGCTTGGCCGGGGTGGTCATCCTGCTGTTCATCTGCGCGTTCCCGGCGCTGAAAATCGTGACGCTCGCGCTCATCTACAACGTCTCCTCCGCCATCATGCAGCCGCTTGGCGATACGCCGGCAGCCGAGTGCCTCAAGACGGTAGGCAAAAGCATGATCTACGTCTTCGCGGCGCTCGCGGCCGTCGGCCTGATGTTCTTCCTGGCTATTACGATACTGCTGACGGCAGGCAATGTCGCGGTCATGATGAGGTAGGCCGGGGAAGAGAAGGGAGGCAGGAGTATGCAATGGTTCAGTCAATGGCTCAAAGAGATTATCATGGTCATTTTGCTGGCCGCCTTCATCGACCTGCTGCTGCCGAACCGATCGATGCAGCGCTATGTCAAGCTGATGCTCAGCCTCATAATTTTGCTCACGCTGCTGTCCCCGGTGCTCCGTCTCTTCGACTCTAATGTGACGGCGGAGCTCGCCCGCGAATGGGATTCACTGCTGAGCACTTCGTCCGCCAAGAGTCCCGAAGGGAGGACGCTGGAGCAGATCCGCCGTGAAGGGGAACGGCTGGCGCACGCACGCGAGCAGGAGGCGCTCCGATTAGCCGGTGCGCAGATCGAAGCGAGCATGAAGGAGCAGATCAACCGGGCGCTGCTCCAGGCAGGCGCTGCCGGCTCCAGCGGGGGAACGGCCGTTCAGGTCGCGGCCGTGCACGTGACGCTGGCGCAGGACGCCGGGCGGGGCCAGCCGGCGATTGAGCGGATCGCGCTCACCTTGGAGGAAGCCCCAGCGACCGGGCAGGCGGCAGCCCCGGGCTCCGGTGGCCCGCCCGAGCCGAACCCGGTTGCGGCCATCGAGCCGGTCCGGATCGAACCAATAGAGGCCGGCTCGATGGCCGGCAGCCCGCCGCCGGGAACGCCGGAGAGAGCGCCGGAGGAAGCGTCAGCCTCTGGCACGGGCAGCAGCGAGCTCCTGGGCCTGGAGGCGGCTGCCGTTGGGGCGCTGACCTCCGCCTGGCTCGTGAAGCCCGAGCAGATTGCGGTGTCCTGGTCGCCGGAACGTGCCCTCCCGGCAGGCGCCTTCAAAAGATAGCCGCCGCAAAAAAAATGCGGACAAACCGTCATAAAATCGCCAGCCCCGCGTATAGGTGAAAATAGGACAAGTGAGAGCAGGTCCATACTACGCAAAGGCGGTCGATAGCGTTGGCGAAATGGTTGCAGCAGATTGAACAGTGGATCGGCAAGGGCTCGAACGGTTCCACACGCATCAAAGCGTTCCGCTGGCTGCTTCTTCTCGGCTTGACCGGCGCGGCGCTCCTCTTGTACGGCACGTTTCAGTCCGGGGGTGGCGGATGGCCGAAGGGCACAAGCAATGTGAGCCGGGAACCGCCGGCGGTAGGCGTTTTTGACGGCACGGAACAGAGCGCGTCCAGCACACCGGCTGCGCCGGGCTCATTTGAGTCGGTGGAGATGACATTCGAAGCCCGGGTCAAGTCCATTTTGGAGGAAATTGTAGGGGTGGGACAAGTCGATGTGTTGGTCACGATTGACTCGACGGAAGAAATTGTTGTCCAGCGCAACTTCAAGGACAATCAGCAGCTGACGGACGAGTCCGATGCGAACGGGGGCAAGCGGCATACTACGCAGCATACCCGGGATGGCGAGATCGTGATGTATGAGTCTACCGGCGGCAAGACGCCGATCGTGACCAAGCGCATCAAGCCGAAGGTTCGCGGCGTTGTCGTCGTCGCCAAAGGAGCGGAGAACGCCGTTGTCAAGTCGCTCATCGTCGATGCGGTCGAGAAAGGGCTGAATGTGCCGGCCTATCGAATCTCTGTCGTGCCGCGCAAAATCGCCGAGTAGCAAATCAACCTGCATAATGCATGAATCGTGAAGGAGGAGAAAAAGGACGATGAATACGAAAAGACAAACGATATGGCTGGTATCGATGCTCAGCTTGATGGTGGTGCTGTCCGCTTATTATCTGTTCACGGAGGATACGCCCAAAGCCCCTGAAATGGCGGCCGAGCAGCAGCACCTGAAGGGCGATGCGACTGAAGCGACCCAGCTTCCGCAAGTGGAAGTGACCGAGGTGTCCGTAGGGGAGGACGCGCAGGCCAAGGCGGCAGAGAACGGAATGGCCGCTCCGGAGCAAGGAGCCGATCCTGCGGTCAACGTCGAGGGCGGACAGCCAGAACAGGGTGTGGCGGCGCCAGATGCGACTCCGGAGGACAAAGAGCAGGCGATGCTGGATCAAGTCGTGGCTGAAGGCGTCATGAAGCGAAGCACGATCGAGCAGAAGCAGATGGAGCGCAACGAGCATTACCAGCAGGAGCTGGAAAAGCTGATGGGCATGATCAACGATGACAAGACGACGGGCGACAAGCTGGCGCAAGCCTATGAAGATATGAATCAACTGGAAGAGCGGGAGGTCAAAATCTCCAATCTGGAAAGCGAGCTTCAGAAAGATTACAACAGCGCGGTCATTACGCAGAATGACGACCGGTTCACCGTCGTCGTGCAGAGCAACAAGATGGAAGTGACCGAAGCGGTGGACATCATCTCGAAAATGATGAAAGAGCTGAACATTACGCAGGACAAGGTAAGCGTGCAGTATGTCTCGGAATAATGCGGAGTTGCCGCGGAGTTGTCGGAACTGGCCCGGTTAAAAACTGGGCTCTTTCCATTTGAGGCGATTATGATATAATACATACGTCGTAGATTGTCCGCCTGATAACATAATCTACTTGCTCATACATATCGTCTCAAGGAGTGATTCACGTTGTTCAAAATTAGCGAAATCAAGGAACTGATCAAGCTCCTGGACCAGACATCCGTGCATGAACTGGAAATAGAGAACGAAGGCTGCCGCATCGCGATCCGGAAGCCCGGCAAGACTGAGGTGTTCAATGTACAGTCGGCCGCGCCGCTTACATATCCAGCGCCTGCGCCAGCAGCGGTCGCTGCCCCTGCAGAGGCGGTCACGGCAGCGGCTGAGACACAGCCGGAGAAGAAGGAAGAGCAGGCGGGCTTGGTCCGCATCGTATCCCCTATGGTCGGCACCTTCTACAGTGCGCCTTCGCCGGAATCACCGCCGTATGTCAAGGCGGGCGACAAGATTAACGAGAAGACGGTTGTGTGCATTCTGGAAGCGATGAAATTGATGAACGAGCTGGAAGCCGAGGTCAAGGGCGAGATTGTCGAGGTGCTAGCAACGAACGGCCAATTGGTCGAATTCGGCCAGCCTTTATTCCTGGTGAAGCCAGAATGACGTATCCCGTCATTCCATTACGATGCCCAGCCAAGGAGGTCCAAGGATGAAGTTCCATAAGATTTTAATCGCTAACCGCGGTGAGATTGCCGTTCGCATCATTCGCGCCTGCCGCGAGCTCGGTATCGCGACGGTCGCCGTCTATTCGGAGGCGGACAGGGAAGCGCTGCATGTGCGTCTTGCGGACGAAGCCTATTGCATCGGTCCCACCGCGTCCAAGGACAGTTATTTGAACTTTACGAATCTGATGAGTGTCGCCACGTTGACGGAATGCGACGCCGTGCACCCGGGCTACGGGTTCCTGGCGGAGAACGCGGACTTCGCGGAGATCTGCGAATCATGCGGCATTACGTTCATCGGTCCGTCTGCAGACGCCATCGAGCGCATGGGCGACAAATCCGTCGCCAAGCAGACGATGAAGGACGCCGGCGTTCCGGTTATTCCCGGATCGGACGGACTGGTCGAGGATCTGGAGCAGGCGCTTATGATCGCGCGGGATATCGGATATCCCGTCATTATTAAGGCTACCGCAGGCGGCGGAGGCAAAGGAATCCGCATCGCGGAGGACGAAGGAGCCCTGATCAAGCAGATGACGGCTGCTCAGCAGGAAGCCGAGAAAGCGTTCGGCAATCCGGGCGTGTACCTGGAGAAGTATTTAACCGGAATGAAGCATGTGGAAATTCAGATCATTGCCGACAAGCATGGTCATGCCGTTCATTTGGGTGAGCGCGACTGCTCCGTGCAGCGGCGCCGCCAGAAGCTGGTCGAGGAAGCGCCGTGTCCGGTATTGACGCCCGAAGACCGGGAGCGGATGGGAGAAGCCGCGGTTCGGGCCGCGCTGGCTGTCGATTACTCCGGTGCAGGGACGTTGGAGTTTTTGCTCGGGCCGGACGGCAACTTTTACTTTATGGAAATGAATACCCGGATTCAAGTTGAGCATCCGGTGACGGAGATGGTTACGGGAATCGATCTCATTCAGGAGATGATTCGCGTCGCTCAAGGCGAACCTTTATCTTTCCGTCAAGAGGATGTCGTCATTGACGGATGGGCTATAGAGTGCCGCATTAATGCTGAGGATCCGGCACGCAACTTCATGCCTTCGGCCGGCCAGATCGGTTTCTATCTGCCGCCGGGCGGATTTGGCGTTCGCGTCGACAGCGCCGCCTATCCAGGCTGCCAGATCTCGCCGCATTATGATTCGATGATTGCCAAGCTTATTGTGTGGGCGCCGACGCGCGAAGAGGCGATCGACCGCATGAAGCGGGCCTTGGCCGAATTTGCCATCGAGGGCATTCATACGACAATACCGTTTCATATCCGCCTGCTTGAACACCCTACGTTCATCAAGGGCGATTTTGACATTAAGTTTTTGGAAGAACACGAGGTCTAATAGTCCTAGGTAAGCCAGCGCCGTTTGTCTTACGCAGGGTCAAATGGTATAGTTAGGGTAATCATGGACAGGAACGCCTCTAGTACAAAAAGATGAGGAGAGTGTGACGGATGAATCAGGCAATCGCATCGGAATTTGAGCGCACGGATCTGGGCAACATCCAGATTGCGCCGGAGGTTATTGCAGTTATCGCCGGTCTTGCGACAATCGAAGTGGAAGGCGTAGAAGGCATGAGCGGCGGATTCGCCGGCGGCATCGCAGAGATGCTCGGACGGAAGAACTTGTCCAAGGGCGTGAAGGTAGAAGTAGGACAGCGTGAAGCGGCTGTCGATGTCAATATTATTATTGAGTACGGCCATCGCATTCCTACCGTAGCCAGCGAGATTCAGCAGAACATCAAGCGCTCGATCGAGATGATGACCGGGCTTCATGTGGTGGAAGTGAACGTGCACGTGCATGATGTCCATTTCAAGTCGCAAGAGAAGGTTGAAGAGACGGATCCGGCCCGAGTTAAATAAGATCGATATGGAACCCCCTCTTGGAGGGGGTTTACTGCCATTCAATACGATATTGTTCAAAGGAGGCAGGCTAGTGTGAGCAAAATTGTGGACAGGCTCTTCCTGTTTATATACAGTTTCGCGATCGGCACGATTGCCATAGCTGTCATTCTTGCCGCTTCAGGCTTCATCTCTCAACCGATTCGGCTGACGGAGCCGTTCTGGCTGCAGTCGACGGTCATCGCGACCGCCGCCGTCTTGTTTTTGTTGAGCATCCGTTTTTTCTATGTGTCGATTCGCAGAGAGCGTGCGGCGCTGCCTTCGATCGATCAGCGGACAGAGATTGGCGATATCAAAATCTCGATTGAGACGATAGAGAACCTGGCGCTCAAGGCGGCCGGACGGGTACGGGGAGTCAAGGACTTGAAGGCCCGCATCCGCACGAATGAGGCCGGTCTGGACATTGTTATCCGGACGGTCGTAGACGGCGAGACATCCATTCCTGAGCTGACGGAGGAGGTCCAGCGCCAAGTTCGCGACTATGTCCAGCAAATTACGGGGATTCCGGTCTCATACGTATCAGTGTATGTGGCGAATGTGGTCCAGACGCAGACCTTCAAAGCGCGAGTGGAATAGGTGGTGAGCTTTCCGGATGTGGAATGAATGGTGGGAGAGTCACAGGAATCGCATCATCGGCATCGCGGCTGGAATTTTTTTCGGCGTCATTTATTTGATCGCCGGATTTTGGGATATGCTATTTTTTGCGCTGCTCGTCTTCATCGGATACAATGTAGGCAGGCAACAAGATTTGAAGCTGGGCCCCATGTTCCCGTGGCGGCGTATCGGATTATGGCTGTCAGAACGGTTTGATAGGTTTAAGTAGTCCTATGGACGCTCCGAACGACTGCTTGACCGCCGGTCTCATACCGACGGAACAACAATCGGGGCGGTCATAGGATTTTTTGGACTGGGCATGATTCCGGATGGCCCATGGCAGCCTAGAGAGAAGGAGCCGCCTTCCGGCGGTTGGATGTAAGTGGCGATTCGGATGCTATATAGATGCAGGAGGAGTTTTTTTCATGAAGAGACGCATTGCCAGAGAGATGGCAGTTCAAAGCTTGTATCAGCTGGAAATGACGGACGTGACCCCTGAACAAGCGGTGGACATGATCGTTTCGGAATCGAATCAAGAAGAGAATGAAATCGGGTTGAAGCCGGAGCACGCGCGGGCGATGCATGACCATGTGCTGGAATGGGTTCGCGATACTTGGAAGAAGCGGGACGAGATCGATGCTCTTCTGGCCCGTTATTTGAAGGGCTGGCAGGTCGACCGGCTGTCGCGGGTCGATCGTCAGGTGCTGCGCCTTGCCTGTTATGAGATGGCGTTCCGGACCGATGTGCCGCCGAAGGTGGCCATCAACGAGGCAATCATTTTGGCCAAGCATTTCGGCACAGAGGAATCGGGCAAATTCGTGAACGGCGTGCTCGGCCAGATGCTGCGCGATCGCAGCGGCAAGCAGGACGGAGCTGACGCGAGCGCAGATGCAAGCGCAGATGCAAGCGCAGACGCAAGCGGAAGTGCTCATTCCGATGCGATGAGCCAGCGGATGGATCCGCGTTAGACAGCGAATTGCGGGGATAATCTGCGACCTTGGACTAGCTTACATGAACGAATGGAGGAGAGACCATGACAGCGCAACTTTTGAATGGCCAAGCATTATCACAGACGATCCGCGAAGAAATCAAGCAGCAGGCGGCACGGCTGATCGAGCAAGGAACCCGCCCCGGATTGGCGGTCATCATCGTGGGCGACGACCCGGCTTCCCACGTATACGTGAACAGCAAGCACAAAGCCTGTCTCGAATTGGGGTTCTATTCGGAAGTGCACCGTCTGACGGAACAGACCTCTCAGGAAGAGCTTCTGGATCTGGTCAGCCGTCTGAACGGGCAAGCGACGATTCACGGCATCCTCGTCCAGCTCCCGCTGCCGTCTCATATCGATGAGAAGGCTGTCATTGACGCGATTGCGGTGGAGAAGGATGTCGACGGCTTCCACCCGGTCAGCGTCGGGAACATGGTGCTTGGCGACGAGTCTCTTCTTCCTTGCACGCCGGCGGGCATTATGGAAATGATGAAGCGCAACGACATTCCGATTGCCGGCAAGCATGCCGTCGTTATCGGCCGCAGCAATATCGTCGGCAAGCCGATCTCGCTGCTTCTGCAGCGGGAGCATGCGACGGTGACGATGTGCCATTCGCGCACGCAGCATATCGAAGAGCTGTCCCGCATGGCCGATATTCTTGTCGTCGCCATCGGCAAGGCGCATTTCGTGAACCGCTCCTTCATTAAGCCTGGAGCCGTCGTCATCGATGTCGGGATGAACCGGCTGGAGAACGGGAAGCTCGTTGGCGATGTCGACACAGATGACGTGAAGGAGCTGTGCTCCTGGATTACGCCGGTGCCGCGCGGCGTCGGGCCGATGACGATAACGATGCTGATGTCCAATACGCTCAAGTCGGCGGAAAGGTTCCACCGCTTGGGCCAGGCTTCGGTCCAGGTGTAGCTGGCGGCAAGGCGGATACCTGTGCGGCGCATCGGGGCATGAATTCGAAGACGCTTCGAAGCGCGATCAGCAGCATGGGCCGCGGCCGCTAACGTTCGATTGGCAGGATGTCTCGGGGGAGGAGGCTGCCGGAATGGCGAATCAGGCACGGGTTCTTTCTGTTAAGGATCTGAACCGTTATATACGAATGAAGCTGGATGGGGATGCGCGGCTGCAGGATGTCTGGGTGCGGGGCGAAATCTCGAACTTCACTCACCATTCCAGCGGTCATATGTATTTCACGCTTAAGGATGCGGACAGCCGCCTGCGGACGATTATGTTCGCATCCTACAATCAACGGCTCCCCTTCCGGCCGAAGGAAGGGGCGCGCGTCATCGCCCGCGGCAACGTGACGGTGTATGAGCGCGACGGCCAGTATCAATTCTATGCGCAGCATATGCAGCCGGACGGCATCGGCAGCCTGTATGCGGCGTTCGAGCAGCTGAAGGAGCGCTTGGGAGCCGAAGGGCTGTTCGCCGCCGAGCGCAAGCGGCCGCTTCCCCGCTATCCGAAGAAGATTGGGGTCATTACTTCGCAGACGGGCGCCGCGGTGCGCGATATTATCATTACGCTGGGGCGGCGCCAGCCGGGGGTTCATGTGGTCCTCTATCCGGTGCTGGTTCAGGGCAACCAGGCGGCCGCCTCGATCGCGGCGGCCATCGAGGCGATGAACCGCCACCAGGAAGCCGATGTGCTGATCGTGGGGCGCGGCGGCGGATCGCTGGAGGAATTGTGGGCCTTCAACGAGGAAATCGTGGCCCGCGCCATCGCCCAATCGGCCATCCCGGTCATTTCGGCCGTTGGGCATGAGACGGACTTCACGATTGCGGATTTCGCCGCTGACCTGCGCGCGCCGACGCCGACAGCGGCTGCCGAGCTGGCGGTGACGCATCAGGAGGAGCTGCGGCAGCATCTTCAGCATCTGGCGGAGCGGATGCGGCACGGCATGCGGCGGACGGTACAGCAGGGCCAGGAACGGCTGCTGCGCGCCCAGCGCTCGCCTGTGCTCAGGAAGCCCGAGCTGCTGGCGGCGAAGCATCAGGAGCGGTATGAACGCCTGCTTGAGCGGCTCGCATACCGGTCGCGCAGCCGCTTCAAGCAGGCGGACGAGCGGTGGAGGGAGCTGCGAGGACGGCTGCGGGAGCAGACGCCGGTGCATCAGGTGCGTTCCGCCCGGGAGCGGCTGAACGGCATCGAACGGCAGCTTCACCGGGCGATGGCGATGCAGATGAATGAGCGCCGCTTGAAGCTCGGCGCGCATCTGAAGCATCTGGACGCGCTGAGTCCGTTGAAGATTATGGCGCGCGGCTACAGCCTCGTCTATGACGAGCGGGAAGAGAACATTATCCGCACGATTAAGGATGTGCAGCTGGGAGACGTCGTCCGCGTGAAGCTGAACGACGGGCAGCTCGATTGCCACGTCTGGTCGATGAAAGGAGACAGCGATTGATCGATGGATAATCAAGAAAAAGCTACCACTCAGGAAATGAGCTTCGAGACGGCAATGGAGAAGCTGGAGCATATCGTCGAGCAGTTGGAGAGCGGAGATGTGCCGCTGGAGCGGGCGATCGAGCTTTTCCAGGAAGGGATGGGCCTGTCCGGTCTATGCGCCCGCAAGCTGGAGCAGGTGGAACGCAAAATCGAGGTCTTGTCGGAGCAGAATGGCGAATTGAAGCGGCAGCCGTTCCCAGTGGAAGAAGCGGGTGATCGGATTGAGTAGCACTGAAGCAGAAGAACGGTTCGCTTCTTATCTGGAGCGTCACGTCGCGCGGATTGAGCGGCTGCTGCCCGCTCAATTCCCTGCCGGCTGGCAGGTGCCTGCCGAATTGAAGGAATCGATGTTGTATTCACTGATGGCCGGGGGCAAGCGCCTGCGGCCGCTCTGTGTTGTCATCGCATGCGAGAGCCTGGATGGCCCGCTGGAAGCCGCCGATCCGGTTGCCTGCGCCATCGAGATGATACATACCTACTCCCTCGTGCATGATGATCTGCCGGCGATGGATAACGATGATTACCGCCGAGGCAAGCCGACCAACCATAAGGTGTTCGGGGAAGCTCTGGCCATATTGGCGGGCGATGCGCTCCTGACCCATGCCTTCTATACGGTTGCGCAATGCGCGCGCCGTCATGGCATTCCGGCCGAGATCGCCCTGACCATCACCGAGGAGCTGTCCTTCTATGCCGGCATGCGAGGAATGGTGGGCGGCCAGACCGCCGATATGCTGGGCGAACAGGGAATGACGACGCTGGACCAGGTTGAGTATATTCATCTTCACAAGACGAGCGATCTGATCGTGTTCGCGCTCCGCGCAGGCGCCCATCTGGCGGGGGCCAATGAAGCTCAACTGAACGCGATGACCGAATTCGGGACGAAGCTCGGCCTCGCCTTCCAGATTCAGGACGATATTCTGGATATCACCGGCGAGGAAGCGCTGCTCGGCAAGCCGAAGGGAAGCGATGAGAAGAGCGGGAAGGTGACCTACCCGTATTTTATCGGTCTAGAGGCATCGAAGCAGGAGGTCGCCCGGCTGACGGAGGAAGCGAAGCAAGCCGTGCGGCAGGCCGGATTTCCTTATCCGGCGCGCCTGTACGAGCTGGCGGATTATTTGATGGCGCGCCGATTCTGAATGCCCGCCGGTCTGATGACCGGTGGAATTCCAGGGCAGCGCTTCCATGGAAATGATATCGCGTGATTCGCTTTCCCGTTTTGTGATATAATAGAGCGTACATAGAGTGGTGCAGTATTCTAGTCGGCCTCCCGACACCGAAGGCGGGCCTAAAAATTCGCCAAAGGGCACATCGATGAAGTTCCTGGTGTTGGCTTGCGACGCCCAGTCGTGGGCTGATGCTGGGAGTTAAGGTTGTGGGGCGATCCACAATGGCATGTGGGCGTTGACCCCGCTTCCGCGGAGGCCCAAGTGCGTGGTACGGCGCCCTCGCGCGCCGCATTACGGCTTGGGGTATGAACCTATACCGCGAGTCACGCGGAACGCTCTCCGGCTTGCCGGATCGTTCCGTGAAGGTGGCTTGTATGTAGCGTAGCCTGCCTTGAGTGAGTCTGCAGGGATTGCGGATGTGTAGAGACGCCGGTCTTAGGCCAATGACCGGCCTATCGGATGCCGCATGAAATCTGATTTGCAAAAGAGGCTAAGGGTCGGTTCAGGGCTGCTCGAGGAAAACTCCTAGACTGTTCACATTGTGAGGCTTTGTGGGGATTATAGTGTGGTCTAAGTGGTAATCCAGTCTGACGTCCGGCGACGGCGTCAAGACGCTCTTAATTGGAAACGGCCTGCCCGGCGACGGGGAGGCGGGCGTCTGGGAAAACCTACTGGACCTAAGCCACAGCGTTTATCCAGAAAGCTACCACTCCAACCATCATTGGTTATCAAGACACATACACATGGGATCGTTCGTGGATCTCATAAAAGGATGAGTTGACAGCGATAATGAAGTTTTCATTCAAACATTCCGTCAAGTGGAGCATATTCATTTTTTTCGTCACCTTTGCGCTGGCCGTCATATTGTCTGTTGCCTCCACGTCAATGCTGGGGAAAGCAGGCTGGGGCGTCGGTATGGTGATTGTGTTGATGCTCGTGCTTATTGGAGTGTTTTTTGATATTATGGGCTTAGCTGCGGCTGCCGCGAAGGAGACTCCGTTCCATGCGATGGCGGCGGAGAAGGTGCGCGGAGCCAAGCAAGCAATCTATATCGTGCGCAACGCGGATCGTTTCTCGAACTTCTGCAATGACGTGATTGGTGACATGACAGGGGTTATCAGCGGCTCGGCCACGGCGATCGTAGTGACGAATTTGCTATGGTCCATGAATGCGGAGAGCGTATGGATGACGACAGCGGTAAGCGTTGCATTTACTGGCCTCGTATCCGCATTAACCGTCGGAGGCAAAGCGTTGGGGAAGTCATTTGCGATTCATTACTCCACTTCGATTGTATTGCTGATCGGCAAATGCTTCTATTTTTTGGAGACCAAGCTCCATATTCGCTTGCTCGCCAAGAAACGCGGCAAATCGAAACAACGAAAGCGAGGGAATTCCCGTGCTGCTCGAACAGATTAACCAACCTAGCGATCTGAAGCGGTTGACGAAGGAAGAACTGCCTGTCCTGGCGGAAGAAATTCGACAATTTCTCATTGAAAAGCTGGCGGTGACCGGAGGACATCTGGCATCGAACCTGGGCGTCGTCGAGCTTACGCTTGTCTTGCATTATTTATATGACAGTCCCCGGGACAAAATGATATTCGACGTCGGTCATCAGGCATACGTCCATAAAATATTGACCGGCCGCAAGGACCGGTTCGATTCGCTGCGCCAGTATAAAGGGCTGTGCGGCTTCGTCAAGCGCGCGGAGAGCGAGCATGACGTATGGGAAGCCGGCCATAGCAGCACCTCGCTGTCGGCGGCGATGGGAATGGCGCTTTCCCGGGATTTCAAGGGCGAGAGCAACAAGGTGATCGCGGTCATCGGCGACGGTGCGCTCACTGGCGGCATGGCGCTTGAGGCGCTCAATCACATCGGGCATGAGAAGAAGAATCTGATGGTCGTGTTGAACGACAATGAGATGTCGATTGCCCCGAATGTCGGAGCGCTACATAACTATTTGTGCAAGATTCGCTCCGACCGGAACTATTTAAAGGCGAAGGAAGAAGTCGAGCAGCTGCTCAAAAAGATTCCGGCGATTGGCGGCAAGCTGGCCAAGACGGCGGAACGGGTGAAAGACGGCTTTAAATATTTGGTCGTGTCCGGCATGCTGTTCGAAGAGTTCGGACTGAAATATTTCGGCCCCGTCGACGGGCATGACATTGACAAGCTGATCGATATTTTTCAGCAAGCGAGCCGCGTGAACGGCCCGGTGCTTATTCATGTCGTGACCCGCAAAGGCAAAGGATACACGCCGGCGGAAGCCGATTCGCATAAATGGCACGGCATCTCGCCGTACAAGATTGAATCCGGGCAAGTGCTGAAGGCGTTAGGCAATCCGATGTATACCGAGGTGTTCGGCAAGACGCTCGTCGAGCTGGCGGAGCAGGATGATCGCGTGGTGGCCGTTACGCCTGCCATGCCGGGGGGCTCCGGACTGCTTGGATTCGCTGAGCGCTTCCCGAGCCGCATGATCGATGTCGGCATCGCCGAACAGCATGCCGCCACGATGTGTGCCGCGTTGGCTATGGAAGGGATGAAGCCGGTATTCGCGGTATACTCCACTTTCCTGCAGCGTGCATACGATCAGGTGGTCCATGACATCTGCCGCCAGAGCGCGAACGTAATCTTCGCAATCGATCGCGCCGGGTTCGTCGGACCGGACGGGGAGACGCATCAAGGCGTGTACGATATCGCTTTTATGCGCCATATTCCGAATATCGTGCTGATGATGCCGAAGGACGAAAATGAGCTGCGCCATATGCTGAAGACTGCGCTCGAATACGATGAAGGTCCGATTGCGGTGCGGTACCCCCGCGTGAACGGGGTCGGCGTCGAACTGGATGCCGATCTGATTCCGATTCCGATCGGGACATGGGAAATGGTTCGCCCCGGCGATCATGCCGCTGTCGTCGCGATCGGCCCGATGGTTCAGGTCGCCGAGGAAGCGGCGGAGCAACTGCGGCGCGAAGGCATTCAGCTGCGCGTCATCAATGCGCGCTTCATGAAGCCGCTCGACGAGGCGATGCTGACTCTGCTCGCCAGAGAGCAGCTGCCGATGATCGTGCTGGAGGAGGGCTCCGTGGCAGGCGGCCTGGGCAGCGCCATCATGGAATATTATGCGCAGCATCATGTATTCGGCGTCAAGGTGAAGCCGATTGGGGTTCCCGATTGCTTCGTAGAGCACGGCAGCATCAAGGAGCAGCGCCAGGAGACAGGCCTAACGGTGGAACAGCTGGTGAAGGAAGTCCATACGATGCTCTTCGCTCATGGCGATAACCGGATGAGCCGGGCCTAGCCCGAGTAAGCAATGACAGACAGGAGTACAGCATGTCCATACCGAAGGAACGGATTGATGTTCTGCTCGTAGAGCAGGCCTATTACGACAGTCGTGAAAAAGCGAAAGCCGCCATTATGGCCGGCTTGGTATATGTGAACGAGGAACGGATTGAGAAGGCGGGGACGAAAGTCCCGCGGGACGGAACGATTACGGTGAAGGGCGCGGTTCATCCTTATGTAAGCCGGGGCGGCTTGAAGCTGGAGAAGGCGATTCACCACTTCGGCTTCTCCATGACGGATGCCGTCATGCTGGATATCGGCGCTTCGACAGGCGGATTCACCGATTGCGCCCTTCAGCACGGGGCTCTTTATGTGTACGCCATCGATGTCGGCTATAACCAGCTTGATTGGTCGCTTCGCAACGACGAGCGGGTTCATGTCATGGAGCGGACCAACTTCCGGTATACGGAGCCAGAGCATCTGCAAGGCCCGGCCCCGGATACGGCGACCATCGATGTATCCTTCATCTCGCTCAAGCTGATTCTGCCGCCGCTTCAGGCGCTTATCGGCAAGCCGGGGCGCGTCATCGCGCTAATCAAGCCTCAATTCGAGGCGGGAAGAGACAAGGTCGGCAAATCTGGCGTCGTCCGCGATCCGGGGACGCATGAGCAGGTGCTGAGGGAGATATTGGACTTTGCCGCATCGTTGGGCTTCCGCCTAGAAGGATTGACGTATTCTCCCATTACGGGAGGAGAAGGCAATATCGAGTTTTTGGCCTATTGGTGCGTGCCGGACGGCGGGTCGCCGGAACCTGCGGCCTCCCGCGAGCAGATTCACGCGGTCGTCCAGGAGGCCAATTCGGTGTTCCGCTCAACCTCTTAATCCTTCGTACGATTCCATCCGCAGAAGCTCATCCGGGACAGACATCCGACGGATGAGCTTTCTTTATGAATTGGCAGGCATCGGCGGTGTCTGTCCATCATAGCGGGGTGGTGATTCCATTGAGCGATATATGGGTAATGGGATTGATTTTCATCGGGGTATTGATTTGGATCTGCTTCGGCTTGCGGACGTACGCGCATTCTCCCGAGCCGATGGAGGATATCTGCTTGAGCGATCGGTTTCCTGAGGATGAGGAGGCTCTGGAGCTGGTCGAGGATGCTGGCTATGAGCTCATCGGCGGCAAGTTCTGCATGCCCTTGCACTTCACGTTAGAAGATGAGGAGATCGAGGCCCGCATCTGGATCGACATGATCGTCAAACGCGACAATCAATGGTATATTGTTCGTATCGCACGCGAACGGATGAAGCTCGATTGGGACGGAAGCGGCATGAAGCGGCAATGGATGCCTTACTTCGCCGCCTATCCCGAGAGCGCCGGCCTGCTCGTGGTAGATATGTTGGAACGCAGGGTGCGCCTGATTCGCATGGACTGGGGGGAAGCCTATGTCCACGGCGAATAAGGCTATACTAAGTATAATTAACAACCGTCTTGCTGGCTGCGGCCAAGGCCAAGAGTAGAAGGAACAAAAACGGAGGGCTCACATGAAAGGTCAACGACATATCAAAATTAGGGAAATCATTATGAACAACGAGATCGAAACCCAGGATGAATTAGTCGATGCCTTACGGAGCGCAGGCTACCAC
Source organism: Paenibacillus thiaminolyticus (assembly GCF_007066085.1). Lineage (NCBI taxonomy): Bacteria > Bacillati > Bacillota > Bacilli > Caryophanales > Paenibacillaceae > Paenibacillus > Paenibacillus thiaminolyticus. The sequence continues at coordinate 1,294,043 of NZ_CP041405.1, read as the reverse complement.
GTGACGCAGGCAACCGTGTCCAGGGACATGAAGGAGCTGCATTTGATCAAAGTTCCGATGAAAGACGGGCGGTACAAATATTCGCTGCCGGTTGACCAGCGCTTCAACCCGGCCCAAAAGCTGAAGCGGGCGCTGCTGGATAACTTCATCAGCATCGATAGCACGGAAAATCTGGTCGTGATTAAATGTCTGCCTGGCACGGCAAACGCCATTGCCGTATTGATGGATAGCATCGAGTGGCCAGAGATAATGGGCACCGTCTGCGGAGACGACACGATACTTATCATTTGCCGGACCAAGCAACAAAGCGACCAAGTCGTAGCGCAAATTGAAGAGTATATTTCGTAAACGGCATCCTGGGAGGGAAGTCCATGTTAATCGCATTATCCATTACGAATCTGGCGGTCATTGAATCCGTTCAGCTTCAGTTCCATCAAGGCTTTCACGTGCTGACCGGGGAGACAGGCGCCGGCAAATCGATCATTATCGATGCGCTGGGATTGATCGGGGGAGCCCGCGGTTCCTCGGAATTCGTGCGTTATGGCTGCGATCGGGCGGAAGTGGAGGCATCCTTCGATCTGCCCGCAGACCATCCGGCATGGGAAGCTGTCGCGAAGCTGGGCATTCAGGCCGATGCGGAAGAATTGCTCATCATTCGCCGGGAATTGACGGCTAACGGCAAGAGCATGTGCCGCATCAATGGCCAGATGGTCAATCTGACGATGCTGCGGGAAGTCGGCGAGCTGCTCATCAATATCCACGGCCAGCACGAGCATCAATCTCTGCTCAAGGTAGAGCGTCATTTGGACTGGCTTGATGCATACGGCGGCGAAGATCTGGCTGGGCTCAAGAAGCGCTACCGGGAAGAATTCGGCTGCTTCATGGCGCTGCAGCATGAGCTGAACCAATTGAAGCAGACGAGCCAGCAAGCTTATCAGATGCTTGATCTGTACCGTTTTCAGATTGAGGAGCTCCACAATGCAAACCTCCAGGTAGGCGAAGATGAATTATTGGCGGAAGAAAAGCGCAAACTAGCAAATGCCGAGAAGCTGATGGATCATGTCAATCATGCATATGAGCGATTGTATGGCCAAGGTGCAATGGATGCGGTCAGCGTCGCCATTGCGAAGCTCGAAGACGTTATGCCGTATGATGCGGCGCGGTTCCAGCCCATGGTCGAACAGCTGCAGACCGCTTATTATCAATTGGAGGATGCGGCATATCAGCTGCGCGACTACCGGGAGAACATCGAATTCAATCCGGAACGGCTGGAGCAAATCGAGGATCGGCTGGAGCAGCTGAATGGATTGAAGCGGAAATATGGAGCGACGGTGGAAGAAATGATCGCCTATGGCGAACGGATACAGGCCGAGGCGGATAAAATCGAGCATAAGGATGAACGGATTGCCGCGCTGGAGAAGGAAAGCGAGGAGAGGCTGGCGAAGCTGGCCAAGCGGGCTCAGGCACTGAGCGATTCCCGGCGGGAATTGTCCGGTAAGCTGACGAAGCGAATCGAGAAGCAGCTGCAGCATCTTCATATGGAACGAACCCGTCTCGATGTCCGGCTGGAACGGCTTCAGGATGGACAAGGCTTCGATGTGAACGGGGTGAACGTCCGGTTCACGAAGAACGGATGGGACGATGCGGAATTCCTGATTTCACCGAATCCGGGGGAACCGCTGCGGCCCCTGCATAAGATCGCATCCGGCGGGGAGCTGTCGCGGATTATGTTGGCGTTGAAGACGATATTTGCCGAGATGGATCGCATTCCGGTGCTGGTCTTCGATGAGGTGGATACCGGAGTAAGCGGCCGGGCAGCCCAGGCGATCGCGGAGAAGCTGGCCGAAGTGTCCCGCAGCGGCCAAGTGTTCGCGATTACCCATCTCCCGCAAGTGGCGTGCATGGCGGATCATCATTACTACATAGAGAAGCTCGTGCGGGACGAGCGCACATCGACCCAGGTAACGGAATTGCAGGAACAAGGACGTGTGGCCGAACTGGCTCGCATGCTTGGCGGCGTGGAAGTAACGGAAAGAACCCTGCATCATGCTCAAGAAATGCTGAAGTTGGCTGAACGTCAAAAAGGTGCGTAATTCAAGGGCTTGAGGAATGATTTTCACTCATAAAACGCTGGGGTCAAGGTTACCTTAATGTTACGAAACGGGCACGCCCTTTTTCGTCAAAGCTTCCGTCAACAAAGGAGTGTGACACCTTTGAACCCCAACGCAAAACGGCTGCTCGGTCTTATGCTAGCCATTATTGTTTGTTTATGCTGCACCACAGCCCCTTTCCGCACCTACGCGGCTTTGCCTGATCATCTGCGCCTTTTTGAAGGAGAACACAAGCAATTGAATCTGGTTATGCCTGTCCATGCGCAGGCTACCGTGGACCGGCCTGATATTCTGAAGGTCAACGGGCAGAGCGAGACCTCCTTCCGCTTATCGCTGCAGAAGCCGATCTCGCTGCAATCTTCCCAGACCGGGCAGGCTGAATTGAAGCTGAAGCTGTTCGGCGGCATTCCGTTGAAGACGTTGAAGGTCAATGTCGTTCCTAACCTGCGGGTCGTTCCCGGGGGGCAGACGATCGGCGTCAAGGTCAAATCGTCGGGGATTCTCGTCGTCGGACACCATCTTGTTCATGTCGGACCTGAGCGCAAAATATCGCCGGGTGAAGAAGCAGGCGTCCGGTTAGGTGACATGATTATGAGCATGAACGGAACCCGTCTTAACGATGTGACCAAGGTGGCGGATATCGTTCGCCAAGCCGGCGAGAAGAAGCAGGCGATTGAACTGGTCATTCAACGAGGCGACACCGAGATCAAGACGAAGCTGAAGCCGGCTTATGATGTGGAGGACAAGACCTGGCGGCTTGGGTTATATATCCGGGATTCAGCGGCGGGGGTAGGCACGCTTACTTTTTATGCTCCTGATCAAGGAGTGTACGGCGCGCTTGGCCATGTCATTACCGACATGGATACCCAGACGCCCATCACGGTAGGCCAGGGCGAGATTGTTCAGTCCAACGTAACCTCCATTTCCAAAAGTCAAAATGGCGAGCCTGGCGAGAAGCGGGCTCATTTCTTGAAGGAAAGCCGGGTATTGGGCAATATTGAACGCAATACACCGTTTGGCATTTTTGGCAAAATGACGAATCAACCGGAGCACAGTTTGTACAAGGAGCCCATTCCTGTCGCTTTTAGCGAGGAAGTGCAGGAAGGCCCCGCCGAAATGCTTACGGTCGTCAACGGCCAGCAGGTGGAACGATTCAAGCTGGAAGTGGTTCATGTGACGAAGCAGACGTCACCGGCAACCAAAGGGATGGTCATCCGCATTACAGACCCTAGATTGCTGCAAAAGACCGGGGGCATTGTCCAAGGGATGAGCGGAAGTCCCATTATTCAGAATGGCAAGCTCATTGGCGCTGTTACTCACGTATTCGTCAATGATCCGAGCTCCGGATATGGATGCTTTATTGAATGGATGCTGCAGGATGCGGGCGTGGTGCTCTCGCCACCCCCGACCTCCAGCAGAGAAGGCTCACATGCTGCGTGAGCCTTCTTTTTATGCGATAATTCGCCTTTTGCTTGTCGAAGGAATGCGAATGATGTAGAAAAAATGAATAACTATACATTATAAATCATGTTCCTAAAAAAATAAAGAAAAAAAGTTTTCGACAGAAGGAATTTCATTCTTGGTGTCGAATAAGTTATTCTTGTAGAGGAAAGCCAACGACATCAATGCACGGGAATGCTAAACTTTGACAAGGGAGGATCAGAAGTTGCAAAAGATCGAAATACTGTTAGCGGACGACAACCGAGAATTCACGAACTTATTAGCTGATTTTTTATCAGAACAGGAAGACATGGTTGTCACCGGTGTCGCCTATAATGGCGAGGAGGTGCTTCAATTCCTGGAACAGACGAGAGCGGTGCCAGATGTGCTCATTCTCGATATTATTATGCCTCACCTGGACGGTCTGGGCGTGTTAGAACGTTTACGCAGTATGAATCTGTCTCCGCAACCGAAGATCATCATGCTGACCGCATTCGGGCAGGAGAGCATCACACAGCGTGCCGTGCAGCTGGGCGCGTCCTATTATATCCTGAAGCCGTTCGACATGGATATCCTGGCGAACCGCATTCGGCAGCTGGCGGGGGTCGCATCGAATCCGTCCGTAGGCAGCTCCAATGCCGGCAGCTACATGACCTCCTCGAAGTCGAATGTCGTCCAATTGGGCAAGACCAAGAATTTGGATGCAAATATTACGTCCATCATACATGAAATCGGCGTTCCGGCGCATATTAAAGGATATCAGTACTTGCGCGAAGCGATTACGATGGTGTACAACAACATCGAAATTCTCGGCTCGATCACGAAAACGCTCTATCCGGCCATTGCCGAGAAATACAAAACGACGCCTTCCCGCGTCGAGCGCGCGATTCGCCATGCCATCGAGGTCGCCTGGACCCGCGGCAACATCGACAGCATCAGCCGCCTGTTCGGCTACACGATCAACATCAGCAAGTCGAAGCCCACAAATTCTGAGTTCATCGCGATGGTCGCTGACAAGCTGCGGATTGAGCATAAGGTGAGCTGAAGGGAGTAGGGGGTCACACGAGGAACCGGGCTAGACGTATTGGCCTAAAGGCCAACCTCTTTAGAGACTCTCTTTATGTCTTCGGGGAAATCTAGGGTCCATTTTTGCACGCAAGAGCCGCGGGATGACTCCTGCGGCTCTGTTAGCGCGTGGCAAGAAAGCCAGCTTTAATTTTTCTTTTATGTTCGATTCTAGCCCATAACCTCAAAATAAGATGTATCAAAAGCACGAATCTCTCCACTATAGCTTGTTCATGTTGAAGTCCTTCCTTTTCTTCACTCGTCTAAATATCCAAGAACAATGGAGGAATTGCTCGCTGTTAAAGGCTTTGGAAGAGCGAAAATAGAGAAATATGGCGCTGCGATTCTAGGTATATTCAATGGATGACAAAATAATAATTGCGTATCAAAGAACCCTAAGTTGATGTAGTGCACTTCTTAGAATAGTCATTGGGCCCCTAGCCCGATGAATTCTAAGGGGTGCATTTTCAATATCACTGAATAGGGCCTTGACTTAGCACGTTGGGTTTCTTTTTATTTTGCCGTTGACTTTGCCCGTAGGGTAAGGTGTACGGTTGACTTGAGCAAACTATTGAAAAATAAAGCCTTAACGCCCGTAAAAATGAAGAATGGAGGTGACCTCTTGCTGTCGATTGGAGAATTCTCGAAGATATGCGGAGTATCTACCAAAACGCTTCGATATTATGCTGAAATCGGGCTAATCCATCCGGATGAGATTAATCCCGAAAATGGTTACCGATATTATTCCATCAAGCAACTCAAAAAGATGCTTTTAATCAACCGGTTGAAATCTTATTATTTTTCTCTTGAAGAAATTAAAGACATTCTGGAATGGGAAGAGGATCAATCAGCGGAGAAGCTTCGTTCTGCCCTGAATCGCAAGCGAAAAGAAGTACAGGAAAAGATAAATGCTTTCGCATATGCCCTCAATCAAATGAACCGTGATATTTCAAGTGTAGAGAAGGGCATTCCAATGATGTCACACCTTGACACTATTGAGGTACAACTTGTTGAAACCGAGTCAATAAATATCCTGTATATGCGGCAGATGCTGAGCAGTGATGACTATGCGGCCGGATATGGAATGTATTTTAGCAGCCTCTATGAAAAGATTGCGACTGAAAAACTTACCCTGCTTGGCGCACCGATGACGATTTATCACAGCCCGGAATACAATCCTGCCGGCAATGACACCGAGTTTGCTATCCCGATAGTGGAGTCTATAAAGGGGACGAGAGATTTCCCCGGTGGCCTTTGTGCGAAATCTCTGTTAAAGGGTTCATACTCAGAACTGACATCGGTATATGCCAGGCTGAGGGAATGGGTAGAAAATGAAGGCTACGAACTGGTGAAATCACCATATGAAGTGTATATAACCGACCCTAATCAAGTAGTGCCGGAAGATATGGTAACTGAAGTGTATTTTCCCGTAAAGAAAAAATAACGTCTTGCAGAGAGGTATCTATCATGCAAAGAAGCTACTGGCCAACTACACAATGGCAAGCCGCAGACCCGGCAACCTTGGAAATGGACGCTGCCAAGCTGTCAGAGCTTGAACCTGTGATAACATCCGAGTATAGCAATATTAACGGTATTGTCGTTGCAAGAAAAGGATACATTGCTTTTGAAAGTTATTATAATGGGTATGGCCCGGATGCTGCGCACCATGTGGCATCTGTAACGAAAAGCATCCTATCTGCCCTCATTGGCATTGCCATCGATGCGGGATATATTCAAAATGTTGACCAAAAGGTACTCGAGTTTTTTCCCGAATATGTGCCCGCGGTGGCTGACAGGCAGAAGCGGGAAATCACGATACGCCATCTTCTCACGATGACGGCTCCCTATCCATTTGAGGACTGGCATGAACCGCTGGACAAGTTATGCAAGCAACCCGATTGGGTAACGTATACGCTGGATATGATGGGTCAAAAAGGAAGTATCGGAGCTTTCAAATATTCCACCGCAGGGGCGCACCTGCTTTCAGCCATCCTCACTCGCAGCACAGGAAAAAGTGCCCGTGAGTTTGCGAACGACCATTTATTTAAACCAAGCGGCATGAGAGAAATTCCGCATATTGAAATGAAATCTTTCGGCTTTGACGATTTATTCGGGAAAAACGTAAAAGGATGGGTTACGGACCCGCACGGCCACTCCACGGGAGGGTGGGGACTTACATTAACTCCCCGGGATATGGCACGATTTGGTGCCCTTTATTTGAACCGTGGCATGTGGGACAATCACCAGATTATTGCGGAGACATGGATTGACGAATCAAAGGCGATGAACCCTAATCATTACGGTTATCTATGGTGGTTGCGCCAAGAGGACGGAGTTTTTGCCTATTCGGCACTAGGCGATGGCGGTAATGTCATTTGTTGCATTCCTGAAAAAGACCTGGTCGTAGCTATTGCCTCCGAGTTCAGCATGAATCCCCGTGATCGATGGATACTGATTAAGGAAGGCATTATCCCGGCTGTACTGGATTAACTCTATTTCCCCGAGGTTTATACACATCTACAGAACTCCACACAAAAACGCTATTGTACCTGCTATAGCTGAGGGGTTGAAAATATGAACGACCGATATATCTTTCCTGCGATCTTCGATTATGGAGATGATGGTATTTCCGTCAAGTTTACCTAGAGCATTTTCTTGCGGAGAGACCGACGAAGAGGCGTTCCGTATGAAAAGAATGTCTTGCCTTACATCTGTACGGTATGGAACAAGACGGAGAAGAGATTCCGGAACCAACCCGTGCGCTTGACCTTAGACTCGAAGCTAATGAGTCGGCTGTTCTCATCGACGTATGGATGCCGCCATTCCGTGACTATATGACGGAGAAGGCTGTGAAGAAAACGTTAACCATTCCGAAATGGCCCTGTTGAATAAACGGGGCTTTACTAATACTCAACGTGTCACACACGAATTTCCGTCATATTTACCCGTTCAACCTTCAATCAGTCCCATTCAGGCGTCATTTTTTTATTTATTCAAAACCCAATATGTGGTAAGCTAAAAGAAATACATAAATTTTTCAACCTGCCCAGTGGTAGCGATCTTTCTTTGGAGGCCCACACATAAAGGGGATCTTACCCATGAAAAATGAGACTTGTTTTGTATTTTGTATATTACTTAATGTCGTATCGGGGCTCATGATGCTGCTCTGGTTCCCTGCCTTGCTTTATGGGGCATTCCTTTCTATGACCGGATAGTCAGAAATAACTATAGAACCGCATATTTCCGCTCCTGAAGCATGGGGATAACGTTTATAAGGCGTGAGCAGTTATCGGTCTCCCAGAAGAAGAAATACGCAAGTTGTGAAGGCGAAGCCCCGCAAGCGGGTACATCCCGCCGGGGGCTTCTTCATGACCATTATTTCGATACGAGGACTGCGACTATGCTGTTACACTTGCTATACGGTCAAATAATGCTCTTGCTTCATCGGAAAGCTCCCAGTACCCTCTGTTCTTCCCTGGAACATAAGGTTGCAGGTAACCAAGGTCTCTTAATAGCCGAACGGCTTGTTGAACTCGGTTCTCCCAATGCAAACGTTGATCGCGGTGCATTCTGGCATTACGCTGCGCCGCTGATAATCCTAGCCTATCAGCTAATTTCTGATAGGCATCTTTACTTGGTAAGCCGTTTTTCAAAAAATAGAGCATCATTACGAGCATACCCGCCGTCACTTCGTTGGATGGTAGTTTTAGCATGGATCCCATAGCCTCCTTTTGTCCCAGTCTATCAATGAACCGTGGGGAAAGAAAATGATGGGAAGACCTGATTTCCTACGAAAACGGAAGTTTACAAATCGAATGGATCTCTCTAATCGGTGCAGATCTGTCTATTGAAATATCACCTGGATATGAAAAGAAAAATCTCACCACTCATGCAAAGAACATCAAATCTATCGAATTCATTTATTCGGCTTCATACTGCTTTTTTTGCTTCTTGACATGTTTAGCAGAGTTGTAGAGCGGTATTTCTCCTCATCAATCGATAACTGCTTTCCGATAAATTATCTAGGCTCATTCGATAAATCAATATCATATTCCATACTTTTGGCCGTACGTTCGGCAACGTCCTTGCCCATCAGCCGGCTGACGAGATGGAAGGACATATTGATGCCCGCCGAGATGCCGCCGGATGTGACGATTTTGCCATCATCGACATATTTTACATTCCGCTTCACTGTCAGGTTAGGGTAGTCCTTTTCCATGCGGTCGTAGGAGTTCCAATGGGTTATGACTGTCTTGCCGTCAAGCAATCCGGCTTCTGCCAAGATTAAGGCCCCGGTGCAGACGGAGGCCATAATATTTACCTCATCCATGCGACTCTTTATCCATTGAATCGTCGTCTTGTTATACATTTCCGTCCGGCTTCCCAGTCCGCCGGGCACGAGGAGAATATCGAAGCGAGGCGCATTGTCATAGCTGTAATCAGGCTGTACTTTCAAATCATTCCGTGCGGTTACCAGCTTGCCGTCTTCTGACACGGTGTGAACGAGAAAAGGACTGACTGCGGAGTGCAGCGTCTGCTCCGTTACAGCGAACACTTCGAATGGCCCTGCGAAATCGAATTGTCGGATTCGAAAAACGAACTCGGTTTGTCGAGCGGGCGCGTTGCCAGATTTTATATTGGAGAATTCGGCGAAATACGGTAAAATATACGAACGTTGAAGGAATCGCCGTATACGATCGCGTCCAAAATAAGACTTCGGTGTGCGGCAGCCTGACGCCATAAAGATATCAAACATGACTGTGCAATAAAGGGGTAAGCCAGCAACGATGAATGCTTATTTATTTCCGATCAAAATCGCATTGATTACGTTTCCGATCGTGGCCTTTTTTCTAACGCTGCCGTTTTTAATCGTGCAGTACCGCAAATACGGCTATGTGAACAAAGTACGGTCATTTGTGCTGTACTCGATGCTGCTTTATTTTATTTCAGCGTACTATCTCGTCATTCTGCCTCTGCCAGCCAATCGCGACAACTGCGTGCCCGGCGGGAGCGGGGTCTTTTCTCAATGGGTTCCATTCACATTCATACGCGACATCATGAAGGAGACGAATGTCGTCTGGTCCCAGCCTTCGACCTATGTGACGATATTAGGGGAGCGGGCTTTCTGGCAGGCGGCCTTCAACGTCGTCTTAACCTTGCCGCTTGGGGTCTATCTTCGTTATTATTTCCGCAAATCGTTCTTGTCGACGACGATCATCGCCTTTGTCGTGTCTCTCTTTTTCGAGACGACGCAGCGCACGGGCTTGTACGGGATCTATGCGTGCCCGTACCGGCTGTTCGATGTCGATGATTTGCTTCTCAATACGGTCGGGGGGATGCTTGGATTTTTATTGGCTCCCTTGATTACGTATTTCCTGCCGCGCAGCAGCCAATTGGATGCGGACGTGGATCTGACGCGCAGGCCGGTCGGCTTCATTCGCCGGGCGATTGCGCTCTGGCTCGACTATTTGTGCATCGGATTTATTTACTGGATTATCGCCATTTTCATGGTGGCGGCCAACGGGAATGATGTTGATCACTTCTTGAATTACTTGGAGTCCAATGGGTGGGTGCTGGCAATCACGATTTTCGTCTATTTCATGCTGATGCCCCTGTGGACCGAAGGGAAGACGTTCGGCAAATGGGTGACGCGCATTCATCTGATCGATGACCGCTTGGCGGCGGATCCGGAGCGGACGAACAAGCTTTCTTTCAAAGGTCTGCTCATTCGGTACGGCTTGCTGTATTTCGGCATCGGCGGGATCAATTATGTATTTTTCTATGTGATGAATTCCGGATCTATCCTGGAACTGGGACGATTCGCGTGGATCGTCATCATTCTATGGCTCGTCTTCAATGCGTTCGTGGGTCTGCATGTCCTGCTGCATATTTTCCGGCGGGATAAGCGTCTCTTCTATGAAAAAATGAGCGGAACCCGCAACGCCATCACGATCCCGGACCGGATGCTGCCTTACGCGGGAACGGCTGATCCGAAGGAGACGAGGGAGGAAGCGGAAGAGAATCCGCCTGTCCGCCGCACGATGGATTTCCAGGATGGATCGCAGCTTATTATTCGGGCGGATGCCGTGGCGGAGCGGCAGGAGGAATTGCCTGCCTCCGTCGAGATACAGGAGTCTCAGGATGCTGCCCCGGGAGGGCCTGAAGCTGTGGCGGAGCAGGAAGAGACGGCCCCCGAAGACGAAGCGAAGCAATGGAGCCGGGAAGAGCAGGTTGAAAAGGAACTGGCGCGGCTGCGCGCCAAGCTCGATCAAGACCGCTCCGGTAAATAAAAGGAAATGCAAAAACGGTCTCCAACCGTCCGGAAGGGCGGGGAGACCGTTTTGTGTTATGGCGAGGCGGGAGGTTCGGACGAAGAAACCTCGCGGGCATTGGCCTGCTGATCGATCATGGGCTTGAACGAGGCTGGCCGCGGCCCCTTCTTCTTGCGGAAGCGGGGGGCGACGTAGTTCCGCTTGCGGTCGCGGTAGAACACCCATCCGCCGATAAAGGCGACTCCGATGGCGAACATGATGAAGCCGCCAAGGAAAGGAAGCCAGCCGAAGGATGGGGCGGCGAGACTGTCATTCCCATGATCGGCGATGTAATCAAAGATGACGTTCTTCATCGTCAGAAAGCCGAAGGTCGCGAGAAGGCCCGGAATGACGAGCAGCAAGATGGCGATAAAGCGGGTTATCACATGCGTATCCTGTCTCATGAATAGATCACCTGTCGGAATATGTTCATCATTCATCATTAACTATGTTATATCTTACCTTGAAATCGGGGGATTGTCTAATCAGATAGCGCTGTCCCGACGCTAGCCGCTGACAGATTCAGGTTTGGCGGTGCCGGAAAAAGGGAGTACAATAGAACCAATGGATTCGGACGATAAAAAGGAGTGCTTGGTATGACAAAGCAAGTTGATGTAGCCATTTTGGGCGGAGGAACGGGCGGATATGTCGCGGCCATCGCGGCGGCGCAAGCCGGTAAATCGGTTGTCGTCATCGAACGGGAGAAGCTGGGAGGAACTTGCCTGCACCGCGGGTGCATTCCGAGCAAGGCGCTGCTGCGCAGCGCGGAAGTGTATCAGCAAGCGGTGAACGGCTCTGCCTACGGCATCGAGGTCGAGGGCGTGAAGCTGTGCTTCGACCGTGTCCAGGCGCGCAAGCGGGACGTTGTCGAGAAGCTGCATCAAGGGGTCTCGATGCTGATGCGGAAGCATGCGATTGAAGTGATTCATGGCACCGGGCGGGTCATGGGGCCGTCGATTTTTTCCCCGAAGAGCGGTTCGGTGGCGGTCGAGTACCCGGACAAGGAGGCCGACACGATTGTGCCGAAGCATCTCATTATCGCGACCGGATCTCGTCCGCGGTTGCTGCCGGGACTGGAGGCCGATGGAGACCTCATCGTTACGACGGATCAGGCGTTGGAATGGGAGAAGCTTCCCGAACGCGTCGCCATTCTGGGCGGCGGCGTCATTGGCGTCGAATGGGCATCGATGTTAGCCGACTTCGGCGTGGAGGTCGATGTCATCGAAGCGGGGGAGCGGATTGTCCCGATGGAAGAGGAGGAGACGGCGCGTGAGCTCCAGCGGCAATTGGCGAAGCGGGGCGTCCGCTTCCATACGAAGGCGGTGCTTCAGCCGGATGCGGTACATAAGGATGAAGAGAACGGAGAAGTTCATCTCATCATTGAAGCAAACGGGGAGAGCGTAAGCATAAAAGCGGACAAACTGCTCGTATCTATAGGAAGACAGGCCAATATCGAGAATATCGGCTTGGAAAATGTCGGCTTGGAGACGGAAAAAGGATTCATCCGCGTCAATGAGTGGATGCAGACGAACGAGTCCCATATTTATGCGATTGGCGACGTTATCGGCGGCCTGCAGCTGGCTCATGCCGCAGCAGCCGAAGGTCTGACCGCCGTGCGCCATCTGTGCGGCGATACGTCGGTTGGTTATGACTCGTGGAACATTCCACGCGCGATCTACTCCCGTCCGGAAGCAGCCTCGATCGGCCGGACGGAGCGGGAAGCAAGAGACGCAGGCTATGACGTGAAGGTCAGCCGCGTGCCGCTGCATGCGGTCGGCAAGTCATTGGTGCACGGCGAACCGGAAGGGTTCGCAAAGGTGATTGCGGATGCCCGCTCCAGCGATCTGGTCGGCGTCCATATCGTCGGGCCCCATGCGACCGAGTTGATTGGGGAAGCTTCGGTAGCCATGCTGCTGGATGCGACCGCATGGGAGATGGGACAGGTCATCCGGCCGCATCCGTCGCTCTCCGAGATATTGACCGAAGCGATGCTGGGCGTTGAAGGCAAAGCGATTCACATCTGACGCATCCGGAAGCGGAAGCTTGACCATAGCTGATGTTTTCTTTTTCAGAATGATGAGAGTATAATATGTTTAGAGTCAAGTCTTAGTACCTGGTATTATACTCTCGATGGACTTGATGAATAAGGAGGTCTGCTTCATGGCGCCGGAAGTGAATACTCGTCAGAAGACGAGGCATGAGTCCCTCGGACTCTCGGATGAACAGGCGGTTGACATGTACCGGAAGATGCGGCTTGCCCGCATGTACGATGAACGGGCGCTGCTGCTGCAGCGGGCGGGAAAAATAAATTTTCACGTATCCGGTATCGGTCAGGAAGCTGCCCAGATCGGTGCGGCATTTGCATTGGATAAGGAGAAAGACTATTTTTTACCCTATTACCGCGATTACGGATTCGTCTTGTCCGTCGGTATGACTATAAGAGAATTGATGCTGGCCATTTTTGCCAAGGCGGAGGATCCGAACAGCGGCGGTCGGCAGCTGCCGGGCCATTTCGGCTGCAAGCGTCTTCGCATTGTCACCGGATCCAGTCCGGTGGCGACGCAGGTGCCGCATGCCGTTGGCATTGCGCTTGCGGCGAAGATGCGCCGGGAAGAAGCGGTCTCCTTCGTCACACTGGGAGACGGCTCGAGCAACCAGGGCGACTTCCACGAGGGCTGCAACTTCGCAGGCGTGCATAAGCTGCCGATGATCGTGATGGTGGAGAATAACCAGTATGCCATCTCCGTCCCTCTGGACAAGCAGGTGGCGGGACGCATCAGCGACCGGGCGCTCGGCTATGGCTTCCCGGGCGTGCGCGTTGACGGCTGCGATGTGCTGGAAATGTACCGCGCAGTCAAGGAAGCGCGCGAGCGGGCGCTTCGGGGCGAAGGGCCAACCCTTATCGAGGCGGTCATGTACCGGCTGACTCCGCATTCGACTTCGGACAATGATATGGTATACCGGACGAAGGAAGAAGTGGACATGAACTGGAAGAACGACGCGCTGCCTCGCTATAAGGCGTATTTGATGGAATGCGGCCTCTGGTCGGAGGAAGAGGACGCGCAGCTGATCGCGGACATCAAATCGATGATGGATCGCGAGATTGCCTACGCCGAGCAGGCTTCCTTCCCGGCTGGCGAAGAGGCGCTGCGGCACGTCTATGCGGAGGAGGAAGCAGGCACATGGCGGTAATCGATTATATTGATGCAATACGAACGGCGATGAAGGAAGAGATGGAACGGGATGCCGACGTATTCGTGCTCGGCGAGGATGTCGGCGTCAAGGGCGGCGTGTTCACGACGACGAAGGGGCTGTATGAGCAATTCGGCGAAGCGCGCTCGCTTGATACGCCGCTGGCTGAATCCGCGATCGCGGGCGTCGCGATCGGCGCCGCGATGGTCGGAATGAAGCCGATCGCGGAGATGCAGTATTCGGACTTCATGTTCCCGGCGACGAACCAGATCATTAGCGAAGCGGCAAAAATACGCTACCGTTCCAACAGCGACTGGACCTGTCCGGTCGTCATTCGCGCCCCGATTGGCGGCGGGGTGGCTGGCGGACTGTACCATTCGCAATGTCCCGAATCGGTATTTTTCGGCACGCCTGGATTGAAGATCGTCGCTCCGGCTACGCCGTATGACGCGAAGGGCTTGCTCATTGCGGCCATCCGCGATCCGGACCCGGTACTATACTTCGAGAATAAAAAATGTTATCGCATGATTAGCGGGGAAGTACCGGAAGGCGATTATATCGTTCCGATCGGAGAAGCGAATGTCGTGCGCGAAGGAACGGATATTACCGTCATCGCGTACAGCCTCCCCGTCCATATGGCGATGCAGGCTGCGGATGAGCTGGCCAAGGAAGGAATCAGCCCGCATATACTTGATCTGCGCACAATTCAGCCGCTGGATCGGGAAGCGATTCTCGAAGCGGCGGCGAAGACGGGCAAAGTATTGATCATTCATGAAGACAACAAGTCGGGAGGCGTCGGCGCGGAGGTATCCGCTATTATTGCGGAAGAGCTTCTATTCGATCTGGACGCGCCGATCAAGAGACTGTGCGGCCCGGATATTCCGGCAGGTCCGTACAGCCCTCCGCTCGAGAAATTCTTTATGTTGAACAAGGATAAGGTCAAGGATGCCATGCGCGAGCTGGCGTTGTTCTAAGGACGGGAAGCGGCCGGACAGGCGGAACGCCGGCACTGTGCTCTAGCATGCCGCAGATTCGCGGGTCCGGCCGGTTGTCAAGAACGGGAGTGAAAATCAATGTCTGATGTTAATGGGAAAGAAATCACGATGCCGCAGTTAGCCGAATCGCTCGTGCAGGCTACGATCGGCAAATGGCTGAAGCAGCCTGGAGAATCGTTCGAGGCGTATGAGCCGATCTGTGAAGTCATTACCGATAAAGTCGTCGCCGAGCTGCCGGCTACCGAAGCGGGCGTCATGGAACAGATTATCGCCCAAGAGGGCGAGACGGTCGACGTCGGCGCCGTTATCTGCCGCGTCCGTACGGATGCGGCAGGGGTTCCGGCAGGCGCAGAGCAGGCGGACCAACCTGCCGCCGCGCAGGGCAATGCCCCGGCGCAAGGTTCCGCCGGGCAAGATATGAGCGGGCGCTACTCGCCTGCGGTCCAACGCCTGGCCTTCGAGCATGGCATCGATCTGACCCGCTTGAAGGGCTCGGGCTTAGGCGGCCGGATTACGCGGAAGGACGTGCTTGCGGCCGTCGAGTCAGGCACGCCCGCCGCGGCCGGTGGAGCAGGTGCGGGCGGACAGACGCAGCGCCAAGCAGGCGTACAGACGCAGCGCCAAGCAGCCTCATCGCCGGGGGCTCAGCCTGCCGCGGCATCGCCCGCCGCGGCTTCGAATCCGCTGCAGGATGCGGCTCAGGTGCCGGTGCGCCATTCGGGGCTCCATCTGGCGGATTCGCCGCGCATACCGACCATCGACGTAGAGGAAGCCGGCCGCGGCGAGACGTTCATTGATGTGACGCCTATCCGTCACACGATCGCGAGCCGGATGCGGCAAAGCGTCTCCGAGATTCCGCATGCGTGGACGATGATTGAAGTCGACGTGACGAATCTCGTGCTGCTGCGCAACAAGGTCAAGGACGAATTCATGCGGAAGGAAGGCTTCAATCTGACCTATCTCGCCTTCGTGCTGAAGGCGGTCGTCAACGCGATCAAGGATTATCCGATCATGAACTCGGTCTGGGCTGTCGACAAGATTATCGTCAAGCGAGACATCAACCTGTCGCTGGCGGTCGGCACGGAAGACTCGGTACTGACGCCGGTCATCAAGCATGCGGATCAGAAGAACATTGCGGGCCTCGCCCGGGAAATCGACGAGCTGGCGCGCAAAACGCGCGAAGGACGGCTCAGACCCGATGATATGCAGGGCGGAACCTTCACCGTGAACAATACTGGCTCGTTCGGCTCGATTCTGTCCTACCCGATTATCAATTACCCGCAGGCGGCGATTCTGACGTTCGAGTCGATCGTGAAGAAGCCGGTCGTTATCAATGACATGATCGCGGTCCGCTCGATGGCGAACATGTGCTTATCGCTCGATCACCGCATTTTGGACGGCGTCATCTGCGGCCGCTTCCTGCAGCGGGTGAAGGAGAATCTGGAAGGCTATACGCTCGATACGAAAGTGTACTGAGCGAAGGATCCAGCATGAACGGCAAGAGAGAAGACTTTTTAACAGAAGAAGGCGATATCAGGATGAATGGAACGGCAGAATCGGGACAAGACGGGAGAAGTCTTCGTGTTCACCATCTGGGCTTCACCGACTATGGCGAAGCGTGGGAGCTGCAAAAAAGCATCGTGAAGCAGGTCGATAGCGGCGAGCGGGACGATACGCTCCTGCTGTTGGAGCATCCGCCGACCTATACGATTGGATCGCAGCGGCATCCGGAGCATTTGCTGCTGTCTCCCGAGCAATTGAAGGCGCAAGGCATCGCCGTCTATCAGATTGACCGCGGCGGGGATATCACCTATCACGGTCCGGGGCAGCTTGTCGGCTATCCGCTTCTGCTGCTCGAAGGGAAGCGGATCGACCTTCACGGCTACTTGCGCTCCCTGGAGGAAGCGATCATTCGGCTGCTCGCTTCGTTCGGGATCGAGGGAAGCCGCAAGCCGGAATATACGGGCGTCTGGGTCGGCGACGTGAAGTTGGCCGCTATCGGCGTCAAGTTCAATAAATGCAGCCGGCACCGGGGCTTCATCACGAGCCACGGATTCGCCCTGAACGTCAAGAGCGGCATCCAGGCAGGCGGCTTCAGCGGCATCGTGCCGTGCGGAATCAGCGAGTATGGAGTCACTTCCCTGGAGGACTGCACAGGCATGGAATTTACGGTAGAGGACGTCGGCCGGCTGCTGCTGCCTTACTTGGCCGAGGTGCTGGAGTACGACGAAGCGATCGACGAGCCATTGGAGGCGCGGAGCAGGTAAAAGCGAATGCAGGTAGAAGCGAGTGCAGGCGGAGTGAGTTCCCGCCTCAGCATGGGCGGAATGGTCATGAACGGAGCGGTGGAACGCCGAGTGCACGGGAATAGCGGGAGGACAGGGGTCCTGTCGGGAACAGCCTGTCCCTCCCATTCCGGATGCTGCCGATGTCAGCCGTATAACAACGGCTCGATCAGCACGAGCGCAGTGGACACAAGCATGGCCGCCAGCATCAGATAGACGATAATTTTGAACCACTTTTTGGATTGCATGTAACAGGTAAGCTCCTTTCTTCAGCAATAGCTGAATTTCAGATCATACCCTTATTGTAACGAACAATTCGTCAGGAGGAAAGCGAATATGGTTCAGCAGGATAGAGTAGTGAAGCACTTTATGGAATTGGTGCAGGTGGATAGCGAGACGAAAAACGAGCGCGCAATCTGCGACGTGCTCAAGCAGCAGTTCGAAGCGATCGGTCTGCAGGTGACCGAGGACGATACGGCTCCGGTGACAGGGCATGGCGCAGGCAACCTGATCGTCAACTGGCCGGCGACGCCGGGACAGGAAGGCAGCACCCGCTTGTTCTTCACCTCCCATATGGATACGGTCAAGCCGGGCAACGGCATTCGCCCGCAGCTCGGAGAGGATGGCTACATACGCAGCGACGGCACCACGATTCTTGGCTCGGACGATAAAGCAGGCCTGGCGGCCATGTTCGAAGCCATTCGTGTCATTACGGAGACGAATCGTCCGCACGGACAGGTTCAATTCGTGATTACGGTGGGCGAAGAATCCGGTCTCGTCGGGGCGCGGGCCATGTCGGCCGAGCATCTTCAAGCCGATCTCGGCTTCGCGCTCGATTCGAATGGAGAGGTCGGCGCTATTGCGGTTGCGGCGCCTACCCAGGCAAAGATTTCGATGGAGATTTACGGGAAGTCCGCGCATGCCGGCGTGAATCCGGAGGACGGCATCAGTGCGATTCAGGTCGCTAGCAAGGCGATTGCACGCATGCCGCTGGGGCGCATCGATCATGAGACGACGGCGAACATCGGCCGCTTCGAGGGCGGCGGGGCCACGAATATCGTCTGCGATTATGTGAAGCTGGACGCCGAAGCGCGCAGCATCGTGCAGAGCAAGGTTGAAGCCCAGGTTCAGAAGATGAAGGAAGCGCTGGAGAGCGCGGCGGCCGAATACGGCGCACGTGCGGAATTCAAGAGCGATATCGTCTATCCGGCGTTTAATTTTACGGAAAAGGATGAAGTCGTCAAGCTGGCGCAGCGCGCCATCGAGCGAATCGGCTCCGTGTCCCGCCTGTTCCATTCCGGCGGCGGCAGCGACGCCAATATCTTTAACGGCATGGGCGTGCCGACGGTCAATCTGGCCGTAGGCTACGAAGATATCCATACGACGAGCGAACGCATTCACGTATCCGATCTGGTACGGACGAGCGAACTGGTCGTTGCCTTGATCGAAGAGGCGGCGAAGGCGTAAGCGGCCGAGCGATTCGGATGGAAGCCTCCGTGTGCGGACCGCGCGGGGAATCGGTCCGTTCCGGGAACCGCTCCGTGCAGGGGTGCGGTCCGCGCAGCACCGATTGTGCAGGCTTCAAGGCCGCTTCCCGGCCACCTGAAGGAGGAGAGACGATTGTCCTTCATTCATCATTCCTCAATGTTCGATTTTCAATATCGCAATACGGCGCCTTACGAGACGCCGTATTTCCATTCTCATGCCAATTATGAGATTTATCTGTTTCATTCCGGCCATGTTCACTATTTGATCGGCGATCAGATCTATCTCCTTCAGCCGGGAGATCTGATTCTGATGCATGGCTTGACGCTGCATCGGCCGAACATCGACACCCGTTATCCGTATATCCGCTCCATCATCCACTTCGATCCGCGATTTGTGGAGGCGATTCATGCGGCAGGTGATGCCGCTCAGGAGCTGCTGCGCCCGTTCCGGGACTTGAAGTACGCCCGCTTGCGGCTGTCCGAAGGGCAACTGGAGGAGGCGATGCAGCTGCTTGATCGCATGAGCCTGATGGAAGGGCGCGGGGACTTCGTTGGCGTTCAGCGGCAGCGGCTTGCTTTTCTCGAGTTGCTGTACTGTATCTATGATTGCTGCCAGGAGCCGCTGGCGGAACGATCGGCCGAAGGGGAGCCCGAGATCCGCGTGCAGGAGGCGATACAGGTCATCGAAGGCTGCTATCAAGAGGAGATTACGTTGGAGGACATCGCCAGCCGCCTGCATATGAACAAGCATTATCTCAGCAAAGTATTCAAAGAAGTGACCGGCACGACGGTATTCACGTATCTGTACCACCGCCGCATCAACCAGGCGAAGATCTGGTTTTTGACCGAACCGGATTGGTCGGTTACCGAGGTGGCGATGCGGGCGGGATTCAAGCATTTATCGCATTTCTCCCGTCTGTTCAAGCAAATGGTTGGGTGTTCGCCAGATCAATACCGCAAGCAGCTGCAAGGGGGGGCATTGGCACTGCAAAATGATTGAGCTGACGATTCAAACGAGAATGCGAGTGCGGGAAAACGGAAATGCGCTCGCATGGAGACTGTACGGAGCGGAAAAACGGCGGCGCGCAAAACGACGGAAGATGGATAAAGCAGTGAAATCCTGCGTGGATCAGGCTGTTGAGAAAGTCCAAGGGATTTTGTAGAACTTTATTTTTTGTGTGGTGGATCTCGTCTCTCAGTAGAAAAAATCGATCTAAAACGCTGTGGGTGCCAAGTTTTGAGCAGGAAAATGGACAATCTCCACCCCTTCCTAAAAAACTGGGGTTTTCCAACGGCCTGGTGGATGCAGCAATTTTTGCTTTTTAAGCCGCTATTTGATGAAATTCCTGCAAAACACAGGCTGTTGAGAAAGGCCAAAAGGATTTTTTGGGCACTTCATTAGGACTTATCTCTCAGTAGAAAAATTTTGATTTCAAACGCTCTGATCGAAGTGCCTGAAAACTGCACAATGAAATGTCTATCCGATAGGCGAAGTCCTCAAAACTGCACGGTTTCTCAAGACACGTTGATTCAGTAGGCAAAATCCTGCAAAAATACAGCAATTCGATAGGGACGACTTCACCAGAACGGGAATCCTGTAAAACTGCAGCAATTTCACCCGTTTCTCTTCGACTTAGCTCAAAAGGGCCTAAAATGATGTAGCTGTGCAGCAATACCTCGAAATGTGGACTCATTGAGCCGAAATTCCTGTAAAATAGCAGCAATTCCCTCCAACGTTAAAACCCCAGGAGATTATGATGTCTCCAGAAGGCGCTGACGCTCTGAATGCCAAGTTTCGATTAGGTAATGACCCCTTCGAAAAAACAGGGGTTTTCCAACAGCCTGAAAAGTACATGATGTTCATCGCTTTTTCACTTTTATAGATTGAATAGCCGGAAATTAATGCCGTTTTTCAGGATTTTCCTAGAACGGAGTACATATTATATAAGGAAAGGTATAATTTTCAGTTTTTTTGGCGTGTCGAGTTTTGAGATTTAGGGGGCCGTCTCACTGTAGTGAAAAACTACTTTGGGGACACCCCCTTTCTTTGATTGCACGGATGGAATAAGAGAGGTTTTTTTCCAGCGGACGAGGCGGATCGTTCTTCTGAATGCCAACCACAGTTAAATGAACACCGGAAACGATCAATCCGATGAAAGCGCGCTCAACTCGTCTTGTGATACGCTACGTACAAATGCAACCGTACCGGCTGCGTTCCAGCTATATATTCGTCAGTTAAGGAGGAAACGCGAGTGGATACCGTACGAATTGGCGTCATTGGATTAGGAAATATGGGGAGCGCGCATGCGAAGTGCATCGCGCGCGGCGAGATAACGGGGGCGGTATTGGGTGCTGTCTGCGACACCATTCCCGGCCGTCAGGAGTGGGCGAAGTCCGAATTGGGGGAGCATATCCCGTTTTATTCGACAGAGGACGAGATGCTGGCCTCCGGAAAGATCGATGCCGTGCTGATCGCGACGCCTCATTACCATCACCCGCAATCGGCCATCAACGCCTTCGAGCAGGGGCTGCACGTCCTGATTGAGAAGCCGGCGGGGGTCTATACGAAGCAGGTGCGGGAGATGAACGAGCGGGCGGCGCGAAGCGGCAAAGTGTTCGGCATCATGTACAATCAGCGCAGCCAGCCGATCTATCAGAAGCTCCGCGATCTGATTCAATCGGGAGAGCTGGGCGAGATCCGGCGGACGAACTGGATTATTACGAACTGGTACCGGCCCCAGAGCTATTATAATTCGGGCGGCTGGCGCGCGACCTGGGCGGGCGAAGGCGGCGGCGTCCTCATTAATCAGGATCCGCACCAGCTTGATCTGTGGCAATGGACGACTGGCCTTGTGCCGAAGCGGATGCGGGCGTTTTGCCGCTTCGGGCATTACCGGAACATCGAGGTCGAGGACGATGTGACTGCCTATGTGGAATACGAGAACGGAGCGAGCGGCGTATTCGTGACGACGACCGGCGAGGCGCCGGGCACGAATCGCTTCGAGATTACCGGGGATCGGGGCAAGGTCGTCATTGAGAACGGGAAGCTGACGTTTTGGCGGCTGCGGGTCTCTGAGCCGGAATTCAACCGGCAGTATGAAGGCATGTTCGGACAGCCCGAATGCTGGAAATGCGATATTCCCGTTCATGGACAGGGCGGCGAGCACCGCTACATTATTCAGAACTGGACCGACGCGATCCGGACAGGTTCGCCGCTCCTTGCGCCGGGCGAGGAAGGCATCCACGGCCTGACGCTGTCGAATGCGATGCTGCTGTCGACCTGGACGGACAATTGGGTCACGTTCCCGCTGGACGAGGATCTGTTCCATGCGGAGCTGCAGAAGCGGATTGACCAGTCCCGCTATGCGGCCGATGCGCCGGAAGAGGTGCGGGCTCCTGCGGATATGAGCCGTTCATTTGGTTCGTAGGCGGCTGTCAGCCGAGAGGCTGGGGCAGACGCGTCCGAATACGGCGGCTGGAAAATGGGAAGAAGGAGGTTGACTGTGGATGAACCGGGAAGAACAAGCGATTCGGCAGATGGCGCATGAGGTCGTGAAGCAATGCGCCGTCACCGACATGCATACCCATCTGTACGCGGAGAACTTCGGTTCCCTGCTGCTCTGGGGGATCGATGAGCTGTTGACGTACCATTATCTGGTTGCCGAAATGTTCCGGCATTCCGCCGTTCCGGAGGAGACATTCTGGGGCTGGAGCAAGGAGCAGCAGGCGAAACACGTGTTCCAGACCTTGTTCGTCGATTGCTCTCCCGTCAGCGAGGCGGCGATTGCGGTCGTTGGCATATGTCAGCGGCTTGGCATGCCTATCGGAAGCCGCAGCATCGAGGCGCTCCGGGAGGCGTGGTCGAAGGTAAGCCTATCCGAGCATATCGATCATATTTTCAGCTTGGCCAATATCAAGCAGGTCGTGATGACCAACGATCCGTTCGACCCGTTGGAGCGGCCGGTCTGGGAGGGCGGCGGAGTCCGGGATTCCCGGTTCCTGGCGGCCCTTCGGATCGATTCCTTGCTGCTGGACTGGGAATCGGCCTGTCCGAAGCTGCAGGCGGAAGGCTTGGCGGTGACGGCGGAATGGGGCGGTCCGGACGGAGAACACAATATCCGCGAGGCGCGCCGGTTCCTGAAGGAATGGGCGGTGCGGATGAAGGCGGTCTATATAGCCGCCTCCTTGCCTGGAACGTTCCGGTATCCGGACGACGGGTGGAGCAGCCGCATGCTCGACGAGGCGGTCATTCCGGTCTGCCGGGAGTTGAATCTGCCGCTGGCGCTCATGATCGGCGTCAAGCGGCAGGTCAATCCGGCCTTGCGGCTGGCGGGAGACCGCGGAGAGCGGACCGACATCGGCATCCTGGAGCGGCTGCTTGTCCGCCATCCGTCCCAGCGGTTCATGGTCACCCTGCTCGCCCGCGAGAATCAGCATGAGCTAGCTGTGCTGGCGCGCAAGTTCCGCAATCTGCTGCCTTTCGGCTGCTGGTGGTTCCTGCATACCGAATCGATGATTGCGGAGATGACCCGGATGCGCACCGAGCTGCTCGGCACCTCCTATATTCCGCAGCATTCGGATTGCCGGGTGCTGGAGCAACTGATTACGAAGTGGGATTATTCGCGCCATACCATCGCCGAAGTGCTGGCTCATCAATATATCCGTCTCGCGCGGGCCGGATGGACGGTGTCGCGGGAAGAGATGGAACGGGATGCGGATGAATGGTTCAACCGTCAATTCCGGACGTTCGCCGGCATCGCGCCGGATCGTGAGGAAGGGCAAGGAGGATGAACATGTCGCAGTGGTTTGATCTGAGCGGCAAGACCGCGGTCATTGCCGGAGGAACGAGCACGCTGGGCCGCTCGATGGCCGAGGCCTTGGCCGCGCATGGGGCCCAAGTCGCCATCATCGGGCGGAAGGCGGATGCAGCCGCTGAAGTGGTGGCGCAGCTGGCCGAGGCGGGAGGTGAAGCCCAGGCGTTCTTGGGCGATATGACGGACGAGCGCGACATCGAGCGCGTCCACGCCGAAGTGATGCGGTGCTACGGGAAGGTCGATGTGCTGCTGTACTGTCCCGGAGTGAACAGCGCGACCCCGTTCTTCGAGCTGGAGATGGAAGAATGGGACCATATTATGGACGTTAATGTCAAGGGCGCCATCCGGATGTGCCAGCAGTTCGGGCAATCGATGATCGGGGCCGGCAGGGGAGGCTCTATTATTCTTATCTCCTCCGTTTCCTCGGATCCGCCTTTATCCCGCGTGTTTACCTATTCCATGTCGAAGGCGGCCTTGAACAGCATGACCAAATATTTGGCCCGTGAATTCGCTCCTCACGGCGTCAGGGTCAATGCCATCATCCCCGGCTTCTTCCCGGCGGAGCAGAACCGGGCGATCCTGTCCCCGGATCGGGTGGAAGCGATTATGAGGCATACGCCAATGGGACGGTTCGGCACCCCCGAAGAGCTGCAAGGGACTGCCGTCTGGCTGGCGTCGGAGCGGGCTTCGGGCTTTGTGACCGGCGCTTTGATCCGGGTCGATGGCGGCTTCGGCGCGATGACGATCTAAAGGCTTGTCCGGCGCATCCGAGAATCGAGCTGAACATGAGTGAATCGTACTGAACATGGGAGAATCGTACTGAACCAGATCTGCGAGGACCGGAAGGAACCTTATGCTGCAATACACCAATGGACACAGCAAACAATTTCAAATCACTGGCTCTATATGAAGGAGGACGCATCTATGAAATGGTCTGTCTTTACCGTAGCCGTTCCCGATCTATCGGTGGAACAAGTCATTCCGGCAGCAGCCGAGGCCGGACTGCACGGAATCGAATGGCGCTGCGCCCCAAGGCCGGCGGAAGCGAAGAACCAGCCGCCATCCTTCTGGGGGAACAATCTGTGCACCATCGAGCCCGGAACCGCTCCAGAAGTGCTTGAGGGCCTGCGGGGGCAGATGCGTGAGCATGGCCTCGACAGTGCCGCCGTCATGCCCTACTTGAAGGTCGGAGATATGGAGGCGGCGGAGAAAGTGATGCGCATTGCCCAGGCGCTGGGCGCGCCGATGATGCGCATCGGCGTCCATGGCTATAACCGGAGCCGGCCTTACAGCGAGCTGTATGACGAGCAGATGGAATACGTGGCGAAGCTCGTGCCGCTGCTGAAGCAATATGGCATCCGGGGACTGATCGAGACGCATCATATGACAATCGCGCCAAGCGCAAGCGCGGCATACCGGATCGCGTCTTCCTTCGATCCGGAACATATCGGTGTGCTATTCGACCCCGGCAATATGGTGTTCGAGGGGTATGAGAACCACCGCATGGGTCTGGAAATGCTGGGTCCGTATCTGGCGCATGTCCATGTCAAAAATGCGGATGTCGCCGCAGCGCGGGAAAATAACGGCCCGAAGCTGGAATGGTCGCCGCTGGAGCGGGGCTTCGTCCGCTGGCAGCAGGTGATGGGGGACTTGACCGCTGTCGGTTACGACGGCTATTGCGGGGTGGAGGATTTCAGCGGCGTCCATTCATCAGGCGACATGCTGCGCAGCTTCGTCTCCCTGATGAAGGAGCTTGCGCATGGAGCCGCTGCCCGTCAGGAAGCCGGAAGTGCCGGGGGGAATTCGCGATGAACCGTACTGACGGCATGCGCTACGCTCCGGAAGGCAAGCCGAACCCGGTATGCGGGCCGGGTGAATTCGTGTTCGCGGCCATGGCGCTGGAGCATGGGCATATTTACGGCATGTGCAACGGCTTGGTGGAAGCGGGAGCCACCTTGAAATGGGTCTATGATCCCGATCCCGCCAAGGCAGAAGCTTTTCAGGCCCGTTACCCCAGCGTGCGGGCCGCCCGCTCGGAGGCGGAGATTTTGGAGGATCCCGAGGTACGGCTCATCGCGGCGGCTGCCGTTCCGGCGGACCGGTGTGCTCTCGGGCTTCGGGCGATGGAGCACGGCAAGGATTACTTTACGGACAAGACGCCGTTCACGTCGTTCGAGCAGCTGGAAGCGGCGCGCCGCGCCGTCGCCGATACGAAGCAGAAATATATGGTCTACTACAGCGAACGGCTGCATTCGGAGAGCGCGGTCTATGCCGGACAGCTGATTCACGAGGGAGCCATCGGCAGAGTGCTGCAGGTGATGGGAACGGGACCGCATCGGCTGCAGGCGCAGCAGCGTCCGGCCTGGTTTTTCGAGAAGGAGCGTTACGGCGGGATATTATGCGATATCGGCAGTCATCAGGCCGAGCAATTTCTGTATTACGCGGGCTGCGGCGATGCGCAGGTGCTGCACAGCAAGGTGGCGAATTACGCGCATCCTGAATATCCGGAGCTCGAGGACTTCGGAGACGCCATGCTGCTCGGGGATAACGGAGCCACTAATTATTTCCGGGTCGACTGGTTCACGCCGGACGGCCTCGGCACATGGGGAGACGGCCGCACCGTCATCCTCGGCACGGACGGCTATATCGAGCTGCGCAAATATATCGATGTCGCCCGCTCCAATACGCCGGATCATGTCTATCTCGTCAATCATGAGGGAGAACGGCATATTCCGGTGTCCGGCAAGGTCGGATTCCCTTTCTTCGGGGAGCTGATTCTCGATTGCCTTCATCGGACGGAGCGGGCGATGACGCAGCAGCATGCGTTCAAGGCGGCCGAGCTGGCGCTGGCGGCACAGGCGAATGCGATCGTCATTCCGAATCCATCGGGAAAAGGAGGCGAAGAGCTTGGAATTAACGTTCCGCTGGTACGGCGCGGATGACCCGGTCCGGCTTGAATATATTCGTCAGATTCCGGGGATGCAAGGCATCGTGTCGGCCGTCTATGACGTTCCGGTTGGTGAAGTGTGGGACCGGGAACGGATTCGCGGCCTGAAGGAGACGGTGGAGGCGCACGGCTTGCGGCTCGCCGTCATCGAGAGCGTTCCGGTGCATGAACATATCAAGCTGGGGCTGGCCGGACGGGATCGGTATATCGACAATTACATTGCGACGCTTCGCAATCTGGCAGCGGAAGGGATCCGAACGGTCTGCTACAACGTCATGCCGGTGTTCGATTGGACCCGCTCCAGGCTCGATCATGTCCTGCCGGACGGCTCCACGACGCTTATTTATGAGGATGACGTTATCCAACAGATGGATCCGGCGGACGGAACGCTGCGCCTTCCCGGCTGGGACACCAGCTATCTTGACGGGGAAGTCGGCCGCCTGTTCGAACGCTACCGTTCCATCGGCGAGGAGCAGTATTGGGAGAACATCGCTTATTTCATCCAGAGGGTTATGCCGGAGGCGGCGGAATTGGGGATGAGGATGGCGGTTCATCCGGATGATCCTCCATGGCCGATATTCGGCTTGCCGCGAATTCTGGGCCGCGAGGAGCAGTTCGCCCGCTATTTGTCCCTGTTCGATCATCCCGCTCACGGCATGTGCTTCTGCACCGGCTCGCTCGGCTCTGATCCGGCCAATGATCTGCCGCATATGATCCGGCAATTCGGCCATGCGGACCGCATTCATTTCGTTCATGCGCGCAACGTGCTGGTTACCGGACACCGCTCGTTCCAGGAGACGGCGCATCTGTCGTCCGCCGGATCCGTCGACATGACGACGGTGATGCGCGCGCTTGCGGATATCGGCTACACTGGCCCGCTGCGCTCGGATCACGGCCGCATGATCTGGGGCGAGCAGGGACGTCCCGGCTACGGGCTGTATGATCGGGCGCTCGGCGCCGTCTACTTGAACGGCATTTGGGAAGCCGTGACGAAATGTTCCGCTGCGTCGGAGGAGTCATAATCCCGCCAACGAAGACAAGGGTACGGATGAGGGCGATGAACGCCTTGGTCCGTACCCTTTTTGTCTTTGCGGCAAGCCCGGATAGGCCGCAAAGCAATGCTTCTCTATATTTTGGCCCGGCTCTGTTGCTTTTGGAGAATCACGGACAATGTGGCGTTACGGCCTTCTCGAATCATGAGTCTTCTCAGCTCGGCGCGAATTTCATAGCTTTTCCCGACGAGCAGCATATCCTGCTTCGAATAATATTGTTTCACTTCATTTCCCCTCATTTCGTTCGGACAAGCCGTTTTGGTATAATGATTATGTTGCATCGAACGGAATTATGTATGCATAACGATGGCTCAATCCGAAGGGGAACAGCTCCGGAAGGATGAGCCAACCATTTGTTATAAGGGAGTGGCAACGAGATGAGCGTGCAAGATGATGTCAATCAAGCAAAGAAACGCCCGTCGCTCGAAGAAGTGACGGTTGATACAACGACCATTTTCGAAGGGAAAATTATCGGTCTACAGGTCGATACGGTTACATTGCCCGATGGGACCACAGCAACTCGGGAAATTGTCCGCCATCCGGGCGCGGTCGCGGTGCTGGCGATCAAGGACGGGCGTATGCTCGTCGTCGAGCAGTACCGCAAGCCGCTTGAACGGACGCAGGTCGAGATTCCGGCAGGCAAGCTGGATGCGGGCGAGCGGCCGGAGGATGCGGCCAAGCGGGAGCTGGAGGAGGAGACGGGCTACCGGGCAGCTTCCCTGATTCCGCTCGGGGCGTTCTCGACCTCTCCCGGCTTCGCGGATGAGATTATCTATCTGTACGCGGCGGATGAATTGGAAGAAGGCACGATGAAGCCGGACGAAGATGAGTTCCTCGAGGTGAGCGCGTTGACGATGGACGAAGCATTCGAGGCGATTCGCCAGGGCCGAATCGGCGACGCGAAGACGATACAAGCGCTCTATGCATGGAAAATATACGAGATGACGGGCTCATGGCCGGTATAATTACGTCCGCGGAAGGCTCCCGGTTCATCGGCATGCGCGTATTCGGAGATTTCCATATCCATATCGGGAGCACGTCCCGCGGCGCACCCTGCAAGATGAGCGCAAGCCGGGATCTGACGTTCGAGGCGATTGCGAAGGAAGCGTCGGAGCGCAAAGGGCTGCACTTGATAGGGATTATCGATGCGCACGCGCCAGGCGTACAGGAGGATATCGCTGCCTTGCTTGAGCGGGGAGAGATGGAGGAGCTGGCCGACGGCGGCATCCGCTACCGGAACACAACGCTGCTCCTGGGCACCGAGCTTGAAATCCGGGCGGAAGGACTCGGGATGGCACATGTGCTGTGCTATCTTCCCAGCTTCGATGCGATGCGTCATTTCTCAGCGTGGCTGTCGCCTTACGTAACCAATATGAATCTGTCTTCTCAACGGGTATACGTATCGGGACAGGCACTGCAGGAGCAAACGGCCGCGCACGGCGGCATATTCATCCCTGCGCATGTATTCACGCCGTTCAAGAGCATCTACGGCAACTGCTCCGATCGCATGGCGGATGTATTGGACATGGAGCTTATCGATGCGGTGGAGCTGGGCCTGAGCGCCGACACCGAGATGGCCGGTCTGATCTCCGAATTGGATCGCTATACGCTGCTGACGAATTCAGATGCCCATTCGCTGCGCAAGATTGCCCGGGAGTACAACCAATTGACCGTCGCCGAGCCCAGCTTCAAGGAGTGGGCATTGGCGCTTCAGAACCGGGACGGCCGGTGCGTCAATGCCAATTACGGGCTGAACCCGAGCCTGGGCAAGTATCACCGCTCGCGCTGCATGGAGTGCGGATCCGTACCCGAGGCGGCTCAGCTTCCCGCGGCATGTCCCGCCTGCGGCCACGGCAAAATGGTGCAGGGCGTGCTCGACCGCATTCACGCTATCTCGGATCGGGATCATAGCCAGGTACCCGCTCATCGGCCGCCGTATATAATGCAGGTTCCGCTTGAATTCATTCCGGGCGTCGGCCCCCGCACGCTGAACAAGCTGCTGGATCGGTTCGGCACCGAGATGGCGGTGCTGCATCAGGCGACCCCGGAGCAGCTGGCGGAGACGGTCGGGGAGAAGACGGCGGAATATATCGTCAGGGCGCGATGCGGAGACCTGGTCTTGTCGAGCGGCGGCGGCGGGACCTACGGTAAAGTCGTCACATAACGCCGAAGTCTGCGACAGAGAACGAACGGCTTCTCGTTCATATTCGGACGAGCGGCCGCATACAATGGAGTGACACAGAGCTGTGAGTCCATCGTATGGGAAAGGAGCCGTTCCCCTCATGAAGCCGGCATCATATTCGTTTCGCGCCCAACTTCATTTGTATCTCTTTGTCTCGATTTTGTTTTTGGTCGGCGTCGTGTTCGGGGCGCTGCTGGTTAATGCGTTGACGCTGGAGCAGCAGCAGGATCTGGGCAGTCATCTCGTCCACTTCTTCGTGATGCTGGACGGCGACAGTCCCGCGCCGGATCGGGCCGGGATGTTCACCGAATCCGCTATGCTCTACAGCAAATGGATTGGGTTGATCGCGCTGCTGGGCTTTTCGATCGTCGGCTTCCCGCTTGTCCTCATCCTTGTCTTTGCCAAAGGAATCTTCATCGGCTTCACGGTGGGTACGCTTATCGGCCAATATGGATGGAAGGGGATGCTGTTCGCCTTCGCTTCGGTCGCCCCGCATAATCTGCTGGCGATACCGCTCATTCTGATTGCCAGCGTCGCTTCGATTACGTTCGCGACATATATATTGAAGAACCGGGTCTTCATGCCCAAGGTTCAGTCGCTGCGCGAGCCGCTAGGCCGCTTCGTTCTCGTGCAGACATCGGCGGCAGCCGGGATGGCCGTCGTCGCCGCCGTCATGACCTGGGTATCCCCCTCTTTGATGAAGCTGGCCGCGCCGCTGCTTGCCGGAACGGTATCCGGAGGATGAGACCCTTTTTCATTTGCTTAAATGATTTGACACTCATTGCATTCTCCCCCTATAATGATAGAAGCGAATAGAATTGCGGATTGGCGGGCAAGGGGGGAGATCATGGAAGCGCGTATTGAGAAGATCAAACAACAACTGCAATCCCAAGGGTACAAGCTGACACCCCAGCGTGAAGCAACCGTTCGCGTTCTTCTCGAGAACGAAGAGGATCACCTCAGCGCGGAAGATGTATTCATGCTAGTGAAGGAAAAGGCCCCTGAAATCGGTCTTGCCACCGTGTACCGGACATTGGAGCTGCTGAATGAGTTGCATGTGGTGGAAAAATTGAACTTCGGGGATGGTGTAGCCCGTTATGATTTGCGCGGCGACAACAACAAGCATCACCATCATCATTTGATCTGCGTCCAATGCGGTTCGATGCAAGAGATACAGGAAGACTGGCTAGGCCCGCTGGAAGAGCGACTGGAGAGGGAGTTCCAATTCCACGTCGTCGACCATCGGCTTGACTTTCAGGGCATATGCCGGGAGTGCCAGGAGAAGGAGCGCCTTCGCAAGGAATCTTCATCGAACGGTGAATCATAACATACAGCCTCGATGTCAACGACGTCGAGGCTTATTTAATCTGTGTTGGATGGAGTTTCTTGACAAATTTGCCGAACGTTGCTTGCTTGGGACGGCTGTTGCCGCCTTCCGGCATGCGCCCGGCAGGCCAGCTGCGGCTGCGGACGGAGCGGGCTGCCGCGAAGGAGTCAGCTTTTTCTTCACGGGGCGGCCTGCTGTAAACGCTACCGGCAGGACGAGATTGGCTGACTCATCTGCGTGGTGCTTGGCCTTTGCCGTATACGCGACTGCCTTCTGCGTATTGATGAGTCCCGCGCCTTGGGCCGTAACTGGTTCCCCGCTCAATCGCTGGGAAGTATGAACCAGCGCGCAGCGAAGCTGCTCCGGCAGCATGCCGGGACAAGCGGCCAGCATTAATCCGGCTGTGCCCGAGACATGCGGCGCCGCCATCGAGGTCCCGGAATCTTCGGCGAAGCCGCCTTTATAGCTCGTTGAACAGATGTCTGCGCCGGGGGCTGCGACATCGATTCCTAGGCCGCGGCTGCTGAAGCTGGCAATGCAGTCGAGCCTGTCGGTCGCCGCAACCGCGATCACTTCCGGATAGATTGCCGGCTCATCGATGGCTTCGGCATCCTTACCGTTATTGCCGGCGGAAGCGACGATAACGATGCCTTGGCGGTGGGCGCGGCGGATCGTGTTGCGCAGCATCTTGCTGGGGCCGTTCAGACCCAGGCTCAGATTGATGACATCCATGCGGTTCCGAATACACCATTCCACACCTTCTACGATATCGGATACATACCCTTCGCCTTTTTCATCTAGTGCTTTGACTGCATACAGCTCCGCTTCGGGAGCTGTGCCGTACAGGAGATGTCCTCTGCCGAGCGCGGCAGCCGTACCTGCCACATGAGTGCCGTGGCCGTTGTCGTCGTCATAGGATGCCCCTGGGCGAATCGTGTTGATCCCCCCGGAGATGCGAAGATCCGGATGGGGCGAGATACCTGTATCGACAATCGCAATCCGAATCCCCTTGCCCCGGGTTTCCGGCCAGGCTTTGGGCGCCTGAATCCGCTTGACACCCCATGGAATTTGCTGCATAGAAGCTGTTTGACCTTTGGCTGTGGAATGGTTCCGCTTCGAGGAACGCTGTCTAGTAGTAGAAGAAGAACACCGACCCCGACCAACCGCATGAGCCCGCACACGGGCATCATTCTCGATTCTGCGGATGCTGGGATGCTTCATTAATTCGGCCAGCTTGGCATGAGGATGAACATGACAGCATAGCATGAAGGCTGATTTTACCTGCTTTAAGGGAACGATGCCCTGCTTTTTCAACTCGCGAACGCACACATTGAAGCTTTTTCGATCCTTTAGCACGATGATTTTCCGTACCGTGTGCCGGGCAGGCTTCCCGTGCACGACGGCTTGTAACATGCGGGTTAAGTTGCGCATGCCGTACCGTCCTCCCGTTCCATTCAGGATAGGTTCCGTTGTGCCTTCCTAGAGGGGCACACGATTAGAGTATGGGAATGAAGGGAAGACGGTGATGCCTCAGCGATGCATTTGTCGCATGGATGGAGAATGGCGCGCTTGCCTGGACAAGACCAATATTGTTCATTAGGGAGGATATTCAGTATGAAGATTGGAGTGCCTAAAGAAATCAAAACGAATGAGCGTCGCGTCGCCTTGACCCCTTCAGGTGCCCACGCGCTTGTGCAGGACGGTCATCAGATCATCTTGGAGCGGGGAGCCGGTGTAGGCAGCGGTTTTGAGGATGAGGAATATGCCCGGGTCGGCGCAGCGATTGCGCCGGAAGCCGCGGCCGTATGGGGTGAAGCGGATCTGATTGTCAAGGTCAAGGAACCGCTGCCGGAGGAGACTGCCTTTTTCCGGTCCAATCAAACGTTGTTCACGTATCTTCATCTGGCGGCCGTTCCTTACCTGGCTGAGGCGCTTGTCCAATCCGGGACGTGTTCGCTCGCTTATGAGACCGTGCAGCTCCCGAACGGCAAGCTGCCCCTGCTCACTCCGATGAGTGAAATCGCCGGTAAAATGTCCGTGCAAATCGGAAGCCATCTGCTTGAATCGTATGTAGGCGGACGAGGCGTACTGCTCGGCGGCGTGCCAGGTGTTCCCCCAGGGGAAGTCGTTATTATCGGCGGCGGGGCCGTCGGCACGAACGCGGCCAAAATTGCGCTTGGCATGGGGGCACGGGTAACGATTCTCGACCTGAACATTGATCGGCTGCGCGAGCTGGACGATTTATTCGAAGGGCGGGTGACGACCATTGTCTCTCAGCCGTTCTATGTGGAAGAAGCCGTCCGCCATGCGGATTTGCTGGTCGGGGCGGTTCTCGTGCCGGGCGCGAAGGCGCCTCGCATCGTGTCGGAAGATATGGTCAAGCAGATGAAGCCCGGTTCGGTTATTGTCGATGTCGCCATTGATCAAGGCGGCTCGATCGCGACGATGGATCGCGTGACGACGCACGAGCATCCGACCTTCGTCAAGCATGGCGTCATCCACTATGCGGTTGCGAATATGCCGGGCGCCGTGCCGCGCACGTCCACCCTGGCGTTGGCGCATGCTACGCTCCCGTATGTGCGTAGGCTGGCTTCATTGGGGTTGGAGGAAGCGATTCATCGCGCGCCGGAGTTGAGAGGCGGCCTAACGACATACGAAGGTGGCATCGTTCACCGGGTCGTCGCGGAAGCCCTTGGCTACGAGGCGCGTCCCGAGCCCTTCCCGTCCGTCTAACGCTGTTCATCCCGCTGGCATATCCTGTCCGCTTGTCTCATACGTTACGAGTAGTGGGACGATTCGGATAAGGGGGGACGTGTGAGGATGATCGTATCGCTTCGCAAAGTACTGAGCCGGCTCAAGTTCGTGGCGCTTTTTTTGCTCCTGACGTATGCAATGGCCCACCTGTTGGGAAGCGTATCCGACTGGATATCTCCAGTCGATAGATATAGAGAGCCGCAGGGTAAAGCGGTGAAGGTGTTCCAGATTGAGGGGGCGACGGACATCGAGCCCCACACGTTCAAGGAACGCCTTCGCCTGTTTTATTGGCTGGGGGAATAACTGCGGCGTTCACTCATCAGACACACGGGCGGAAGCAGGAATGTGCGGACCCCGCGAAGAAAGTATAAAAGAACCTATTCATGTCTGGCGCCTCTATAGTAGGAGAAAGACGCAGCAAGGAGATTGGACATGCAGCATCCGATAGAAGAGTGCATCGAACGTTATGAACAGCATGTAACGCAGGAGCGGCGAATGTCCGCGCATACTCGAGCAGCGTACCTGCGGGATATTCGCGCGTTCCTGGGTGCGGATACGATGAGCGGACTGGATTCGATTGCGGCAATCCGGCCTTTTCACGTGAATCAATATATATTTCAGTTGAAGCGGGAAGGACGGGCCGCATCAAGCATTTCCCGCCTTGTCGCTTCGATTCGCTCCTTCTGCCATTTTTGCATCCGCGAAGGATGGCTGGACCTTGATCCGACGCTCGGGCTGGAGCGGCCGAAGCCGGAAGCGAAGCCTCCTGAGATTTTGTCGCCGGAGGATACCGAACGGCTGCTCCGTCTGCCGGATCTTGCGACCGAGCAAGGCATCCGCGATCGCGCCATGCTGGAGACGCTGTATGCGACGGGCATGCGCGTGTCGGAGCTAATGGCGATGAATGTCGGGGACGTGCAGCCCAAATTGGGCTTCGTGCGCTGCGCTTCGGCGAACCGGGAGCGGGTCATCCCGCTTGGACAAGCTGCGGCTGAGGCGATTCAGCGGTACTTGGAAGAGTCGCGTCCCCGCCTGCTCGGCGAAGAATCAACTGACGGAGACGAGGCTGCATGGAACGACGCTGCAGCGGAGATGCCGGAAGAGGCGTTATTTCTCAATGTTCGCGGACAGCGCATGTCCCGGCAAGGGTTTTGGAAGACCATGAAGAAATATGCGGAGCATCTGGAGCTGCCATTTCCGCTTACGCCGCATACGCTGCGCCATTCATTCGCCGTCCATCTGCTGCAGAACGGGGCCGACGTACGCGCTGTGCAGGAGATGCTCGGTCATACGGAATTAGCGACGACGCAGCGGTATATCGCGCAGATGTCAAGAACGAGCATGAAGGATGTATACACGCACGCGCATCCGCGCGCCAGAACATCATCATCAGTCGGGGAGGAAAAATAATGAGTCAAGCTTATGAACACATCCAGGAAGCGGCATCCTATATTCAGAGCCGTACCAGCGTCCGTCCGGAGATCGGGTTGATTCTCGGCTCGGGTCTCGGCGTGTTGGCCGATCTTGTTGAGAATCCCGTCACGATACCTTATCGCGAGATCCCGCATTTTCCGGTCTCTACTGTCGAAGGCCATGCGGGAGATCTGCTGATTGGCACAATTGAAGGACGCGCGGTCGTCATGATGAAAGGGCGCTTCCATATGTATGAAGGTTACGGTCCGGAAGTGACGGCGTTCCCGGTGCGGGTCATGAAGGCGATCGGCGCGGAAAAGCTACTTGTCACGAATGCGGCTGGCGGCATTAATACGAGCTATGAGCCGGGCGATCTGATGGTCATTAGCGACCATCTCAACATGACGGGACGCAATCCGCTCATCGGGTCGAACGACAGCCGTCTGGGCGTCCGCTTCCCTGACATGTCCCAGGCGTACAGCCCGCGCCTGCGCCAGCTCGCGAAGGCTACGTCGGATGAGCAGGGCTTCTCGCTCCGCGAAGGGGTTTATGCCGGGCTGCTCGGACCGAACTATGAGACGCCGGCCGAGATCCGTATGCTGCGCACGATGGGTGCGGACGCGGTAGGCATGTCCACCGTCTCGGAAGTTATTGTTGCCAGTCATGCGGGTCTTGAGGTGCTGGGCATCTCCTGCATCAGCAATATGGCGGCGGGAATTCTCGATCAGCCATTGTCCCATGACGAGGTGATGGAGACAGCGGATAAAGTGAAGGACGCCTTCTTGAAGCTGGTATTGGCACTGATTCCGAAAATGTAAGCTTGATTACAGCATCCGGTTAGGAGGAGCGAAGATGAGGGCAGTCGACATCATTCACAAAAAACGGGAAGGTCACGAGCTGACCGCCGAAGAAATTCGTTTTCTCATTCAGGGCTACAGCAGCGGCGAGGTACCGGATTATCAGATCGCCGCTTGGGCTATGGCTGTTTTTTTCCAAGGAATGACGGCGAGCGAGACGGCGAGCCTCACGCTGGAGATGGCGCGTTCAGGCGATCAGATCGATCTGAGCTCTATCAGCGGCATCAAGGTGGACAAGCATTCCACAGGGGGCGTCGGGGACAAGACCTCATTAATTCTCGCGCCGCTGGTCGCCGCGGCAGGAGTGCCAGTCGCGAAGATGTCCGGGCGCGGTCTGGGCCATACAGGCGGAACGATTGACAAGCTGGAGTCGATTCCAGGCTTCCAAGTCGAATTGGAACGGGAGCAATTCTTCAAGCAGGTGAACGATATTGGCGTGTCTCTTATCGGGCAGACCGGGAATATTACCCCGGCGGACAAGAAGCTGTACGCTCTGCGGGACGTGACGGCCACGGTCGAATCGATCCCGCTCATTGCCAGCTCTGTCATGAGCAAGAAGATTGCGGCCGGAGCCGACGCCATCGTGCTCGATGTGAAGACGGGAAGCGGCGCATTCATGAAGACGCTGGATGACTCGATTGCCCTCGCCCAGGCCATGGTCGATATCGGTACGGATACGGGACGGCAGACGATTGCGGTCATCTCGGATATGGATCAGCCGCTCGGCCATCTCATCGGCAATTCACTCGAAGTTGAGGAAGCGATACAGACGCTGCGCGGCGAAGGACCGCCCGATTTGCATCGTCTCTGCATCGTCCTGGGCGCCCATATGCTCGTGCTGGGCGGGGTCGCCCGCGATGCGGCCGAAGCGGAATCGCGTCTGGAGCAGTTGATTGCGGACGGGTCTGCGCTTGGGAAGCTGAAGGAGCTCATTGCGGCTCAGGGTGGAGACGCGTCTGTGGTGGATCAGCCGGAGCGGCTGCCGCATGCCCGGGAACGCTTCGAGGTGAAGGCGGAAGCCGGCGGCACGGTAGCGGCCATTCAAGCCGAAGAGATCGGCATTGCTGCCATGCTTCTCGGAGCCGGAAGGGAGACGAAGGATTCCGTTATCGATTTGAGCGTCGGCATTGATCTCCGCGCCAAGGTGGGGGACACCGTGAACGCAGGCGATGTGCTGGCCGTGCTTCATGTCAAAGATGCTTCGCGTCTGGAGGAAGCGGCACAGAAGATCATACAGGCTTACCGGATTACTTCCGAAGCGAGACCGGCGGCGCCGCTGGTATATGCCATTGTCACGAAGGATGGCGTAGAGAGATTTGTCTGACAGGGTTTTTCCTGTGACAGTTCCATAAGAAGCCGTTCCCTCAACGGCAGACAATGAGGGATACCGTTTCTAGCGAAACCTTTGGTTTTGCTAGAAACTTTTTTTATGTCCGGAAATAGTGGAATATTTTGCTTGTGATCAGACAAGACTGAAACTAAGCACATCTGGCGGAGGATAGAGCCGTCCATTCTGTTGTGCACAACTCTTGTAGGAGGGGAACTACTTTGAAGAATAGGCTATATAGAGTGGCATGTTCCGCATTGCTGAGCGCAAGCCTGATGACAACCGGCGCCGCTGCAGCGTTCGCCGACGTGCCGCCATGGACCGGAACGGAAGAGCCTAGTCAGGCCACTTCATCAACGGGCGCAGCAGAAGTACAGCTCGCGGAACATGCACGCTCGGCCCTGCTGATGGATGCGGATACGGGTACCATCATTTTTCAGAAAAACAGCCATGATCGGCTGCCGCCGGCCAGCATTACGAAAATAATGACGATGCTGCTTGTGATGGAGGCCATCGATGAGGGTAAGCTGAAGCCGACGGATAAAGTGATGACCAGTGAGTATGCCGCATCAATGGGTGGCTCTCAAATCTTCCTCGAGCCGGGCGAAGAAATGACGGTTGATGAAATGATGAAGGGAATTGCAATGGCTTCAGGCAACGATGCTTCAGTCGCCATGGCGGAGAAGGTTGCAGGATCGGAAAAAGCATTCGTGCAGATGATGAATGAGAAGGCCAAAGAACTCGGCATGAAGGATACCCGCTTCGAGAACAGCAACGGTCTTCCTGCGGACAATCATTATACATCCGCGTATGACATCGCTCTAATGTCTCAAGCCTTGCTTCAATATCCGGGCGTTACGAAATATACGGGGGCTTACGAAGATTACTTGCGTCAGAATACAGATAAAAAGTTCTGGCTTGTCAACACGAACAAGCTGGTCCGGTTCTACCAGGGGGCGGACGGGCTGAAAACAGGATACACCTCGGAAGCGAAGTTCTGCTTGTCTGCTACGGCCAAACGGGACAATCTGCGCGTAATTGCGGTCGTGCTTGGCGAACCGAATACGAAGACGCGCAATGCCGAAGTGACGCAGATGTTCGACTTCGCATTCGCCCAGTACATGAACGTCCCTATTCTGAAAAAGGGCGACTCTATCGGCAGGATTAAGGTAGAAAAAGGGATGGTCGAGTCGCTTGATCTGGTGGCACAGCGCCCTTACCATGTGCTGCTCAAAAAAGGCGGATCCAAGGAAAACGTTCATTTCAAGCTGGAGTCTCCGGAATCCATCAAGGCGCCGATCGAAAAAGGCCAATCGCTTGGCAAAATTATCGTGTATCAAGGGGATAAGGCCATTCGCGAATACCCTGTCGAAGCAACAGAGTCTATAGCGAAAGCTGGCTGGTGGACACTGTTCAAACGGACGTGCGGAAAGTTGTTTTTTGTCAAATAACAGCGTGCTTCTTCTAGTTTTGTCGCCAGGCAGGAATTGGGTTTGGCGGTGACGAATGGTATCGGCAACATGGGAGGAGAGTGATTCGCATGAACTTGCAGGTGGAATTGGAACACCGGCGCAATGTACTGATCACCCGTCTGAGGGGAGAGCTGGATCATCATACATCGGAAATTGTACGTATCCAGTTGGATGAAGCGATTCAGCGCGGACAGGTGAACCATGTGGTGTTAAGCTTGAGCGAATTGACCTTCATGGACAGTTCCGGTCTGGGGGTCATTCTCGGCAGATACAAGCAGATTAAGGGCAGAGGCGGAAAGCTGGCCGTCTGCGACCTGAACCCTGCCGTACGGCGCTTATTCGAGCTGTCGGGCTTGTTCAAAATCATGCATGTCTACGATAACGAGCGCCAGGCGCTCCTTGGATTGGAGGACGTATCATGAGTGGACATTCGAACAAAATGTCATTGGAATTTTCCAGCCGTTCGGAAAATGAAGCTTTCGCCCGCGTAGCCGTGGCGGCCTTCGTTGCGCAGCTGGATCCGACCTTGGAAGAGCTGACGGATTTGAAAACCGTAATTTCCGAGGCGGTGACGAACAGCATCATTCATGGATATGACAACAATCCGGAAGGTATCGTGTCGATTACGGCGGAGATTGAGGGCGATCAGATTATGCTGACGGTCTCCGACCGGGGCCATGGCATCGAAGATGTCGAACTGGCCAGACAACCGCTGTTTACATCCAAGCCGGACATGGAACGCTCGGGAATGGGCTTCACCATTATGGAGAACTTCATGGATGAATTTGAAGTGACAACCGAATTGAGCGCCGGTACCACCATCCGCATGAAAAAGCGGATCGAATCCAAAAAAGCGCTCTACAATTAGGGGTTGAAGCTATGAAAGCTGATGTGAAGCAATCGTCGCAAAGTTATTTGGACGACGCAGAAGTGAAACGTCTGATAGCACTGAGCCAAGCGGGTGATGCCGTGGCTCGCGAAACGCTGGTCAATTGCAACATCCGGCTGGTCTGGTCGGTCGTCCAGCGCTTTATCAACCGCGGGTACGAACCGGATGATTTGTTCCAAATCGGCTGCATCGGCTTGCTCAAATCGGTCGACAAATTCGATTTGACCTATGATGTCAAATTCTCCACCTATGCCGTGCCGATGATAATCGGAGAAATTCAGCGCTTCCTGCGTGATGACGGGACGATCAAAGTGAGCCGCTCCTTGAAGGAAATGGCGAACAAGGTCCGCAAAATGAAGGACGAGCTGTCGAAGCGGCTCGATCGCCTGCCTACCATTAAGGAGGTCGCGGACGAATTGGGAATCTCGCCGGAGGATGTTGTCTTCGCCCAAGAGGCGAACAAGCCGCCGAGCTCGATTCACGAGACCGTCTTCGAGAACGACGGGGATCCCATTACATTGATGGATCAGATCGCGGATGATTCTCAGGATCGATGGTTCGACAAGCTCGCGCTGAATGAAGCGATTGAAGGCTTGAGCGAACGGGAACGGCTCATCGTCTATTTGCGCTACTTCCGCGACCAGACGCAGTCAGAGGTAGCCGGACGGCTCGGCATCTCCCAGGTTCAAGTATCCCGGCTGGAGAAAAAAATATTGCAGTCCATTAAGGCGCAAATTGCGCAATAAAGCGGACACCGCAAGGATTATTCCTGCGGTGTCTTTATTTTTGTCCATGCGGCTTAAAGCAAATGTATGTATATATGTTGTTTATTGGTCTGTCTATGTTCGTGATTTTCACAGTTAACAGTGTGATATGCGTTCTGGGAGCTGGTGAGATTATTGGGACGTATTGGTTATGTCATCGGATGCACAGGGTTGCGTCTGATGGTGTGTGCTCTTCCCGTAGGAGAACCCTAGGTGCTCGTACCTGTGCCGCATAGGGAGGGAAGTGCTCTGAAGCCCTTTACACCATTATCTCCTTAGCTAAGTACCCGAAGTCTGCCGTCCGTTACGGCCGAATGGATAGCACAGCATGTAGAGCATCTATGTCGGTTTAGGTATATAAATGAACCACTAAGAGTAATGAGCGTTCCTGGAGTTTGTGAGGTTGTTGGAACTGATGGGTTGTAACATCGGATGCACAGGGTTGCGTCTGATGATGTGTGCACTTCACGGTAGGAGAACCCCAGGTGCTCGTACCTGTGTCGCATAGGGAGGGAAGTGCTCGCAAGCCCTTTACACCATTATCCCCTTAGCTAAGAACTCGAAGTCTGCCGTCCGTCACGGCCGAATGGATAGCACAGCATGTAGAGCATATGTATCGTTTAGATACACAGATGAACCGATTAAGACTAATGAGCGTTCCTTGAGTTTGTGAGGTTGTTGGGACTGATGGGTTGTAACATCTGATGCACAGGGTTGCGTCTGATGATGTGTGCTCTTCACGGGAAGGAGAACGCCAGATGCTCGTACTTGTGTCGCATAGGGAGGGAAGTACTACGAAGCCCTTTACACCATTATCCCAATAGCTCAGAGCCCGAAGTCTGCCGCCTGTAAAAACGGAGTAGGTAGCAATAGAAAGAGCCTCTCCGTGCCGACCCCAGCCTGACCGAACGGGATAATGCTCATAAGGTGCTTCTGCCATACCAACCTGCCCTGACTGAACGGGATAATGCTCATAAGGTGCTGCGTACATACCAACCTGCCCTGACTGAACGGGATAATGCTCATAAGGTGCTGCGTACGTACCAACCCGACCTGACTGAACGGGATAGTGCTTAGAAGAGTCTGCTTACCTCTCAACGTGCCATGTATCCTGACCGGGGGAAAGTGGTGGAAAGGCTGGGGGAGAGGATAGCGGCTAGTAATGAAATCAGCCTGCTTCGAGGTCGGAGAAGGCGGACCAAGTCCCTAAGCTGATGCAAATGTTTCCTACCCGTATCTTTCCTCATAATGCAATGAAACTCAACCATACTAAAGGGTACAGATCAACATGGCGACAGGAGGTTTTTGGCAATGACGGAGCAAGAGACGCATGAGTCAGCTCAGACGGAAGGGGAGCTGCAGCCTCCACCTTCCGCTGACGGTTCTTCCGGTCCGATTGGGTCCGAAGCTCAGGATCATGGGCAAGGCGGCACGGCGAACGTAAGCCGGCAGAGTGGATCAAGACAGAAGGGAAAAGGCAATAAGCCCGGGAAAGCAAATGCGTCACACAATGGCAAGCAGCAACCGGTTGAAGTCTCGGACACGATCGAAGAAGCGATTGCATATTGGAATGGCGATGATGAGATTCCGAAGAGTCTGGAGGATACGAAGAAGACGTTGCAGGAGGTTGTAGGTTTTACCGATTCGTTCGATGTGATTTTCCGCGAGATGACATTTGGCGGACGGCGGGTCGGCCTCTTTTATTTGAATGGCTTTGCCAAGGACGAGGTCATGACGATTATTTTAGCACGTCTAACGTTCCTGGACAAAAAATCGATAAGCCCAAACGCACTAAAGGCATTTTTTGATTGCTATATCCCGCATATTCAGGTGGAAAAGGTAAATAAGTTCAGTGAAGTGATCAATAAGGTGCTTGCAGGCGGCAGCGCCTTCTTCATCGAGCATGAGGCAGAAGCGATCGTGACGGATGTGAAGACGTTCCCTTCGCGGAATCCGGAGGAGCCTTCGCTGGAACGGGTAGTGCGCGGGGCCCGCGACGGATTTAACGAGACGCTGCTCACGAACGTTACACTGGTGCGGCGGCGGCTTCGCGATCCTGGCTTGAAATATGAGATCATCCAGGTCGGAAGGCGGACGCGAACCGACGTATGCCTTGCATATATTGATGATATCGTCGACATGACGCAGGTGGAGGCGGTGCGCAAAAAGATTAAGGCAGCCAATCTGGAAGGACTGCCGCTCGCCGATAAGCAACTGGAGGAGGTTATCATCAACAAAGGCTGGAACCCGTATCCGCTTGTCCGGTATTCCGAAAGGCCGGATGTGGTGGCGGCGCATTTGCTTGACGGCAATGTCGTCATTTTCGTCGATACATCGCCTTCTGTCATGATACTGCCGACGACGTTCTTCGATCTATGCCAGCATGCGGAGGAGAACCGCCAGACGCCGTTCATGGGGACCTATATGCGATGGATTCGCTTCATCGGCATATTTTCTTCCTTGTTCCTGCTGCCGATTTGGATGCTATTCGTGATCGAGCCAGGCATCAAGCCAGCCGCCCTGCAGATTATTGGTCCGCATAAAATCGCGAAGCTGCCCATTATCATGCAGTTCCTGCTGGCTGAAGTCGGGATCGATTTGATGCGCATGGCGGCTGTCCACACGCCTTCCCCGCTGGCTACAGCGCTTGGACTCGTGGCAGCGATATTAATCGGGGATATTGCGGTTAAGACGGGCGTATTCGTCAATGAGGTCATTTTGTACATGGCTGTGGCGGCCGTCGGCATGTTCGCCACTCCAAGCTATGAGCTGGGGCTGGCCAACCGCATTGTCCGGCTTATTCTGCTCGTGTTGGTAGCGTTGTTCAAAGTTCCCGGATTGGTGATCGGCATTACGCTCTATATTCTTTGGCTATCGCTGCATCGTTCCTACAATTCGTCCTATCTCTGGCCGTTTATTCCGTTCAACGTCAAGGCGATGTTCAACATTCTGTTCCGTCAGCCGGTGCTGGACATGAAGACACGGCCGAGCTTCAACAAGACGCGCGATAATACGAAGATGCCGCCGGGTTCTCCTTCCGGGCGGTATAATGGCGAGCGACAGACATAGGGAATGACACGGTGACGCGATAAAGATATAATGCAAACGTTATGTACAAAAGTCCATTCTTCCATATAGAATGGACTGGTATACTCGATGTAATATTTTTCATGGTGCTGGGAGATCCAGTGTGTGGATGAGGAAATGGGGAGAAGAAAACGATGCACTTACATGGAACAAGTACAATCAATGAATCCGGCCACCTCGAAATCGGCGGCTGTGATGTGACCACCTTGAAAAATCAGTTCGGAACACCGTTGTACATTATGGATGAGACACTCATTCGTACCCGCTCCCGCG
Source organism: Paenibacillus thiaminolyticus (assembly GCF_007066085.1). Lineage (NCBI taxonomy): Bacteria > Bacillati > Bacillota > Bacilli > Caryophanales > Paenibacillaceae > Paenibacillus > Paenibacillus thiaminolyticus. The sequence continues at coordinate 1,249,999 of NZ_CP041405.1, read as the reverse complement.
AATATATGGAAGCGTTTCGGGAGTCGGGGCTGAACTTCCAGGTTGCCTACGCGAGCAAGGCGTTCTGCGTGATGGCCATGTGCCGCATCGCGGACGAGGAGGGCTTGTCCCTTGATGTCGTATCTGAAGGGGAACTGCATACGGCGCTGCAAGCAGGCTTTCCCGCCGAACGGATCCATTTTCATGGCAATAACAAGACGCCGGACGAGATCGAAATGGCGCTCGATGCCGGCATCGGATGCTTCGTCGTCGACAGCTTCGCCGAGCTGCACCTGCTCAATGCATTAGCCAAAATACGGCGTCAACAAGTTTCGGTCCTGCTCCGCGTGACGCCCGGCGTTGAAGCCCACACGCATGAATATATCTCAACCGGTCAGACGGATTCCAAGTTCGGCTTCGACATTGGGAACGGAACGGCGCTTCAGGCCGTGGCGCAAGCATCCGATGCGGAAGGCTTGCATCTGCTCGGGATTCACTCCCATATCGGATCGCAAATTTTTGAGACGGAAGGATTCCAGATGGCAGTGCAGCGTGTCGCGGAATTCGCGGCCAACGTGCGCAGCCAGATGAATGTTGTCTTTCAGGTCGTCAATCTGGGCGGCGGCTTCGGCATTCGCTATATTGAAGGCGATACGCCGCTCGCTGTCCGGGATTATGTGAAGGCGATTGCGGAAGCGGTACGCACGCACTTCGGGCCGATTTATAGCGAATTGCCGGAGATCTGGGTTGAGCCGGGCCGCAGCATCGTTGGGGAAGCCGGCACGACGCTGTACACCATCGGTTCGATTAAGGATATCCCTGGGGTTCGCAAGTATGTTGCGGTCGATGGGGGCATGACTGACAATCCTCGTCCAGCGCTGTATGAATCAAAATATGAGGCGATCGTAGCCAACCGTGCGAACGATCCAACCGATGAAATCGTGGCGATTGCGGGTAAATGCTGCGAGAGCGGCGATATGCTCATTTGGGATGTGGCGTTGCCCACCGTGTCGGCCGGAGATCTTCTTGCCGTCTCCTGCACAGGTGCATATAACTATTCGATGGCGAGCAATTACAACCGGATCCCGCGCCCGGCCGTCGTCTTTGTCCGGGAGGGCGAAGCGGATCTTGTCGTCCGCCGCGAAACGCATGATGATATTGTCCGCTGCGATCTGATTCCGGCCCGGCTGGAAAAACGTGAATCGCAGCCGCTTGGCCGCTAAATTCAGCGCCCCGCATGCCGCCTGCAAGTTGGCGGAGCGGGGCTGTTTTCTTTTTATGCCTAAATAACGTATAATCGTTAACGATAGTCATCCCACAATGAGATATGAGAGGAGTTCATACATAATGAGCAAATTTGCACAAATTGAGATGGAAAAGGGCGGCTCCGTCAAAATTGAATTGCACGAGAAAGAAGCGCCGGGAACGGTAGCCAACTTCGAGAAGCTGGCGAATGAGGGCTTCTACAACGGATTGAGCTTCCACCGCGTCATTCCGGGATTCGTCGCTCAAGGCGGATGCCCGCAAGGGACCGGAATGGGCGGACCGGGGTATACGATAAAGTGCGAGACACAAGGCAATCCGCACAAGCATGTGCGCGGTGTGCTCGCGATGGCACATGCCGGCAAAGATACCGGCGGCTCCCAATTTTACATCACATATGACGCTTTCCCGCATTTGGATGGCGTGCATACTGTTTTTGGTAAAATTGTGGAAGGTATGGAAGTCGTTGACCAAATCAAGCAAGGCGACAAAATGAAGGAAGTTCGCGTCGTAGAAGGCTAAAGCTCGCCACCCTGCTCCCGTTTACTGCGGAGCAGGTTTTTTTTTACATTCAGAAACATTAGACAAGATAAAAATATTGCGTATAATCATAGAAGATGATAAAATGCTAGGGAAGAACGAACGTGCGTTCCCTAGTAATCATGGCAGTCAAGCCAGCCGGGAGCGGCAACGCAATCTGGCGGCTCGTGCCAATCAGAACAGACCCGAAGCTATTGAGAACAAATCAGGTTGAAGCGAATAGGTAATCTGCTCCCGGAGTTCAATGCCGGGCAAGCAACGATTATTGTGCCCCCTGAACAAGGAAGCCGGCTGCAGTACGCGGAACCGGTGCTCCATACTTATGTTCAGGCTAATCCCCCCATATGAACGCCTTCTTTTTCAATCCATTCCATTACATCCGTATTACATCGCTTCTATCATTTCCGCCTTCCCGTATATCTCACCTCTCCCCTGATGAGAATCGGAAATACCATGATTTGTTTCAAGCTGACCAAGTTTGAATACGCAGAGATAGAGAGAAACGCAACCGGTTATCGGTGCTGACGAAGTCGGGGTAGGGTCATTAAGAGGAGATGAACATGAGGAAAGGTGTCATAACCGTCGTAGGCGCGGCAATTGTCCTTACATCCTGCAGCCTGGACGGATTGAACAAAGAGACGGCGACGTACCAGGAGTATGTGGATCGGGTGCCGCTCGTATTCGAGTTGGAAATGGAACGTCAAGCGCGGCAAGTAGACTTGCATAAGAGCAGCGGGAAAGAAAAAGAGGTTCGCATTCAATCGGCGTCAACGAAGAACGAGGCGCCCGCTCGTCCGCACATTCCGTCGATTAAGCTGCCGGATGAAGTGCTTGATTTGATCTGGAAGGAAACCCGCAAAAAGAATATTGATTATATGACTTTTTTGGCTTTGATCAAAGTGGAAAGCAACTTCGATACAGACCTGGTGCACAGTAATCCGAACGGAACGGAGGATTACGGGCTCGTGCAAATGAACTCCGTCAACGTATCCCGGTTGTCCAAAGCGATCGGGCGCCCGAATCTTGATAAGTTCGAGCCGAAAGACAATATTCTGCTCGGCTTGGCCGAACTGCTCGAATGCCGCGCTTATTGGCAGGACAAGTATAAGGGCGATAACCTGGAAAAAGCGATGCTCCTCGCTTATAATCGTGGTAGATACGGATCCAAGCGCTGGATTCAGGACAAAGGCACGCTGGATAGCGCCTATACGAAACGGGTGCTGAAAGCGAAAGCCCAGTATAAGCGTGAGGCGGCCGAGGCTGCGCAGGCGGCCCCAAAGAAGTCGGGGTCGAATATGGCTTCCCCAAAGCCGCAGAAGCCGGCTCAGACGATGAGAATCCAGCGCACAAGACAGGCGAATTGAACGGGCTGGAAGCTCTAATTTGAAAGGGGCATGCGAATCTATGCGCAAGAGAAGCCGGTTAGGCCTACTATGGTTTATTTTGACCATCGCCTGGATGGCATTTATTTTCATGAAATCGGATGAACCTTACTCGGTTCAGGATGTGAAGCCGGCGCTCGGCTCCGTCGTTTCCGAAGAGCAGCTGCTTCGCTATATTCCGCGTTGGGAATTTTACTATGGCGGCAGTCTTGTGTCATGGCGGGAGCCTTACCATTTCGTCGAATTTTTTATCCGTAAAGGCGGGCATGTAGCCGAGTTCGCCCTGCTGACGGTGCTGCTTATCTTGACACTGTCGGCCCGTGTCCGTTCGAAGGGACTGGTCGCGGCGGGGAGCGGGCTCATTGCTGTCTTATACGCCTGCTCCGATGAATGGCACCAGACCTTCGTGCCTGGGCGGACCGGACATCTCGCCGATGTTGCGGTCGACTCTATCGGAGTGGTACTCGTGTTGGCCGCCTATTTGATCGTGGTTGCGATCCGGCGGAGAAGGGTAAGGTGAGGGATAGCCTTGCCTTTTTCCGCTTGAAGTGATAAGATCCGTTACGTAATCGATTGTTGATTACTCAATATCATATCTGCTGAACCTTCAGGGCAGGGTGCAATTCCCGACCGGCGGTGATGGAAAGGTAGCGCAGTTAACGGCTATCGTCTTCCTTAGTCCGTGACCCGGACGAACTTCGTTCGAACGGTGGATCTGGTGCAACTCCAGAGCCGACAGTATAGTCTGGATGGGAGAAGGGCGTCAGGAGAAGAGTTTTCTTTTTAACTCTTTTTAGTTCTTTTTTTCACATAGTTTTTTCAGTTGCCGATATTCAGCCGGTTTGTTTGTCGTACGCGGGAAGGCGGTTGCCTCTTTTATTTGCGAACGATGTGGACTGTTTATTTGACTGTGCCTATGATGAAAAAGAGTACATACCTGTAAGCTCACCAACCAAGCCCTTCGGAGGATTCCGAAGGGTTTTTTGCTGCTATGGGGCAAGCTGTAAAAACAAGGAGGGACATTCTGGTGCATCCGGTAATAAATGATGAGTTCTACATGCAGCTAGCGCTGGATATGGCGGACCGGGCCATAGGACAGACCGGCATCAATCCGGCCGTCGGCTGCGTCATCGTCCGCGAAGGCCGGGTCGTCGGCCTAGGCGCCCACCTGCAGCGCGGCGAGGGCCATGCGGAGGTGCATGCGCTGCAAATGGCCGGCGAAGCTGCACGCGATGCTACCGCCTATGTCACGCTCGAGCCATGCAGCCACTACGGCAAGACGCCTCCCTGCAGCCTTCGCCTGCTGGAAGCCGGCATCAAGCGCATCGTCATCGGCTGCCTCGATCCGAACCCGGCGGTCAGCGGCCGGGGAGCCACGCTGCTGCGCGAGCATGGCGTCGAAGTGGTGGCGGGCGTGCTCCAGCCCGCGGCCGAGGCGCTCATCGAGATGTTCGCCAAGTACATCACGACCGGCCTGCCATACGTCACGCTCAAGACGGCGAGCACGCTGGATGGCCGCATCGCCACGCATACGGGCGACAGCCGGTGGATCTCCAACGAGCAGGCCCGGGAACAGGTGCACGCGATGCGCCACCGCCATCATGCGATTATGGCCGGAATCGGCACGGTGCTAGCCGACAATCCGTCGCTGACGACGCGGCTTGCCGTGCCAGGTCTTCATCCGACGCGGCTTATCGTCGATTCCCAGCTGCGGCTTCCGCTGGAAGCGAAAGCCGTCGCCGACCGCACCGCGCCGACGATCGTGTTCACGACTTCCCGGGCTGACGCCGGGAAGCGGGAAGCGCTGGAGGCGCGCGGCGTGCAGGTTGTCGCCGCTGGCGACGGGCCGCAGGTCGATCTGCGCCACATGATGGAATGGTGCGGAAGCCAGGAGATCGGCTCCATCCTGCTGGAAGGCGGCGGCCGCCTGAACGGCGCGATGTTGGAGGGCCGCTGGGTAGATCGGGTCGTGCTGTTCTATGCGCCGACGATTGTCGGCGGCCAGGCGTCGCCGGCCAACTTCGCCTTCGATGGCGTAAGCCGGATGAACGACGCTTACCGGCTCCGGCATACGCGGGTAGACACGCTAGGAGATAATGTTTGTATTAGCGGATATCCGTTCGGCACCGTATTTGAACGGATTGCTGCAACGCGGGATGTGAAGGGAGGAAGCGACGATGTTCACGGGACTCGTTGAAGAAGTCGGCCGGCTCCAGGCCGTTACGAAGCGCGGGGAAGCGATGGTACTCCATATCCGTGCAGGGAAAGTGCTGGAAGGGATGAAGATCGGCGACAGTATCGCCGTGAACGGAGTATGCCTGACTGCGGTCTCCTATGACTCCGGCTCATTCATGGCGGATGTTATGCCGGAGACGTTCCGGCATACGAACTTGAAGGATTTGCAGCCGGGCGCCCCGGTCAATCTGGAACGGGCCATGGCGGCGGATGGCCGCTTCGGCGGACATATCGTACAGGGCCATGTCGATGGGCTGGCGCGCATTATGCGCCGGACGGCGCAGGCGAATGCGGTGGTGTTCGAATTCCTCCCCGAGGCTCCGGGCATGGCGAAGTATATGATCCCGCGGGGATCGGTTACCGTGGACGGGATTAGCCTCACCCTTACCCGGGCGGAGGAGGGCGTGTTCGCCGTCTCGATCATTCCGCATACACTTGCCGAGACGGCGCTGCACGGCAAGCAGCCGGGAGACACGGTCAATATCGAATGCGACGTGTTGGCCAAATATGTCGATCATTTGCTGGCCTTCGGCAGCCGCTCCGCCGCGAGCGGAAGCTCCCGCATCAGCAGCGCCTTTTTGGCGGAGCACGGCTTTATGTGACAACATGCAAAGGGGGAAGAGCGATGAGTGAACAATTTCAGTTCGATACGATAGAGGACGCGATCCGAGACTTAATGGAAGGCAAAGTGATCATCGTCGTCGATGACGAGGATCGTGAGAACGAAGGCGACTTCCTGACGCTGGCCGACAAGGCGACGCCGGATGCGATCAACTTCATGATAACCGAGGGCCGAGGGCTCGTCTGCGTGCCGATAACGCCCGAGCGGGCAGAAGAGCTGGATCTGCCGCCGATGGTTACGCATAACACCGATAATCACGGGACGGCGTTCACGGTGTCGATCGACCATGTCGAGACATCGACAGGCATCTCGGCTTATGAGCGCTCGCTGACGATTCAGAAGATGCTCGATCCGCAGGCGCAAGCCGCAGACTTCCGCCGTCCGGGCCACATCTTCCCGCTTATCGCGAAGCGGGGCGGCGTGCTGCGCCGCGCAGGCCATACCGAAGCGGCCGTCGACCTGGCCCGCCTGTGCGGAGCGCCGCCGGCGGGGGTCATCTGCGAGGTGATTAAGGAAGACGGGACGATGGCGCGGCTGCCAGATCTGATAGAGATCAAGCAGAAGCACGGCTTGAAGCTCATTTGCATCAAAGATCTGATTCATTATCGCAATGAGAAAGAGAATCTGGTCCGGCGCGAAGTCGAAGTCAACATGCCTACCGACTTCGGCGTGTTCCGGGCGATCGCTTACACGAACGAGGTCGACAACAAGGAGCATGTCGCCTTGGTCAAGGGCGAGGTCGATGGCACGAAGCCGGTGCTGGTCCGCGTCCATTCCGAATGTCTGACCGGGGATGTGTTCCATTCGCACCGCTGCGACTGCGGGCCTCAATTCGCGGCCGCATTGCGCGCGATCGAGCGGGAAGGGAACGGCGTTCTCCTCTATATGCGGCAGGAAGGCCGGGGGATCGGCCTCATTAATAAGCTGAAAGCGTACAAGCTTCAGGAACAAGGCCTGGATACGGTCGACGCGAACTTGAAGCTCGGGTTCCCGGCGGATCTGCGGGATTACGGCATCGGCGCGCAGATTTTGAAGGATCTCGGTGTCCGCCACATCCGGCTCATGACGAACAATCCCCGCAAAATCAAAGGGCTCGAAGGCTACGGCCTTGAAATTGTCGAGCGGGTGCCGATTCAGATGCAGGAAAACGAAGACAATACGCGTTATCTGCATACGAAGGCAGCGAAGCTCGGACATATGCTCGTATTCGATGATATCGAGCAGAATGAACAAATCGAATCCTGAATCGCAAGCTAGTCACAGCAAACTATATTCCATCGGGAGGTTTTACCTATGCCACATGTATTTGAAGGTCATTTAGTATCGGAAGGGTTAAAATATGGCATCGTCGCCGGACGCTTCAATGAATTCATCGTCTCCAAGCTGCTGTCGGGCGCGCTGGACGCGCTGAAGCGCCACGGCGTGAAGGATGAGGAGATCTCTGTCGCCTGGGTTCCCGGCGCGTTCGAGATTCCGCTCATCGCCCAGAAAATGGCGGAAAGCGGCAAATATGACGCGGTGATCACGTTGGGCGCCGTCATTCGCGGATCTACGCCGCATTTTGACTATGTGTGCAGCGAGACAGCCAAAGGGGTCGCCCAAGTCAATATGAAAACAGGCGTGCCAACCGTGTTCGGCGTGCTGACGACGGATTCGATCGAGCAGGCGATCGAGCGCGCAGGCACGAAGGCCGGCAACAAGGGCTGGGAAGCGGCCGCAACGGCAATTGAAATGGCAAACTTGACGAATCAGTTGAAATAGTGCTTATTTAATGTAGTGCCCTTTATAGAGGTACATGCCTTTATAATAGGGCGCTACATTTGTTTTTACGGGAGGAACGTTCGTGTCCGTCACTTACAAGCTGGAGCTGTTCGAAGGGCCGCTTGATCTGCTGCTTCACCTTATCGATCAGGCGGAGATTGCTATTCAGGATATCTCGATCAGCGAGATTACCGATCAATATATGAATTATTTACATAGCATGAAGGAATTGGAATTGGATATTACGAGCGAGTTTCTCGTTATGGCAGCGACCCTCTTAGCGATGAAGTCCCAACAGCTCTTACCAAAGCCGCCCGTCATGGAATGGGATGACGACATGATGGACTACGAAGAAGAGGAACTGGACCCGCGAGCGGAGCTGATCCGCAAGCTGGTGGAATACCGGAAGTACAAAGGAATCGCCGAGCATTTGCGGGAAAAGGAATCGGAGCGAAGCCTGCTGTTCACGAAGGAACCGGAGGATCTGACTCCGTTCATGCCGTCGAAGCCGTCGAATCCGGTGGAAGGGCTCCATGTGTCGGATTTGATTGAGGCCTTCCAGAAGGCGCTGCGCAAAGCATCCCGGCGCACGATGGTCGCCACGATTCACCGCGACGAGATTTCCGTGAAGGATCGGATACGCGATATCGTCACCGTTCTGCGGCCGGTGGGAAGGGGAGGCAAGCTGCTGTTCTCCAAGCTGCTGAGCGAGCAGTTGTCCCGCCACGAGGTGGTCGTGACGTTCCTGGCGGTGCTGGAATTAATGAAGTTGAAGCAGATTCGTTGTTTTCAAGATCGGGTATTCGATGAAATTGTGATTCAGTGGCAAGGGGATGTGGAAGACGATGGACTTTCAGACGTTGAAGTCGATTATTGAAGGGCTCCTGTTTATGGCGGGAGATGAAGGTTTAAATAGTAAGCAAATCGCAGAAATTACGAAACAGCGGCAGGAAATCGTCATGGAGGCGCTGCATGATTTGCAGGCGGACATGGAGCGTTCGAAGCGCGGGATCCAGATCGTGGCCATTGCCGGCATGTATCAACTGACGACGTTGCCGGATCATGCGCCTTATTTCGAACGAATGGCCTATTCGCCTTCCCGCTCGTCTCTGTCCCAGGCGGCGCTCGAGACGCTGGCGATCGTGGCTTACCGCCAGCCGATCACTCGCGTGGAGATTGAGGAGGTTCGCGGCGTCAAGTCCGATCGGGCCATTCAGACGCTCGTGAACAAAGATCTGATCGAAGAAACGGGCCGGGCCGAAGCGATCGGAAGGCCGATACTGTATGGCACGACGCGCGCCTTTCTCGACTATTTCGGGCTGGCAAGCTTGTCCGAACTGCCGGAAGCTTCGGCCTTCGAACAAAATGAAGGATTGGAGGAGGAGACGCAGCTGTTGTTCCAGAAATTAGAAGGACGGCAGCTGACGATTGAAGATGTGAACGAAGAAGGAGGAGAACGTTAAAATGCGAATTCAGTTTCATGGGCATGCCTGCGTCGAAATCGATACTGGGAAGCATCGGCTGATCATCGATCCATTTTTGACGGGCAATCCGTCCGCGAAGGCCACACCGGATCAGATTCAGGCGGATTATGTGCTGCTTACCCATGGCCATGGCGATCATATCGCAGACGCGGCGGACATTGCGAAGCGGAATGACGCCACCATCTTGGCCATCGTGGAGCTGGCCGATTACATGGAGCAGCAGGGCACGCGCGCTATCGGCATGAATCTGGGCGGGGGAGGCACATTCGACTTCGGTTCGATCAAATGGGTCAATGCCCTCCACAGCTCCTCGGTCACAGTGAACGGGCAGGCTCAATATTTGGGCAACCCGGCGGGAATCGTACTTAAGATGGATGGATTGACCGTGTACCACGCGGGAGATACCGCCTTGTACAGCGACATGAAGCTGATTGGCGAGCGGTATAAGCCGGACATCGCCTTTTTGCCTATCGGCAGCTTCTTCACGATGGATCCGGAGGACGCGCTCCTGGCCGCGCAATGGACCAAGGCGAAGGTCGTCATCCCGATTCATTACAATACGTTCCCGCCGATCGAACAGGACGGCGCGGCCTTCGTCACTCAACTGAAGCTTATCGGCATTCAGGGCATGGAGCTGACGCCAGGGGAATCGCTTGACACCAATGAATTGGAGCTGGGCTGAACCAAGCTGGCAGGAGCTGGAGGAGGCCTCGAGAGCAGCCGAACGAATGAAATGGATAATCGCTGAAATAAGCGGCATGAACAGCCCGCCAGCGGACGACGTCAGTCGATCTGCGGCGGGCTTTGCCGTGCCCGGCGTCCGCATCATCAATGATGCGATGGAACTTCCTGCATGTCTGATTGGATAAAAGGCCATAATACGGTTAGTTCAGGAAATCTTTCGGATCGGAGGCAGACTATGGGGATATGGATTATGGCCGGCATCGCAGCGATCATCGCCCTGCTGCTCTTCCTGATTCTCTTCTCTACGGTCGAATGCAAGCTGGTCATTCACAAAGCGGATAAGCATGAGCGGGTATTTCTTATTATCCGGGCCTTCTACGGTTGGATTCGCTGGCGGTACGAATGGCGTTCTATCCGCTTCATCAATATGGAGGAAGGCTTCGATCTGAAGCAGAAGAAGAAGGAGAACTTCGTCAGGACGAACCAGGATAAAACACGCCGGAAGGTGAACCGGGAGACTGTCGCCCGGTACATCAGACAGGCCAAGCGGCTGGCCCGGCATACAAGAGGCATCGTCGAGTGGGTTGAGGAGACATTGGACAAGGTGAAGTGCAGCCTGTTCATCTGGGAGACGGAGATCGGGCTTAGCGATCCAACCGGAACCGCCATCGTCACGGGCACGACCTGGTCCATTAAGTCATGGCTTGTCGGCAGGCTCAGCTATGCGCTTCGCTTTCAGGATGATCCGATTTTGGGAATCACCCCTCAGTTCCACCGCCCTTACTTCTCTACCCGCATCATCTGTATTGCCGAAATACGATTCGGCCATGTCGTTCGCTCGCTGGCGCGGCTTGCCGTCCGCATTGTGCGTGCCGAAGGCGGGATCGGCATGTGGCGGCGGACACTGGCGGACGCCGCTGCACGGAAAGTGCAGGGCTAGCCTATACATACTACGCTTTATTTGTGCACAAGCTATGGATGTGCAGGCCGTACCTAATGTGGGGATAGGTGTGGATAAAGCCGATATACGGCTTTTGGAACTTATATATCCGGAGGAGGACTCAAGGCAATGGCAGAACATCCTGTCGAAGGATTGATGCAAGCTGCGTTCGAAAATATCAAGGCCATGGTCGATGTGAACGCAATCGTTGGCGATCCCGTTCAGACCCCGGACGGCAGCGTTATTCTTCCGATAAGCAGAGTCGCTTTCGGCTTCGCTGCAGGAGGGAGCGACTTCCGGGTTGAGAAGCAGCGTTCCGGATCCGGGAATGGGCATGACGATCGGAAATCGTCTCATGCCCTGCCGTTCGGCGGGGGGAGCGGAGGCGGCGTGTGTTTGACCCCGATTGCGTTCCTTGTCGTAGGCCAGCAAGGCATCAACGTCGTATCGCTCGATAATCAGACCCATTTACTCGAACGGATTATCGATGTCACGCCAAACGTGCTTGACCGGATCGAAGCGATGTTCAAGCGCGACGGGCACGGCGGGCCGAATGAAGAAGAGGCGTGATATCGTCATGCGTGTCACATGCAGAAGCGTCAAGTTCGTCTGTCTTCCCCATCCGCTAGGCGATGTGCGAAGGAGGAGCGGGCTTGGCGCTGTTTGCCGTGCTGTCTTCGTCTTCTGTCGCATTTTATCTCGTCTGCTTCGTTATTTCTCGTCTCCTTCCGCATACCTGGAAGCAGACAAGCATACACATGGTAACAATTGGACTGGCATCACACAAAGGAGGACCCTATGATCCGATTCACCAATGCGGGATTCACCAAAAAGCTGCTGCTCATTAGTTCCGTGCTCCTTGTCCTTAGCCCGTTCAGCGAGGCGAGGAACGGAAGCGCGGGATTTTCCGATACTTCCGGCATGGTGGTGCAGGCTGAACCCGAACGCGAGCCCGAACGCCTTACCCAACGGATAAAGCCCCCGGCCATCCATGCCAAGGCCGCGGCGTTGATCGACGTCGCCAGCGGACGTATTCTGTATAGCCGGAATGGCGAAGCGCTGCTTCCGATGGCAAGCACGACGAAAATTATGACCGCCATCGTGGCGATTGAAACCGGGCAGCTGAGCGATGTGGTGAAGACGAGCAAGCGGGCCTTCGCCAAGGAAGGCTCCTCCTTGTACCTGCGCAGAGGCGAGGAAATGAGCCTCCACCATCTGCTGTACGGGCTGATGCTGCGCTCGGGCAACGATGCTGCCGTCGCGATCGCGGAGCATGTCGGCGGGTCTGAAGAAGGGTTCGTGTACATGATGAACGAGAAGGCCGAAATGCTTGGCTTGGACAAGACGCAATTCCGCAACCCGCACGGGCTGGATGCCGACGGGCACTACACGACGGCCAACGATCTTGCCCGGCTTTCCGCATACGCGCTTCACAATCCGACCTTTCAGGAGATCGTGCGCACGAAGGTGAAGACCGTGCCGAATCCGAATGACAATTGGGATTATAAATGGAGCAATAAAAACAAAATGCTGTATCTGTACGAGGGAGCCGATGGAGTGAAGACCGGCTATACGTCCAAAGCGCTTCGCTGTCTCGTCAGCTCGGCAACGAGGCACGGCCAGCAGTTGGCGGTTGTGACGCTGAATGACGGCAATGACTGGCTCGATCATTCCCGGTTGCTTGATTACGGGTTCTCGGCCTTTCCAAAAGTGCCGCTGGTCGCCAAGGGCGATAAGATCCAAGGCAATGAGCATCTTCAAGCTTCGGCCTCTGCCGCCTATCCGCTCGGAGCGGACGAGCGCGACCGGGTGAAGGCGTCCGTGCGGCTTATACCGGCGGGAAGTCTCGATTACCGGTTAGGCTATCGCGGATCGCTTCGGTATGAGCTGGATGGCAAGCCGCTGATTTCCGTCCAGCTGGAGGAAGCTGCGGCAGGCGGCGACGAGGCCGGGACAGGCAAGCCGGATACCGCCGCCGCCAGATGGTTCCAAGGGCTGCGGACTGCGGTAGGCTCGTTATTCCATGCGCGCTAATCGTCAGGGGAGGATGCCGGATGTTATAAGGGGGGAGAACGATGGTCAATGCAATATGGATGTTCATGCTGCTGGTCGGATTTATCGCGGCAGCTGCTCAAGGACGGATTGACGCGGTGACGGAGGCCGTTTTTGACGGAGCGAAGACCGGAGTTACGGTTAGCTTCGGTCTGATTAGCGTCATGGTGTTCTGGCTGGGGATGATGCGCATCGCGGAAGACGGCGGCCTGCTGGCTAAAGTCGCGAAGGCGTTAGGCCCGGTCGTCCGCTTTTTGTTCCCGGACGTACCGCCCAATCATCCGGCGCTCGGGTACATCATGTCCAACATGAGCGCGAATCTGCTCGGCTTGGGGAACGCGGCGACGCCGATGGGGATACGGGCGATGCAAGAGCTGCAGAAGCTGAATCCGGACAAGGACACGGCAACGCCGGCGATGTGCACCCTGCTGGCGATCAATACGTCCAGCATTACGCTGATTCCGACGACACTGATCGCGATTCGGATGAATTTCGGCTCGGCCAATCCGGCCGAGATCGTCGGCACGACGCTGCTGGCTACGATGGTAGCGACGCTCGCCGCGATTGCGGCCGATCGATGGTACCGTAACCGGGCTTCGGCCCGTCCGCCGAGCGCGACGGCCGGAACCGGCCGGACAGGGCTTGGCGTGCCGCCGATGCCTGATTAAGACCGGGCAGGCCCGGTCATGCGGGCAAGCGCCATTGGCTGAAGAGGGAATTCATTACTCGTTCGGAAAGGACGGCTGCTCATGTATGCTGTAGTGTCGCTTATTTCTGCATGGGCCATCCCGGCCATTATCGTCTTCATCCCTTTATACGCGTATTTCAAGCGCATCCCCGTCTATGAATCGTTCGTGGAAGGGGCGAAGGACGGCTTTCAGACCTCAATCAACATCATCCCTACGCTCGTGGGGATGATGGTTGCCATCAGCGTGTTCCGTGCCTCCGGGGCGATGGAGTGGATCGTCGGCTGGTTCGCTCCTCTGCTCAGTTGGTTCGGCGTTCCGAGCGAGGTGCTTCCGCTTGCCTTCCTGCGGCCGATAACAGGGGCGGGGTCGCTCGCTTTTACCACCGATCTGATTAAGACCTACGGCGCAGATTCTATGATCGGACGAATGGCCTCCACTATTCAAGGCAGCACGGATACGACGCTCTATGTGCTGATGGTCTATTTCGGTGCGATCGGCATTCGCAATGGACGCTATGCGCTCAAGGTCGGCCTGTTCTCCGATTTGGTCGGATTTGTGGCCGCCATTATCGTCTGTCTGCTCGTCTTCGGGTGAGATGGCGGACGCTATTTGATGAAATTCCCGCAAAAGTCAGGCCGTTGAGAAAGCCCAGGGGAATTTTCGGCACTTCATTTTTTATGTGGTGGATCTCGTCTCTCAGTAGAAAAAATCGATTTAAAACGCTATGGTGCGAAATCCAGAAAACGGCATGATTTCTCCAGACACGCCTATTCGGTAAGCGAAATCCTGCACAAATACAGCAATTCGATATGGATGTCTTTACCAGAAAAAGGAATCCTGCAAAACTGCAGGAATTTCACCTGTTTCGCTTCGACTTGAAGCAAAAGGGGCTAAAATGATGTAGATTTGCAGCAATTCCTCGGGATGTGGACTCATTGAGAGCTAAGTCCATATAATTGTGTAAAAAGCAAATGGCAAAAAAGAAGAGCCATAGCAAGGATCCTCGTATAGAATGAGGTTGTCGAGACAACATTCCGAAGGAGGATCTAGCTATGACTCAATACCAGATTACCCTAGATTCACAACTTTTGCATCAACTGTTTTTATCCGAATCAAGAGATGCCGGGATTGCGGCCCTATTAGAGTCCATCTTGAATCAAGTGTTGCAGGCACAAGCAACGGAACAGCTGAAGGCGGGGCACTATGAGCGCTCAGAAGAACGTGCAGGTTACCGTAATGGATCATACCCTCATCGGCTGACAACACGGGTGGGCCAATTAACCCTGCAAGTACCGCGTTTCCGCAACGGTCAGTTCTCTACGGAACTTTTTTCTCGGTACCAACGCAGTGAGCAAGCCCTTGTCTTAGCCATGATGGAGATGGTGCTCAATGGGGTGTCAACGCGAAAAGTAAGCAATATTACCGAAGAACTGTGCGGGACGGAGTTCTCTAAATCGACCGTTAGTGAGCTATGCAAACAACTGGATCCCTCGTAGAGGAGTGGAATAACCGAAAACTGGACAAGGCCTATCCCTTTCTTATTGTCGACGCCCTGTACGTCAAAGTCCGGGAAGACGGTCGTGTGCGCTCACGTGGCGTAATGATTGCAACAGGGATTAATGCGGAGGGCTACCGGGAAGTGCTTGGACTTACCGTAGATGATACCGAGTCAGCTGCAACGTGGGGAGCTTTCTTTACGCACCTCAAAAGTCGCGGGTTGCACGGTGTTGATGTCATTACCAGCGACCATCACGGTGGTTTGGTAAGTGCGATTCGGCAACATTTCCAAGGCGTAACCTGGCAACGGTGTCAAACCCACTTTATGCGTAATATTCTGGACGCTGCTCCTAAAGCATGCCGTGATGAATTGAAGGCCCATGTGAGGGCCATCTACGAAGCCGCGGACGAGACCAGTGCCCGTACACTGCTGAAGCGGACACAAGAAGCATTTGAAGACAAAGCTCCAAAGGCCATGAGGGTCTTGGAAGAGGGTTTTGACGATGCGACAGCGATCTTGGCACTTCCGGCTGCCTGTCGGATACGTACGCGCACCACAAATGCTGTAGAACGTCTAAATGGCGAGTTGCGGCGTCGAGAACGCGTCATTCGCATTTTTCCCAACCGAGCCTCTGTCCTTCGTCTTTTTGGAGCCTTGTTAATGGAGCAGGACGAAAAGTGGTCCGCCGGGAAAAAGTATATCGAGATGAAAGAGTACCATGAGTGGCGGAAGAAGCTCAACAGGCCTGCAGCTTAGGCATCTTTTTGCTCTGGCAATCTCATCGAGGATTTTACACATAAATTTGGACTTGACCTCATTGAGCCGAAATTCCTGTAAAATAGCAGTAATTCCCTCCACACGTTCAAGCCCCAGGAGGCAACGATGCCACCTGAATGCGAAGTTGCCTCCTCAAGGCAACGATGCCTCCAGGATCCGACGCGATCTCTTGGATCCCGTAAAATCAGGCCGTTGAGAAGTCCATGGGAATTTTTTGCTACCTCATTTTTTATAGGGCGGATCTCGCCTCTCAGTAGAAAAAATCGATTTAAAACGCTCTGAGTGCCAAGTTTTGATTGTGCTCCACCCCTTCGTAAAAAACAGGGGTTTTCCAACAGCCTGAGTTTTGCAGGATTCCCTGTAACGGAGTACACTTCATAAAGGAAAGGTGTATTTCTGCAGTTTTTCGGCAAGTCGAGCTTTGAGAATCAGGGGGCTGTCTCAATGTAGTAAAATACTACTTTTGGGACCGCCTCTTTGTCATGGATTTCGACAATATATGGATTTCGACAATATTTTGAACCTCCGGCTTGTGGTCTTGTTCACAAAAGGATATCATAGGTTTGAGGTGACAGACATCGATGGAAGAACGATTGCAAAAAATTATGGCAAACGCAGGGGTTGCGTCGCGCCGCAAATGTGAACAATTGATACTGGACGGGAAGGTAGAGGTTAACGGAGAGGTCGTGACCGCGTTAGGGGTCAAGGCGGATCCTGCGACAGACATCATTACCATGAACGGCAAGCCGATTACCGCGAATGCCAACAAAGTATATGCCGCCTTCCACAAGCCGAAAGGGGTCATTACGAGCATGTCGGACCCGGAAGGGCGCAAAACGGTGCTTGATTTCGTCAAGGGCATCGGAGGGCGGGTCTATCCGGTAGGCCGGCTCGATTACGATACGGAAGGGCTGCTGCTTCTGACCAATGACGGCGATCTGGCGAATATGCTCATGCATCCGCGCCATCATGTGGCGAAGACGTATCATGCGACCGTCAAGGGCATTCCGCATGGCGATCTGCTGGAGAAGCTGAGAGAGGGCGTTCAGCTCGAGGACGGCATGACGCAGCCGGCCGAGGTGGAATATCATGATGTCGATATGGAACGCAAGTCGGCCACGATCAGCATTACGATCTATGAAGGGCGCAACCGTCAGGTACGCCGGATGTTCGAAGCGATCGGGCATCCCGTCGTGAAGCTGAAGCGGGTTCAATTCGGCAACATCTTCCTGCAAGGAATTCCACGGGGAAAATTCCGGCACTTGACCAAATCCGAGGTCAACGAATTGAAGATGGCGATTAAAGCGAACCGCACAGATGCCTGAACCGATTCTTGAATCGGTTGGAACGAACCCGGCAGGTGTGGGGTTTGTTTCCCTTTGCTATGACACATAATTTTCATATTAAGGAAGAGGGGGCGCTCCACCAATGAATTATAATGATCGTGGATGGTGTGCGGAAATTGTAGCAACTCTTCTGCCTGATTGTGAAAAATGTCATAGAAATGAGTGTTCACAGAATCCGGTGAAAGCGGATTTTTGAACAACCTCTGGAAGGGGCGTAGATGATGGGGAAACGCAATAAGACAGTCCAAATCATTATTTTAGCGGGCATCCTTCTGCTCGGCGGCTTCGCTGTCAGTTCCGCCTTCAAGAAGTCGGAGACGCCGAAAGCCGGGGATGCGATACCGAACCTGACACTGCAGACGGTGCAGGGCGATCTGGTTCAGTTAAGCGATTACCGGGACAAGACGGTGGTCCTGAATTTCTGGGGATCGTGGTGTGAGCCTTGCGAACGGGAAATGCCCGCCTTGCAGAGCACGGCAGATAACTGGAAGGAACGCGGGGTCGAGGTTGTAGGCGTCAATGCGGGGGAAGATCCTCTGGTCGTCGAGAATTATATGAGAAAAGTGAACGTGGATTTCACGATGCTGCTGGATCAGAAGAGGAAGTCAATCAAGGCGTTCGGTATCGGGCCGATGCCGACCACGTTCTTCATTAAGCCGAACGGCAAAGTCCACGCCATCCATATCGGAGAATTATCCCCTGATCAGCTGAATGCTTATCTTCAGCAGATTACAGGTACATAACCGGGATATGGAAGGAGGGCAATGACGTGGCGTTTGTCAACACGAAATGTGAATGCGGGCATCAGAACGCCGTAGGAACGGTGCTGTGCGAAGCCTGCGGCAAACCGCAGAACGAGGAGCCCGGGGCCGATGCGGTGCTCGAAATGAGATATGACGGCGTCGCCCGCAAATCGCAAAAGGCGAATCCTTCATGGATTGACCGGATATGGAACTTCTTCTCCTCGGTCAAATTCGCGATCATCATTATTATCATAACGCTGATCGGTGCTTCTCTCGGAACGATTTATCCGCAGGAAAGCAATTTCATCTCGATCGACGCTGCGACCTACTACAAGCAAACCTATGGCACGCTCGGGCATATCTATTATTTGCTCGGCTTGTCCCATACGTATGAATCGTGGTGGTTCATTACGCTGCTCGTCATGATCGGGGCTTCACTCGTCATATGCAGTCTGGACCGGGTCCTTCCGCTGTACCGCGCCTTACATAAGCAAAAGGTTCGCAAGCATGAGCAATTCATAACGCGGCAGCGCGTCGCCTATCAGGGCGACATCAAGGAGGAGCC
Organism: Paenibacillus thiaminolyticus; assembly: GCF_007066085.1. Lineage (NCBI taxonomy): Bacteria > Bacillati > Bacillota > Bacilli > Caryophanales > Paenibacillaceae > Paenibacillus > Paenibacillus thiaminolyticus. Next base: position 1,231,439 of record NZ_CP041405.1, on the reverse strand, counting down.
GGAGGCGTGGCTGGACACAATGTCGAACGCCCTCAAGAAGCGCGGCTACCGCATCGTCCGCGACGACGGGGCGCTGCTCGCGGAGAAAAACCGCTTTAGCCGTTGGGGGCCATATATTAATCATATCGGGCTAATCATCTTCCTGCTGGCGGTGCTGGCAAGAAGTATTCCGGGATGGCATATGGAGTATTATGCCGGCTTTCCGCAGGGAGAGCCGCGGGAGATTCCGAATACGCCGTATTATTTGCAAAATGATCATTTCACGGTCGAGTATTATTCGGAAGAGGAGATGCCGGAGCAATTCGTCAAGGAAGGCCGTGTGTTCGCGAAGCTGTTCGAGACGAAGGCGACCTTGTTCCGCTGTGTCGACAAGTGCGACGATCCGGTGGCGGAGCCGGTGCTGGAGAAGGTTCACCAGTATGATATCCGGGTCAACGATCCGTTGGAATACGACGGCATCTCGGCGTATCAATTCGATTTCGATCTGACGCCGAAGCTCGTGGCGGTCAAGCCTGAACTGCGGAATCCGGCTACCGAAGAAGTATACGGGCAATTCGAGCTGAAAGTGAACCGGACGGAACGCGAGTATAAGGTAGGGCCTTATACCCTGGAATTAACGAGCAAATTTATGGACTTTGGCTTGAACAGCAAAGGCGAGCCGGCGAATATGTCGCAAGAGCCGAATGCTCCCGCATTTATTTTCCTAATTAAGGGACCTGGCATACCGGATGAAGGGGAGCCTTATCTCTATTTCCCGCTGCAAAAAGACAAGGTCCGCTTCCAACAGGATGTCATCAACGGCAAGATGGCGGAGCGGTTCGAGCTGCGCGTGCCGTCGATGAATGATGTGACGATGTCCGAATCCATAAGCTATCTGACGGTTCGCAAGGATACGGCGATGCCGTTCATCTGGGTCGGAGCCGCCATCAGCATGATCGGTCTGATTATGGGCTTCTACTGGCAGCACCGCCGCGTGTGGCTGCGGCTGGATGGACAGAATCTGGCATTGGGAGCGCATACGAACAAAAATTGGTTCGGCTTGCGCAATGAAGTGGCACGAGCATTGGCGGCCGCCGATGTGCAGGTGGATTCCAAAATGATAGATCGTGGGGGGAATAAGGCTTGAATCTGCTACAATTTAGTCAGGATGCCTATTTGGTCGCATTTTTCTTGTTCTGCATCGCGTTCATTCTGTTCGTGTTCGCCCTGGGAGGCGGCAAATCCCAGCATTCCGGCCGCCGGGAGCGGAAGTGGGGAAAGATTGCGTTCGCCGTGACGATTATCGGCTTCTTGGCGCAGGCCGCCTACTTCTTCACGCGCTGGATTGGAGCAGGGCATATTCCGGTCAGCAATATGTACGAATTTATGTCCTTTTTGGCGATGATGATTATTGCCGCTTTCGTCGTGGTGTATCTGATATACCGTTCAACGGTGCTCGGCGTATTCGGGGTGCCGCTGGCTGTCATCATTATGGGTTATGCCTCTGTCTTTCCAAGTGAAGTCCAGCCGCTTATCCCGCAGCTAGATTCGATCTGGCTTTATATCCATGTAACAATGGTCGCGCTTGGCTACGCGTTCTTCGCGGTAGGCTTCCTGGCCGGGCTGCTGCACCTGCTGCGGTCCGTCCGCTGGAATGCCGGGGCGCCGCGCCGGCCGCAACGCTGGCTTGAGTTCACGATGGCCAGCATTGTCATCGTCGTCGGGTTCATCTCGATCGTGTTTATTTTCCGCGGGGCCGGATACGAGGTCATCATTGACCAGAAGGTGGAGAGCGTCAAGAACCGTCAAATTGAGACGAGACTGGAAAAGGTGACATATCAAATGCCGCCGCTGGTCGCTCCGTACAACAGCGATTCGGCTTCCTTGAAGAAGGTGCCGAGCTTTATCGGCATTTCGCTTCCGCTCATGGAAGCGCCAAGCTGGATGAAGGGGGTGCAGGCGGGGCGGAAGTTGAACACCGTCATCTGGTCGCTATTGGCAGGACTCGCGCTTTACGGCCTCATTCGTTTGCTTATTCGCAAGCCGATAGCGAAGTCGATTCAGCCGCTTGTCCGCGGCGTCGATCCGGAGCTGGCCGATGAGATCAGCTACCGCTCCATCGCGCTGGGCTTCCCGGTATTTACGCTGGGCGGGCTTATCTTCGCGATGATCTGGGCGCAGATTGCCTGGTCCCGATTCTGGGCCTGGGATCCGAAGGAGGTCTGGGCGCTCATTACGTGGCTTTTTTACAGCGCCTACCTGCATCTGCGCCTGTCTCGCAGCTGGATCGGGACGAAATCGTCCTGGCTTGCCGTCATTGGCTTTTTGATCGTTATGTTTACTTTGGTCGGAGTCAATCTTATTATCTCCGGGCTGCATTCCTATGCCGGAGTATAATCCGGGCAGCTGCGCATGCGACTGGACAGGACTGTTGTTCTGTCCAGTTACGCGTATAACCATTGGAAGGGGAGTCGTATATGTCTGAACAAGTGAATCGCATACTGGTAGTTGATGATGAAGAACGCATTCGCCGCTTGCTCAAAATGTATCTGGAGAAAGAGGGGTACACCATTGATGAGGCGGAAGATGGAGAAATGGCGCTCCGCAAAGCGGTAAGCGAAGATTATGATTTGATCCTGCTCGACGTGATGCTGCCGGGAATAGACGGCATCGAAGTATGCACGCGGCTGCGGCAGGTCAAGGCGACCCCAATCATTATGCTTACCGCGAAGGGCGAAGAAATGAACCGGGTGCAAGGGTTCGAGGTGGGGGCGGATGACTATGTCGTCAAGCCGTTCAGCCCGCGCGAAGTGATTTACCGGGTCAAAGCGGTGCTTCGCCGTTCGTCGGCGACGGCGTTCTTGACCAACGATCCGAAGACGAGCAACAATATCGTATTCCCTCATTTGGTTATCGAGCATGATGCCCATCGGGTAACGGCGGGCGGCCAAGAAGTGAGTCTGACGCCGAAGGAGTATGAGCTGCTTCACTATTTGGCGATATCTCCGGACAAAGTGTTCTCGCGCGAGGAATTGCTGAAGGATGTATGGAACTACGAATTTTTCGGAGATCTGCGGACCGTAGATACCCATGTGAAGCGTCTGCGCGAGAAGCTGAACAAGGTGTCGCCGGAGGCGGCGGCCATGATTACGACCGTATGGGGCGTCGGTTACAAGTTAGAGGTGCCTAAATAACGTGAAATTTTGGCGAAGCATTGTCGGAAAGCTATGGATGACCATCATCGGCCTCGTCGCCTTCGTCATGGCGACATTGGGCGTATATCTGCTGCCGTACATTGACAGCAACTTCGCGCATCCGAATGACATTAAGCAATTGTTCGTCTATACCGCGATTACCGGATTCTCGCTGACGACGTTCTTCGCGTTGTTCCTGTTCACGAAGATTACGCAGCCGCTCCGCAAGCTGAAGGAGGCCGCGGACACGATCCGGCAAGGAGAATATTCCACGAAGGTGACGATACGCTCCTCCGACGAGATTGGCGAGTTGTCGCGCACGTTCAACCATATGGCGGAGGAGTTGAAGCTGACGATTCAGGATCTGCAGCATGAGAAGGAGCATTTGGCGAGCGTGCTGCGGAGCATGACCGACGCGGTGATTACGTTCGACGCGGCCGGTCAGATGCTGCTCACGAATCCGCAGGGCGAAGCGATTCTGAACACCTGGAATCAGATGGAGTGGAACATTCAAGAGGAGGGGGCCGAATCTTCGGCGGTTCCCGATCCGTTGGAGCCTTATTTCCACACGGTCGTCAAGGAAGGAAAGGAAGTCACAGCGCGGGTACATGTGCAGAAGGAAGTATGGTCGGTCGTGATGGGCCCGCTCCATGCCGACAGCCGCGTACGCGGGGCGGTCGCCGTGCTGCGGGATATTACGGAGGAAGTCAAGCTCGAGAAGATGCGGACGGACTTCGTCGCCAATGTGTCCCATGAGATTCGCACCCCGCTCTCCATGCTGCAAGGGTACAGCGAGGCGCTGATGGATGATATCGCAGCCTCCCCGGAGGAACGGCAGGAACTGGTTCAGGTCATTCATGATGAATCGCTGCGCATGGGCCGCCTCGTCAAAGATCTGCTTGATCTGGCCAAGATGGAATCGGGCCATATGCAGATGCATTGGAACGAGACCGACCTGAATGAACTGATTCACCGCGTATACCGCAAATATACGGTGCTCGCGAAGGAACAGCAGATTCCGATCGTGCTGAAGCTCGAAGCGCATGATCCGGTACTGCCCGCCGCTGACGAGGATCGGCTGGAGCAGGTGCTGACCAATTTGCTGGACAATGCGATGCGGCATTCCTCGGCCGGCGAGGAAATCGGCCTCTCTACAAGCCGCGGTATTGCGGCCGACGGCGGCGAGATGCTCAGCATCGTCGTTCGGGACCACGGCCAGGGCATACCGTCTGAGGATCTCCCCTATATTTTCGACCGCTTCTACAAGGCGGATAAGGCCCGCAAGCGGGAAGCAACCGGCGGAACCGGATTGGGTCTGGCTATCGTCAAAAATATTGTGGAGGCCCACAAGGGCTCTATTCAGGTTCATAGCATTCAGGGCGAGGGGACAACGTTCACCATTCAACTCCCGATCCCGGTGTCACAAAAAGAGAACGCATGACGAAATGAGAAAACTCCCTTTTCCGCTTGGCGGAGAAGGGAGTTTTGTGTCGTGCGGCAATCCGCTAATGATGTCAGAGCAAGCCGGATTTTTTACTAAAATCTTGTTGTCCGTGGAACATGCCGCAATTGCTTGGCTTGATCCGGGCAACTTTTCGTTATAATACGATGACTTTCGCTTTATTGATGTCCGAATGGGCTTTCAGCTCCGCAAGGACATCCTGCGGCACCGACTTGTCTACGGACAGCACCATAATCGCGTCTCCGCCGGCGATTTTCCGGCCGACCTGCATCGTCGCGATGTTCACGCCGTTGTTGCCGAGCAGGGAGCCGACTAGTCCGATGACGCCCGGCTTGTCATGATGCGAGATTAGAAGGAGATAGCCTTCCGGCACCAAATCGACCGTATATTTGTCGATCTGGACGATCCGTTCTCCGTATCCGTTCAGCAGCGTGCCGGCTACGAGCCTTTCCTCGGTGCTGGTGCGCAGCTTGACCGTCAGCAGATTCGTGAAGCCTTTGGCGATATGGGATTTCTCCACCAAAATATGGATGTCGCGAACCTTGGCGAGATGCATCGAATTGACTTCGTTCACATCGGAGCCAAGATGGCGGGAGAGCACGCCTTTAAGAATGTGGCGCGTAATCGGCTGGGTATCCACCTCGGCCAGATCGCCGCAATAATTGACGACAATCTCCATGACAGGGCTTTTGGCCATTTGACCGGCGAATTGGCCCAGCTTCTCGGCGAGCTTGAAGTAAGGCTGGATCTTCTTCAGCACGCTTGGCGCGACCGGCGGCATATTCACCGCATTTTTGAACGGTTCGTTCCGCAAAATATGCAATACCTGCTCCGAGACGTCTACGGCCACGTTCTCTTGGGCCTCGACCGTCGATGCGCCCAGGTGAGGCGTAACAATGATCTTGGGATGACTCAAGAACGGATGGTCAGCCGCCGGCGGTTCTGCCTCGAATACGTCGAAGGCCGCTCCGGCTACGATGCCCTCGTCAATCGCTTCAATAAGCGCCCCTTCATCGATAATGCCGCCGCGAGCACAGTTGATGATGCGCATTCCCCGCTTCATCACTTCGAACTGCGGACGGGAAATCATATGGCGCGTCTCGTCGGTCAGCGGAGTATGGACAGTGATGAAATCAGCCGCGCGGATAATCTCGTCTACCGTGCCAAGCTTGACCCCAAGCTTCTCCGCCCGCTCGTCCGTCATGAACGGATCGTACCCGATGACTTCCATGCCGAACACCTTGGCGCGCTTCGCAACCTCGCTTCCGATGCGGCCCATGCCGAGCACGCCGAGCGTCTTGTTCATCAATTCAACGCCAAGGAATGATTTGCGGTCCCATACGCCGCTGATTGTCTTCACGTACGCTTGCGGAATATGGCGCGATAAGGCCATCATCATGGCGAAAGCATGCTCGCAGGTCGTGATCGTGTTGCCGTCCGGCGCATTGATAACGATGATCCCCCGCTTCGTCGCGGCTTCCAGATCGATGTTGTCGACACCGACACCGGCGCGTCCGATAACCTTGAGCTGCTTGGCGGCTTCCATGATGCGCGCCGTTACCCGCGTCTGGCTGCGAACGAGCAGGGCGTCGACATCGCCGATGATGTCGATCAGCTCGTCTTCCGACAATCCAGTCTTCTTCAGGACCGTCACATCCTGAGCGTCGACCAGCTGCTGGATGCCGAAATCGCTGATCGGATCCGATACGAGTACTTTAAACATGGATATCTCCTCCCAATATCTACATTATAGTTATCTATAAAAAAACTCCCGTCCGCATACTACGACCGTAGTAAGGGACGAGAGTCTTCTTCCGTGGTGCCACCCTTATTCGCCCGGCGCTTGTGCGCCAGACCTTGACCATCTCGGGAGCGAGATGCCGAGCGGTAACGGGCTCTAGCCGGTCGGACCTACGCACTTGCCTCCTGCAAGCTTCAGCACAACAACTCCGGAACGCTGGAACAGTATGGTCTGCCGCCGATTCCCACCACCCATCGGCTCTCTGGAGGCTTCTGCATCTGTTCTTTTCCTTCACCGTATTACATCATGAAATTTCATTTAATGTATCACGCTTCCTGATCGGTGTCAATAGGATGAAAAACGGCATAATATAGCGAAAACAGAAGTGAAAGCGGTTATTTGGATGCCTTGTATCGGACAATGCTCTGTTCGTACAGATTTTTAGCGAATTCGGCATCCTTCCAGCCTTCAATGGTTGTCTTCTTGTTCTCCAAATCTTTATAGACTTGAAAGAAGTGCGAGATTTCGCGCAAAAGATGCGGCGGTACGTCGTGCAGGGACTTGACTTCATTCCAGCGCGGATCCTTCGTTGGGACGGCGAGGAGCTTCTCGTCGCGGCCTTTGTCGTCCGACATGACGAGCACTCCGATGACGCGGGACTCGATGACGCAGCCCGGGAAAGTCGGGAAGGTGGTAAGAACGAGAATGTCAAGCGGATCTCCGTCCTCTGCCAGCGTACCGTTCAAATACCCGTATTCCGTTGGATAATGCATCGGAGAGTAGAGAACGCGATCGAGAATGAATCGGCCTTTTTCCTTGTCATACTCATATTTGTTTTGGCTTCCAGCAGGAATTTCGATGAAAGCCTCTACGACCAATTTGGACATACCGAGTTGCCTCCTTCATGACATGTTCGTTTTCGTCCGGACGGCGGGGTGGTAATCATTGCTAACTTTACCTATTGTAGAGGAAGTATCGAGCCGATTGCAATGGCTGAGGTTGTATCGAAGTCATTTTTTCTGATATGATTCATCTGTCGGTTCGTCGCAACTTTAGTTGCATCTTCGTGTATATATCGGTAAGGCAGGGATTAAATGAAACAGAAATGGAATCAATTTAAAGAACGGCAGGTTCGTGTTCACGAACTCGACGATCGCCTTCTGCTTCTTAACCTGTATCTGACGCAAGGCTTGACCCTATTGGCAGCATTGATATGGATATGGCTGCAGGGCAGAAATCCGTTCGCCCTGCTGGTGCTGCCGGAAGGATGGCAGTGGCTGTGGTGGGGTGCTGGATTGGCGGTCGCCGTCGTGCTCATCGATATTGCCGTATCGCAATTCATGCCGGAGGAAATGACAGACGACGGGGGCATGAACGAGAAGCTGTTCGGCAAGCGGCCAGTGTGGCATATTGTCGTCATTTGTCTTATTGTGGGCATATGTGAAGAACTGCTGTTCCGGGGGGCGGTACAGTATGCTTTTGGCCCGTACTGGACCAGTATTTTGTTCGCCGCGATCCATGTCCGCTATTTGCGCCATTGGCTGCCGACACTGATGGTATTTCTTATCAGCTATGCGCTTGGAACCGTCTACGAATGGACGGGAACATTGTGGGCGCCTATTGCGGCTCACTTTTTCATTGATTTGATTATGGGACTTATTTTACGCTTTCGGAGGGAATTATGAGCGAGAAGCGGCCTGACCCGTCATTCCGCGGGTTCACTCGCAGATCTGCGGCCCCCGACATGGAAGACAGTCCGGCGCTCACTGCGCTGCGCCGGCTGCGGGAAGATTCGGCGCCCAAGGCTTCCGCATCAGGCAAGGAGGCAGCCGGGTCCCATCCAGACACCACGACAACAGCACCGAAGCATCAGGGAGACGAACCGGGAGAACATGCGGGGGCTCTCCTTGATGAGGAAGAGGATGAAGATCGTTATTTGCCATCCCGCAAAGAATTGCATCCTTCCAACTACGCAAAAATTACGCAATGGTTTTATAATATATTGTTTTTGCTGTTTATCGGGCTTTTAATCGCGCTCTTCTTGTGGGGGCGGCATAAGATGGCGTTGGAGGGATAATTCGCCATGATTGCTGTGATCGGTCTTGTTGTACTGGGCTTCTGTGCCGTTACGGGCTACATGTTGCGGGAAGCGAGCGGTTGTAACATAGTAGAAGAGGAAGTGTCGTTAATGCGGCTGCCGTCATCTTTCGACGGCACCCGCTTGTTTTTTATTTCCGATATTCATCGGCGGACCATTACCGAGCGGGAGCTGGCGGCTCTGCTGCAGCATAGCAAGGCGGATCTCGTCATTGTTGGTGGCGATATGACGGAAGCCGGCGTTCCGCTCGAACGGTGCAGACATAACATACGGATGCTGTCTCGCCTTGGGCCGGTCGTTGCCGTTCATGGCAATCATGATTACAACACCGATATCCGCAGGCTTGACGATATGCTGAGGGAATTGGGCGTGAAGCTGCTGGACAATGAAGCTATCCGCCTAGAGCGGGACGGAGCGGGGATATGGCTGGTCGGCTGGGATGACTTCAGTACGGGAAGAACGAACGTCAAGCTCAGTATGCTTGACGTCCGGGAGCGGCCGGGGTGCACCATCGTCGTTACTCATGATCCGCTCTCCCTTCGCCGCGAGAATATGGAGGGCATCGATTTGGTCTTGTCCGGACATACTCATGGGGGACAAATTTGCTTGCCCGGGTTCGGACCTATCCGGACAGGGAAGTTTTACCGCCAATACTTGGCTGGCTGGTATGCGTTCGCTGGCAAGGACGGACACCGCACACGATTGTTCATCAGCAGGGGATATGGGACCTCGCATGCCCCTGTTCGCTTGTGCAGCCCGCCGGAGGTTCATTTCATTACGCTTCGGGCACGTTGACAAGCAAGGGACGGATCTGGCGGTACCGGCGATGGCCTATCCCATTGTTTCCTGAATTTATTGCGCATGGTTCAGGTGGGCGGCGACCACACTAACTACTGAATCCTAATAATCGAGGAGGGAACAGCAGTGAATATGAGGGCATTTTTTACCGGGACGGCTCTCGGTGT